>JAZUGS010000001.1:0-2743 GCA_045641305.1 Candidatus Nanosyncoccus sp.
CTACGACAACGTCGGACGCCGCGTGATGAAGTACGCGCCTGACGGTGTCCATCGCTACTATTACGATGACTGGCTGCTGCGCCTCGAGACGATTGAACACGACGGCGTCACCTATCGCGTTGAATACATCTGGGGCAAGGATATCTCCGGCACGCTCGGTGGCGCGGCGGGCATCGGCGGACTCCTCTACACGAAGATCAACGGCGCGATTTATGTTCCGCAATACGACGCCTACGGCAACATCATCAGTTACTGTGATGCCGCCGGTAATATCGTCGCCACCTACACCTACGACGCCTTCGGCCGAACCATTTCGCAGTCCGGTGCGCTTGCCGATGCCTTTGCCTTCCGCTACTCGACGAAGTACTTCGACCGCGAGACCGACTTCTACTATTACGGCAAGCGCTACTATTCCCCCGCTCTCCGCCGCTGGCTCACCCGCGACCCAATTGGCGAAGAGGGTGGGGTGAACCTGTACGGATTTTGTTACAACAACTCGATTTTTGAATGTGATGAGCTGGGAGAATTTGGAGTGAGTGTAAAATCGTCGCGATTAGTTGATAAATGGTATGGGAGTGTTTATGAAACGCGAATAGTAAACACGATTGACGATATTTTTGTTAAGGAAGACTTGTCTCCGGTTGGAGGAAATGTTAATGGACGTTTCCATATTCCTGACAAAAATTTTTTTGATTATTCAGGGTGCGACTTAGAGTTTGATGTTTGGATTTGGTTGCGGAGTGATTTGGTTGCTAATGGTAGTGAAAAAATTGATTATTGGTATCGTCCACACAATACGATTGATGGTATTATGGTTGGTGGCGAGTCTCATGCTTCTGATGGTTCTCCTTATGTGCATGATGCTGTATTAGAGCACGAAAAAGGGCACGCGGAGTCATTTGTTAAAGTTTTAATGCCAAAATTTCGAAGGGCTGTTAAAAAGTATTCGCATAAAAAGGCCAATGAGTTAACTTATGAAGAAAAAGAAGATGTTTGGCGTATGTTTGAAGAATCAAGAAAGGAGGCTCTTGATGATAGTTGTGTAAGGGCGAATTCGGCAACATTTGAATGGTTTCGAGCTAATGGTCTTAAACTTAAAATATATCATTGAAGAGGATGTTTGGCAATGAATGTGAAATGCTTTTTTATAACCTTGATGGCGATATCATCCATATTGTTCGGATGTATGAATCGTCAGTGCACTGATCAGGAGCTGGCGGTGTTTGCTATGGTTGTGCAAGAAATAAAAAATGCGCAAACTCCAAGTCAGGTTGATGATGCGTGCGATCGTCTGTATGCAGAGTTTCTGACTATTGAAGGAAGCGGCAATTGCAAAATTTCAAAGGATACGATTTTAAAACTGTTTGGTAAGTCTATGGTTACGACAAAAGACCCGCTTACGTATTTTTGCTTTGCAGACGGATATTCTAGTGGACGAGTAGTGATGTTTTATATAGATTTTTGGGGCAATGTTTCAAAAATGGAAACCGGTAGCGTGATAAATTAAATTATGAGGGGTTAAGTCAAGAGGTATTAAATTGAAAATTTACCATTAATTATGAATAGATTGTTTATATGTATAGTAAGCGCAATTATTATATTGGTGCTAGGTTGCCACGGAAAAGAATATTCCGACGCTGATATGGTTGATTTTGCTCGTGCCGCACGCGACGTTGCAGATGCGCGGAATGCAGAGCAGATTAAGGATGCATGCTTGCAAATTATCGCAGCATTTGATGTTCTGTATGCTAGGGGGGATGGCGAAATTTCGCGGGAAATGATTGAGCGGTTACTTGGTCGCTCTTTGTCCACAAAGGGTAAATCGTTGTATTACATTTTCATGGCGCCTGGTGCGGTGTCAGGATATTCTTTGGAGTTTCATGTTGACTGGCGAGGGAAAGTATACAAATGTGATTTGGGGAATTTCATTCAATGAGAATCAAAGTTTTAGCCGCCATAAGTGTTGTCGGCGTAATCATCTGGATTGGACACGAAATGTGCAGTCGTGGTCCTTCAGTGGTTGAGCTTTTGAGCGATGGGCAGATTTGTACTGATGGTAGAAATGTTCCGTTTGGCGAATTCGAACGGTTTGTTCCTGATGCGCCGATTATTTTTTCAAACGGTACTAATAATTATCTGTATGTTCGTACGGCGGGTGATGTAGGACTGGTGACATTGAAAGAAGTTTTAATAATTCTAGAACGAAAAGGATATGCTGGTTTTATCCTAAAAACTGTAGACCAAAATATTGAATTTGTTTCAGAGCCGGTAGCACATCTTTTTAATGGCAATTGGTATTTTATTAACATTAGCGAAGGTAAGCTTTTTTTCTCGAAGGAGTTGTCTGGCGAAAGTGAAGAAGTTCCGGGAGGGTGCTTTAGCGAGAGCCTAGGCGCGTTGGGGGAGAATGCTCGGGTGGTAATGAGTGTGGCGTTTTCAAAGGATTCCAGGATTGGTGATTTAAAACCTCTTTTCGATGCCGCAAAAAAAGTGAGAAAGTGCGTTTTCGTCCTGTTTCCGGGGTGAGGTGATTATGAAAATGAATTCGATAGAGCAGTTGGTTATGCAAATGAAGAAATGTTTGATTGGTTAAAAGAATTGAATTTATGACTTCGGTCCGTAGATTTTCAGATGTTCAGTTTTATGATAGGACTCGCTCCGGTGTTTTGCTCCAGGCACTGCGCTCTGAATTTTGATATAATTTGAACTGTCTCGCGGGGAGAAATCCCGCGGATGAAGGGCG
>JAZUGS010000002.1:0-37511 GCA_045641305.1 Candidatus Nanosyncoccus sp.
CCGACCGGAGGGCCTGCGGTGGCTTTGCCACCTGGAACGCGCAACTTAAGGTTGCCGATAACTTTTTTTGCCATATATTATATTCCTCTTTCCGAGTACGTAACTCTTATATTATACTACAATTGTTTAACTTGTAAAGCATCAAGTTCGACTGGTGTTTCGCGACCAAACATTGAAACCATGACTTTAAGCTTGCCTTTGCCGGCGTCAATTTCGGAAATGGCGCCCTCAAAACCTTTAAATGGACCATCAGTAATAGAGACGACTTCACCAACTTCATATTTGAGGGAGAATTTAGGATCTTCGACGCCCATACGTTTTTTAATTTTGGCAATTTCTTTTTCGGAAACTGGAGTAGGCTGGGTGCCATTGCCGATAAAACCGGTGACACCAGGTGTATTGCGGATAATGTACCAAGTTTCATCGGATAATTTCATTTCTACAAGGACATATCCTTGAAGAATTTTACGATCTACAACTTTACGTTTGCCGTTTTTAATTTCAATTTGTTTTTCCTTTGGGACGATAGCCTCAAAGATTTTGTCGGCCATTTCGATGGTGTTGGTGCGTTGGTTGATAGAATCAGCGACTTTGTCTTCGTACCCATTATAGGTACTAATTGCGTACCATGCACGGGTGTCATCATAGCGGTTTACTGCCATATTTGCTCCTTATCCTAAAAGTTTATTAAATATAAATGAAAATAACATGTCTAAAAGTAGAAGAATGACGGCGAAAAGTGCGGTATAAACGATAACGGCAAGAACCATTTTCCAGGTGGTTTTGCGATTTGGCCATCGCACTTGACGAATTTCGTGCCAAGAATCCCTTAGATAATGTCCGATTGCAATAAATGGACGAAATAGGATAAAAGGCTTTTTGTCTTTTTGCTCTTTTTTCGCTTTTGGTTCTTTTTTCGGCATTCTGCTCCTTTCATCAAAAAAGTCTGATACCAGACTTGTCAATAGTATAACACAGATTGACAATTAGTACCAGTACTTTTTAGGGAGTTTTGACGCAATGCGTTCATGAAAGTCGTAGTCAAAACCTTCTAGACGTTTGGGGTTTTTGGTTTTGAAATATGTTTTACGAATATTGGCGGCAGTAAAGATGTCTGCAGGAACGAGCTTGTAGGTTTTAAAAAAGTTTAGGCTGCGCTTATAATCGTCGGGTGGGAGGATGGCGACTGGCAGAAAATTGCAAGTCATTTCAGGGTCTTGATAAAGTTTGAGTGCAAGAACGGACATCGTGGGGATGACTTCTTCTTTTTTGTCGTAGATGTCCTTGGTTTTAAATACAGTAGCTTGACGAGTGGCGGAAGGAGCAACGAATATGACCCCGCCGTTTTTGACAGTTTCATGGGAAAAATCGGTATAAATATTGCGAAAATCACGTTTTAATTTATTTGCGAGGTCGTATTTTTTTGTTCCCTCTTTTAATGATAATTTTTTCCAAGTGGATGGAGTAATGGTTGGAGTAATTAATATGCCTAGGGATTTAAGTTTATCATAATCTTTTGCAATTGCTTCGTACCACGGAAGGTTAACTGGGAAAAGCATGGGTTTTTCGCCCATAATATCAATTTTCATCATAACAAGGCGTAGAATTTCGCCGAGGCTAGGATGATTGAATCCAATAATTAAACCATCTTTAGAATCATGTGGAAAAGCGGATTTCTGATAATTGGCAGGAGCGAGTTTTTTGAGGGTTTTAACAAGCTTGGCGCGAGCTTTTTCTGGTGTACCAGCGGTAAGAAAATAATTTGTGGCGAGATGACAAGCTTTGCCAACGGGAACCATTTCTTTGCGAAGTTTTTCGGCGTCGAGTGAGGTTAGAAGCGAGTAATTTTCATATTTAATCTTATCGATTATTTCTGTCGCGGAGAGCGTTTCGAGTTCTTTGGTCGTGAAAATCTTTTTTGACATATAAGTATTATAGCATTTTATAAGGTTTTGTGGTAAAATAAAGCATAGATTCTTGATGGGGCGTCGCCAAGTGGTAAGGCAGCGGGTTCTGGTCCCGCCATTCGAGGGTTCGAATCCTTCCGCCCCAGCCAAAGCAGTTATGTTTATTCGCTACGTAGGGCCTCGACAGGGTCTTTTTTGCTGGCGGATTTGGCTGGGATGAGCCCACCAATTAACGTGAGGATGATGCTGACTAGGATGAGCGCACCTGCGGATTCGATGGCAAGTGAGGCAGAAAGCGGGATATCGCCAGTAAAGTGGTGAAGGATAGCGTTAATAATTGGGATAAAGATGTAAGACAGTCCGATGCCAAAGAGACCAGATAAAAGACCAATAATGAAAGTTTCGGCATTAAAGATATTACTAATATTGCGTTTGGAGGCGCCAATAGCGCGAAGAATGCCAATTTCTTTAGTGCGTTCATAAACCGAAATATAGGTAATGATACCAATCATAATACTGGAAACAACGAGTGAAATAGATACAAATGCGATAAGGACATAAGATACTGCATCAACAATGGTTTTGACGCTAGACATGAGAACGCCAGTGGTATCTGAGTATTGGATGACTTTGCTATCTTGATTGGAATTTTCCATGAGTTCGTTATAGTGATCGAGGAAATTAAGGAAACGTTCTTTGCCGTCAAAACTATTGAAATAGAAGGAGATACGGGTGGGGTCGTCGAGATCTTGATAACCAAGGGCGCTAAGATTGGATGTGATGGTAGATTCCGTTTTGGTAAACATAGCTTGGACAACGCGAGCAAGTTCTTCTTCGGAGAAATTAAGCTTGAAGGATGAGATTAGCGCGTCTTGATCAACAAAGAATGCGTTAGCAAAAGAATTGGAGAGATAAGTAGTGAGTTCGCCGACTTTGGTTAATATTTGTTGTTGCATGAGACCTTCAGTAACTTTACTGGCAATAGTAGTAGCGGTAGTATCGAACTCGGGAGAGACGGCGATTTGCTCGACGATGGTAGAGTAGGCGTCGATTTGGGTATTAGTGAGCATAGCAAGGTGCGCAGATAGGACACTTTCAAGTAGTCCTTTATAAGGAACTTTTAGTAAATCATTAATGTCGACATTATTGAGGTAATTTGTAACGATACCGTCGATTTCATCTAGGGTGAAGCCTGGATTATATTCGCCGGTTTCGGAGTCGGTAGTGGGTTCTTTTAGTGTATCTTTGACTCCTTCGGCTAATGATTTGAAGGTATTAATAAAATCGGTCTTGGCAGGAGTGATGTCGGTAGTGACTTCGCTAGCGATTTGTTGCATGTATTCGGTGGTTTTGGTAGTAATGGCGGATTGGTCAATGCGAATACCAAAGGCACCAGCAAGCTTGTCTTCGTCGATTGAAACTAGATCGGAAAAACTGAAGTCAAAATTATTTTTCTTTGCATCAAAACGGTTACCGGAAAAAACGTCGATCTCGGGATTTTCTAGTTGTTTTTTAACGGCGCTAGTAGTTGAAGAGTAATTAACAATATGGCGAATAAGATCAGAAGTGTAGGCAACACCAGGACTTAAAGCGGAAGTAGTGGAGCCGGCTTTAGGTGAGACAATGCCGACGATTTTAAGATCTTCGGCGTTATTATATAGAGCCGAGAGATAATCTTCATCTTCACTCATATCTTCATAAACATCATATTTTTCATTGTATTTGTAAAGATCGGCAGGCTCGATGAGTTTAAGTTCAATGCTCATTAGGTCTTCGTAAGAGAAGGTTAAAGGTTGATTTTCAATTTTAACTGATTCGCCACTCATGATTTTGGTAACCATTTCAGTAAGTTCATCGGTGTCACGAAGGCCGAGTGAATAAACGAGAAGGTCAGGGATAGAATTTGGTTCGGAGAGGACCAAGAGCATCTCATTGTAATTTTCGGGGAGATGACCAGCCAAGATATCATATTGTTCGCGGACGGTATCTTGGTTGTCAATCATTTGGGAATAGATTGATGTAAGAGATGAATATGAACTAAGTAGAGAGGATCCACCAGATAGTGAGTTGAATAATTTGCTGGGATTTAATTTTGCGATTTTACTGGTGGCATCGATGGCGTAGATTGGTGGATCGATGTTATAAGAGTACTTGATTGTGGAGATGTCGGGCTCGATCTCTGCAAAATTAGTATTCAGATATTTCTTGAAATTAGCTAGGTCGTTGGTAGAAATATTACCAAGCATGGATGTAATGAGCTGGTTCTCGGTAACTTCTCCGTTATTATTATTGCCGCCTGTACCGGATGTCATTGCAAGTAAGACACTAGTAAAATCGGTAGATTCTTGATTGATAGAAAGTGGGTAGGATGTAAGAGTGTCTTCTTGGATTGAATCGACATAATTTTGAAAGCCGGTAGAGACGGCAAGGATTAAAGCAATGCCGATGATGCCGATAGAACCAGCAAAAGCGACTAAAATAGTACGGCCTTTTTTAGTCAGGAGATTTTTGAAGGATAGGCCAAGAGCAGTAAAAAATGACATTTTGGTTTTACGACGTTTCCCTGCTGTAGTAGCTTTGTCTTCGGTGGGAGCATTGGTATTGTCGTATGGGTGATTGTCGCCAATGATTTTGCCGTCTTTGACGTCGATGATGCGGGTAGAGTATTGCTTGGCGAGGTCTGGATTGTGAGTAACCATGATGACTAGCTTGGTTTTTGAAATCTCTTTTAATAGTTCCATGATTTGGACACTGGTTTCGGAATCTAGTGCACCGGTGGGTTCGGCGGCAAGGAGAATTTCTGGGTCGTTAACAAGCGCGCGGGCGATAGCTACGCGTTGCATTTGGCCACCAGAAAGTTGGTTGGGCTTTTTATTGATATGTTTTTCTAGGCCAACTTCTTTGAGGGCTTTTGTAGCACGGCGGGTGGCTTCGCGTTTAGAAATACCAGAAAGGGTGAGGGCTAATTTAACATTTTGTAAAATAGTTTGATGCCCAATAAGATTATAACTTTGAAAAACAAAACCAATACGATGGTTGCGATAACTGTCCCAATCTTTATCTTTAAATTGTTTAGTGCTAACGCCATTAACAAGAAGATCGCCAGACGTATAATGGTCAAGACCACCTATGATATTAAGAAGGGTAGTTTTTCCGGAACCGGATGGGCCCAAAATAGCTGCAAATTCACACTTCCGAAAGTTAATGCTAACTTTATCAAGACCTTTTTGTTTGAAACCGCCAGTATCATAGATTTTTGTGATTCCCTTAATCTCTAGCATAATATATATTATACACGTTTTTCATAAAATGTGGTATCATACCTTTATGAAAGAGAGGACTGGGACGTGCTTCGAGGTGGCCTGGAAAGAAGTGCGCAAACAAGAAAAGTGTCGGAATCATAAGCCACTAAAGTTTTGGCGAGATATTATTAAATATTGTGTAATTTCTATAAAGTGGTTAAAAAATAAGCCTGCAGTAGACGATGCTGAGAGTGTAGCTTTTTTTGAAGAGCGAATTAGACGAGAATGTTCAGGCGTGCCGGAAAAAGCCATGGAGGCGGTGCTTAAAGACATGCGTGGGGAGGGTAAAAAGTCACTTAGCTTTAATCCTGGCTTTGTAAGATTTGTAGACGAGCAAAAAGGGATCGATTCCTGGCCACTATTTTGTTGGTTGACAAGTTCGATGAGTGATAAAATGCTTCTTGCTTTTGGATTGTATAGAGATAGAGTGGATAATAAACTTAAAATTATGCCATCAGAAGACCCTATCTGGCGTTACGTGTTGCATGATTATATGCTAGAGTGGGTACGAATGCGCACGGAAATTGTGATTGAAAAAATCGTGGGAGAGATTGAACGTCGCAGCTCTAATAAAAAGTTGGAAATATTGTCTTGTGCGGCGGGTTACTTGCCAGAGATTATGAGTCTTAGTCCACAAACTCGTAATAAATGCAAAGTTACGGCTTTTGACGAAAATCGTGAAGCGATTAAAGGTGTAGAAAAAGAAATTTTAGGTGGAAAAAGAACTACGATTAATTATGAATTTGGACGAATGGACGATGGCAAATTTTTAGGTGCTAAAAAGCAATATGATATTGTTGAAGGACTCGGCATTGCTTCATATTTTGTAAAAAATGCTGATGATGTTACGGCATTTGCAAATAAATTACTAAAAAATGTAAAGAGTGGAGGACTAGCCATTTTTGACTTGCAGCTCAAAGGCAAAATTTTGCCGGCAGATGCTTGTATGCTGCGTGATGCTTTGGTGTTTTCTTGGTCCGGATTAAATCTGATGAAGCGTCGTGAGGCTATAAAAGGTATAGCGGGAACTGGTCTTGAAGTTGAGGTGAAGCAATGTGGTGCGAATGTGATTTTTATCATTCGAAAAGATTGACGACTAAATGCCGTTTATGGTATGATGAAAAGTAAGAAGGAGGTCCACTAATGCAATTAATCAAGATTTTGCTGACGATCGTGGCTTTTTTGACGGTCGCTTCTGGCGTTTCTATATGTGTGGGCGCACAAAAAAACAAGCGTGCAAATTCGGTCTGGTTTTTGTTTGCGACGATTGGTGCAGCGGCTTGGGCAATTTCGATTGCGCAATTTTTGTCGCTTGCACCGAATGAATCTAACGTATCAGTTCTTTGGGTAACCGGTATTTATAGTGGAGCGATTCTAATGGACGTTGCACTTCTCGGCTATAATAGCTGGGACATGAAAATTGGCAAGTTCCTAACGCTATTTTTTGCAGTGACTGGTGCATTGATGATTTGTCCGCTATTCTTGTCGCCCGAGGTACTTTACTCGTCGATTAATTTGAGTACTGCAGGAAATTCGATTACCATAGTCAATGGTTGGTATTATGTAGCATATATTTCATATTTTATGGCAATTACTGTTTCGTTTCTTGCTGTACTTCTTTATCGTATTTTGCATGATAAATCCAAATTTAGCGCAATACGTAAAGGAAGGATTGTTTTTCTGATTGGACTTTCGATTACTGGGTCTTTGTCATTATTGTTTGACTTGTTGTTGCCGCTCGTGCGGTATGATTTAATTTGGGTTGGGCCATTTATGATTGGCGCGACAATTTTGGCGTTTTATTATGCGATTTTGCGATATCGTATTATTAAGCTAGCATCTGGTTGGTTGAGGCTTATGTCGTACGTAGTGCTGATGGCGGCCGCAGCGGTAGTATATATGATAATATTCTTTATGATTTTTGCAGCTTTATTCAGAGGATCCACGCCTTCGACTGAAGTGATCGTTTTGAACTTTATTATGATTGTAATTGTATTGCTTTTATCTCCTGTAATGAGCGAAATGAACGATTTTGTAAGGTCCTTGATTTCGCCACAACGAATTGATTTAGTATATATTATTAAAAAATTGAGTAAAGTTTCTGCTACGGGAATCGATATGAAGGAGCTCGCGGCCTTTCTTGCTGATCATATGCATTTCGAATATATCGGTTTCCTGGTAGATGGACAACTTTATGGTTCGACGAAACGCGATATTAGTGATAATGGGATTAAAATGGTAAATGGTTTAGGGAAGCCGGAAAATGGCGTATGGCAAGTGTTTGATGAAAAAACTGAGTTGTGGCAGAAGATGGATTTGTCGGCAGTGGCCGCACTTCGTGACGCTAATGGAAAGACTTTTGGTCAAGTATTGGTAGGCAAACCCGTTGGCAAGAAATCGGATTTTAATCGTAGAGACTTGGTACAAGTGGAGACTGTAATTAATTTGGTGGCAGTGATTATCGACTCTAAGATTTATAAGAGGTCTTGATGGCATCGGGGATGCTACGACAGTCGAGGATTTCGATTTTGCTATCGGTGAATGCGGTTGCAGTATTGATAGCGGGTATTTTGATTGCTAGCGCAATTTGGCTCAATGGTGGCATTGAGTTCCGTGCAGTGGGTGAACGATCGGATATTTTGGAAGATGAGATGGGGGAAATGGCTCTTCTTGAGTCGGTATCCGATGGCATAAGCAGTGATGTAATAGCGGATTTGGGCGGATACACGTATACTGCGCAGGAGAGTTACGAGTTTAGCAATACATCGGTGCCTGATGGTGAAATTTGGAGTGAGGACTCGATGACAATTTACGCTTCGGCTGATATTGACATATGCGTAGGTGGTGGCTTGGAAGGTCTTGGTGATATGTATTGGCAGACGTCAGACGATAGCGTAATTGCAGGATTTTATGATTCGGCAAGGACATGGCTTGGTTACGATAATGCTTCGTGTCGGTATCCTGTAATTTCTGGCATCGGCACAACTAGGATTACGGCTGGTACTTATGATGGAAAGCGCAAAGATTCTATTTCTGTAACAGTAATACAGCCGCCAGTTGAGCAATGGAAGCGTGAAGTGCTCAGCCTCGTAAATAATATTCGAGCCAACAATGATTTGGGGCAACTTGGTTGGGGTTCAACATGCGAAAATGCAGCAACGACACGTGCTAATGAAATAGTCTCGGTGTATAGTCATACTCGTCCAGATGGTACAAGTTGGGCGACAGCCTGTCCGGCGCCAAATAACGGCGGAATCAGTGGAGAAAATTTGGCTATTGGTAATGGCGCTGTGTCGCCGGTGACCACCGTAATGCTATGGATGGGGTCGGATAGTCATCGCGAGAATATCTTAAATCCAAATTTTACGAAGATGGCGGTAGGTTTTGTGTTTGATTTAGATTCTAAATATAAGACGTATTGGTCGGAGTTTTTCTCTACATACTAGAAGCGGTGATGATTAGGCGGTGAGTTGCGTCTCCGTTGCCTAATAAATCGCCAGCGCAAGTCATTAAAACTAAACTATCATTACTAGATGAGCTACGCAATAATTCTTCCATATCGACAGAGGATTTTTCGATGGTTTCAATGTTTTCAACTACATAAAGCGTATCATCGTAAATAATTTTGTCGCCATTTTGGAGCTGCCAAAGATTTTGAAAAATGGTAGTTGAATGTCCGATAAGTAACGTGCGATGTTTAGAGCGTGTAAAGCTGCCAACGAGCTGGTCGGGCGTAGTGAGGTTTCTACCATCTTGGCGTAGCGTTGTGACGCCGGAAGTCAAATTGATCGTTGGAATTTCTAATAAAGCTGAAATTTCATAACTTTCGGCACCGGCTGGCTGAAGACCTATAAAAAGATATGCTGCAAAAAATGCAATATAAATGCTAAGAAAAATTGCACGGTAATTCGGCGATTTTTTAATTAACACACACTCTCCTTTTCATCTATTATACCATAAGTAGTTTAAATGTGTGCTATAATTTTAGTAAGATGAGTCGATTATCAATTGCGATTAATGAAATTTATTTAAAATTTTTGCCAATAGCGGAAAAAGTTGGCATAACACTAGATTTGGATTTTCCTGACCCGACGATTGAGGTCGAAGATACAGAACGGATAAAAAAAGACTTAGAAAAGAGTTTAAAAACTGTTGTAGGAAGAAAGCCAAAAAGTACGATAAAAATTTTTGTGGAACGTGGCAAAATTGTGTTATCCGATAGCGAAACGGTATTGTCGAAACAGATGTGCGAAATTTTAAGCGTCGGGCATATTAGGGTGAAATCAAAATTGGGGTTTGGCACTACCGTAACGATTGATTTTTGAGAATGACGCTAGATGCCTGGATCGAAGGTTTTGAGCTTTTTTTCGTGCATTTTATAGTTTTTGTCATGTGAGGCAACTTCAGTCCAAAAGGCTTTGGAGTGATCCATGTGGTTGAGATGAGCGAGTTCGTGGAGAATAACATAGTCGCGTAGCGGTTCGGGAACGTTCATGAGACCAATATTAAGCGAAATGGTGCGATTTGACGAGCAACTACCCCAACGCGTGTTGGCGTGAGAAAGGCGACATTTTTCATATTTATAGCCATAAAGTTTGGCAAAGTATTCTAACCGATAAGGCAAATATTCGCGAGCTTTTTTTGCAAGAATCTTCTTTTGGTAGTCGCGAGCACGTTGTGTTTCGGGGTCTTTTAGTGGTAATTTCTCACGGATATTGTTACGATTAACGCTTAAGAAACGTTTTGCGAGAAATTCGCTAGTATGTTCGGGTACGGACATTTGTAGGCGGCCTGAAGTAGAAATTGAAAATTTAATATTGCGAGAAAAAGCACTTTTTCTGACGATAACTTCGCCAAATTCTTTATCTTTGATAATCATTATGCTAAGCCAGCAAGAACATGTTTAACTTGGGTTTCGAAAGTATGTTTGCCGGAGAGAATAATAGGGCGTTCGGCGTTAGAGGGCGCCTCGAGATTAGGGACAACCGTATCGTATACTTCCTTAGCCGCTTTAACGGTTTTGTGGCGAGATTTGAGGCGTGCGCGAATGGTAGCGAGGTCGGTTTGAATCCAGATGGTTGAAGTGATGTACCCAGCGTTACGAAAAAGACGACGAATTTCTTCGCGCTCTTTTTCGGTTTTTAGTTCCCCTTCTAGGAGAATAGTTTGGCCAGTTTTGGCAATTTGTTCTAGAATAATAAGTAATGTTTTGCGAGATAAGCTATTATCGGAACGTAAAGAGTCTAAGTCAAAGAATGTAAGGCCAAAACGGCTAGCGAATTTTTCACAGAATGTTGTTTTCCCACTACATGGTGCGCCAAAGACAAGCAAGACGCGCGGTTGAGACTTTTTACCTTCCATAATATCCTTTTTTTAGCTTGGCAGGGGCGGCAAGGATCGAACTCACATCAACGGTTTTGGAGACCGCTATACTAACCATTGTACTACGCCCCTATTACCTCTCTATTATATCATAAAAATAATCCCTTGCGGGATTATTTTTTAGCGCTTTTTCTCTTTGACTTCGTTGCGGCCAAGGTTTTTCTTGGTCTCAGTAAAGACGACGTGTTTTCTGAGGACTGGATCATACTTCTTCAAGGAAAGCTTGTCGGGAGTATTCATCGTGTTTTTCTTGGTGTAATAAGCACGGACGCCAGATTCCTCTGACACGAGGCCAACGAGTTTGCGTTTGGTATTATTCTTCTTTGCCATAATTAGAGATATTTTATCACAGAATGAAAAAAATGGCAAGCAATTTTATCTTGCTTGCCGTGGTGACTGAAATGGTAGTTATTAGTTGGATTTGTATCCACTGCCGTTGCAATAAGGACACTTAACGCCATAGACGTCTTTTCCGCGGCCATTACAGTAAATGCATTTTGCGGGCGTATAGCCGCGTCCACAGAATCCTTCGTGACGATCGCGTTCGGCTTCAGTTAAAAACGGCTTACCGCATTTTGAGCAACTCCAAGTCAATCATCTCACCCCCTTTTAAAGAACAAGTGAGGTGATTATATTATATTTTGGGATATTTAGCAAGCAGTAGCTCTATGATTTTTTTAATATCTTTGATACCGCGAGTAGAATCTGGTTCTTGTAATAACTCGGGATTGTCGAGGAAGTCAAGAGTTTTGATGGATGTATATACGGCATGAACGAGCGCTTTTAGGACGTCTTCGTCTTGGTCATTAAATTCATAAACTTTGTCATGGACTTCATCTTCTTTATCTGGTGAAACGAAAAGGATATGTCCGCGAGTAACGGTGTATTTTGCATATTTTGAGGAATTATTTAGAAGTAATTTATAGAATCCTAGCTGTAGGGCATATTTATAAAGAGTTGGTTCTGAACTCCAGTTTTCTTTGTGATAGGCACTTGTCTTAAAATCGTAGAGCTCGATGGTCTTATTTTTTTCATCTATGTTGATGTGGTCGAGAATACCCGTAAGTGGTATGCCGTCAAGCATAGGATGTTCACTAAAAAGATTGACTTCGGCTAGTGAGTTTTCGGCGCGTAGGATTTCTCCGAAAGTATCTAAGGAAATTTTGAGTGAATACACACCTTTTTCGCGCATTTTTGCAGCGATTTCAGGTGTAGTATTGGTTTTTTCGAGTTCTTTTAGAAAGAAGTTAATGGCTTCATCATCTGAGGCTTTGGTTAGGGTGATATGTTCAAAAGTTTTGTGAATAAGATCACCAAAAACAAGCGGTTCGGCTATAGTGTCACTAGGAACCCTTAAGACGTAGTTTTTGAAGAACGTGCCAGGTCCAGCATATATAACATCTATAAAAGAGGTGAGTGCAGAAGCTGAGAGACGGTAGTTTGCGAGGCGTTCAGTATAAATAGCGCGCATGTTGGGGTCTGGAATAATAAAGGGGGTTAGCCAGTTTTTTAGACCGGAAGTTTTCTTGTCTAGCTCCAGTTCTTCGTAGTGACATTCAATGTACTGAGTGGGCAGAAATGGCGAAATTAATTGTTTTTCCTCGTTAATATATTCAGTAAGATAAGCTAGACGTTCGGGGCTATTTCCATCAAAAGAACGAATGGAATTTGTGATAATGAGATGGCGTTTTGCGCGCGTAGTCGCAACATATAATAGGCGCAAGCGCTCACTATCTGTAGTGCCCGTATGGCGAATTTGTAGGAGATTTTTTGGCAAGGCCAACATATTGTTGTTACCCTTCCCTTTTCCCCAAGCTTTGTTGTCGGCGGCGATAATAAAAACATATTCAAATTCTAGACCTTTAGCTTTATGTGCGGAAAGCAATTGAACGGCGTCATCTGCTTCGCGATAGGGGCTAGAACTTTGAATTGGATAGTCGGCAGATTCATAATCGTTAACCATCGCAACAAAATCTTTAAGCTTCGGCATTCTATCCGTAAAATGGTTGGAGAGTTTACTGCGCAGGGTGTTGAGATTTTCATAAAGTTCGAAGGTCTGATAATTGTCTTCGGCGGAGTAGTAATTTAGAAATGGAGATGTGTAATTATTTAATGGTGTAACGCCGATAATGTAATTAAACATGGCTTCAAGCGGATAGTTGAAGGATGCCGCAGCAAGATCGGCAAAAAAGTTGGCAACTTGGCGAATTTCTGGGCTTTCGGAGTGCATCAAATAATCGAGGACGGACTTTTTGTCGCGACGAGCATTATCGGAAATTTTAATAACATCATAGAAACTACTAAATTGCCAAAATGGGTATGACATGACCTCGAGAATATTAACATCGGTTGGATTTTCTGTAGCAACGCCAACGACAAATTTAGCAATATTGATAATTTGGCGAATTTTTTCGTCTTCTAGTAGGTTGTCGCGTTTTTCGTAGGCGATATTGATTTCGGGGCGAGATTTTAAAAATGGCAAAAGTGGGATAATATATTTATGTTTTGGCGCAATAACGGCAATGTCGGCTTGTTTGACGCCACTATTGATGAGTGCAGAGATTTCATCAGCAACAAAAGTATATTCAAGATCCGATGAGATGAATTCGTGACGCGCGATTTCGGAGTGTGGCGATGCGGGTTGATGAGCAGTGAGAATTTTGTCAGCACCATTGTTAAAACGGTCATTGGCTTGCGAAATAATCTGACGAGAAAAATCAAGGATTTCCTGGGTGCTGCGATAATTCTCTGTGAGGGTGACGACGTGTGCAGAATAATAATCACGAAAGATGGTGAGGTTGGTGGCGGAAGCTCCCTGGAATTCATAAATAGCTTGATCGTCGTCGCCGACCGCCATAATCATCGGCTTATCGTAGTCGGTAAGTTGCTTGATAATTTCAAATTGAGACGGATTGGTGTCTTGGAATTCGTCAAGAAGAATGAATTGATAACGCTCTGATAGGGTAAGCCGAAAACCTTTGTCGGTTTTGAGCGCGTGAAGAGCCTCCATAATCATATCGTCAAAGTCAAAAAGATTGTTGGCGCTGAGATATTCATTATACTTGACCATAACTCCGGCAAGGCTTTTTAGTTTTTTGTTGGCAATGCGATCTTTGAGACGATAATTTCCGTGGTCGTCTTTCTCGAAGAAAGAATCCTTCCAATTGGAGAGTGGTTTGATTTTGTGGGTTTCAGCGGCTTCGGCAATTGCATCGGCAAGACTAGTAGCGAGCGGGCGAATATTGCGATCGATGGTGCCAAGAATTGGTGGAATCTGATTGTAACTTTTTAATATTTCGTAAATTGGCGCGTAGGCGTTAGCATAGGATTCGTCAAAATTGCGAGGAACGATATTTTTAAGTAATGGCGAAATAGTTTCGCTTAATACTTGGGAATCGGCAATGTTCTGTTCGGCAATTTGAGCGAGGTCGGTGGCAGTAAGGTTGGCGGATTTGGCAGACGAAATAGTACTAACGATATCTTTGATATTGTCGCCATGTAAAATATCAGCAACTGGGAGATGACTTTGAATATCTTTGATAATTTTAAATTGGGTCACTTCGTCAATTGCGTTGTCGAGATGTCGGGCGTAAGTTTCGGAATAATTGCGGTAGGTCGAGAGGATTTCGGTGCCAAAAGCATGATAAGTGCCAATATTGACTTTGAGTGCGTCGCGTTTAATGATGGATTTGAGACGTTCGCGCATATTGCTGGCGCCAGATTCAGTAAAGGTAAGGCAGAGGATATTTTCGGGGCTAGTATCAGTATTTTGCAAAATGTAGGCTACTTTCTCAGAAAGAAGCTGCGTCTTGCCGGTGCCAGGACCTGCAAGGACCAGCAAAGGTCCGCCTAGATATTCAACTGCTTCTTTTTGTTTGGTGTTTAAGCCCATTTGTCACTTTCCTTGATTAGTTTTTGCATGATGACAGCTGATTCTGGAACGGTAATCATGTCACGTTTGATATTCTGAAGAGCAGTGACGCCTTCAACAGTTTTTTCTGGTTTATAGTCTCGATTTTCTCGTAATTTTTGGCCAAACTCAAAATTACGTGAAGGGTAGTTGCAGGTAATGCGCAAATCACCGATGCCACAAGAAAGGTCGACCGTGGCTGGGTCAGCGTGATTTGTTGCGAGGATGGCTTTCATTTCGGCGGCAGCAGCTTGGAGATAATTTTCATGGTTAGTGGTGCCGGCTTTGAGATCTTGCAGACCGGCATAAATGGCGTAGATATTTTTGAGGGCACCACAAAGAAAGATTCCAGTAATATCGGTGGTTTGATCAAACGTAAGCCAATCGGTAGCAAATAGTTCAACCACACGAGGATCGCTAGCCGTGAGATGTGTAGGTTTGTTATTGTTGATGTCTGCTGCAAATCCGGGCCCGGAAAGCGCTAAGACTGTCGTAAAATTTTGAAAAATAGAGAGGTCTAAAATACCTTTGGTCGCTACAATTAGCGGGATATTTGTAGGTAGTTTTGGTACAAGGTTATTTAGCGCTTTGGATGGAATAGACAGCAACATATAATCGGCATCCCGCAAAGCTTGTTCTAATGTAATAGGAAGGCCGAGCGAGTAATAAGTGACGTGATGGCCTTTAATTTCTAATATGCGGCCGAGCGCCGTACCAAATGCACCTGCACCTAAAATTGTAATATTCATAAAGACTATTATAGCATTTTGCGGTATTTTTCAATAGCATCTCTTAGTGCATCGTGACCGAGGACACTACAATGAAATTTGTGCTTAGGCAGGCCACCAAGATATTTTTCGATGTCTTCAGCAGTGATAGAGAGAGCCTCGTCGAGGGTTTTGCCTTTGGCTAGTTCCGATAAAGCTGAGGTGGAGGCGATGGCGGAGGCGCAGCCATAAGTTTTCCATCTGATGTCGGTAATTTTATCGGACTTTTTATCGATTACGAGGAACATTTTCATTTGGTCGCCGCAGATTGGATTACCAACAAGACCAATTGCGTCGGCATGGAATTTGGATTCGTCGCCCATTAGAAAATTTTTGGGATTTAAAAAGTGTTCCTTGACGATGTCGGAATAGACCCAATTTTGACAAGAATTATCTTTGAAATTATTACTCATTAACTGTAAAGCCTTGTAATTTTTTGATTATATCAGATAAAACGGTAACCGTATAGTCTAGCTCTTCCTTGGTAGTGTTAAGGCCTAATGAAAAGCGGATACTACTACTGGCGAGTTTAGGATCGCCAGTTTTTGCGATGATGACATGGGATGGCTCGCCAGAAGCACAGGCTGAGCCGGTGGAGACAATAATTCCTTTGTTGTCGAGCATAAGTTGAACAGATTCGCCTTCGGCGCCTTTAAACGAAGCATTTAAAATATTTGGAAGACTATTATTTATATCAGTATTAATAACTGTACCGGGTATATTATTTAATAATTGTTTTGCGAAGTAGTCACGGAGCGGTCGGATTTTTGATTCGTATTTTTGCCAAGTTTGATGTTTTAAACAATATTCACAAGCTGCACCGAAGCCAATTATAGCTGGAGTGTTATAGGTGCCACCACGACGGTGATTTTCTTGACTTCCGCCAATAATAAGTGGCTTAAACGGTGAACCATTTTTGACATAAAGAGTAGCAATACCGATTGGGCCACCAATTTTGTGGGCGGAAAAAGTGGCGTAATCAAGATTGAGCGCTTTAACATCAATTGGTATTTTGCCAATACATTGCGTAAGATCGGAATGAAGATAAAAATCGCCATGCGGGAGATCAAAGATGTCGCCCAACTCGTTGCTAGCGAGCATGTGGGAGGCTAAAACGCATTTTTCGAGGGTTGGAGTACTCGATTCTACTGCATCTAATAAACTATGATGTTCATATGGGGAGACGTAGACGGGTTGGCCGGCGAAGGTGTGAATGACGGTATTATTAGATTCTGTAGCACTGGAAGTAAAAATAATTTCACTGGGATTAGCATTAATTATTTTTGCAACTTTTGTGCGTGCTTTCTCAATTTCATTCGAAGCAAGATGTCCCGGTGTATGAAGAGCCGAAGCGTTGGCATAAAATTTATCGATGGCTTCAAACATCGCCTTTTTGACGGACGGAAGCATTGGGGTGGTGGCGGCGTAGTCGAGGTAAATCATAATTTCCCTATTCTATAGAGATGATTTTACCAGTTCCATGCTCTAGATGCAAGAGGCGTTGGTTGCGACTGCCGCGAAATTTCATAGAAATATCACGTTCTTCGAGAATAAATGGGCCGTCAATTAGGGCGTCAAGCGACTTTAGGAACTCGAATTTAGCAGGATCTTTGATGATATTTTCATAGACGAATCCCGAAAAGCTCCACACATTCCAGCCAAGCTCGTTTCGGCACCAATCGGCAATTTCCTTGCAGGCTTCGGGTTGAACAAACGGTTCACCGCCGCAAAACGTAAGTCCAGCCTGGCCCTTGAATTCTTTGAGACGATTTTTAACTTCTTCAATATCCACCAGAAAACCACCATTAAAATCCCAAGTTTCGGGATTTTGACAGCCTTTGCAATGGTTTGGACACCCTTGTGTCCAGAGGACGGCACGAAGGCCGTCCCCATTGACAATACTATCGTGTTCTAATGGACCCGATAGACGAATTTGCATTATTTTTTACCCTTCATAGATTTGGAAGCAGTTTTGGCAGCTTCGCGAGCGGATTTTTCTTCGCAAGAATAGACACCGGAAACGTTATGCTTGACACGATCGTGCTCTTCGGCGCGTTTGCCGTCGTTCCAACGGTCTAGTGTGCCTACGAGATAGCCAGTAATACGGCGTAAACGCTCATATGGTTGGCTGCCTTCGTGACGATGACAGGACGGACATTCGTCACCAGCGATAATACCAGAGAAACCACAGACTGGATCACGATCGACTGGGTGATTGACGGAACCGTAGCCAATGCCACAATCGTGCATTTTGCGAATGACAGCTTCAAAGGCGTCGATATTTTGAGATGGATCGCCATCTAGCTCGATATATGTGATGTGGCCAGCGTTACAGAGTGCATGATATGGAGCTTCGATTTCGATTTTTTCGAAAGCGGAAATTGGATAATAAACTGGCACATGGAAGGAATTGGTATAATAGTCGCGGTCGGTGACACCCTTTAGCTTACCAAATTCTTTACGGTCGATTTTGGTAAAGCGACCAGACAAGCCTTCGGCTGGAGTTGCAAGAAGCGAAAAGTTAAGACGATATTTCTTGCAATATTCATCACATTTTTCTCGCATGTGAGTGACGATGTCGAGGCCGAGCTCACGGGCATCTTCGTCTTCGCCGTGGTGTTTGCCGACCATAGCAACAAGTGTTTCGGCGAGGCCGATAAAGCCGATTGAAAGTGTGCCGTGTTTAATAACATCACGAAGAGTGTCATCGGGACCAAGTTTTTCAGAGCCAAACCAGTTGCCTTGACCCATGAGGAATGGGAAGTTGCGAACGTGTTGACTGGCCTGGAAATCGAAACGTTCAAGAAGTTGATCTTTTATAAGGTCGAGCTTTTCGTCAAGTTCTTTGTAGAAACCTTCCCAATTGGCTTCTTTACGCTCTTTGGTAGCAATACCATGCTTGATGCCAATGCGGACAAGGTTGAGCGTGGTGAAGCTGAGGTTTCCTCGACCGGTGACGATGCCATCGGACTCTGGGAAAACAGAGGAGAAGACGCGTGTGCGGCAACCCATGGTAGCAATCTCGGTACGGTAATCACCTGGTTTATAGTATTGCAAGTTGAATGGAGCGTCAATAAAGGTGAAATTTGGGAAGAGACGTTTGGCGGAAACTTCCATACTGCGCTTAAAGAGATCGTAGTTTGGATCACCTGGATTATAGTTAACCCCTTCCTTGACTTTGAAAATGCTAATCGGGAAAATTGGTGTTTCGCCACGGCCAAGACCATTCATTGTTGCTTCGAGTAATGATTTAGAGACGAGACGACCGGCTGGGGTAGTATCCGTACCGAAGTTGATAGAAGTAAATGGAACTTGCGCGCCTGCACGGGAATGCATAGTGTTGAGATTATGGACGAAACCTTCCATGGCTTGCATGGTTTCTTTCTCGACGTCTTCAGTAGAAGCTTCAATAACAGATTTCGGGAATTTTTTCTTTTCGAGTAATTCATCATCGCCAAAATTGACATCTTCTGGAACATCAAGCTTGAGTGTTTTTTCGGCGAATTTATTGTATTTTTCAAGATTACGCTTCAGAGCTTTTCTGAAAGATTTGTTGACGCCTGGAGCCATAGCGTAGTCGAAATTAGGAATAGACTGACCGCCATGTTGTTCGTTTTGGTTAGCTTGAAGGAGGATGGCGGCAAGTGCACCATAAGAACCAATCGAATTAGGAGTGCGAAGATGACCATGTCCAGTGTTAAAACCGCCGTTTTCAAAAAGAATAAATGGATCAGACTGACAACAAGTGAGGGTGCCAGTTGCATAAAAGTCTAAATCATGGATATGGATGTCGCCACCGCGATGCGCAGCCGAAATGTCTGGGCGAAGAAGTAAGGAGTGAGCAAAAACTTTGGAGCCTTCAGCGCCAAATTGGAGCATTTTGCCCATGGCGGAGTTGCCGTCAACGTTGGCATTGCCACGCTTAACATCGGAATCTTCGGATGCGTCGGCATGAGAAATGGTACGATAAACCATCATAAGGTCAGATTTGGCGTCACGGACTTGAGAACGTTCTTGTCGATAAGTTATGTAAGCTTTGGCCGTTTTTTTGAAGGCGGATTCCATAAGAACTTGCTCGACAATGTCTTGAATTTGTTCGACGCTTGGAGTACGAGTCTTGATGGTGTCTTCGGCGCGCTTGACGGCTTTTTCTGCGAGTGCCTTGGCGCGGTCAGCCTTAAACTCTTCAGTGGAGATACCGGCTTTAGCAATAGCTTCGGCTATTTTGTCGGGATTAAAGTTGACGATTTTACCGTCACGCTTGACGATTTTTTTGAACATATGAAATATACCTCCTTAAAATGTATTTCAAATGGGTGTTTTTATTATTGTATGACGCTATATGTAGTGCCTTATAGTTATTATATGGCGCTAAATATAGCGTGTCAAGAACTTTATGGTTAAAATGTATTTTTTACAATATTTAAGATAAACAAACTGAAGTAGTGGTGGATCCTACAGGGCTTGAACCTGTGACCTTACGAATGTGAATCGTACGCTCTAGCCAACTGAGCTAAGGATCCGTGGAACCATTATAGCACACTATGATATAATTAGGGTATGGCAAAAATGTTTTTGATGACTGGCCCAAGTGGTGCGGGAAAAACTACATTAGCTTCTCAACTAGTGCAGGAGCGTAGTTTGAGATATCTTGACATTGAAAACTTTTATTTAGCTTTTTTTGGTGATGAAACTGTGCATAATCATGAAGAAGAAGTTTGGCGAAGCTTTGAAGCGGCGATTAAGGTGGCCGAGGCGGACGGTATAGATATTTTAGTCGATACAAATGCGCCGGCTAGAAAAGACCGAGAATGGTTTATTCAACGCTTCCCTGGTTTTGAGATTTGCTTGATAGTGGTTGAAGCTCCGGAGATGCTTTGTCGAAAAAATAATCAGACTCGCACACGAACAATACCGGAATTCGAAATGGACGAAATTTTCAAGAATTTGGAGCCGGTGAATTCTGATGAGATGGCTTGGTATAGTATAGTAGAACTTTACCGAAATACGGATAATTCTGGAGTTAAATTTGTTAAAAAAATAAAAGGATGATATGGAAATAGATATTCAAAAATATAAAGATGAATTAGCTGAGATTGAACAATTTTTGGCGCGACCAGATGCATTCCAGGATAACGATTTTGCCACAAAATCGCGAAGGTCTGCGGAATTAAACGAAATTTTGGCGACTGCGGCAAAAATTGAACAATTTAAAAATGGTTTAGCGGAAGCAGAGGCCTTGCTTGGTGATGCGGAGCTTGGCGAGATTGCACGTGAAGACGTGGATCGTTTGAAAATCGAGATTGCTGACGCGGAAGCAAAATTAGAGGAAATGCTGTTGCCGCGCGATCCGGCGGATGATAAGCCTGCAATTCTGGAAATTCGCGCTGGTGCAGGTGGCGATGAAGCATCATTATTTGCGGGCGAACTTTATAGAATGTATTCGCGATATGCCGACAACCATCAGCTAAAACTAGAATTGATGTCTCAAAATGAGAATGAAGCTGGCGGTATGAAAGAAGTAATTTTCAAAATTTCAGGTGATCAGGCTTACGGCAAATTAAAGTTTGAGGGCGGTGTACATAGAGTGCAGCGTGTACCGGTGACGGAAAGTCAGGGCAGAATTCATACTTCAACCGCGACGGTGGCAGTATTGCCAGAAGCTTCAGAGACCGATCTTGAAATAAAGCCGGAGGATTTGAGGATTGATATTTATCGTTCTGGTGGACATGGTGGCCAAGGTGTGAACACTACAGATTCAGCAGTTCGTATTACGCATTTGCCAACCGGACTTGTAGTAGCGATGCAAGATGAACGTTCGCAGCAGCAAAACCGCGTAAAGGCAATGAATATTTTGCGCTCGAGACTTCTTGAACGCAAAAAGGAAGAGGAAATGAAAAATGCGTCTGAGGCGCGCAAGTCTCTAATCGGAACTGGCGATCGTTCGGAGAAAATTCGAACCTATAATTTCCCACAAGATCGTGTGACCGACCACCGGATTCATTATTCGCGCTCTAATATTGGCGCCGTAATGGATGGCGACATTGATGATATTATTGTGGAGTTAATCAAAAATGAACGGGAGCTGGCCGGAAGCCTATAAAAAAGGGGTACAAGATTTTTATGGGCGAGATTTTATTGTCTCGCCAGATGTTTTGATTCCACGTCCCGAGACGGAGATGGTAGTGGATGCCGTATTAAATTTAGCAGGTGTAGCCTATCTTCCAGGAGTAAAGCCAGCGCCTGCTCGCTTGTCAAAAAAAATGCGAATATTGGATATTGGTACTGGGTCGGGATGTGTTGCTGTTACTCTTAAAGCCGAACTACCCGAAGCCGACGTTAGCGCGTGCGATATCTCCGAAAAAGCTTTAGTGATAGCGCAGCAAAATGCCCAAAAAATAGGAGCTCAAGTAAATTTCTTCCAGTCAGATTTAATGAATGAGGTCCACTCGGAGTACGATGTAATTGTAGCTAATCTACCCTACGTAGATAAGGGATGGGAGTGGCTTGATCAAAAAAGGCTTGAAGCGGAGCCAGGGATAGCACTCTATGCAGAGGATGGCGGTTTAGGGTTAATCAAAAAACTAATTCGGCAGGTCGCAAAACGAAGCGCGCAAGGTTTTTCCGAAAAATATTTAGTATTAGAGGCAGATCCATGCCAGCACGAAGCTGTCAAAAAATATGCCCTAACTTACCATTTAGAGCATATTGAAACTAGAGGTTTTATTTTACTTTTCAGTATATGAGCCGAGTGTAACATTAATGGCGGTTTCGTTGCCTCCGCGCACCACAGTGAGCTGAACGGTATCACCAGGTTTATACTCGCCAATAAGACTTGAAATGGAGCCAGAAGCACCGACTTTGACGCCATTGATAGCTGTTACGATGTCTTTATCTTTTAGCCCGGCCTTATCAGCAGGTCCGCCAGACACTACAGCGGAGTAGCTAGACGAGCTATAGATATATGCGCCGGTAGTGACGGGAAGATTGTAGGCTTTGGCGACGGCTGGAGTGATTTCAACGCTATAAACACCAATGTAGGCACGTTTTGCTTCGCCAGTTTCTAGAATAGAACTAAGCATTCCCTTGATGCTGGAAATAGGTATGGCAAAACCAATATTATCAGCGGATGAGCTGGTTGCGGTATTAATGCCAATGACTTCACCAGCAGCATTGACGAGTGGACCACCAGAGTTACCAGAATTGATGGCTGCATCAGTCTGAATCATATCGCTTAGTGTTTCGGCGTTTTGTCCGGAATTATCTGCGGCAGTAAGCGAACGCCCTGTGCCAGAAATGATACCCGAAGTAACCGTATTTTGATATTCACCAAGAGCATTACCGATAGCGATGACTTGCTGACCGACACTAATAGTCTTGGAGTCACCGAGGGTGGCCGCTTTTAGATCGGAAACATCGGCGATTTTTAGGAAAGCGACATCATTTAGTGGGTCGTACGTGATAAGTTTGACATTTTCATAAACAGTGCCATCAGCGAGCACTACGGAAATCGAAGATGAACCTTCGACAACGTGTTTGTTGGTAAGAATGTAGCCGTCCGATGAAACGATAATGCCCGTACCAGCGGCTGACGAGCTATAATCTTGCCCAAAAAAGCTTACGCCTTTAATTTCAGTAACGATGGAGACAACGCTTTCGCTGACGCTGTTAGCGACATCAGCAATAGAGCCTTCGGTAAAGTTTGCAGAGTTGCCGTCGTTGCCACTATTTAAAAATGTAATCGGTGTGCTTGTCTTGTCGTAGCTAAGACCTGATATGACGAGCCCGATACCAGCAATAATAAGCGCAGCAATAGACAGGGCTTGGCTAGAGTTGTTGGATTTTTTTGTGGTGTTCGACGAGATTTTAGGTGCTTCAACTGTTTGGTTTGTTTTTTCTTCCATTTTTCTGCTTTTTAAATATTAAATATTGGATTGCTAAACCAGAGGACAATAATGCTAATGAGGACGATGCCAAAAATTACTGGCATTAAGATATCTTTGAAACGAAAATCGTCTTGATGGCGGATAATTGCGTTGCGAGCATAGTTATAAACGAAAGCAAAGATGGTAAGAATGATTGCAAGTTGAGGAATGCGGATGCCGGAGTTGCCAAAGGTGTAGATGATGGTCCAGGAGTGGCAGAGCCAGGCGATTTCGGAGAAGATGAGCCCGCATACCAATGTGGTTAAGGTAAAGTCTCTGTCTTCACTTTGTGCGAGAATGTGACGAGAAGCGGCATAGCCAACAAGAAAGGCGATAAGAACCATAACGATTGCATCAGTGCTTGCAGCCATTATTGTAGCCGCTGACATGCCGAGAAAAACTGCAATCAACGATTGTGCAAGATTTGCACTTTCGGTAGTAAGTGGTTTGATAAAAAGTAGCCAGGCACAATAAAATGCGGCAAGAAGAAAGTCAACGGGAAGGACAGACGTACCAGAATAATATGTGAGGAGAACAACACTTAAGCCTACAATAAGATCAACTAAGTTAGACTTGAGATTGATAAAAATGAAGCGTGGACGAACAGCAAAGATACGCCATTTAGAAACGAGTACGAGAATAACGCCAAAAAGTGGACTTCCGCTTAAAATAGTGATTAGCACTGAGCCAACACCGAGCAATAAATTAAGGAATATATGCACCATTGAGCTTGCAATGTTGCGTGATTTGCGTGCGAGAATATAATCAGCCATAGGCATATTATATCAAATTATCATGAGCTTGTGTGCTATAATGGTTAAATGAAACCAACTTTTTTTCAAAAACATCCGTTAATTAAAGATATTTTAAGTTTGGCCGGATTTATTGGCGCGATTATTCTTGGGACGATGTTTTTGAACGCATACGTTTATCGTTCCTATAATGTAGTTGGGCATAGTATGGAAAATACTTTGCACGATGAGGACCGAATGATTGTAAATCGTGCGGCGGTAACCTGGGCGCATTTGAATGGTCAAGAGTATGTGCCTGAACGTGGGCAGATTATTGTATTTGCAAACGAAGACAAAGAGAAAGTTGCAGAATATGAGGCTCAGGGTGTTTTGCATCCGATGACCTGCGATGCACCAAGTAATGTGTCTGACCAATATATTATAAAACGAGTCATTGCTTTTCCGGGCGAGCGTGTAGTAGTAAAAGATGGCGTAATGACAGTTTATAACGAGGAGCATCCAGATGGTTTTATTTATGATGACGAATGGCGCACCGAAGAGGGCGAGGGGCCTAAGAAAGATATTTCTGGTGAGGTTGACATGACCGTACCGGACGGTGAATTATTTGTTTCTGGCGATAATCGCGAAGGTTCAAATTCGTGGGACTCAAGAAACGGACTCGGGACAATTCCTTATTGTCGTGTAGTTGGACCGGTTGTTTTAAGACTTTTCCCGTTTGATAAAATTAAAATATTTTAGTTGATTCTTAGATTTCACCGATGAGTTTGACGGAATCTTGCTCGGGGAGTTCTTCGACATCTTTTAGCTTGCGTTCAATTTGACGAGAAGTAGTTTTGGCGGTTTCAATTTTATTAGCAGATTCAGTAAGCTTCTTTTGGACACCCTCGAGTAGTTCGCTGAATTTACCGAATTGTGTTTTAATAGCGCCGAGAATTTGCCAGACTTCGGCTGAGCGTTTTTCGATGGCGACAGTGCGAAAGCCCATGAGAAGACCCGAGAGCATAACGGGGAGAGTAGATGGTGAAGCAATGGTGATACTGAATTTTTGACGAATTTCATCGGAAAGGCCTGGAATACGGATGATTTCTGCGTAAAGTGATTCGGTAGGGACAAACATGATGCCAAAGTCTGTAGTATGGGGTGCTTCGATATATTTGGCAGATATCTTTTTGGCTTGTTCTTTAACATCGGTGGCAAGAGCTTTGCGGAAGGTCTCGATTTTGATTTTGTCGCCTTCATCATAGGCTGCAATTAAGCGAGAATAATTCTCTACTGGGAATTTGGAGTCGATTGGTAGAAAAACATTTTCTTCTTTACCAGGCATTTTAACGGCAAATTCTACACGATCACTACTTCCTGGTTTCGTGGCAATATTGACTTCATACTGTGATTTACTGAGCGTATCTTCGATGATGGCGCCGAGCTGGACTTCGCCGTAAATACCGCGGGTTTTGACACCTTCCATGACTTTTTTAAGATCGCCGACGCCAGTAGCAAGGTTTTTCATTTCACCGAGGCCTTGGTAAACTTCAGTAAGCTGCTTGGAAATAGTCGTGAAGCTTTCATTAAAGCGTTTTTCAACGGAAGCTTTAAGTTTTTCATCGACGGTTTCACGCATGGCTTCTAGTTTCTTTTCGTTGCCCTCCTGGAGGGTTTTGACGCGGAAGTCGATGGTTTTGGAAATATTGTCAAGGTTTTTGGCAATTTCTTCACGATTTTCGCGGAAGTTATGGTCGATGGCCGGGTTAAGTTTCTCGAGACTACCTTCGACACGGATTAAACGCTCTTCGAGAGGTGTTAAGTCAATTTTGCTTTCGGTTGATGGTTTTTTGATGATTAAGAAAATGAGCAATGCAATATTTGCTGCCCCTAAAATAACTAATAATATATCCATAAGAATTATTATAACACAAAAAATGGAGCCGACTGACGGGATCGAACCGTCGACCTACGGTTTACAAAACCGTTGCTCTACCAGCTGAGCTAAGTCGGCATAGATTTATCTTATCACGTGGGATTTTAATTGTCAAATGTGATAAAATAGTTGCTATGAATCGTCACAATCACTTAAATCCTAGTTTACAGTATGAGCCTGAGAGGTGCTGGGTTGGTGATACTGCGAAAATTGTTTATGCTACCCGCGAGGAGGCAGAATGCGCCGCCGAAGTGGCAGGATATGATCACGGCGTAAAATTGGGGGTGTATAAATGCGAATATGGCGAGCATTGGCATTTAACTAGTTTGTAGGGTGGCATCAATTTGAAAATTGGTTTGGAGCTCGAAACGATATTTTTGTGCAACGTCGGGATATTTTTCGTGGTCAACTTCTGAGACAAACATGTCGAGCGGGCGAGCGTAGAGCTTGTGATCGCCGTAAAGCGCCCGATAGATTACCATGGTTTCATTGGTTTCGGTGTGGTGAGCTAAATCTTCTACTATGTAATAATTACCTTTGAAATGGCGATAAATTTGGTGTGGTTTGACTTGTTGCATAAGTTAATTTTAGCATTTTTTGTGCAGTGAGTTAAGGGGTCCTTATTTTAAGGACCCCTTGTAAAGTTTTCCGATTTCTTGGAGCGAACAAATTTCGCCGCGTTCGTTGGCTTTTTTGATGTGCTTCTTGTAGTGAGCCCTGCGTTTGGGGTCGAGAAGAAGCTTTAACAGCGCATCTGGTTTTGTGATTTCGGTTACACCGTATTGCTGGCAAGAACGGTTGAATGTGTTGACTTGATAGCCAAATTGCTTTTTGCAGTTTTCAATGCTTCTACTAAGTTGCGACATATTGCCGCCGTAATACTCGTAGAAAGGCTTTTGAACTTTCCATGCGGTTGCTTTATCCAAAAGATTTTCTTTTAGGGCAACTTTTTGACTGTATTTTGCCGCAATAGTAATTAGTCTACCTGCTTCACTCCAAAAAATGTTAATCTGCTTAGAGTCCATTTTTACACCCCCTTATTTTTTATTGGATGGACACTATAGTATTATACCTTTATTATATCAAAAATCTGTGTTTTGTCAAGATTTGGTAGGGGTTGGAATTATAATGGTAAACAAATAAAAATGGAGCCGTCTATGAGATTTGAACTCATGACCCCTTCCTTACCATGGAAGTGCTCTACCACTGAGCTAAGACGGCGGACGTGTGGTGCTGGAAGTAGGACTCGAACCTACGAAGGCCGAAGCCGAGAGATTTACAGTCTCTTGTCATTGCCACTAGACGATTCCAGCAATATGTTTATTATAGCAAAAAAAGTTTGAGATTTCAACTGATTTTGCGGTTTTGACTAATCAAATGACTTTGCGACCAGCGTGAGATTTGATGACTTTGCTGGTAGCTTTTTTAGCGGGTTTGGTAGCGGATTTAAGTGGAGTTTTGCGTGATTTTTTTGCTGCTTTTGCTGCAGTATCCCGGGCGATTTGTGCCTCGATGCGAGCGGAGGTAGAGGCTATTCTTTCCATATCTTCCATTTCTTCATAAAGTGCAAGGATTTGGCGCAAGGTAGAGATTTTGCAGTCGAGCTCATACGCATTTTCTAGGGCTTCAATAGCCTTTTTAGGATTACCGAGTTTTTCTTCAGCCTTTGCAAGCGCGATAAAACGAGCCGGAACATCCCCTTCTAATTCAATAGCCTGAGAGAAGGCCATAGCAGCTTTTTCGTAGGCGCCAGTTTCAAGATAGATAAGGCCGACATTGTGGATTGAAGCTGGGTTATTGTCGAGTGACTGGGCAATTTCGAAACATTCGACCGCCTCATCGTATTTTTGGCTTTTTGCATACAAGATGCCTAGACGGTTATAGGCGGCGGCGTTTTTCTCGTCGAATTTAAGAATGGTAAGAAGAGCTTTTTCGGCGCGTAGGGGTTTACGCTCTTTCATAGAAGTTTGCGCAATCGACCAAAGTTTCTTCATTTGAGCGGTGTACTTGGCGGATTTAGGCTCTTCTTCTTTAACTTTTTTCTCGAGTGGGAAGAAGAAAATCAGATAAACGGTAAAAACAATAATAGCAAAGACTGCAATCATATAACCATTTTAGCATAAATCTGTTTCTATAACAAATCGGCGACGAGATGAAGCTTAATGTGGCCGTTTTTCTCGATATTTTCGTAGGCCTTTAGAAACTTGGGTATTTTTTGGATAAATTTTAGGTTATTTGTCTTAAAATATGATTTGTAGAGAATTTCAATGACTGTACCTAAAACTTCTAGAGTAAATGTGCGTGCATTATCCTTCTTTTTTGCAAGTTCATCGGCAAGAGTAATAAGTTCGGTTGGAGTGGCAACGATAAAACGTTTGGCGAAATCTTTTGCTTTATCGTCGGCAGCCAGTGGTGCGTTGAGGGGGTCTGGAATGCGATAAACATAAAGGGCTGAACGCGATAGAATGGTGGGAAGCAAACTAGAGGGGTCGTGAGTCACAAGGACAAAATGGTAGTTATCTTTTGGTTCCTCGAGATTTTTAAGGAGAGCGTTGGCAGCTTCTTCACCAAGTTTATCGGCGGGATTGATTAATATAAACTGACTAGAAGATTGTTTAGTATTAAGTAACGCGGTAATGTCGCGAACCTGTTCAACGGTGATAGTTGTTTTTTCGGTTGGAGTAAGGAAAAGTGCGTTTTTTATGGTGATTTGCTTTGGATTAGGGACAACAAAAACTGAGCAACCAGATTTTTCAGCGATTTTTGCGACGTCATCTAGGTTATCAAAGAACATTTTGAAACTCGGCGGGCAAATCAGCCTTAAATGTCGTACGGATGCCGCCAGGTAGGGTGATTTCAAGTGCGGCGGCATGAAGATAGAGGCGGTCGGCGGGCGTGCCATATACGCGATCCCCCATAATAGGGGTGCCGAGATATTGCATGTGGACGCGAAGCTGATGAGTACGACCAGTAGTAGGTTTTAGTTCGACCAAAGAATGTACGCCATTTGTTTTAATGATTTTGTAATAAGTTGTGGATGGTTTGCCGCCAGCCTCAACACGAAATGTTGTGGGATGCTTTAGGTCCCTCGCGATAGGTAAATCGATGTTGGCTTCGTCGTGTTCAGGACGACCTTCAATGATGGCGTAATAGGTCTTGTGGGTTTTGCGGTCTTGGAATTGTTTACGTAAGAAAGTTTGGACTTCGGGGTTTTTAGCTAAAATTACCACGCCAGAAGTATCACGATCGAGGCGATGGACAAGCAAACCGTAATCTTCAAGGGTTTTTTCGGGACAATATTCGCCTTTGGCCATGCTAAGAAGCCCCGCGGGCTTATTTAACACGATGGCATTCTCATCTTCATAAATAATTTCGGGCTTTAGGTCTGTGTTTTTGATATTTTCTGGAACGTTAAGTTCGATTTTGGCATTTTTTTCAAATTTAGCATTGGATTTTGTAACAATTTCCCCATCAACCTTGACAAAACCAGCAGAAATAAAACGTTGCAAAGTGGAACGGTTGTAGCTTTGGTACTTTTCGACTAGGAGATGATCGAGGCGGAATTTTGGAACGGATTCTGGTGCTTCTGTGAGCTCGTCATCGCCATTGATAATGCGTGAAAGCTTGGGTTTACTGAATTTTTTACCAGTTATAATCATGCGCGAAGTCCTACTGCTTGTTGAATAGCGTGAAGTTTTTGGTTGGCAACTTCATTGGCGTATTTTTCACCTGCTACCAAAACTCTTTCGACGTCTGCATCGGAAATTTGAGCGACTTTTGCTTGAAAATCAGTAAGAAAAGCTGAAACTGAGGAGGCAACTTTTTGTTTAAGGTCGCCGTAATGCGTTTCGCCCGCCCAAGTAGAAATAACATCCTGAAGTGGTGCGCCCGAGAGGAGTGATTCAATTTGGAGGAGATTAGAAATGCCTGGCTGACTAAACATATCAAATTTGATTTTGCCAAAGGAATCGGTGGTGGCAGACATAATTTTTTTGGCAGCCTTCTTTGGGTCGTCACTGAGGCAGATTTTAGAGTTTTCAATTTGACTGGATTTAGACATTTTTTTGGTAGGATCGGAGAGTGAGCGGATACGCAGGCCTTTGTCGAGATTCATGAACTTAACTGTGGCAGATTCGTCGGCAGGAATAGTGAAAAGTTTGGAATCGAATTTATTATTCATGCGCATTGCGATATCACGGCATAGCTCGAGGTGCTGAAATTGGTCTTCGCCGAGTGGTACGTATTTCGTATCATAAAGAAGGATATCAGCCGCCATTAATATAGGGTAGTTGAATAGCCCGACGGACACAGAGGTACCTACTTCGGTTGATTTTTCTTTGAATTGGGTCATGCGAGATGCTTCTCCAAAATAGGTGAAACAGTCGAGAATCCAACATAATTCAGTATGGGCTGGAACGTGAGAGTTGCGATAAATATGAATATGGGGATTAGTGACATCGAGCCCGGCAGCAATGTAATATTTAATGCCTTTAATGGTTTGTTGATAAAATTTAGAATGATCAATAGGGGTAGTGAAGGAGTGCAAATCGGGAATGAACATATTAATTTCGTATTCGCCAGCGTGATCGTGCGCGGCGTTAATCATTGGAAGATAAGCGCCGAGGAAATTTCCCAGAGTAGGCTCTTCATTGGTACGAATTCCGGTGAGGATAGTTTGCATATTTCTCCTATTTAGTGTTATTTTTATTATATCACGAAAAAGTATGATATAATAGTTGTATGGGGTATTAGCTCATTTGGTAGAGCGCTTCCATGGCATGGAAGAGGTGAGGAGTTCGAATCTCCTATACTCCACCACAATCGTTTTATTAAACTCACTTGATCGTATCTAGTGAGTTTTTTATTCAATTGGCCAAAGGTTCGTGGAACCGCAAAGGGTAGAAAGCATAAAAGTATTGACTTTTTAATGTGTTTATGCTATAATGTAAGGTAAGCTAGTCATATTGGTTAGTTAGCACGTTAAGAATGTTTATTTTCAGTAAAAACCTCATGCAATTTCTGCGGTTCGATTTGTCCATCTGTTTTTTAGAAGATAGCCAGATTGAACCGCGGAATAACCCGTGGCGAAAATCTCAATGCCGGCGGGCAATAAACGCAAGGAGGATTTTACATGAAAAACTTACAGGAAAACAGCATTCGTATCCCTGGTGCCATTTTGGTATGCTGGCCGCAATATGGCGGCAAAGAAGAGACCATCAACATGACCGATATCGGATCGAAGTTCAATGGCGCGTATTGCGTGAATAACTCAACGATCTGCTTTGTTATCGATCATGAGGTTTTCGTTACGCCGTATACCCGCGAAGCTATGGCTGCCATTAGCAACTCCGGCTTAGTCGAAAAGTATTTTTATGTTCCGTTTTCGAGCGGTGACTATCCAAAATACGAAAAGGCCAAGTGGCAACGTCTGCGTGAACTTGCATCTGAATCGTACTATCGTGATTACGAATCTGATTCGGCCAAGTGGTGCGACGATCACGGTATCGGTAAGCTGAGCGAGGAAACAATGGAGCACTGCTTCAAGATTCCTCGTACCGGTGTGCCGGTAAAGCATCTCTATTTTAAGAACACGCATTATCCTGCTTGCAACGAACATTGTGTGGACTGCACTGTTATCAACAAATTGGGCCTTTATTGCACAAACAACGGAAAGGTTGTTTTCGTCTATCGCGACGGCCACACGTATGTAACTAAGGGTTACTGGATTCTTGATGAACTGCGTCGCGCTGGCTACCGGGAATCTGGTTTGTTTGTTCCGTTCAGCAACGGCGAACACATCACGGATTCTTATCTGGCAGCCCAGTGGGAAAAAATTTCGAGAAAGTAAACATTCGCACTAGTCCTCGACTTCCGTACATCCAGTATGGGGAGAGTCGGGGACTCTTCCTTTGTGACGTTCTATTGAAAAAGGTAAGCGTTTGACAAAACACGCATAAATTGCTATAATATACAGATATAGGCTTAGGCTGTATGAAATAGATAAGGAGGATTACTTATGGCACATTTAAAAAATACGGATATGAAAAGCAAGATTTATTCAGGGGTAATCGGGCATGCAATAGGTGATGCATTGGGGGTACCTGCAGAATTCATGAGTCGTAATCAATTACTGAGTCATCCAATTTGCGATATGGAAGGCTACGGTACGCATAGAATGCCGGCAGGCACTTGGTCTGATGATACATCGATGGAAATAGCTCTGCTGCAGTCATTGATTGATTGTAAAAAGTTTGACTTTGAGGATATCATGAATAATTTCTGTAAGTGGAGAGAATGTGACGAATTTACAGCCACCGGCGTAACTTTCGACATTGGCGGAACCTGTGCCAGAGCACTTAGTAACTATCGTATCGGAATGAGCCCATGTGAATGCGGCGGAAAGGACGAGCGAAGCAATGGTAATGGTTCGCTGATGCGTATCTTACCGGTGGCTTTTGTGTGCTACAAAAACGCCATAGTAGGAAGAGACAGATACGAGTTGGTGCGTAAGGTTTCTTCACTTACCCATGCTCACGAAATTAGTATTTTGGGTTGTTTCATCTATGTTAATTTGATTTGTGAGTTATTGGATAATAATGATTTCGCAACAGCTTATTCGAGAATTCAGCAGGACGATTATTCAATGTTTTCCGATGCCGCACTTGAAGTTTACGAGCGTATTCTTACTGATAATATTGCCAGGTATGACGAAGGCGATATATCGTCAAGCGGCTATGTGTTAAATACGCTTGAAGCGGCTCTTTGGTGTTTATCAAATACAGGAAGCTACGAAGCTGCGGTGCTAAAAGCGGTCAATCTTGGAGATGATACGGATACTGTAGGAGCTGTCGTCGGCTCGATGGCCGGTATACTCTATGGGCTTGAAGCGATTCCACATAAATGGATTAGTAAACTTCAACGTTCTGAATACTTACTGGATCTCTGCGACAAATTCGAATCAGTATCAATTGAAGTATAAGTTCCGTCATACCCAAACAAAAACCCTCGAGTGATCGAGGGTTTATCATTTTTTTGATTAAACCTCATCTTCTGTGGTAGAAAGAAATGCTTTAATTAAGTCTTCTTCGTTATTAAAATCGGAACCAGCAGCTAGATGCTGTTTAACTTTGTTATTATAAATATCTAGGTTCATCGGAGTGAAGAAATACTCGCCACCGCCTTCCTGTTCAATTCTCTTAAATTCAAAATTATCGTCTTTTTGATTTGTTTCGGACGCAAACATGCTTCTTTCGTGCGAAGTATCATACCAACTCACTTTTGATATGTTGCCACTATTTTGCACATCATGTTCTATGGTTACGTCTATACCAACGAGGACAGTATCATCGTTAGGTGATTCTATATAATAAACCGGTTTAGGTAGCTTCTCTATAGACCCTCTTCTCTCCATATTATCCCAGCCGTTATTGGCACTTTCGGAACTATTATCGTTTGAGTGTGATAGTATACTCTCAAATGATCTCATATTGATTATCTCCTTTCTTATTATTATAAACCCTACATCCAATCATCTGGTACTGAATGAGGTATTGAAATATCTTGACCTTCTTGCATCGATGATGCTGATTCTGGGCTTTCTGGTGATTTCGACGATACTATCCCTTCATATATAGCTCCATAGTCTACACCCAATACATTTTGTATATATGAAAACAATTCCATATCATCATCAGAATAACCATCTATCTTCTCACCAGATGCGAGGGCCTTAGCTTCATTTTCCCCAAGTCCTTCCTTTAAATAATCAGCCATATCGCTAGACAGTTGCTCTTTTTTGCCTTGAGCAATTAGTGCCTCAGTTAAAGATTTAAAGTTAGTAACGTAATCATCTCCTACACTAACAAGATCGAAAAATTCATCCATGGATGTGTATGGCTTTTCTCCGCTCATCATAGCCTGTAAATTAGCTTGCTTTTCGGCCATGATCTGCTTATGTTTTTCGGCATATTCTTCTTCCAGAGTTTTAAAACCACCAGAAGAATGCGACTCGCGCGATACGATAATCTCTTCAATAGGCTTACCGTCTATTTTTTCCAATCCCATGGATCGCAATTTTGAGATAACCCCATCATATGCATGCGAATCGACTGATATTGATTCTATATAATCGGCACCGATGCCAGTTCTAAACATTTGCTCGTTATTAGACGAAAGGTATTCATTGGGATTCGATATTTTAGAAAAGATAGCATCCGGAGATAATCTGTCCGAAAAAGTGGAAGGATTGGTAGAGCCAAATGCATCTCTATTATAAGAGTACCAGTCGGTCCTATCAAATACTTCTGGCTTTAGCACTACAATTGTACCATCCATAGGATTTATTTGAGATTTTTTTGTGATTTTTGTGAAAACACTATCCCCGCCGCCAGTATCTATATCGGTAGGAGAAGACATGCCATTTCTCATAATACCTCTAGAATATCGCTCTGTCGTACACATCAATCCTTGCGTCAGTATTCTGTAAATTGATTTAGCGTCTCCAGTATGCAGGTGATGAATTGCGCGCATATCTTCTCCATATTGTTCAAGATATTCTCTATGTTTACCTTTTTCAACTAATGTAGAATAACCAGGAAATACCTCTTCGCGCTCAAGCCTCTTAGCTCGCTCTACCTGCTCTGGAGACAATTCTCCTGGGATTGCATGCTGCCATTTATATCGAGCTTCCTTATATTCTTGCTCAGCATCTTCAGATACCTCCTCAAGTGCATCTGGAATGCCCAAATCTTTTTCTAATATATCTCCCAAAACCTCTTCTGTTTCCTCAGGGCTCATACTAAGGGGAGTCTCTATTTTAACTAGACCAATTGCCGTACGGATTATCTCTCTTGTATTGCCATTTCGCGATGACGGATCAGCAACGAAAACTTTTACCCCATTTTTTTCAAAAACAGATGCATCACATAAATCATATGAGTCACTCGTGGAAGCTCCTTCGTAAGAAATTTTTCCACGTCTCAAAACTGCGCCACTCGGCGTAGTGACTTCAATTTGTCCATCTTGACCTTCTATTTTTGGAACCGTTATTTCGGATGGGGTTCGAAGCTTAAAACGAAATTCCATCGATCCGCGATCCCTTTTATTGATAACATCAATCTTTTGGCCTTCAATATGTCCATGATCACATATAATCTCCGTTCTTGGTCGTACAGCCGTTTCCCCAGATCTTTCCATTTCTTGGCTGCTAAGTAATCCAATCGTTTCGCTTACGGCTCTTCTCGGTCGGCGCCCTCTTGTTTCTGGATTATAGTCATCTTCTTCTTTGGCGGCCAATTCTGGCTCGCCATACTTTTTAACAAGATATTCACGGCGACCCAGTAAACCAGCTAATACCCTATCGCGATCTTCGCCGGTAAGACCAGACTCATCAACGATTGCAGTAATGTCATCTGGCTTCAGTTTACCTATAAGCTCCCTAGCTTGCCTTCCTATTTCTTCCTCAGTTATATTGGCAAACACCTCTCCCGTTGGCCGACCTGGTACTCGCATAGTTTCTAATTCCGGAATCGAATCTGGTGAGTATGTCTTGTCGCCACCTTGAGCACGAAAAATGAGCGATCCGCCATTATCTATACGATAAAAGCCATCATCGCTCTGAACAATATTGTCATAGACTAGGCCAATGACATCCCAGTTCGCAAGAAAAGCATCGGCCACAAAACCATTTTGAACATCTTCGCTAGTCTTTTGAGATAACATATCAGCGGGAGCTGCACCTAGCACGGCTGGTGAAGCTATAGCTTCACGCCCGTCAAGTTCAATAATCTGCGATCTGACCGCTTTAATACCCAGTTTGTCGTAAACTGCGTTTGCAACATATTCAACTTGGCCTTGGCTAGGATTTTCGTAAAATTTAACATAGAATCTTTCTCCTGATGGCTTCTCATACCATCCACCTTCGTTGGATCCTAGCTGACCACTTATTTTTATCATGTTCTCCCATTTCTTGTCGGATTCTTCGGATGCTATTTCTTCATGATCCCCTATATCTGCGCCAGTGTTTTGCTCTATTGGAGAACTTGGCTTATCTCCTTGAAACTCAACATCTTTCATAGCTTCTTGCCATGCATTGTAGCTTTCGTTCGGCTGATCATTGTTCTGACTTTCAAAACTTGATGGGGATGAATTATAGTTCATTTTTTCTCCTGCACATAGCAAATTAGTCGCTAAACCATAGTCATTCCTTGTAGAGAATTCCTAAGCGTAAATAGCCGCGGTTTACTCTCTACAAGTAAGAGATTGATTGAAAATAACTATGATTTAGCAATCTTATTATATCATTTTTCTGCATAGAATCTAAAGTTATTTGCTTTGTTGACAATTATATTCTATTTGCAAAAATCACGAGACGATGAGTGGCGTCGCGGTTGTCATAGACTGTACCGTGACATGTCATAATGGAAAGATCGTATCCAGTACCCTGGAAACGGGCTTTTGCAACCGCATTCATATATGAACCTGCTCCGTTGAATTGGAGATTCCCGCTTTCTTGGTTCTTCTCGAAAATTACGATATTGGTAATGCGGTACGTATTAGTGCTGCCATTGTAGGTAACCGAGAATGTCGAACCAACAGAAAGGTTTTGAAGGCCACCAAAAACTGCAGCAGAGTTGTGTCCGTAGAGAAACTTGTCACCATATTTGTTGACGTGGTTACCTGCATCTATAATTGTGCTGGCGACGTCAACGATGTCAAGAGTGCGACCAGCAATAGAGATGTAATTACTACTGACTGGTAGCGTATAGGTGACCTTCGGCTCCAAAACTACTGACGCTAATACTGGTTCTGGTGCCGGCTCAGGCTCAGGTTCTTCTATAACTGTTTCCACAGTTTTAGAGTCATCAAAACCAGAGACGGCTGGCGTATCGGCAGCCGAAAGGAAGGTAGGATTTGCTACCCCTATAATAACGGAAATTAATAACAAAAAAAGGCGCTTGCCCATATTAAAACTCCCAAATGACCAATATGCTTCCATTATAGCACACTTTGGTAAAAATGTCAAGTCGTGATATAATCGCGATAGGTTAGGGTAGGAGTAATTTAAAAAAAATCGATAGATAGGGGGTATTCGATGAATGTTTTGAGTCAGTATATCAATATCATGGCAAAAGAGCGTGAAGTCGCTGCTGCGAGAGGTGCTGGTTGGTGCCCAATTTTGGATGCTAATGAGGCACAAAAAACGGCAACGAGACTGATTGAGGTAGTTGCGAATTCCTTTGTCAAGAGAGGCTATAACGAAAAATATCATGTGTCTGGCTATGCCGTAATGGCAGAGTCGGTAGGCGCGCACACTAACCTCGTGAGTGACATTATAAGGAAATATTTGCGCCATGAATATGGTGATTTTACTGATCTTACCTCTGATGGATATGACTTTCTGACCGTGCTTGAAGCGGTAGGACGACATGATTTGCCGGAGAATAAAACTGGTGATATTCCTGATGATGGCAACCGTGACGAGGCGGCTAAGAAAGAAACAGAGTACCAATATTTACATTGGTACTCTGGCTTGGGCCCAAGCCGTGACGCTAATTTTGAAAAAGGTGTGGCAAAACTACTCCACGAGATGGAAGAAAAGTGTTCCGTTACGGGACGCGCATTGTATATGGCAGACAAGATTTCGGCACTCA
>JAZUGS010000003.1:0-27193 GCA_045641305.1 Candidatus Nanosyncoccus sp.
ACTATATCTTCACCATTTGTTGCGGCTTTTCGAATATTGTCATTACCAATCGACAGTGCCACATTATTTACGTCAGAAATCGTCTTTAGAAGCCCATCCTCACCTTTCAAACGTCCATTTAGCGATCCCTCCACGCCATACTGCCCAATTCCATCCGCATTTACAAACCCCAAAAGCCCAGACGCCATTTCTCCTTCTGGATAAACTCGCTGGTTATTCTCTTGAAACCATACCGAAGAAATTCCTTCTTCCGCAATTTTATTTGCTGCTTCCCTATTCACATTTTTTGCCACAACGTAATAGCGTAAATTATCAGATTCTTTCAGTTTATCAAAATCCGCCACAATGCAATCTTTTGCATTTTTAAGAAGTGCCTCATGAATTGCATCAAGATCCGTCATCATCGGGTCCACAATTATTGAGTATACCGTTTGATTCAAAACCACAGCCACTGGATCATTACCATCCATCATATAAATTTTTCCCCGCTCTGCTACAATTGTCTCAAGAAGAGTATGTTGTTCATCCGCCTTTGTCACCCACGCATCATGCTCAATAATCTGAATGAAAAACAACCGCACGACAATAATAGCCAGTGCGGCAAAAATCACGATTCTTAGCGTTTTAATTCGCTGCATACCCAGTCACGGTTGCATCATCCATGGCTGCTGCGACCGTACTATTCTTTGCTGCTGCCACAGACGTCAATCGTGCCTTTTCTACTGCTAGATCTTCCTTTTTTGCCGTCATTTCTGCAATCTCCGATTCCACTTCTGAAATCTCATAATCATAACTTGTTGCTTTAGTCCCCTCTGCTACATATATTAACCCAAAAACCAAAGTAATCAAGCTCACAATTACAATTTGAGAAATAGAACCTAAACTCTTCGAAGTATGTCGCACCATATTGCGGTTGCGCGAAAAGTTCGTCGCGTTCTGCATTTGAGCCGCACCGCGCCTCGCTGTATAAGTTTGATTTCTCATTTTATAATTTTCTCGCTGTTTTATTTTTATGTTTATTTTTATATCTTAGTCTGGGCGGCTACGTAAAGCAGAGCTATAAGTAACTTTACGCGCCTTGCCCAGGAAGGTCATACTACACACTCCTAAAAACCCTTTTGGCGGGCTTGTGTCAGCCCATATCCCCCCTAAAGAGCTAACGGAAATTGACCTTAACGGTTTGAACACGAGATTTGCTCGCGACTACGATTTGCTTTGGCATATTGCCTCCTTTTTTTGTTTTATTTTTTATTTTTATCAATTCCGCTCCGCCACCCTTAGCTTAGCGCTACGACTTCGCGGGTTGATAACTAACTCCTGTTTTCCCGCAATTATAGGCTTTTTATTTAATAATCTGAGTTCTGATTCTTCGCCATGCGACGAAAGTTCCTTAAAATATTCCTTGACCAACCTATCCTCTAAACTATGGAAAGTAATAATTGCGACTCTACCGCCAGGATTTAATACTCTTGGCAAAAGTGGCAACGTTTTTTCAATTTCTTCAAGTTCTTGATTCACCACAATCCTAATCGCTTGAAAAACTTTCGTTGCTGGATGCGTATGACTATATTTCGACTTCCCTGCGATAATTTCAGCCAAAGCCTTCGTTCCGCTAATCGGACGCTGATGCACAATTTCGCGCGCCAACATCTTTGCCCGACCAGGCGTTTCTTCGCCAAATCGTTCGAAAATCTCCGACAGCTCCCGTTCGCTCCACCGATTTACTATCGCGTCCGCCGAAAGGTTTTGTCTCCGATCCATCCGCATGTCAAGCGGCCCATCCTTCGAAAAAGAAAAGCCTCTTTCTTCCATATCTAGCTGCGGGGAAGAAACTCCAAAATCCGCCAGTATCATGTCAAAAGTTTTTCCACACTCAATTAACTGTAGCACTGCACTATAAAAATCCGTATTCATAATTTCGACATTTGCGAATTTCTCGGTTAAACATCCAACCGCAAATTCGTCCCTGTCCACTAATACAGCATCCTTATAATTCCGTGTTACATCCAAAATCTTCCCTGCATGCCCGCCATAACCAGCCGTCAGATCCAAATAACTCTCACCGCGCTTTGGGTTAAGGCTTGCAAGCACTTCCGATAATAATACTGGGATATGTTGTTTCTCCATATCTTTATTATACCGCGTTTGAGACCGTTCAACTAGAAACTTCAGCGTTTTTGTTTCTGTTTGATTTTTATTTTCACAATATATCCACCACGATTTCGATCGACGCGAAGTCAATCATACATCGCAGCCGTTGAGAGACTTATTGTGTTATGGTTTTTTAGACCTAAATATAGAGTTTTATTGGGAGGTGTGTAAAGAAAGGAGCTGACGATTGCTTTGACGCGTCTCGCTAATATTTAACGCGCGCCGAAACTCCTAGTTGATCGGTCTCAAACATTTTTAAAGTACTTTTGTTTTATTTTGTGGTTTTTGTATTGTATTTCCACTGACTTAAGTTTAAGACATTTTTTATTAAAATGCAAGAGCTTTTTTTGACATTTTTTTTGCTTATACTTTTCCCCACATTGTGGAAAACTCTCTGTTATTTTCCCGAACACTCTCCCCTTTTCATTTTCCTCAAAACATTTTATAATAACCGAACACAGGGAAAAACTCTCATATACTAGGTTTATTTTTGAAACTTCTTTATTTCAAAAAAAGAAACGGTATTCGCTTATCCAAAAATTTGCAACTATATTTCTTATACGTCTTTTAACATATCATGAATATCTGGAATTTTGTCTAATTCCGAGATAAAATATTCGACATTTGCCTTTTGATCTTTGGCGCGCTCCATCACAATCTTGTTATAGTCAATACCAAGCATGGCACACAATTCTCGTCCAGTCATCGCCACACCAGCCGGAAGAAGTCGTTTTGTTCCCTTCTCTATCTGCTCATGAGAGTCTGCGTTAAATGAACAATATCTAATTTGAATTTTATCTGGCTCATAAAAACCTTCCTTAATAAGATACTGACGAACAGCAGCAAGGCTTTCTATTTCTCCAGAAACTTTTTTAGTATCAAACGTATCTCCGTCTTTTATCTCTATCAAAATTATTCTATCACCTTTCATAATGACGCAATCAACTTGAACATCCTTGCCATTTTTAACCTTTCGAAAAATACGTTTTTCCTTATTGATTTTTCGAATAGATATGCCATCCGTATTTCCAACTTCATTAGCGATAATTTCTTCAAGTTCAGTCCCCGCCGAAATCACAGCAGATTGAACACGACTAATCAGCATACCTAATTCATGATGGCCAAAAAGCCGCTCATAACCAGATTCAGGACCATTCTCGTCACGACCTTTAGCCTCACTGATCAACGCCATCCGCAAATTCCTCTTGATAAAGATATCTTAGTTCATCAATGCTCCGCAATCTGTCATCGCCATCTTTGAAATAAAAATAATTCCAACCATTACTGTTCAAAACCCCTAAATGCTTAGCAGACATTTTATGGATTGATAATTTCTCTTCCCCATCGTCAACTTTACCGTCAAGGCGAATCCGACATATTTCGCAACCACCTTTGTTAAAAAGTAATTGACCTTCACAAAGATATTTTTTGCTTATTAATTCAGATAGACTAACTCTTGGCGGCTTCACTTCCAACGATAAGTTAGTAATTTCATCGCTTTGATTTTTAACTGAATTTAAACGTTCTTCGGCAGCAAAAATATATTTTTCTTCCCGTTCTATTCCAATATAATTTCTTCCATACCGCTTAGCAATAGCCCCAGTCGTACCAGTTCCAAAAAATGGGTCAAGCACAATGTCTCCTGGCCTAGTAGAAGAAATAATTATATTGTACAGAAGTTTCTCTGGCTTCTGCGTAGCATGAATTTTTTTACCATCTGAATCTTTTAATCTTTCATTACCAATACAAATACCAATATCCCAAACGCTTTTAGCCTGTTTGCCGCCATTCAAGAATTTCATTGTCTTATAGTTAAAGACAAAACGAGATTTTTGACCCTTCGAACACCAAAGCAATGTCTCATGTGCATTTTGAAATCTCGTACCACCAAAATTAGGTACAGCATTAGGCTTTGCCCAAACAATATCATTTAAAATCCAAAAGCCTAAATTTTGCATAATATACCCCAGCCGATAGATATTCTGAAATGAACCAATCACCCATATGCTACCATTTGGTTTTATAATGCGATAACACTCCTTAAGCCATGCAATGCTAAAATTATCATACTCATCAAAAGAACCAAATTTGTCCCATTCGTCCTCAACCCCCGCAAATTTACTACCATTTGTCCTTAGCAATACTCCCTCAGTCTGCATCCAATATGGTGGGTCAGCAAAAATCACATCTACCGACTCATCCGGAATCAATTTTAAACTATCGATACAATCACCATGTATGATCTTATTCTTAAATTCTTCTATTCTTTTCTTCATTGCAGAAAATTCTTTCTGCAACAATATCTAATATTAATATTTTCTTACTACGAGAATACAAAAATGAGATCCCGTACCAGGTTTTTGCAACATATCAACATTAAGTAATCGAACTCAACGCTGACCCCAGACGGAATCTCATTTAATCATTCGATTACTAATGCAAATATACTTGCAAAAACTTGTTAATGTTGATATGTTGCACTTTAATTATACCACAAATACAGCTACAGAAGATAGTCCAGACAAAAAGATTTTATTTTTATTGAGCATTTTCATGAACCCTATAATTTTAAGTTTAATTTAGGATTTTTTATGCGTACTAGGATAGCGTAAAAAATCCGTTAAAAATTAAACTTAAAATTATCAGGCGTGAATGGAAGCGAAAGAAAAATAAAATCTTTTTATCTTCCTATATGCTATAATTGTCTAAAACAAAGTGGAGATAATTATGGAACAAAATTCTGAACAATTTGATGTATTCTTATGGGCAAACGAGGTCGACGAGATCAAAAACAACGTTTCGGCCGAATTATTCCTTTTTAATAAAAATTACACCCCATTTAAGATTAAATATTCCGATCAACTCACCAACAGTGTGAAGTCAATGTTTATGAACGAAGCTGTTAAATTCATTATCGAGGAAGCTAATAAAGGTCTTGAATGCCGCGAATACGAAAAAGCCGATGGCGAGGAAAAGGTAATCTATCATACCAAGCTCGAAAAAGTCGGTCGTGCCGAAACCCTTATCCATCTTATCGAGAATGAATATAAAGATATTGATTATTTTTCCGAAAACGAATACGAATTCAAGAAAATTAAAGGAATTATTGCCCGCTTCACCTATCCAGGTGGCGATGCTGGCACCAAAACTTTCTATATTGCTAAAATAATTTCTGCATCTTCTGCATTGAAAGGCGCAAGTTCTTGGGAAATTAACGGTGAAAGTTTCGAACCTTTCTCTGCCGAAGTTGCACTCAAAATGCCAGAAGATAATCAGGTTGCCATCATTGATGACACCGTTGTCATTTTTAATCAAGCTAAGTTCGAAAATCTCTTCCAATACGATTACAAATCACAAGTTATTGCCGAAGAAAAAGCCAAAGAACTCACCGAAAAATACAAACTTTCCTTCGCCGAAGGCCTCACGCTTGATTCCCTTCTTCAGGACAAAAAACCTGTTCTCAAAAAACTTCAGGCTATGGATATTGCCGAAGAAATGCCTCAAGAAAAGCTCATCGACTACGCTGATGATATGCAGCTCGAGCTTATGACCGACGATGATGGCTCAATTATCATCATGGACGACAAAGATCTAACTATGTTTGTTAATTTATTAAACGAAGATTACTACGTCTCACCAGTCAACGGTCGCCGTTACGAAATCAAATCCAAAAAACTACTCGGCGAACCAGATGGCGAACCGCCCCGTGGCTAAATAATGCTTAATTACATCTCGAAATAGGCATTTGGAATAATGTTATTCTCACCCAAAACTGCCATTGTTTTTGAGAGATCTTCTTGCACTTCCTGTACAGAATTTCCATCTACAAGTTCAGACTCAATCTTGGCGTAATAACCATCTAGCCCCTCGACATTATCCAAATAAAGGTTTGATCCTTCCCCCATTCTAATCTCTTGTCGCCGACGTGATACTTCCTTTTGCAATTTAAAGCCAAGCTGTAAGATGATGCTCACCATTTCCGAATAATCTTTTACTAATGTTTCTTCGACAATATCAACCCCGGAGTCTTCGATGTGTCGCTTCAAAATTAACGAATATTTTGCTGGCCGGTCTACTGCTCGCATTTCCGTCCTCATCACAAGCCTTGGTAAGTTCATTCCTCTCTTGTATCCTCTAGGAACATAGATTCTATCGTGCTGCCAATAAATCGGTGAAAAATCCATATCAATATCAGATAATTTATCTTCAAATCTATCACGATTTGTAAGTTTGCATTTTACAATTACCTTTTTCATAACCAAATTATATCACAAAAAATCAACAATCCTTCCTTCAACACTCTTCATCCCATTCCAATCATTTTCTATTAGTTGCACTAGAATATCACGTTTGTCCCCAACTGGCATTTCACACCAATCATCTGGGGCAAAAAAGGCCAGCAATTTCATTTCTTCCCCATCATCACCTTTCACATCTACTCTTAAGTGTTTTCCATCCAATCCCATTCTTCGAACCGATATTATCTCTACCTGATTTAACATAAAAACTGGTGACGAGTTACCCTCTCCAAACGGCTCCAATAGTTTTATGTCCTGCAATAATTCAAGCGATAAATCTTTTAAACTACACGTTGCCACATCTTCATGTATTTTTAGATATTTTTCCTGATCCGTTAAATTTAAACTCTCATAATATTTATTCAATTCTGTCTTAAAATTGTTCACTCGATCCATACTGACTTTAACTCCGCAAGCAGCCGCGTGACCACCGCCAGAAATAATCGTATCCTTGCAATGTTCTAAAGCATCCGCCAAGCTAAAATCCCCAAAACTCCGCCCAGAACCCTTAAGAAATTCTTCATTTATCCGAGACAATACAAATGCGGGCCTCGCATACTTCTCGGTTAATTTTCCTGCCACAATACCAAGCACCCCCTCATGCCAATCTCCAACCTCCACAATAACTTTCTCTTGCTTTACTCCACGCTGCTCAATCTCTTTTATTGCATCACTCTGTGCAAATTTTCGTTGCGCGTTTAGATCTTCAAGCTTTTCTGCCAATTTTGCTGCCTCTGCCCGACTCTTTGATCGAACTAAATCTAGAGCTATCTTCGCCGATTCCAACCTACCGGCCGCATTTAATCTTGGTCCAAGTTGGTAGCCAATAGCATCAGAGTCTATTACTTTAATTTTAGCTTTTTTAACTAATTCATCTATCCCCAGCCTTTTTGTTTTATTCAAAACAATCATGCCATAATACCCTAAAATTCTGTTTTCCCCCAACAGTGGCATACTATCACAAATTGTTCCAATCAGTACCAAATCAAGCAACCACTTCTCTCGCCCTTCAGGTATTTTACCTCTCTTAACCAATCCTTGTGCTACTTTAAAGGCAACCCCTACCCCGGCTAAATCTCTAAAAACCTCAAAATCTTTTCGTTTAGGGTTCACCACAGCTACTGCTTTTGGCAATTCCTCTGGACATTCATGATGATCTGTTACTATCGTATCGATACCAATATCTGCAAGATTCTGAATAATTTCCCTGTTAGAAGAACCGCAATCTACCGTTACTACTAATTTTGCACCTATTTTTTGTGCGAATGTTACTAGTCTAGGACTCATACCATAACCATCAGCAAATCGATCTGGCAGCATAATCTCTATATCTGCTATTCCGGCCAAATGTAACGCCTCCTCCATTACAGTACTAGCTGTTACTCCGTCCACATCATAATCACCATAAACTATTACTTTTTCACCTTTTATGCTAGCTTCTATAATTCGTTCTATCGCCTCCTCCATATCAGGAAGCAAAAACGGATCGCTCAATTGTTCATACTTCGGGTGCAAAAAATCTTCATCAATTCCCCTCTGTTTTTTGAGTTGTTCAAAAATTTTATTCATCCTATTGTTTTGCTCGGCTTTGCCTTCTGGCTCTTGATTACAATACTTTGTAACTCCTTTAAAATTGGGAATTGCTTATTTGTTTGATATACTCTTGCCTTACCTTTTTTCGTCATAATTAAAAACTTAGCCGCTGTTAATTTAGCTAATTCCCTCTGTACATTACCAGGATCTTCTTTGGTCAATTTTGCCAAACCTCTTGCATGGGTCTTGAAATCTGGATACTTTGCAAAGACTACAATAATCTTCCTCCGCACCCTCGAGGTTACAAGCATATCTAACATAATTCCTCACTTTTACTCACTCAATTATATCACGAAAAAAATGAATTTGGTAAAAATTACAACACGATGTATAATATATCTATGTTTTACGAGGTAATACCCGCTAAGATCTTCCGTAAGGATGCTGATTTTTTAACCTATAGTTATCACGAACCCCTCTCCCCTGGCACAATCGTTCAAATTCCACTTGGCCGATCTTCCGTTACTGGCATCGTTTTTAAAAAAGTTGCTCAACCGAAATTCGCCACCAAACCAATTTCTAAAATTTTGTATTCAACACCACTTCCTGCACACCTTATCGCCACCCTAAAATTTTTCAAGGATTTTTACCTTATCCCCATGCCTACCACACTCTCATTACTTCTACCTAATGGAATTGAAAAAAAACGTCGCAATTCCCTCACTTTTACCGCAAAAACCGAACATTCATCTTTAGCGGCTCAAGTTCCACTTGGAACAGCCCAAAAAAATGCCCTAAAAGCCCTTCAAAAGGCCCCAGAAGGCACAAAACTACTTCATGGCGTAACGGGAAGCGGAAAAACTAATATCTACCTCAAAATGGCTGAAAATGCCCTCAAACAGCAAAAATCAACCATCCTTTTAGTACCAGAAATTGTTCTCACAAGCCAACTTGTTCGGGTTTTTGAAGATACCTTTAAACAGAAGGTAACCCTTATTCATTCTGGAATCACCGAATCTGAACGTCATCAAATCTGGCAACATCTCTTAACCGCCCCAGCAGATTCGCCACAAATCGTCATTGGTCCTCGTTCTGCCCTCTTTGCGCCACTTGCCAATCTTGGTCTCATTATTATCGACGAATGTCACGAGCCCTCTTATTATCAAGAAAACACTCCCAAATATTCCGCCATTCGTGCTGCTAGTTTCATCGCCAACAATCTTAGGATCAATTGTATTCTCGGCTCAGCCACTCCCGCACTCCAAGATTATTATCTCGCCAAAACCAAAAATGTTCTCGTGTCGCTTACCGAAAAAGCCAAAACTACCGCTTTTGCGCCCACTATTTCTATTATAGATTTAAAAAATCGTTCCCTTTTTACCAAAAACCGCTATTTTAGTACACCACTTATTAATCAAATCCACGCCAATCTTCAAAAGCACGAGCAAACCCTTATCTTTCATAACCGTCGCGGCTCTTCCCCTTTAAGTCTATGCGAAAATTGCGGCGAACAGTTTCTTTGCCCCACTTGCCTATTACCACTTACCCTCCATGCCGATAGTTATGAATTACTCTGTCACACCTGTGGTTATCACCAGAAAGTGCCACATTCTTGTCCCAAGTGTGGATCGCCAAACATCCTACACAAAGGATTTGGCACTAAACTTTTAGAAACAGAACTAAAAAAACTCTTTAAGGGTGCAACTATCGCTCGCTTTGACGCCGATAATAAAAAAACTGATAGTCTCGATGCATTATATGATGACGTCAAGAGCGGCAAAATAGATATTATCATTGGGACTCAAAGTGTAGCCAAAGGCCTCGATTTGCCAAACCTTGCCACTGTCGGCATCATTCAAGCCGATGCGGGCCTTTCTCTTCCAGATTATTCCGCCGAAGAACGTGTTTTTGAATTGATCACCCAAGTCATTGGACGCGTCGGTCGAGGTCATCTTGCCACAGCTGATGTTTTTATCCAGACCTTTAAACCAGATGCAGACACGCTAAAATACGCCATCAATCAAGACTTCGTAAACTTTGCTGATTATCTCTTAAAAAAACGTCAAAACACCGCCTTTCCGCCTTTTACTTATCTCGCCAAAGTTGAAATCACATTAAAAACCGAATCGCTTGCTCTCCAAAAAATCCGTAAATTATATCAACAGCTTTCAATAAATCCTAAATTGTCCGTCTCCGTCCCCACACCAGCATTTCATGAGCATACTATAAAAGGCTACACTTGGCAGCTCACTATTCGCGCCAAATCCCGCACCGCCATTCTTTCTGCCATTAAAGATCTCGACCCTAATTTCCGCCTCACTCTCGACCCACCATCTCTTTTATGATATAATAAAGATATGAAAATCATTACCACACCAGATCCTCGTCTTCGTCAAAAATCAACCAAGATTGGTGTTATTGATGATGAAATTCTTGATATTATTACTAAAATGCGCCAGCTTTCACTCGACTGGGAGAATGACCACCCATACGAAATGTCCGCCGCCATGGCCGCCCCACAAATGGGTATCAATAAACGCATCATTATTGTTCGTGACGATTTCGACAATAAAGATCATGCCACCTTTACTGCGCTAATTAACCCTGAAGTCATTAAAACTGAGGGGAAAATTTCTCGAGATTGGGAAGGTTGCCTTTCCGTTCCTGCCCTCTACGGCAAAGTCCCCCGACCACATAAGGCAAAAATTAAAGCCAAGCTCGAAGATGGTACTGAGGTTCGCGTTAAAGCCGAGGGTGAACTTGCTCGTATCCTTCTCCACGAAATCGACCATTTAGACGGTATTCTTTTCATTGATCATATTAAAAACGATGCCGACGCCTTCTTCGAAATGACCGATAAAGGCGATCTTGTCCCAGTAGATTATGCTACGCGCATCAAAGACAACAAAGAGCTATTCCCTGATGACTAAACCCAAGATAATATTCTTTGGCAACGGTCCTCTTGCCAACTACACCCTAAACACATTGCAGCCACATTTTGATATTATTTTTCACGCTCGCACTAAGGAAGATCTCGAAACCGTCAAAACAATCAAAGTCGCACATCCCGAAGCTAAAGGGATTCTTGCTTCTTTTGGTGTTATGATCAAATCGGATGTTCTCAATCTTTTTGAGCCTGAAGGTATTCTTAATATCCACCCCTCTCTACTCCCACTCTATCGTGGTTCCTCCCCTATCGAATCTGCTATTCTAAATGGTGACACTTCTTTCTCTGTCTCTATCATGAAACTCGTTAAAAAAATGGACGCTGGCCCCATTTACTATCAAACCACCATTACCCCGGCTAATCTAAATCGCCCCGACCTCAAATCTTATCTCTATCAAACACTTGCCGAATCTGGCGCTAAGTGGCTCATCAAAAACCTCGAAAATCTCCCAATACCAACACTTCAAGATGACAAAAACGCCACATTCACTACTAAATTGGATAAATCCATGTCTAATCTCACCCCCAATAAGGACACAGCTGCCCAAACATTACGCAAAATTCAAGCTTTTCAAGACTTCCCTAAGCCCAAATATACCTTATTTGGCAAAAATTGCATCATTTTAGAGGCTGAACCCCTAAACCAGTCTAATACCCCACTTTTGCCATTAAAATGCCAAGACAATCAAATTTTAAGCATCACGCGCCTTCAACCTGAAGGCAAACGCCCAATGGACGCCAAAAGCTTCCTTAATGGCTATGCAAAATAACAAGATTAGTTCAAAAGCTGTTGACGATTTGCTTTAATTTCTTCTTTCATCTCAGCAATTGTTCGTGCTACAATCTCACGATAATCTGGACGATTAATCTCTAGCCACTTAGCAGCTTCAGCCTGATCAGTAATCATATCAAACTCATTTAATTGCACCTCGGTAAGACCTTTCGAAATTTTTTCGCCAATCCGCACCTCAAGTTCTTCTTGAACATACGCCAAAAAATCTTGCTTTTGTTCTTCTGGCATTGCCGCAAGTCCCATTTCGGCCAAAAATTCTTCATTAAAATCCATACCCCCATTTTAACATAACCTTTTTGTTTTTACAATTTTTTCTTTCTAAGCTCTCTGGTAAAGAATTTCAAACGGTCATTAAGCTCAACCGCAATTTTATTCTCTGTTTTCAGAGCTAAACCGCCCGTCTCGCCCGCCATAAGTTCCTTTACATCCATTTTTTCTTTTTGTACTGATGTTACTTCGACCTCACCAATATATTTTTTATCCCTTACCACACGAGCCAACATCCCCGGTTTTACCTCGCCCGTCAATACTTCGCCACCAGCGATAATAGAGGTTTTCTCTGTCCTAAATACACCTTTAATTTTCATTTCACCCTTATCTTCTTCTACGACCTCTGCATCAAGCAAATCCTCCATCTCATGCTTCGCATCATCCAAAAGTTCATAAATCACACGATAAGTTTTAATTGGTACATTATCGCGCGCAGCCATCTTGGAAATATTTACTGGCACCGACACATTAAAACCATAAATCACCGTCCTATCCCCTACTGCCATATATACATCATTCTCATTAATATCACCTACACCGGTAGAAACAATATTCAAGGTGACCTCACCCTTTGTATCAATCATTTTAAGCGAATCCACTACGCTCGTAACAGAACCCAAAACATCACCCTTAATAATCACATTAAAAATCTTCGAATTATCAGCTGTGTTCATCATTCTAAGAAGATCAGAAGATGTAACATTGGCTGAAGCTGTCTCATCAGCTGCTGCCTGTGCATTGAGGAGCGCCATTTTGCGGGCCGTTTTTTCGTCTGCCACCTCAACAAATCTATCGCCAAAACTTGGTAATTCCTTAAAACCGGTTATCGTTACTGGCACCGAAGGCGTAGCCTTCCCTTTTGGCTTACCGCGAAAATCCAACATCGTTCGAACTTTACCAAACGTTGAACCCGCCACAATAAAATCACCAGTTTTTAATTCCCCACCAGTCACAAGTAAATTCACTACCGATCCCCTACCAGTTTCCATGTGAGATTCAATCACAAGTCCCTCAGCTGGAATTTCAACATCGGCCTTTAATTCCTCAATATCCGCAGTAAGCAAAATCATATCCAAAAGCTGATCCAAATTTGTCCCCACCTTTGCAGACACTGGTACCATCGTAACGTCACCACCCCATTCCTCTGGCTGCAAACCGTGCTGTGATAAATCTGCCATTGTCCTTTGGATATCAGCACCCTCACGATCAATCTTGTTAATTGCAACAATGATTTTCGCATTCGCTGATTGTGCAAACTTAATTGCCTCCACCGTTTGTGGCTTTACACCATCATCAGCTGCCACCACAATCACTACTATATCAGTCAACATTGCACCATGCTGACGAATTGCCGCAAAAGCTTCGTGCCCTGGAGTGTCAAGAAATGTAATCCACCTATCCTCATGTTTTAGTTGATAGGCTGAAATATGCTGCGTAATACCGCCAGCTTCTCCCGCCGCTGTTTTCTTACCGAGTAAAGTATCAAGCAATGTCGTCTTGCCATGATCAACATGCCCCATCACTGCCACCACTGGTGGCCTAGGAATCGCATTTTCAGATAGTTCATGTCTTAGTTCTGAAGTTTTTGTCGCAGTATTTTTGCGCTCCAACATTACGTTGTCCATCCCCAATTCTTCAACCACAATAGAAGCTGTCTCAAAATCCAACCGCTGGTTAATCGTAGCCATAATTCCATTCTTAAACAGCTCACCAATCAAAGATGTAACCGAGATGCCTAACGCCTTGGCTAGCTCATCTACCGTAATCGACCCCGCAATCTGTATAGTCTTCTTTTCCATTGCTAGCACTCCTTTCTGTTTTAAAGCGTCAAAAAACGCAAAATCTTCTATTAATTCTACCACAAAATTAAAAAATATGCTATAATGTCTATATTCCCCTGTAGCTCAATGGTGGAGCAAGAAGCTGTTAACTTCGAGGTTGCCAGTTCGAGTCTGGCCGGGGGAGCCATTGAAATAAAATAGAACCCGTAGGGTTCTTATTTTTATTTCAATTACTTTTTCAGGGCCAGACACGAACGAAGTTCGGACGCAGTAGGAGGTGAGCAAAAAAAGTTTACTTTTCTTTTTTCGAACCGACGCCCTGTGTAGTGGCTCGCCTCAGCGAGCCACGTGTCTGGCCAAGGAGGGCTCCTGCCACTTATATATATGCTTCAAATAGTTGCTCGGAATAGATCATAAATTATAACACTATATTTGAAGTAGTGACCCTATTTTTATGCTTTTGTAAATAATCCCTCATATTCTGATTGTAGTGCTCATCTCTAATTATAAAATGATCATCCAAAATCGCCCCAACACTAGTAAGTTCATTATCATATACTTCATCTAGAGATTTGAACGAGTGGTCGATGTATGCTTTGTCAGTTTCCTCGTGTAAAAGCGTACCCACTTTAAGCGTCGCTCCGTCAAAATAAATAATCCCAAATTCGAACATTTTATCATGATTTGCGCATAGCCAGAAACCATTATCCCCATCAGTAGCTCGTCTATTTTTTTCAGTATTACTATATGATGTATTGTGATTTATATCCGTAATCCTCTCAATATGTGAACCTATAACCATGTGTTCCATATCGCAACCACATATATAACATCTTTTTTCACCGAATTTCTTTAACAGATTATAATGATAAACTGGTGTGTTTCTGCTTGTATTGGTGTCATCAGTTGTCCTTACACTTCCATTTTCTTCAAGTTCAATAGAAACGTCACCTATTACTACATCATTTTCGCGTAAAAAATCCCTTTGGGCTTCAGAAATCTGGTTGGTATTATTATCTATAACTTGATAAAAAACTATTGGCTTGTCAGTCAATTTTGAAAGCGTCATTGCAAGAACAAAAGCCTCCATGCCATTCGCGCCAAAAGTTTTTCCATATATCGAGATTTGATCAGCAAAATCGTTACTTTCATCTATAAAATAAGTTTGATTGTTGTGTGAATTTCTTTCACTTGTTTTGTTCCTGCACTCTTTGAACTCTTCATATTGAACAAAAGGATTTATGTTGTCAAAAAACCCAAGTTCACTCTCATTTAATATTTTTATTCCAAGCGTTGCGCAACATCTATAAGACATTTTTGCATAATTTGTCTTATCATTATTTGTTGGCTCAATGATATATGCATCTATTTTTTTGTTCGTAAAAGAACTCTCTTTACTATAGGCCATATAAGTTGGCGGAATAAACTGCATAAGCCGTGCATTTCTAGAATTATTTCCAGGGTTAGACAAACAAACAAAATGGATTTCGTCTTCTTCTAAATTAACAACTTTGATATAACGGCCTTTCTGTCTATCTTCAGTTAATATTTCGAATTCGGCATTGTCGCCATAAATACTTTCTACAATCTTTTTTAAAATTACATCCTCTAAACTAATTAATATTCCTCTGTTGGGCAAGATCACTTTTATCATATTTAACCTTTCTTGTAATTTGTTATTAAAATTTCTTTCCTTCCTTTTCTTGCTGGTTTGTCAAAATGTATTATATTGTATCCATTTTTTTCGACCCATTCTTTTAACAAAATATTTTGTTTTCCATTATGCTCAAGTACATTCGACATCATAAATCGTACATTTTTCTTATTTGCATTATCTAGAAAATTATACAGTCTGCGTTCATCTTTTTCTGTCCAACCATTGAAACCGCGCTTTCCATCGTTGTAGCTACCAAGAGTAATTAAGTATGGAGGGTCGCAGTATAAGAAACTATCTTCCAAAATGTACTGCCCTATTGATTCAAAGTCACCATGTCTAATTATTAAATTTTGCTCTTGTATTCGCCTACAAAAACTGACCAATTTTGAAAGCATAATATCATTGAACCCTGCAGGACCAACTGGATTATTATAATCATATGAAGAGTTAAAACGAATCTGCTGGTTAAAACCATACAATATCAGAACGTATAGCATTCGTGATTCGCGTTTTTCCAACGGCAAAGAATTATACTTACTACGCAATGCTAAATATTCATCTTTTGCACCAGGACTTAATCCATAGCGTTTTATTGTTCTGTTGATATATCGAATCAATTCTGGAATATCGGAATTCTTAAAATCCTCTATTAGCTTCGCGACTATGTGATTGTAGTCGTTATAAACAATTTGCTCAGCATCAATATTGGCACCAACACTATAACCGCCACCAAATACATCAATAAATCTTTCTATTTTTTCATTCGGAAGATTATTTTTAATAAAATTAATCAAATCATATTTTCCACCTTGATAATTCAATGGCGATGAGTAAGTTGCTTCGGAATAATTTTTCTTTTCGATAAAGAATAGGTATTCGCAATGCTCGTCCTCGGAAAACGTTTGGTGGTTCCGATATTTTTTATAATTAATTTTCTTTAAACAATATGTATTTTCTTTGCCATATCTTTTCAAAGTGGATTCAATAAACTTTTTCGACATAATACCATCCGAGCTGTAACTAAGAATTATGTATCGAAAATTTGCCTTTGCAATAATGTAATCAAACACATATTCCACTTCTCCCGTTCTTGAAAACGCAGAAGAAGTCTTAGAAGTGTCTCTTAGTCCACCTTTGCCGCTAATGCTAGGTTCATCATATTTTGCTATAGTTTCCAGCAAATGATACTGCACAGAATACTGGTTTTTCGTATATGGTGGATCTAGATACAATATGTCACCACTTATTTCCGTTATCAATTCTTCTATAGTTTCATTTCTGACTTCTCTTTTTTCATCAACTGTAGAAGTTCCTCGAACCAAAGTTTCAACATGGATGAATTGCATTTTCTTAGTTGCTCTTGGATCCCAAGTTTTCAAAAATGAACCATATACCCCAGCAATATTCGCAACCTTCGACACAGACTCTAATAACGAAGCAATTAAATAATAGTATTCGTATTTATCTATTTTTTCTTTCTGATGCCATTCTTCAATTTTTGTTCTAATATAATCTATTCTTTTGCCATTTTCAGCTGAAAAATACATTCTATCAGATTTACCGCCGAAGGAATATTCATTAAATATAAAACCCTCTATTCCATCATCCGTTGAATTGAAAAACTCAAATGGATCAAACCCTAATTTTTTGAATTGTAAATCTGGCGTATTAAGTTTAGCTTGGGTTAAGACATAGCTATAGTATTGAACGTCATTGGCACATATACGAAAGTTATTTTTGAAATAGTCTCCTACGGTGCCAGTTCCACTAAATGCGTCACAAAATGTTAAATTTTTTTCATCGAAAAGCCCTTGCTGTTCTATGAAGTCAGCAATCTCCGGAAGTAATTCTGTTTTGGCTCCTATATACCTCATCTTTTCTTATATTTTATCACATTTTAACTCTTATATAAGACAAAGAATTCTAAAGATCGCTTGTAAAATCTTAAAAATAAGTTAAATAGCACAAATTTATTTTTGGAGTTTTCAATGAAGAAAAATGATGCATTAAGTTCGGCTGTAAAACTTGCCAATGAGGCTATAGCTGAAGAAATCAAAAGAATTGAATCTTTTCTTTCCAGTGAGGAATATGATCCTATTATGATTGAAGGCGAGACTGAAACTGGTCACTATTGCCAGCTTATGGCAAATCCGACAGAAGTAGCAAGAATATTTCTTCGCTATGATTATCCTATATGGTATTTCGGTGGATTTGTCATTTGTTGTCTCCATGCTATAATAATTCTATAATAACGTGGAGCTATCAGTATGGAAGTTGAGCTGTCCATTAACGACATAAAAGAATTATTAAAACAGAATAAGTTTAAAAGGAATCAAGATCTAAACGGTTTGATTCGTCTATTAAATTATTCACGGAAAAACAGAAAACAACTTATATCACTTGATGGTGCTTGGGGGTCAGGAAAAACCTACCTGATAAAAGAATTAGAGTCCTTATGGCAATTAGACGAGAATGATTATCGCACTTTCTGTCCAGAAAATGATGGGGCAGTAAGCGATTTTGTAAATCATTGCATTCCTTTTTATTATAATGCCTGGGAAAATGACTATTCCGATAATCCAGTTCAGTCACTACTGTTAGCATTAGATGACTATCTTCATGAAAATAAAACTATTTATGAAAAATCAGAAAGACAACTTTTGTCGTCAGTAGATGTGAAAAGTTTTATTAAAAACATAAGTCATGATCTAATTGATTTTTCCGAAACACCAAAGACTATTAAAACTTATGCGGATAAAGCCAATCTTTCAAAGAAATTACAGGTTATTATTAAGAAAACGCTTGACCACTGTTTGTCGGATTCTGGCAGTACTTTCTTATTTATTATTGACGACTTAGATCGATGCAATCCAGTTTTCGCGGTTAAGATGATAGAAGCCATTAAACATTGCTTCCTAAATACAAGAGTTGTTTTCCTTGTAGCAACAAACCTTAAGGAGCTTTCAGCTATTATATCTGGTTATTATGGAGGAAAAATAGATGGAGATGCATATTTAGATAGAATTTTTGATTTTAGGGCGAATTTAAGCACCCCAGATATTAAATTATACATACAAACAAAACTAACACGCCCTGACAGCTGGAGTCCACCAGTTGTCGCGAAACACCTAAAGTTATCTATGCGGGAAGCAAATCGATATGCTGGCGTAATAAATCTTTTAGATGACTATTTTAACAGTAGCCATTCATTTTGGGGCGATCCCGAAGAGTATAAGCAGATGTGTTACAAATATGTTTTTCTGCCGCTGTTCCTAGGCTACAAGATAAAAAATGGTGGTATTTTTAATAAGATAGCTGATGGTGATGGTTTTGATTACATTAAAGAATTTATAAAATTAAAAGAAGTTTCAGGTTTCATAAGAAGTCCAAGTGGACAAAAAACGCTTGATGGTGGAGTATCCCTAGAAAATAAGGTAAAAGGATATTATGATGACCTATTTTCTAACAACCTTAACAACAAGGCTGATGCAGATATTTTTTGGAGAATAGTTGACCTTACCAGTGGTTACTTATCATTTTAATCATAATATTATTGATTAGAATTTAGTTTTTCTGCATTTTTATATACTATCCTCTTCACCGCATCCCCCATGCACCTCCAAATATTTTTCATACGCAATTCGGAAGTCTAACATATTATGGAACCATATTGGACTTTAAGTCCATTTTTTTATCAATACTGGCCAAATCGCTTCTTCAATTTCCCGTTCGCTCAAAACTCCATTTTCTATTGCATCTCTAATATTATTAAATGCACTCTCATAATCCGAAACCAGCAACATATTGTTGCCAGCCAAAACCGCCTGCACTTCTTCTTTATATTCCCCATCATAAAAATTACTAATTGCGTCCATCGATAAATCGTCGGTAATCATAATCCCCTGAAAACCCAAATCTTCCACTAGAATTCTATGAAGCTCTTTTGATAATGATGCTGGATTATCTCCATCAACATCTTTTATTATATTATGTGAGAACATCACAAAATCCGCCCCAGCACGAATGCCAGCCTTAAACGGCAAAAAATCAGCTTCTTCAAACTCCGCCAAACTTCTCTCATCGATCGCAATTCCGGAATGCGTATCTACGTTATCTCCATATCCAGGAAAATGCTTTAGCGTTGCAGAAATCCCAGACCCGTCATAGCTTTTTACAATATTCTCCGCAAACTCCGCAGTTTTCTCTGCGTCACGTCCAAAGCTTCTGCCATAAATAAAAGCATCCTCATTAGTACAAGTATCTACTACTGGCGCAAAATTCACATTCACGCCTATTTTTCTTAGTAATTCTATTTTTTTAATTTCTGCATCTTTTTGAAGCTCGAAGCCACCCTCTAAAAAAAGCTCCTGTGGAGACCCAAAATCGGCAAATCCGTTATATGATAACCGCGAAACCATCCCGCCCTCCTCATCAATACCGATAAACATCGGGGTTTTTGATGCTTCCTGCCAAGTTTCAACTTTCTCTGCTATACTTTCTAAAGTTTCACCTTGTAAATCCCTATCAAATAATACGTAGCCACCAAAATGATATTTTTCAATCCCTAAAGACGCGCCAGTTTCCGGCACACGCACAAAAAGTAGCTGTCCAATTTTTTCATCAAGCGTCATTCCCTCTATCTTTTCTACAATCTTCCAATAGTTTTTCTCTTCCGCACTTTGTTCTCTATTCTCTTCGCCACGTTTTAGTTCGGTTTTTATTAAAGCAAAAAACGCACCCACACCACCAATCATAAAGCAAAGCAAAACAACTAAAAACTTCCGCACTTTTTTCATTAGTTCAATTATATCAAAACTAACAATGATAATGCCAAAATTCTCAAGGTCACCATAAATATGCTATAATCTCCTTATGGATATATTTGATATTTCAGGATGGATTGGCATGATTTGTGTTCTTCTTGCCTATCTTCTCCTCTCTTTCAAAAAAATTGAAAACGGTATTCTCTACCAAATCCTTAATCTAGTCGCTGGTATACTTATGGCAATCGGGCTTTTCCCTAAAAATGCTTGGTTTTCCTTCACCCTTCAAGTCGTCTGGTCTCTTATCGCCATCATTTCTATCATCCAAATCGTCCGTCATCCATCTCTCAAAAAGAAGTCTAAACGTTAATGCAAGTTTCTATTATCCTCCCAGTTTATAATGCCGCCGACTATCTTTCGCGTTGCCTTGATTCTATTTTAAATCAAACTTTTTCCCTCACAGATCTTGAGATTTTGATCATCAATAATAACTCCACTGATAATTCCCCTGAAGTCATCAAGCAATATCACCAAAAATACCCTAGTCTTATTCGCACCTACACTTGCACCACGAAGGGTGCCTCCGCCGCCCGTAATCTCGGCGCCAAACACGCCAAAGGAAAATATCTTTGGTTTATCGATTCGGATGATTATATTGCTCCTACTGCTATTTTAGATCTCTTTACCACTGCCGAAAAAACTGGAGCCGACCTTACTACCTTCAAAACTAAACGAATCTACCGCAACGGTCGCCACTCCTACCTTCCCGCACTTGATCCAACCGCCCCAGATTTCAAAAGCCGTTTTGTTCGATACGGATTTGGCCCTTGGCATTTTCTTATCCGTCGTGCTTTTTGGCAAAAGCACAATATTACTTTTAAAGAAGGTATTATTCACGAAGATATGGAGTTAATGTCTTCACTTATTCTCCATACAGACAAAATTGCCTCCGTCAACAAAATCCTATACTACTACCTCGAAAATCCCAATTCAGTCCTTCATCAAAATACATGGAATCCTCACGCTCTCGATATTTTCCCTGCCCTTATCAGTCTCTACCAAAAATTTACCGACGCAGACGCTACTCAAAAATATCACGACGAACTCGAATTTTTCTTTATCTGGAATCTCCTGCTTGATGCTGCCAACGATTTTAATAAATTCAAAGAAGGCCGCGCCAACTTTTCAAAGATTCGCCAAACCATGCGTACATATTTCCCCCATTGGCGCAAGAATCGCTTCTTGCACCAAAAATCTTTATTATTAAGACTTCGTTGCCGCCTTAACTATTACGGGCTCGTTCTTCATCTTCGAGCTTCTTAAACGCCACTTTCCCTACCAAAGTTTGTGGTAATTTATCTCGGAACTCATAGGACGCAGGCATTGCATACACTGGAATATGTCGTGATAAAAGATCGCGAATTTCTTTTTCAATCTTCTTCCCTGCTTTATATCCAGGTTTCAAAACAATAAATGCTTTTGGAACTTGCCCCTTATGTGGATGATCTACACCAATCACGGTTGAGGTCAATACTCCTTCATGCGAATTTATTACTGATTCAAGATATGTTGGATAAATGTTATAGCCAGAAGAAATAATAATTCGTTTCAATCTTTGTGTAAAATAAATGAAATTGTCTTTTTCAATTCTACCCATATCTCCTGTATGTAGCCATAATCTGCCATCATCATGTAAGCGCAACGCTTGTGCTGTCTCAGCATCATCATTTACGTATCCCATCATCACTAATGGCCCAGATACGCAAATTTCACCCTCTTCTCCCATTTCCACTTTATCGTGCGTACCGATCCGAATAATTTTCGCATACATATCCGGAAATGGTGCACCGATAATACCATTTTTAAATGAGTTTTCTGGCGATAAACATACTGCACCGGTAGCCTCTGTCAAACCAAAACCTACTCGTACCTTCGCTGAAGAACCATAAGCCTCAAGACAGGAATTAATTTTATCACGTAATGTTTCATTTAATGCATCTCCACCACAAATCGCCGCTGTCACAGACGCTAAATCGCCTTTTTTAAGTTTACTGTTTATTAAGGACTCATAAAGTGTTGGTACGCCAGCAATAAAATTCGGTTCATTCTTACGAATAATATCCGCAAACTGCTTATAGGAGAATGCTGGAATCAAAATACAACCCATGCCCTTACAGAGTGGCGTATGAATACATACCCCTAACCCAAACCCATGAAAAATCGGTAGAATTGATAAAATTGTTGCACCGGGCACTGCTTGCTTGATTACTGACGTCGCCATCAAACCCAACGCATTAAAGTTCAAGTTGGATAGCATGATTCCCTTTGGTGCACCAGTTGTACCACCAGAGTATAAAATCACCGCCGGATCCATCGCCCCACGCTCTTCATGGTAATTACCCTGATAAAAATAGGAATTTGCAATAAAATCCTCCCAAAGCACTACTCGGTTATCATTCGACGGCAATCTAACTTTTTTGACGTGTAACAACCCGTACATCTTTTTCTTCAAGAATCCCAATCCATCACTTGGCCGAACTACGATAATTCTCTCAAGACCAGCCGAATCTCTTAAACGATAGATTTTATCAAATACCGCATCAAATGCTAATACATATTTACTTTCCGCAACTTTAATATAATATTCCAGCTCCTTCTCAGACGATAATGGATGCACCATATTACATACCGCACCAACCATATTTACCGCATACACCATCGTAATACCCTCTGGCGTATTCGGCATACAAATTGTGACCCTGTCCCCTTCCTTTACGCCATAGTTCTTTAGTGCTCTCGCTGCCTTTTCGATTTTCTTTACGAAATTTTTATATGTAACTTTGTGCCCATAATACGAATAGGCCACATTATCTGGCCATTCTTCGGCACTTTTCAAAATCATATCCACCATTGAACAGTCGGGATACTCCAAATTGCCCGGAATCCCTTCTTCCTCGTAGAACTTCAACCATGGACGTTCTTCAAATTCTTTCTTTTTCATAAACACTACCATTATAGCACAGAAAAGCCCTCCGAAGAGGACTTTTCAAGTAGTTATTATTTGGCAATTGATAACGAAATCTTGCGACCTTCTTTATCAATATCAAGCACCTTAAATGATTTGCGCTCGTTAAGAGTAAAGACTTTTTCTGGATCAACATCCGAACCTTCACCAAGTTCGGACACATGCACCAAGGCTTCCACTGCTGGCGAAATTTGCACAAATGCACCAAATGGAGTAATGCGAGTTACCGTACCCTCAACTTTGGTGCCTTTTTTAAGGCCAGCAACCTCAGAAATCCATGGATCTTCAACAAGTTGCTTCATCGAGAGAGACAAACGTTCTTTATCAATAGCAATAATCTTAGCTTTGATGTTATCACCAACTTTGACGTAATCTGATGGATTATTAACACGTTCCCAAGAAATCTCAGAAATATGCACCAACCCCTCAATGCCATCGATATTTACAAAAACACCAAAATCGACAACGCCGGTAACGATACCCTCAATAGTATCGCCAACCTTCATCTCGGCAAAGCGTTCCTGGAGACCATCTTTAATAGCCTCTTTTTCGGAGAAAATTAATTTATTTTCTTTCTTAATTGCGTCAAGCACACGAACCTTGATAGATTTGCCTACCAACGAATTCAAACGTTGCAAAATCTCATCTTTATCAGAAGAGCCAACGCGTGGATAATGCTCTGCGGATAACTGCGAAACTGGCAAAAAGCCACGAATCCCTTCATACTCCACCAAAAGCCCGCCACGATTTGCATCAAATGGGGTGACTTCAAGAGTTTCAGCATTTTCAAGCTTTGCCAAAATCTCATCCCAACCTTTATCTTTTACCGCTTTACGTAGCGACAATAACGAATAACCGTCTTTCATTTCAGCCTCAATAACTGAAGCAGTTACTTCGTCACCAACGTTCATATTGCGAGCAAAGCCAGCCTCACGACGTGGCACTACGCCAACACCTTGCGCACCGAGATCAATCAAAATCTCGTGTTTTTTAATGGACAAAATAGTCCCTTTTGCAATATCCCCCGCAATAATTTTTTTAGATGCACTCTCGTTTGCAGCAAGAAGTTCATCCATTGTAAACTTTTTGGCTTCTTTAGCCATTATTAATATTTCCTTTCTTTAAGATCCACTCAAAAATCCCCTATTTTTTGAGTGGACCCAAACTTCCCCTTATTTTACCATACTTATCTTAAAAAATCCATACCCTTTGTGTTATACTAGTGTTGTATAAATAATTTATTCAACTAGCTTATGTTAAATTCTCTCTTATCTAAACTCCAAAACGACTATCCAAGCTTTGTTTTCAAATCTGGGACAAAATTCGTTTTCCGCCCACCTAAAACAATTTTATTCAACTTAGACGACCCTAATTTTGCTCAACTCATCCTACACGAACTTGGCCATGCCACATTGGGTCATCGCACTTTTACTACAGACCTCGAACGACTCAAAATGGAGTGTGCTGCATGGGAACAAGCACGTGTCTTAGCAAAAACGTACAATATTTCCCTTTCCGAAGACATTATTGAGCAAGAACTCGACACATACCGTAATTGGCTACACCAAAAATCAATTTGCAAAAAATGCGGCCTCACACGCTATCAAACGCGTGATGGCCGCTATCATTGCCCACACTGCGACGCTTTTAATTAAGCATCTTTTTTGGCTGGACCACGACGGGAAATACGACCGCCTTTAGCACCTGCAATACGAGCAAGGGCTGGGTTAGCCGCGAAACCACCGGTATGACCGCGTTCGCCACCCTTCTTACCGATACGGGCGTAAAATTCTTTACCGTATTTAGCCTTATTAGTTGCGGCAGCTTTCATGCCACCAGCTTTAGTTCCAGACATCTGGATCTCCTAACTGCCCACCATTTTCATTAATAAAACTCACCCCTCAAAGGGATTATGCTATAATTATAGCATACCGCTTTAGTTTTGTCAATAACATAAACCCGAACACTTTCCCGAACAAATAATTTTAAAGTTCTGCACACATTGTGGAAAAAACCTATTGACTTTATGCATCACATGATATAAAATAGATAATAACTTAAGTAGATTAAACTGCGAGGCTACTTAAGATATGTATGACCTGAAAAACCGCCTGCAAAACAAGCGGTTTTTCCTTTTCTCTACTTACTTAAGTTATCTAAATCAAAAAAACCGCTTTAAAGCGGACAAAGATAGGATATTTGGTTGGTGGAGTAACAGGGACTCAAACCCTGGACCTCCGCCTTGCAAAGGCGGCGCTCTAATCAACTGAGCTATTACCCCACGAATGAAACTGGTGGGGATATGTGGACTTGAACCACAGACCTCGTCATTATCAGTGACGCGCTCTAACCAGCTGAGCTATATCCCCAACTCTCCTTATTTTACACTATTTAATTCAGAAAATCAAGGATGTTTTGCCTCGTCCACTCGTACATCGCGATACCTGCCGCCACACCCACATTCACCGACCGCGTTGAACCAAAACTTTCAATATACCGAACATCATTCGCACACTCTAACAATTCTTTAGAAATGCCGTTGCCTTCACTTCCAAAAATCAATGTTGTGTCCTGAATAAATTTTTTCTTACCAAGAGGTAAAGCTCGCGGCGTATTATTTTCAATTGCCACTAATTCCCTACCCTGTTGACTCTCCAAAAAATCCCCTATGGTATTCCAATGACAAATTTCTAGATATTTATCCGTACACATTGCTCCACGCCGATTATATTTTTTCTTACCGATAATATGCACTTTGTTCACATTAAATGAATTTGCGTTTCTCACGACCGTTCCAATATTAAAATCGTGTTCAACATTTTCAATTGCCACTTCCAAATCATTTCGTTTCTTTGCTAATGCATCAAAAACTTGTTCATTTGTCATGCCTTTATATTCATCTACCAAGTTTCTTGTATCTTCCATCCCCCATATTATACCACCAATATGTAGTATAATATAAATATGCGTGATTTTGAAAAAATTAATATCCAACAATTTCGTAAAGATATCAATCAAGATACTAACTTGTATGATTCTTATTTATTACCACGCCGCACTTCCAACCATGCTGCTGGCTACGACTTTTTCTTAATTCAAGATATTACCGTTCAGCCAGGAGAAGAACTCATCATACCTACCGGTATTAAAGCTAGATTTCAATCAAATGAAGTGCTACTTATTATAATACGTCACAGCCTAGGCTATAAATATAATGTTCGTCTTTGTAATCAAATCGGAGTAATAGATTCAGATTATTATCATTCAGAAAATGATGGCCATATTTTTATTAAAATTAAAAATGAAGGAGATAGAACTTTTTCTCTTAAAGCAGGCGAATCCGTTGTTCAGGGAATTTTTACCAATTTTCTTATAACTGACTCAGATAGTCCAATCAATCGTCGCCGTATTGACGCCTAGTATTCAAATCATCAGCATTCGTTTTGAATACACTCGTCAAACTAAAATCCCCCTATCACTAGGGGGATTTTAGGTTATTTCAAAGGAATGTGCACACCGAAAGCCTTAACAACCATACTCGTTATCAAAAAACCACCCTTATGGGTGGTTTTCGTTTAACAACTTAGTTGTGCAATTTTTCATCTATTAGCTCGTAATCTTAAGCTTGAAGTTACTTCTCAAAGAGAAAAAGTTATGTTTTAAGCTTACCAAACATAACAGTAACCGACCTAGCTATCTATGATATTGCTATCATTAGACGCATCAAATCCTTCTCAAGAAAGGAGGTAATCCATCCGCACGTTCTCGTACGGATGCCTTGTTACGACTTAACCCCAATCATCTCCCCCACCTTAGGCCGCCGAGGCGGACTTCGGGTGTTGGTGACTCTCATGGTTTGACGGGCGGTGTGTACAAGACCCGGGAACGTATTCACCGCAACATGCTGATCTGCGATTACTAGCGATTCCGACTTCGTGGAGGCGAGTTTCAGCCTCCAGTCCGAACTGGGACCGG
>JAZUGS010000004.1:0-10906 GCA_045641305.1 Candidatus Nanosyncoccus sp.
GCTCGTCGAAATGGACGTCCGCGACCTTCTCAACAAATACGGCTATGATGGCGACAATACCCCAATCATCAAGGGTTCTGCTGCCAAGGCTCTCGAAGGCGATGCCGCCAATGAAGACGCCATTATGGAACTCGTCAAGGCTATGGACGAATACTTCGATATTCCAGAGCACGATCTCGACAAACCATTCCTCATGCCAATCGAGGATGTCTTCTCCATCAAAGGCCGTGGTACTGTTGCTACTGGCCGTATCGAGCAAGGTGTCATCAACATGAACGACGAAGTAGAAATCGTCGGTCTCAAAGAAACCCAAAAATCCGTCGTTACCGGCATCGAAGCTTTCCATAAATCTCTTGATCGTGGTCAAGCTGGCGATAACGCAGGTCTTTTGCTCCGTGGTATCGAACGTGACCAAATCGAACGTGGTCAAGTTATTGCAAAACCAGGTTCCATCACCCCACATACCGAATTTGAAGCTCAGGTTTACATCTTGAAGAAGGAAGAAGGCGGACGCCACACACCATTCTCCAAGGGTTACAAACCACAGTTCTACTTCCGTACCACCGATGTTACCGGTGAAGTCGAACTTCCAGCTGACAAAGAAATCGTCATGCCTGGCGACCAAGTTACCTTCAAGGTCAAACTCTTGGCTCCAGTCGCTATGAACGAACAACACCGCTTCGCTATCCGCGAAGGTGGCAAGACCGTTGGTTCCGGTGTCATCACCAAGGTCATTAAATAATCGACCTAGACAAAAATAACCCCCATTACGGGGGTTATTTTTTTGCGGCTTTTTTATCTTAATTCATCCATTTCTATTTTAGTAGAAGCTGGCTCCTCTAGCATCTCCGGATGATTTAAAATATATTGCAGCATGTGGCATGACTTTACAAAATAATATCCATCTGCGATACGTTCATCAAAATTCATCCCCCATTCACACAATTTCCGAATGGTCTTTTTGCTATCGATAATCACTTCAACATCCTTAATCTCACCCATTGTTAAAAGGGAAGAGGAACATCCAAAGTCATTGATATTATGATGAATCGCTCCACATTTAATGGACCCTAAATTCGAAACAATCATTGTACTATAATACAAATTATCCTTAACAAATCCGGCTGGTAACCAACCATGTTTGTCGCACCACTTGAAAAAACCAACTATTGGCAACCGCACGAAATTTGGTAACTTGCCAAGCACATCAATCGCCGAATTGGCGCCAGCTTTCTCAATTTTGCCCGTTCGCTTATTTCGAAAACTATCCAACTTTTTTTGAACTTTCTCGCCAATCGTAAATATAGTATCATTTTTCTCGATTGGCAACATTACCATCATCTCTTCAGAATGATCATCAAAGCTAACTTTCGCCACAAAGCCAATCACAATCTCATTGTGCTCATAAAGATGATGATTGGCCACAAAATAATTCATTTTTGGGCGGTTATATACAGTTTTGCCAATCGCCGCAAGAAATGCATAAAAATAAGTCACCTTATCGCCATCGGCCTTTTTCTTATCTACATATTTCGCAAGCTCAGTCATATCTAGTTTTTGATTAATATAGACATCACTTACGCTACGATTAGGCTTTAAGTCAATACTAATTTGTGCCAACCCGGACATCCCTCGTACTCTACGAGCATCCTTACGGTCCCCAAACTGTCTTTTCATTTTTTACCTCACTTACTTAAGCCCATTATATCATCTATTGCTTTTTAATTCAAAATATGCTAAAATATAAATCTAAATTTTTCCGAAAGGGAGGGCTTTCAAATGAAAAATAAGTACATTCACACATGGGTCGCCGTAATCGCTGGAGGACAAGGTACACGCCTTTTCCCAATTAGCAACGACGAGCGCCCCAAACAGTTCTGCCGTCTTGATAAAAATAATACGTTCATCCAAGCTACGATCGAACGCTTTGTCAACTTCGGCATCAATCCAACGCATATTGTTGTTATTACAACTAATAGCAACCAAACATGCATCGCCAAAGAGCAAACACTCTGTCGCGGCATTCTTTCACAGAATATCCGCCAAATTAACTCACGTTTTGGCTATGCCGGCGCAATGGTAAAAGCCGCTGAATTTATCGCGGCTATTGACAGTGATGCTGTCATTATTAATACGCCGTCAGACCAACACATTATCCCAGACGAAAGCTTTTATGAAGCGATGCACGATGCTATCGAAAGCGCAAATCAGGGTTTCCCAACTATCCTTGGCGTCAAGATTAATGATCTTGTCACGGCGACCGGATGCGGCCATGCTATTTACGACACGCATGACGAGTCAAAAATCCACACCGTCGTTAAATTTATTGAAAAACCCGACGCCAAAGTTGCAGACAAACTCATGCGCGACGAATGTTCCGCATGCAATACTGGCATTAATATTTGGCAGGCAAAAACTCTTTTGCAGGTAATTTCTAGCAAAAATATCGGCAAAAAAGGTCTTGCGACTGACACGCTAATGGCTAAACTTGGCGAACTCAAGCTTTCGGTTGGTCAGTTCAGATGGCATGATTGTGGCACGCTTAAATCTCTTTATGATATTAGTAGTAAAACCCCTAATCATCATAATGCAACCCTTGGCGAAGGAAACGTCGAACGTATCGACTGCCGTCGCAGCCTATTCTATGCCGAACAGGGAATCACGCTGCATGTGACTGGCACCACAGATGATGCTATTCTTGCTACATTCGTCAGCGAACATCCGACCATTACATTTGTTAAGCTCGCCGAAAGCCAACGCGTCAAAGAACTTGCCGAAGATTATCAACGCAATAAAGATTTTCTGACGCAAGATTTCTCAGTCGGCGCTCGCAACAACATTATTATGCGTTCAAACATCTCGGACGAACTCCGTGGTGGATTTGTTAGCGAAAATGGTTGGCTTATTCATGCTATTAAACATGGTGATGGAGCTATCGAAATTTTCGCCGACAAACAATTCGACTAAACCAAAAGCCCTCGCTAATTGCGGGGGATTTTGCTCTCTTGATTTTGTTGCGAAAGTGTGATATAATGAAAATATACATTAACTAATCATCTACCCCTAAAAACTTATAGAAATGCACGTCTAGTTGCAATCTAAGATTATAGGGAAGAAAGGAAAATATGGCTGAAGCCAAAAAAGCCGAAGGGCTCAAAATCCGTATCCGCCTAAAGGCATACGACCACCGCGTCATTGATCAGAGCGCACGTCAAATCGTCGACACCGCTATCCGTACTGGTGCTACCGTCTCTGGCCCAGTTCCACTACCAACCAAACGCAGCACTTTTACCGTTGTAAAATCTCCACACGTTTACAAAACGGGTGGCGAAGCTTTTGAAATGAAGGTTCACAAACGTCTCATCGACATCAATAATGCCACTCCTAAGACTATCGAGAATCTTCAGAACCTCGCCCTTCCAGCCGGCGTCGATGCCGAAATCAAAATGTAAAATCAATTAAATTCGATTTTTAATACATCATCTAGTATCGTTGCATTTAAATCTTGCACCTCAGATGATGTATTTTTTAGTTCTTCCTTAAATTCTTCTACCAACTCCCCCATGCGATCCTTATAACATACATCATAACATTCCGACACATCAGAAGCCCCGTCCCTTATGGCATTAAATACTGCATTAAGCTTCGCGGCCATCCCTTTACCTTCCTCGCTTCGTATTGCAGGTATTTTTTCCTGATAACTTACCATCAATTCTTTAATTTCTTCTAAATCGTCTTTATCGACATCGTCTGCCTCTGTATATTTATCCTCAATCTCAGAAATCACCGCTTCACTATATTTTGTCATTTGTGCCATCTCGTCCACAACGATACTTTTAGTATTTAGCACCCCCATCGATTTTTCTAACTTAAAAATTTTATCCGTATCCCTTGCAACCACAAAAGGCAACGCTTTTAATTTATGCAAATCATCATTCAAATAATTCAAAATTTCTTCATATTTATCAGTATTGCCTTTTGTCGCCGCGTCCTTTATTATATACAAATTCATGCCCATATCCTTATAGATTTCCTCCGCCAACTCGCTTTGATGATTTTCGTCAATTTGTTTTATCATAAAGTACTCACCAATGACACACCCAACAAAGAGTATGACAATTCCCATAATTCCGATATTTTTTTTAAAAGTTTTTTTCATAAGCTATTTACTACTCCACTAATTAATGCCGCATACGCAGTACGTCCATTTGGGGCAAGATGCGTATTATCGCTATAAAAATATGCACCAGGATTATCTGCCGCCAAACTATACCAATCCGCCACATAGACGTTACCATGTGTTGCAGCAAAATCATAGATTGTATTATTTTGTGCTATCCGACTTGTTCGACCATCACCACATCCCGCATTTCCACAATATCCCGTCACTAATATATATGATTTATCCGCACCACCAGTCGCAATAATGTTTTGCCAATTTGCCGCCGTAATATTACGATAATTCGTAATTAGACTAATTACAATTACGTTTGGCGACATCCCTCGTGACATATAGTACGAAATTAGTGGCGAAGCCATTTCAATGCCACGTGAACCTTCTGCATCTACATAAACTCCTGGAAGCATTCTTTCGATTTCACTTTTTGCGCCTAGCGTCACCGAATCGCCAATTACCAAAATTCCAACACCGCTGCTATAGGTCCAAGTCGGAATTACTACTGGTTTTGGTACCGCTACGTTTTCTGCCGCTGCATCAATATAAGGCACCACCCGATCCGATAAAACTTCAACAAGCTTTGCAGTATTGCCAAAATCTACATCGTATGAAATACCTTCTTTTATCGGTTCACTCATGGCTTCCCCCTCAAGCTGTTGTTCAATCGATGAAATATCTGGTGCTTTTATCAAAGTTAGCACCGGCAAGACCAACAACAACATCAAAATAATAATATTCCACCATTTCGGCCGCGCAAACAACGGCAAAATCGTCTCCTCCATTAGTATTGCAAATGCGATACTGCCTACTATAGTTACCAAAATCACTACCCACTGGTCCATTCCCACAATCGATGAACAAAGCACGTAAATTGGCCAATGAATTAAATAAATGTAGAACGTTAAACCGCCTAAGTACTCAAACAATGCAAATATCCGACTCCGCTCTATCTTCTTTATGCCCTGCATCTTAACAATTATAAATATTAGCAATGCTGCCATCATTGCTACAACCGCCAATACCCATTCGTAAATTTCTGCGGCAAAATACTCAAAGTTTAGTGAAAGAACCACGATTATTGCCGATACAGGGAAAATTACGGCAAATCCCCACCACTTATGCCTCCAAATTTTAGTTTTTTCACTCCTAAGCTCCATTACTCCCGCCAACGTCGCGCCCAGCAGAAAACCTCCGAGATGAGCGTCAGGACCAAAATATGCTCGGTCAGCAAGTCCATATCTACCACCGATTATTACCATCAAAGCATACGAAAAAACGGTCAACATACCACATATAATCGTCATCAGCTTCATTCCATTTTGAGCCTTTTTGCATGATAGCATTGATAATCGAACAATCACATAGATTATCACGTATGCCTGCATAATTAATGCAAGAAACCAAAAATGTTGAAAAACATTCGGAAGAATTTGCGACTCATAGCTAGTCCCCTTTATTAAATCAAAAATATTAGTCGAAAAAGTCAATGCCGTCAAAGTGTTCTCGCGCACCCTCGTCATCATATCGGGATTTGTAAAATAACCAATTGATAAAGTCAAAATCACACAGGCGAGCATTGCCGGATAGAACTTTTTTATTCTCGACCACAAAAACGCTAAAAACGATGTTTTATTCTTTTCATCTTTATATAATTTAACTAATTTTCCCGTAATCAAAAACCCTGACAGCACAAAAAAGATTTCTACCGCAATAAAACCACCCGGCAAACTAATTCGTGATATATGATAAATCACGATCAGAGCCATCGCAAAAAGTCTCAATGTATTGAAACCGTTTATCCTTTTCATCTTATGCTAATTCTACCACAAAATATGCTATAATTGTTATATGTCATTTGTGGCTAAGTTTAAAAAACGTTTTTATTTCCGCGTTGCCAAATATTTCCAGCATTTTGCAGATAAATCCCTCAAACGTTGGAATCCCCGCATTATCGCCGTTACAGGCTCCGCTGGCAAAACCACCATGCTACATCTCCTGGAACACGAAATAGGAAATAAGGCTCATTATTCCCATGACGCCAACTCCGCTTTTGGTGTATCTTTTGATATTCTTGGCATCAAAGGTATTAAAGGGTCCAAACTCCGTTGGATTTATCTTCTCATCGCCGCACCAATTAAATCACTCTATTACAAACATAAAGAAAAATTTTATGTTGTTGAAATCGATGGTGAACGTCCACATGAAGCCGAATTTCTTGCTTCTTGGCTCAAACCAGAGATCACTATCTGGGTTTCCGTTGGTCTTTCTCATGCTGTTCAATTCGAGAATGTCGTAAAAACTGGTGAATTTGATAGCCTTGATAAAGCTATAGCCCATGAATTTGCGTCTTTGCCACGCTACACACGTGAGCTTGTTTACATTGATGCCGACTCTAAATTAATGCACGAAATGACTACTGATATTTCTGCAAAAGTAATTGCCATCAAAAAATCCGATCTCAAAAAATACGTCGTTTATCCAGACTCCACCGATTTCACCTACGGTGATACCACTTTCCATTTTAATCACCCTGAACCACGAGATCTTGCTTATAATCTTTTAGTTTTACGTGATCTCATGCAATATCTAAAACTACCATTCAAATCAGACTTTTCTAGTCTTATTATGCCTCCAGGACGCAGCAGCTATCTTAAAGGCAAAAACGGCCTCACCATTATCGACAGTAGCTATAATGCACACATAATATCGGTCGCTTCCATTTTGGATATGGCGCGCCGTATGCATGCTGACCACAAATGGTTAATCATCGGGGATATCGTTGACCAGGGGTCAATTGAGGGGGAAGAGCATAAAAAACTTGCCGATCTCATTGCTAGCGTCAAACCTGAAAATGTCATTCTGGTTGGTCGTCGCACCAAAAAATACACTGCGCCAAAATTAAAGGAACTTGGCATTACAGCACGTACCACCCTCGATCCCAAAAAAGCCCTTGAGTACATCGAAAAACACGCTACTGGCAAGGAAACTCTCATTTTTAAAGGTAGCCAATATCTCGAATGGATTATTGAAAAACTATTACTTAATCCCGAAGACGCCGCAAAACTTTGCCGCCGTGAACCTGCTGCCGTAAAACGTCGCAAAAAATGGGGGCTAGACTAATGGTGGACCTCTATATTATTCATGGTTGGACTTATACTGTTACCCCGTGGGATCAAACCATTGCCACTCTGAAAAAGAATGGTATTAATGTTAAAATGCTTCACGTTCCAGGTCTTACTGAGCCTTCCAAAAAAGTTTTTACTATTGAAGACTATGTTAAATGGGCCAACCAAAACATTCCAGACGGCGCCATTGCACTTGGTCATTCCAATGGCGGGCGTATTCTGCTCAATCTCTGCGCCAAAAAGCCCAACAAGCTAAAACATTTAATCTTGCTCGATGCCGCTGGCGTTTACGAACCATCCAAGAAAAAGCAATTCGTCGAAAAATTAGCCAAGATTGGTCGCCCTCTGAAAAAAATCCCGCTCGTCGACAAAGTCTTTCATAAAATTACTGGTTCCACAGATTACAGCAAGGCTCCCGAAAACATGAAGCAGACCCTCACCAACATGCTTCAGTCTGATCAAAACCTGAAACTTGAACAAGTTACTACTCCTACTTCCATCCTCTGGGGAGCAAAAGATACCACTACGCCACCCCGTCATGCCGAAACTTTAGCCAAAAAACTCCCTAATTCCACTCTTAAGTTTTACGCCAACTGGACCCATGCACCCTATATTTCTAACCCCGACGAGCTCGCTCGTGCACTTACCGCTCTTATGGAGAAATTAAAATCATGAAACGATACTTTCTTGGCAAAGCAATTAATTACAAAGGCAAAATTGCTCACCATTTCTTCGCTCATGGTTCAAAATCCGACTCCGAAGCCCTCAAGAGCTATCTTGCCGGTCGTTATGATGCCGAAGTTAAAAATGTTGCCTTAACTGCTAACGGTCGCTCGGCACTTTGCCTTGCTATCAAAACACTTGTCCCAGAAAATTCTGAAATCGTTATGAACGGTTTCACTTGCTACGCCGTTGTTCAAGCTATTCGTGAAGCCAACTGTACTCCAGTTTTTGCTGATATTTCTCCAGAAGACCTAAACTACACTCCAGGAACGCTCGAAAAACTCCTCAAGTCGCATAAAAATATCAAGGGGTTCATCATCCAAAATTCCTTTGGTAATACAGTCGACATCGCCGCCTTCGAACAAATAGCAAAAAAATACAATCTTATCATGGTTGAAGATATGGCGCACGCTGTTGGCCAAAAATATCCAGACGGACGCATAGTTGGCTCTGTTGGCGATGCTGCCGCCTTCTCTTTTGGTAAAGGTAAAACTCTTGATACGATTTCTGGTGGCGCCTTAGTTATCAGAAAAAACCTTTCCGAACCCATCAAAATCCCCAAAAAAACTCAAAAATTTTCATCGTCACTTCGTGCCCGTTGGTATCCGATTTTCGGAGCTTTCATGCGCGCTTTAATTCCATTTCATTTGTCTGGCCCGCTTACTCGTTTATTACTCAAACTTCATTGGATTGAACGCTCCGCTGATGCACCCGTCGATCTTGAGCACCGTCCCGCACATTTTCAGGCCAAACTAGCTCTCGAGCAACTTGAAAATTTCCCTAAAAACCCACCCAAAATCCGCGAATATGCTTTCGTTAATAACAGAAAAGATGTCCTCAAAAAACTCGCAAAAAACGGTTATTTATTTGACGAGTTTTGGTTTGAAACTCCAATCGCACCTGCTCGCTTTTACCAAAACTCCGGTTTTGACGAATCTGCATGTCCAAACGCAACCGAAGTAGCAAAATCCATCATTAATCTCCCCACTTATTACAGCAAGACCGCACTAAAGCCTGCCATTAAAATCATTGAGGAAAATCAAAAATGAATGTTGAAGCTCCAAATTTTCTCCAATCTCACACTTGGGACAAAATGAATCAATTAATCGGCGCCAAAACCATCAAAATCGATGGCACTCTCGGCATTATTCGTGATGCTAAACGTGGCCGTTATCTCGAAATACCGGGCGGCCCGCTTACCGATTGGCAAAACGAAGACGCTATCCGCCAACATTTTACTAAAATTCGTAAAATTGCCAAAGAAAATCATTGTGTATTCGTACGCGTCCGCCCAGAGCTCCTCAAAACCCCTGAGAATCTTGCAAAACTCAAAGCTGCCGGCTTAAAACCTGCACCGATGCATCTTGCCGCCGAGCATACCGTCATTATCGACCTCACTCAACCCGAAGAAAAACTTCTCGAAAATATGCGACGCCAAACCCGCTATGAGGTCCGTCGCGCCGAAAAACTGGGAATTACCGTTGAGAAATCCAATTCTAAAGCCATTTTCGATGAATTTCATCAAATTCAGCTCGAAACTGCCCGTCGTCAGAATTTTATCCCGCCCGATCACGCTACACTCCACGCCGAGCGCGAAGCTTTTGGTGATAATGCAACAATCTATAAAGCCGTCAAAGATAATGAACCTATTGCCTATGGCCTAATTCTCTTAGATGGCGATGAGGCAGCCTACTACGAAGCCGCTTCCACCGATCTCAATCGCAAACTACCTGGCGCCTATGCCTTAATTTGGGATGCAATTAAAACACTCAAAAAACAGGGGGTAAAGCGCTTTAACCTCTGGGGCATTGCGCCTGCTGGTCAGCCGCATCACCGTTATGCCGGTGTCACCACCTTTAAGACTGGTTTTGGTGGAGAAATTATTGAATATGTTCCTGCGCACGATCTCGTTATCAACCCATTCAGATATCTTGTCAACCTCGTCGTTGAGACCGCTAGAAAAAAGAGGAGGCACTTATGAAAATTATCACCGCAGAGAATCGTACCGACTGGGACAAATTTATTACTTCTCACCCCGAAGCCAATTTTTTACAATCTTGGGATTTTTATGAATTTCATGCCACTCGCGGCAAAACTGTAATTCGCAAAATCGCTACAGACGACAACAACACAATTATCGCCGCCTACGCTGGCGTCGTTGAAACCGCCAAACGCGGTCGCTATTTAGCCATCGCTGGCGGGCCCATTCTTAATTGGAGCGACCAAAAACTTGTTAAAGCCATCTTTTCCGATATTAAATCCGAGGGTATAAAACACAATTGCGTATTCGTTCGCGTCCGACCTCAACTTGAGTTGTCTCAAAAATCCCTCCAGCTAATGCAATCTCTTGGCCTCAAAAAATCTCCTATGTATCTTTCAGTTGAGTATGCTGGTATTATCGATCTCAAACAATCCGAAGAAGAAATCCTAGCCAACGCTTCTCAAGGTTTTCGTCGCAAGCTGCGCAAGGCCGAAAAAGCCGGCATCACCATCGAAACTTCCACCGACCCCGCCATCGTTAACACCTTTTATAACCTCGAGGTAAAGCATGCCAAACGTCAAAAATTTGTCGCCTTCTCCAAAGATTATCTCAAAAAGCAATTCACCGCCTTTGCCGCACACGATGAGGTTATTATGTATACCGCAAAATTGGGCAAAGAAATTCTCGCCCAAAACTTCATGATATTTTATGGCAATGAAGCCTCATACCATTATGGTGTTTCTTCCGACCTCGGCACTAAGTATTCCGCCGCACCTTTGCTTCATCTTGAAGCCATGCGTGAAGCCAAAAAACGGGGAATTACCCGTTACAATCTTTGGGGAATTGTCGACACAAACGACAAAAAACACCGTTTCTACGGCGTTTCTGAGTTCAAACGTT
>JAZUGS010000005.1:0-77222 GCA_045641305.1 Candidatus Nanosyncoccus sp.
CTAATGCACCGCATAGCTAGCGACCTTATTGATATAAAAATAGTCCATTCTGACGAAAAGGTGGTATAGTATGGTGTTAATGAACGATGGAGTAAAACGTATAGCGTTCGGCTACACTCGCGTCTCGACCGAAGAACAGACAATCGGCTGGTACACCGATGCCGGTATTTCGGCTAAAACCGCTCACCGCCCAGAACTCCAGAAAATGCTAGCTGACATTGCTAGACACAAAAGTTATATTTTGATATTAAGAGTAAAAAGTTTGGAACGGATAAGCTTAGCCCACTTTACAGAGTAATTGGCGCAACAAAAAAGAGTCAAATTCTGACTCTGATTCACATATGGTGATCTCTGCGGGAGTAACCATTTGCTTCGCAAATGTTTTCCGTTCCTCCTCGCTCAAAAAATCTAAAACAAGTTTTTAGATTTTTATTCGCTTCGTCGTCCGGTCGAACTACGTTCGCCTCCCACACGAAACCTATCAGAAATAAAATAAGACCCTACGGGTCTTCTTTTATTCCTGGTGATCTCTGCGGGAGTCGAACCCGCGTTGACGGGATGAAAACCCGTTGTACTAACCGTTATACTAAGAGACCGGCTCCCTTAATTATAGCAAGATTCTTAGAAATTGCAAGAGTAATTATATTCTATGCGATAATCCTTGTTGCCGTAAGGCTCTTCAGGATATATTTTTACATTTGTTAAGTCCGTATCACAAAAAGCCATAATCTCATCCATCATCGCCATATTTTTGCCATTATCGAACAACAATAATTGGCGCAGGGAAATACGCGACAGCCCACTCTCGGCATAGCCAGCCATTACGTTAGGGGCACCATCTTTGCCGGCCAACCCCTCAACTTTTTCATAATAATAATTTTCGTAATAATCTCGCGCCAGCCCTTCAATCTTACGCTTCGTAATCGCCTCATTATTGAAAACCAAATTCACCAAAAGCACAATTCCAACAGCCACCATAGCTATCGCAATCACAATAATTACGATCTTTTTTGCGGTAAAATGAAAATTCTTAGAAAAATTGCGCCAACCCCGCTTACATTTTTTCTGAAACTTCTTATGCTTATTTGCCATATCTCCATCTTATCACAAAAAGCATTTTATGGTAAGATATTTAATGTATGAGTAAACTTTTTAAAAGAACAAAAATCTTAGCCACAATTGGTCCAGCGACCAATTCCAAAGAAAAAATTGAAGCCGTCATCATGGCGGGTGTTAATGGTTGCCGCCTTAACTGCTCGCACGGTTCTAATGAGGAACGTGATCAGCATATCAAATGGATTCGTGAAGCTGCCGAGAAAAAAGGCCGTGCCGTTGCGATTTTGCAAGACCTCCAAGGGCCAAAAATTCGTCTCGGCATGCTAAAGGATAATCATCTCGACCTTAAAAAAGGCGATGAGCTCACGCTCGACTATAGCATGGATAACCACGATGGTTCTTTGCGTGTTCCAGTACAATACAATTTAGCTGAAAAAGTCAAAGTCGGCGAGCCGCTATTTATCTTTGATGGCAAAATCAAAACTCATGTTATCGAAATCGCTTCGGCAACCGCAATTAAAGTTGAGGTCGAAAACGACGGTTTTATCATGTCCAAAAAAGGTCTTAATTTGCCAGATACCGACTTTGGTGGCGACATTTTAACCGAAAAAGATCTTGCCGATATCGAATATGGCGCCAGCCGTGATTTCGACTATGTCGCATTATCATTCGTTCAGAGTGCCAGCGATATCGAACATCTCAAACAATTGCTTTTGTCGCATGGTTCTACCGCTAAGGTAATCGCAAAAATCGAGACCAAAAAAGCCATCGAAACCGACGAAACTCTCGAAGCCATTGTAAAAGCTGCTGATGGTATCATGGTGGCACGTGGCGACATGGCTGTTGAAGCCGGCGCCGAGGTCGTGCCAATTATCCAACGCAAACTCATTGCGCTTTGTCGTGCCAATTCTAAACTCTGCATCGTTGCCACGCAAATGCTTAGCTCTATGGTTGATAGCCCAGAGCCAACTCGTGCCGAAGTTTCTGATGTTGCCACGGCCGTTATTCAGGGTGCCGATGCCGTAATGCTTTCCGATGAAACCGCCAACGGCAACTATCCACTTGAAACCGTCCAAGCCATGAAAAAAGTTATTTTGTATACCCAAAATAATTCCAAAGTTGCGCCAATCGAAATTCTTCCTGTTGGCAGCTCCGAAATTTACGATGCAATCTCTCACGCTGCTGCACATATGGCAGAGCAGATAGAGGCTGACGTAATTATTTGTCAGACCTTTTCGGGCACCACGGCTACGGCTATTGCGGCTGAACGTCCAAACGTGCCAATCATTTCAGTTACTCATGAACCGCGCGTAGCAAATCAACTAGCCCTTACCTATAGCAACGCCGCTTTTGTCCGTCCTCATGCCGACGAGGCTGGCTACGATTTGGCTGTCGAACTTAAGGCTTCAGGTTATCTTCAAATGAGAGAAGGTTGCAAAGATCTTACGGCCGTCATCCTTTCTGGCGAAAAAAACAAAATTGGTGGCACCGATACCATCTGTATTCGTAGTATTTAGAACTAGGAGAAAAAAATGAAGTCAATTCGTGAAGCAGAAATCAAAGGCAAAACCGTTCTCGTCCGCGTCGACTACAATGTGCCCATGGAAAATGGCAAAATCACGGATGATTTACGTATTCGTGCTAGTTTACCAACGCTTGAGTTTTTGCGCGAACAGGGTGCAAAAAAGATTATCTTAATCTCGCACCTTGGTCGCCCAGAGGGTTACGATAAGGCATTATCACTTAAGCCGGTTGCTACGGCACTTGGTAAAATATTACCAGATGTTGGCTTTGTCGGTGAAGTATCTGGCCTCGCCGTCAAGGATGCCGTGTCCAAAATAAAACCAGGTGGTATTCTGCTTCTCGAAAATCTCCGTTTTTACCCTGGAGAAAAAGAAAATTCAGAAGATTTTATTCGTGAAATTATCGAAGCAACCAGCCCAGACCTATATATTCAAGATGGTTTTGCGGTTTTGCATCGCAAACACGCCTCGGTTGCGGCAGTACAAAAATGTTTACCAGTCTACACTGGTCTACTAGTCGAAAAAGAGCTTGAAAATCTTGAAAAGGTTATCAAAAATCCAGTACGCCCACTATTATTTATTATTGGTGGAGCCAAGGTAGAAGACAAAGCTCCGTATATCGAAGAATTTGCTAAATTCGCCGATTATGTAATTGTTGGCGGCAAAATTGCAGCTGATGGTTACCAGGCAAATAATCCCAAAATCTACGTTGCCGAAGATTTTGACGAAGATACGAGTGGTGCCAAGCTAGATGTCGGTCCAGTTAGTACAATTAAAATAGCTGAGCTTATCGAGAAATCCAAAACTATTGTTTGGAATGGGTTGCTTGGTAAAGCTGAAGACCCAGCCTACTCTACTGCTTCTAATATCGTGGCCGAACTCCTTGGGCAGGATAGCGACAAACAAACCGTAATTTGTGGTGGCGATACGACTGGTTTTGTAGACCATCTGATGCAAGAAAATCCAGAATTACACTATTCACTAGTTTCTACTGGCGGTGGTGCCAGCCTCGAATTTATGAAAAATTATTCACACGGTGATATATTTGTGTTATAATCATTTTCATGAAAAAGCCAAAGACATATCAACAAGTGATTGGGGAGACCGTCGAACAGATGCGTCTCGAAAAAGGTTGGACTCAGGAAGAGCTTGCTGAAGCTGTTGGCTCATCCCAGTCTGCCATTCACCGTATCGAGAAGGGTGGTCAAAACATCTCGCTCGAAATGATCAAAAAATTATCTGAAGCCCTAGGGAATCAGATTCTCTCTATCAATGATTCTGCATCACAGAGCTTTAAAATTCGCGGTGGTAAAGAATTATCTGGTGAAATTACCGTTAATACCTCTAAAAATGCCGCGGTCGGCTTGCTTTGTGCTGCGCTATTAAATGAGGGAAGAACCGTACTGCATCGTCTTGCCAGAATCGAAGAAGTATTTCGTATTATTGAAGTTTTGGAATCTATCGGCGTGAAATGTCACTGGCAAAACCGCCACCGTGATCTAGAAATTATATCACCCCGTGAATTAAAACTTGATCAAATGAATATTGAAGCGGCTCGTAAAACCCGTTCCATCATTATGTTTCTCGGCCCGCTTCTTCATAAATATAAAAAATTTGAAATTCCATATGCCGGGGGTTGTTCTCTTGGTACGCGCACGGTTGAGCCACACTTGAAGGCCTTGGAAAGTTTTGGGCTCAAGGTTGATGCCACCAAAAACAGTGGTTTTTATGAAGTTGAGGTCAACCAAAAAACCCTCAACGGCAAAGACGATCGTTACATTATTCTTACCGAACGTGGCGATACAGTGACGGAAAATGTTCTTATGGCCGCCGCGCTCTGTCCGGGAAAAACTACTATCGTTGGCGCTTCGCCAAATTATATGGTACAGGATGTCTGTTTCTTTTTGGAAAAACTTGGCGTAAAAATTTCCGGCATTGGCACTACGACGCTCGTTGTGAAAGGTCGTCCACGCATTAATGCGGATATCGATTACTCAATCTCTGAAGACCCAATTGAGGCGATGTCGTTTATTGCTGCCGCTTTTGCTACGCACTCCGAAATTACCATCCTTCGTGCGCCAATTGAGTTTCTTGAAATTGAGCTCGAAGTACTCAAGAATATGAATGCCAAGATTGAAAAGAGCGCAGAGTACCTCTCGGCTAATGGTCGTACGCGCTTGGTGGATCTTACAATTAAAAAATCCAATCTCGTTGCACCAATCGATAAAATCCATCCGCTTCCATTTCCGGGACTCAACATTGACAATCTGCCATTTTTCTCAGTGATTGCTGCCGTTGCCGAAGGTCGTTCGCTTATTCATGACTGGGTATTTGAAAACCGTGCTATTTATACTACGGAACTCGCTAATCTTAATGCCAAAATCGAACTGCTTGACGCGCACCGTGTCTATGTTGAAGGGCCGACCAACTGGCGCCCGGCCGAGCTCGTAGCTCCGCAGGCACTTCGTCCAGCAGTTGTAATCTTAATCGCTATGCTTGCTGCGCCAGGTACTTCAATTTTGCGTAACGTCTATCCCATCCAACGCGGCTATCAAGACTTCGCCATTCGTCTTCGCCATCTCGGCGCCGACATTGCTCCACTTACGGGAATTTAGTGCTACAATAATACAATGGACATCACATCTGGATTAAATCCTGCCCAAAAAGAAGCCGTTGAAACCTTGAGCGGCCCACTTTTGGTGCTTGCTGGTGCTGGTTCTGGTAAAACCAAAACCCTCACTCACCGCATCGCCAACCTCATTTTTCATGGCACTAATCCGTCAAACATTCTGGCGGTCACTTTTACCAACAAAGCTGCTCGCGAAATGCGCGAACGCCTTTGGAAAATTCTCGAAAATAATAATTCCGAGCCACCACGTAGCTTCATGCCCTACATGGGCACGTTCCATGGCATTTGCGTCAAGATTCTCCGCATCGAGCACGTTGCCGCCGGTCTTGAACAAAACTATGTTATATACGACACAGAAGACCAAATTTCTCTAATTAAGCGCATTATTAAAACTCTAAAATTAAGTGACGACAAATCACTAAAACCAAAATCAATTCAGTCTATTATTAGTAAAGCCAAAAACGAGGGTCAAACTCCCGATGAATATGCCGCTAGTGCATATTATCCAAACCAGAAAACCACTGCTAAAATTTTTGCTCGTTATGAAGAGGAAAAAGCTAAAGCTAGTGCCCTCGATTTTGACGATTTACTCTTGAAGACTCTTGAGTTGTTTCAAAATAATGCAGATTTACGTCACAAGTGGCAGCAAAAATTCGAGCATATCCTAATTGATGAGTATCAAGACACCAATATGGTGCAGTACCAACTCATCAAATTGCTCGTTAACGAAAAACGCAATATCTGTGTAGTGGGCGATGATTGGCAATCTATTTATTCATGGCGCGGCGCTGATTTTACAAATATTCTTCATTTTGAACGAGATTTTCCAGGTGCCAAAGTCATCAAACTTGAACAAAATTATCGCAGCACTGGCAATATTTTGGACGCCTCACAAAAAATCATCAACCAAAACAAAACTCGCACCGACAAAACTTTATTTACTGAAGCCGACCAAGGTGACCCTATTGATATTCAGTCCGCCCGTGATGAGTCCGAGGAAGCAAATTATGTCGCAATGAAAATTCTCGAATATCACCGTCAGTATCCAAATTTTTCGGATTTTGCCGTCCTTTATCGCACTAATGCGCAATCTTACGCTTTTGAAAAAGCTTTTATCGGTATGCGCATTCCATATAAAATTGTGGGCGGCGTGCGTTTTTACGATCGTAAGGAAATCAAGGACGTATTGGCTATCCTTAAACTGTTAGTTGCTGGCCGTGACCGCGTAAGTTTGGAGCGTGTAGTTAAAAATGTTTTGTCTGGCATTGGTGATGCTAGCTTGCAAAAAATCTTGAATGCGATGGATGCATTGCCAGATAGCGAACCGCTCAAAAATCCCGATCTTGCCGAAGTTTTAAACGCGGGCAAAGCTAAAAATTCATTCCAAAAATTAACGAATTTCATTGGTCGTACTTCACTTAGTTTGCCACCAGCCGAAATCGTTCAAAAAGTAATTTCGTATTTTGATTTTGAAACTTTGCTCACTGACGGCACGCCTAGTGGGGAAGAGCGCATTGCTAACCTCGGTGTCCTTGTTGGTAACGCCGTACCATATGAAACATTAGACGATTTTCTTGCTGATGCTAGCTTAATGTCTTCTGCGGATGAATCTTCTACGAACGATTCCGTAACGCTTATGACCTTGCATGCTGCCAAAGGCCTTGAATTTCCAGTCGTATTTATTGTAGGTATGGAAGATGGGCTTTTCCCAAGTAATCGTTCCGACGACGAAGCCGCACTCGAGGAAGAACGCCGTCTTGCCTATGTTGGTATGACACGTGCCATGAGAAAACTTTTCATGACCTATGCCGCCTCACGCTATTCATTTGGAAATCGTAGCTATAATATGCCGTCGCGCTTCCTTATTGAGCTGGGATATAATCCCTATGGCTCCAACGGCTACCATGACGATGATGGCGACGGTTTTACTGATGATTTTGATTTTGGCTCGGATTTTGATCCGTTCCCCGATGATCTTCCAATTTTTGAATAAGTAGTTGACATATATTTTTATAGTAGTATTATTGTATTAAGTCATTAATACAAAGGAGTAAAAATCGAATTCCAAAGCAACATACCAATCTATCTCCAACTAGCAAAAAACATTAAGGTTGAAATTATTGCTGGACGGATACAACCGGGGTCTAAATTACCATCGGTGCGGGATTTTGCTTTGCAGTTTAAAGTCAATCCAAACACTGTGCAGCGCGCGTTAAATGAGCTTGAAAATGAGCAGCTAATTTACACCGAACGCACTAATGGAAAATATATTACGGATGACAATCGGCTTATTGCGTATCATCGCAAAAGATATGCCGAAGAACTCACGAAAGAATACAAAAATAAAATGAAAGAAATCGGTTTTAAATTTTAAAAGGAGGATCATGAAAAAACTTTTAGAAATTAAAAATCTAAATAAAAGTTATGACAAAATCGAAATATTAAAAAATATAAACTTGCAAATTGAAAGCGGAAGAATTATTGGACTACTTGGCCGTAATGGTGCTGGCAAGACAACACTAATTAAATTGATTAATGGTTTGCTTACTCCTACTAGCGGCGAGATTTTAGTTGCCGGCAATCCAGTTGGCGTGAAAAGTAAATCCGTCATTTCTTATTTACCAGAGCGTACCTATCTAGATAAAACCATGACAGTGAAAGAATCTGTTCAATTTTTCGCAGATTTTTATGCAGATTTTAGCAAGCAAAAAGCTACAAAGCTTTTGCATGACCTAAATATAGATGAACGTATCAGATTATCCAAACTATCTAAGGGTATGTTGGAAAAAGTTCAACTTGCCTTGGTTATGTCAAGAAAAGCCAAACTCTACATCCTGGATGAACCACTTGGTGGTGTAGATCCAGCAACGCGTGATTATATTTTGGATGCCATTTTACAAAATTTCGATGATGGCGCTAGTATGATAATTTCCACCCATCTTATCTCTGATGTTGAACGAATTTTAGACGACGTCATTTTTATTGATAACGGCGAAATCAAACTTATCGAAGACGCCGAAAAATTACGCGCCAAAGAAAAACAATCAATCGATGAAATTTTTAGAAAGGAGTTCAAAAATGTTCGCTAAATTATTGAAATATGAGTTTAAAAAAACCTATAAATTCTTCTTTATAATCTATGCTATGATGATCTGCTTTGGTGTTGTGGGGCGAATTTGTGCAGAAACTGCCGAGACGGCTTTTGTCAGTATTGTGGGCGAAATTTGTAGTGGTGCAATTTGGGCAATGATTGCTAATATCCTAATTAACAACATTTTGCGTCTTTGGGCAAATTTTCGTCGTAATTTGTATGGTGACGAGTCATACCTTATGCACACGTTGCCCGTTAAGCCCAGCGCACTTTATTGGTCCAAATTCGTGGTTGCGATTATTATTCTAATTCTTAACCTCCTGGTTTCTGCTTTGGCGCTACTTATCGACCGCGGTGGTACGGATCTTGCCAAAACGCTAGAAAAATTCTTACCAGAAATCTCATCAATGCTCGGCTTTTCGACGGCAGGATTGGTTTGGGCTTTCATTGGTGTAATTTTTATCGAAATGGTTGCCATTATTGCTACTGGGTTTCTTGCTTATATTCTTGGCTTCCGAAAAAATAGCAACAAGCTTAGTCACTCAGCGCTATACATCTTCCTTATTTATCTCGCTATGCAATTTTTTATCATAGCATTGATGCTCTTTGTTGGAATTTTTAATCAGGATATTCTTCGAATCTTCACTGAGCAATCTGGCTCTACTGATTTAAATATTGTCGCTCCCGCAGTCATAATCTGTATCGTAGGTTATGCAATTTCGGTGCCAGTACTTGCCATGCTTTCTGCACGCGCTATCAATCGCGGTGTAGATGTAGAATAAAAATGGTCGGGGATACCAGGCTCGAACTGGCGACCTCACGCCCCCCAGGCGTGCGCGCTACCACTGCGCCAATCCCCGAAAAATGGTCTGGGTGACCCGACTTGAACGGGCGACCTCAGCGTCCCGAACGCTGCGCGCTACCAACTGCGCCACACCCAGATAAAAATATCTTATCATAAACCACCTGTTTTGTAAAAATGATATAATAAATATATGCAGAAAAAGACTATTATCGCTAGACACATTTTTACATTATTTAATTTTGTAAATCTCGTACTTGCTTTACTGGTTTTTTCAGTTCACTCTTACCGCAACTTGCTATTTCTCGTGGTTGCAATTGTCAACGCAGTCATTGGTCTAGTCAATGAATTACGTGCGCAAAAAATCATCAACCAGCTCAAACTAATTTCCGAGAAAAAACAAATTATCGTCCGGAACGGTCAAAAAATAGAAGTTCATAGTGCGAAGATACAAAAAGGTGACCATATTATATATATGCCAGGCAGCCAAATCACCGTTGATGCAAAAATAATAGAGGGAACAATAGAGGTTAATGAGTCATTTATTACTGGCGAATCGGACAATATTAAAAAAGTTAAAGACGACAAATTGATTTCCGGTAGCTTTGTGATGTCTGGTACTTGTGAAGCGATCGCAGAGGCGGTCGGGGACGACATCTTTGTTAATCGTCTATCGAAATCTGCTCGCGAAATCCAGTCTTCCACGCCAAAACTTTTTCGTATAATTAATCAGATTATTAAATATGCATCAATCTTCATTTTGCCCGTTGGCACCCTACTTTTGATTTCGCGTCTTCGTCTATCGACTATTTCGATTGATGTTGCAGTTACGTCTACGGTCGCATCGCTCATTAGTATGATCCCGGAAGGTCTAGTGCTGTTGACGTCTTCGGTACTAGCACTTTCGTCGATTCGGCTTGCGAAGCAAAAAGTTTTGGTTCAGGATTTATACTCTATCGAGACACTTGCTCGTGCGGATGTAATTTGCTTAGATAAAACTGGCACCATTACTGATTCTGATGGCAAAGTCCGCGCTAATGCCACCAAGATAATTAGCTATTTTTACAAAAATGACATTACCCCACTTATGATTTCTGGTGACACTATCGACGTCGTGGAAAGGGTAGCCAAAGAAGTCAAATTTAAGTCTCCGCGCATTGCCGATCTTTCCAAAATTGCCAACCCAGACTATGGCGATCTAGTAAAAAACTACAACATATTCGCCAAAGCTACACCTGAGTCCAAAAAGGCTCTCGTCGTTGCGTTAAAACATGCTGGACATGTGGCCGCCATGACCGGCGATGGCGTAAATGATATTCTTGCGATGAAAGAGGCTGATTGTAGTATTGCGATCGGTGACGGTACCGATGCTGCTCGCCGCGTGGCACGTTTTGTTTTGCTAGACTCCGATTTTGCGGCTATCCCAGATATTATTCACGAGGGTAGACGCACCATTAATAATATCGAGCGCTCTGCTACGCTATTTCTTTCCAAGACGACCTACGCCACTATTTTGTCGATTATCTTCATATTCTTGCCGTTCGCCTACCCATTTTCACCTATCGGCATGAGCTTTCTTAATTTTGCCTGCATTGGCTTCCCGGCCTTTGTGCTCGCTTTGGAGCCGAATAATGAGCGAGTCAAGGACCGCTTTATTTACAATATCAAGCATTTATCAATCCCAACGGGTATTTTAAATGCCGTTAGTATTCTCACGATTTCTATTATTTCTCATCAACTCGGTTTTGACCACACACTAACTACAACTATCGCAATGCTTGCAACTTTTACCATTGATACGATTTTGATTTATCGTATCAGTCGTCCACTTAACAAATTGCGTCTCGCGCTATTCGTGGTAATCCTATTCCTTGCCGCTATCGTGTTCCTAATTCCGCCAGTTAGTAAATTCTTCGGATTAGTCCCATTGTTCTAGAAATAAAAAAGACCCATTTCCAGGGTTTGGTCTGGGTGACAGGACTTGAACCTGCGACCTCGACTTCCCAAAAGTCGCGCGCTACCAACTGTGCTACACCCAGGCTAAATACATTATATCACATTTTTTCAAAAACCATGATAAAATAGTTCTATTAAGGAGATAAAAAACGTGCCAGAAAAAGCCAAGCCAGATAAATCAAACTCTATTCGCGGGGTATTTTTTACTATTTTAATGCTATTATTTTGTTCCTTCTTGGTAATGCGTTTATTCTCGGGGACTGTAGAAATTACAGAAGTTCCAATCTCTGACGTTATTACACGGGCCAATGACCCCAATGGCAACATTAAAAAAATCACTATCACAGGTGACACTCTCGAGATTACTCTTAAAGATAATGATCAGCCTACAGAAACTTCACGCAAGGATTCTGCCGGCACTCTATATGACCTAGGGCTCGTCAATTATTGTGCTGATCTTGAAGGAGAAGCTAAGACTGCTTGTGAATCCAATTTCCCGGCAATTGAATATCGAGAAGAAGTCAATGTTATGGGCATTATCTTTGATATCATGATTACCGTTATTCCTCTTATTGCGATTTTCTTCTTCCTTCGTTTTGTTATGCGCCAAGCTCAGGCCACCAATAATCAATCTATGAATTTTGGCAAATCGCGCGCCCGCCTTTATGGAGCAGACAAGAAAAAAGTCACTTTTAAAGATGTTGCCGGCAATGAGGCTGCCAAGCAAGATCTCGAAGAAATCGTAGATTTTCTCAAAAATCCTGCCAAATATGAAAAATTAGGCGCAAAAATTCCCCGCGGTGTTCTTCTTGCTGGTGATCCTGGTACCGGCAAAACCTTGATGGCTCGTGCTGTTGCGGGCGAGGCTAACGTACCATTCTTTTCGATTTCCGGTTCCGAATTTGCTGAAATGTTCGTAGGTGTTGGTGCTTCTCGTGTCCGTGACCTCTTTAGCAGAGCCAAGAAAAATGCTCCTTCCATCATCTTTATTGATGAAATTGATGCCGTTGCACACAAGCGCGATGCACGCGGTGGCGCTGGTCGCGAAGATGAACAAACTCTCAACCAAATTTTGGTCGAAATGGATGGCTTCGACAATGACTCTGGCGTGATTGTAATGGCTGCCACCAACCGTGTTGATATGCTCGATAAAGCCCTTCTTCGTCCAGGCCGTTTTGATCGCCATATTAATGTTGCTTTGCCAGAACGCAAGGATCGCCTCGAAATCCTTAAAGTCCATTTCAAGAATAAACCAGTCGAGCAAGATGTTGATCTAGAAGCCATGGCCAAAAAGACCGCTGGCTCATCCGGCGCCGATCTCGCCAACATCGCTAACGAAGCTGCAATTACCGCCGCTCGCGAAAGTCACAAGGCTATTTCCAATAAAGATCTTACTGAAGCTTTTGAACGTGTAGCAATTGGTCCAGAGCGCAAATCCAAAGTCATGAATGACAAAGAGCGTAAAATTACGGCTTACCACGAGGCTGGTCATGCTATTGTTGGACATGTATTGCCTGACTCTGATCCAGTTCACAAAGTGACGATCATTCCGCGTGGGCAAACTGGTGGCGTCACTTGGTTCCTTCCTCCGGAAGATCGTAGTTATAAAAACATTTTTGAACTTAAAGACATTCTCGCTCGAGCCATGGGCGGCCGCGCTGCTGAGAAAATTATCTTTGGCAAAGACGATATTACGACCGGTGCCTCGTCGGATCTTCGCAATATTGCTGAACTATCAAAATCTATGATTGTGGAAGAGGGCATGGGCGATACCACTCGCAATCTCGTTTTCCCATCTGAGGATACTGGCTATTACACAATCTCCACAGGTAAGCCATACTCCGAAAAAACCGCTGAGACTATCGATGAAGAAATCAAGAGGCTAACCGCCGAAGCTGCCAAACGTGCCGAGGCTGTCTTGAAGGCCAACAAAAAGCTTCTCGATAATTTGGCCGCAGAGCTCTTGAAAAATGAAACTCTTGAAGAAAAAGAGCTTGAGCCATTCTTAAAAGACGCAGTTTTGCCAGACGCTGCAAAATTACATTAAAAATAATTTAAAAAGGAGTTTACGTGGAGCATTTCGTCAATTATTTTGAACCAGAAAATTACAAATTAGATTTAAAAATAAATAAAGCGGCCAAAACATTGTCTGGAACCGTCACGATTACTGGCGAAGCCAAAGCTGACGTCGTTAAACTTCATGCAGTTGATATGAAAATCGAATCCGTCGAAATTGACGGGAAAGCAGTTGATTTTAAATACGATAACAAGATTGGAGTATTGAGCGTCCGCTGCACAGCTAATGCAAAAAATCATTTGGGTGTTAGGTATAGCACCTCGCTCAATGAAAACATGCAGGGCGCCTACCTTTCCACCTATCAATACAATGACACTACTGAAACTATCGTTGCTACTCAATTTGAATCTCATTATGCTCGCGAAGCCTTTCCGTGCATAGATGAACCTGCGGCGAAAGCTACTTTTGACCTCAAAATTACCCTACCAAAAGACGCGGATGATTTAGTTCTTGCTAACACTTTAATAAAAGAGCAAAACAAGAACGTCACCATCTTTGAGCAAACCCCCAGAATGTCAACCTATCTACTTGCTTTTGTTGTTGGTCATTTTCATGGTAAAACTATTAAAAATCAGCATGGCGTCACCATTACTACCTACGCACCGCTCAACCAGCCGCTTGATTCTGTTGATTTCGCCAATGAAGTCGCTGCAAAATCGCTTGAATTTTATGACGATGAGTTTGGGGTTCCTTACCCACTTACTAAACTCGACCAGGTTGCACTTCCTGATTTTGAGGCTGGTGCTATGGAAAACTGGGGGCTCGTCACATATCGAGAGTCAATGTTGCTCGCCGACAAAACCGCTACCCTTGGCACTAAAAAATCCGTTGCACTCACTGTCGCACACGAACTTTCCCACCAATGGTTTGGCGATCTTGTTACGATGAAATGGTGGGATGATCTCTGGCTCAACGAATCATTCGCTAGTATCATGGAATATATGGCTGTGGATGCGATTTATCCAGGTTTTAAAATTTGGGAAGGCTTCTTTACTGGTGATTGTCTCTCGGCTTTGAAGCGTGACGCTTATTCCGATGTTCAGTCCGTTCATCAGCCAGTTAGCAGTCCTGCTGAAATTGCTACGCTTTTCGATGGCGCTATTGTGTACTCTAAGGGCGCACGTCTAATGCTTATGCTGATTCGTGCTATGAGTTGGGGAAAATTCAAGCAGGGAATTAATGATTATTTCAATAAATATGCTTACCAGAATACCGTAGGGGATAATTTATGGGATGCGCTAGCTCCGTATGCAGATTTTAACCCAAAGAGTTTTATGCATGCCTGGATCGAAAAACCTGGATACCCGGTTATTACCGAAGGGAACCAACAACGTTTTCGCCTGGATGGCCCCCTAGAGGCATCAGAGTGGCCTTTGCCGCATGTTTCCGCTGATATGAGTGGACATTACGTGATTAATCTTTCTGAGGCTGAATTTGCAGAAAAAATAGCCAATTTTGGCGCTCTAGGACTAGAAGAAAAACTTCGTCTGCTAATAGACCGCAGTTTGCTAGTAAAAACGCCCCTAGCGCCTTCTGCGTCGCTTCTAGGCCTAATTGAGAAATTTAAAACCGAAAATTCCGCAGCAATCTGGAGTATTATAGTTACTATCATAGGGAGCCTTAAAATTTTCTTTGAGCCAAAATCCTCCGAAGAGGCTAAATTCAAGACCTTCATTATTAATCTTATCTCTGATAAGCTGTCTGAAATTGGTTTTACTACTCATAAAAATGATGACGAAAATACCATTCGTCTGCGTGCAGTCTTACTTGCGCTCGCATTTTACGCCGAGGACAAGAAAACTTTAGAAAAACTCGCCAATCTCTATAATGAAAATTATTCTTCTCTTGATCCCGAAATTCGTGCTGATATTATCAATGCCAAACTATATCTCTCTCCCGATTTCCTTGACCATTATCTTACCGCCTATCAAACTACTGCCGATCCAGAAATTAAATCCGACCTACTCCTTGCAATGTCGCTTACAAAAAATCAAGAAAATATCACGAAGCTTATTACTCTTCTCGACCAACCAGATATTATCAAGCCGCAAGACCATCTTTTCTTCTTTATTTATCTCTATCGTAATCCCGAAGCTAGCCAAAAAGTGTTTAATTGGCTGACTTCTCATTGGGATTACGTTATGAAACTTGCAGGTGACAAGACAATCGAAGATTATCCGCGCTACATGGCTAATGCTATTCGCAGCCAAGCCAACGCTGATGCTTTTTATAGCTTCTTCGATTCAAAAACCGATATTCCTGCACTTTCGCGTGCGCTTAAAATTGCTCGCGCGGAGATCGAATCTCGCCTCGAACTTATTGAAGCCGACAAAAAAGCAGTCTATGACTACTTAAATACAAAAGCCTAAGCCTTGGTGCTCGTTTGCCCCTTGGGACGCTTCGGCAGCAAGGCCTAAGCCTTGGTGCCCGAAACAGGGGTTGAACCTGCACAGCCTTGCGGCCACTAGCACCTGAAGCTAGCGCGTCTGCCAATTCCGCCATTCGGGCTTACCTATATTATACCATAAAAATAGCTCCGGGCACACAATGGCCCGGAGCGAATTTCAATTGGTGCAGTAAGACGCGGTGAGTTCACAGGTAACTTGGTTGGCCTTTAAAACCTCAATTACTCCTAAAATTCGCTCTGCCTCACAATGCATCAGCTTTGCATCGTTAAATTTGCTCACAAAGCGAACGTTATACTTCGAATAGAAACAATCTTCTCCCTCACGAGGGGTATCACACTGTGCAATTTTATTTGTCGCCACTAAACGGGGCGGTGCTTGCCACGTTGTTCCATTGTAAAATTCGATTTCATAACCAGAAAACACTCTGACCAGTTGAAACTTGTTGGCGTCATACGCCTCAACATAAAAATATAGGTGCATTTTGTCCCCTCCTCAAAAAAGATTTGAAATTCATTTTAGCATATTTTTAGGTAATTGTAAAGTTAAGTTTCAAGGAGATCCATGATATAATAGATAAGATAATATAGGAGGAAAATGAAAAATTTGTTAGATTTAACCGATAAAATCGCTATCGTTACAGGAGCATCAAGCGGTATGGGACGCGAAATTGCTCGCCTTTTTGCAGAACAAGGCGCTACAGTGGTTGCGCTTGCTCGCCGCAAAGAACGCCTCGAAGCACTTGCCAAAGAAAATTCCAACATTATTCCTTTCGCTGCCGATGTTACCAAGTCGGAAGATCTTGAAGATGTTGTAAAATTTACCAAAGATAACTATGGTAAAATTGACATTCTAATCAATAATGCTGGCACTATGGATGACATGGTTCCAATTGGTGACCTCACTGACGAGCTCTGGGAAAAAGTTCTCGCCGTTAACACTACTAGCGTAATGAAACTTACCCGTGCAGCTGTCAAGGTAATGCTAGAGCAAAAATCTGGCTCAATCGTTAATATCGCGTCTGTTGGTGGTCTTTTTGGTACTCGTGCCGGCGCCGCTTACACCGCATCCAAGCATGCTGTTGTAGGTCTTACCAAAAACACCGCGTTTATGTATGCTACTAACGGAATTCGCTGCAATGCTATCTGTCCGGGTGGCGTTAATACTGAAATCGCTCAGAATGGCATGCAGAACGTCAATCAATTTGGCATGAGTCGTGTCGCAACTGGTATCCAGGGTTCGCCACGCTCTGGCGAGCCAGAAGAAATCGCCAATCTTGCACTCTTCCTTGCTTCCGATGCGGCCAGCCTTGTTAATGGCGCTGCCATTACCGCCGATGCTGGATGGAGTGCCTACTAGTTCTAGGAAGGTAAAATTATGAACGATAACAAAATCCCTCAAATCTTAGAGGAGTTAAAATCTGACCCTATGGCGGGTTGGCTCACCTTGCCAAACGATTATGATAGAAGCGAATTCGAACATATTAAGTCTACGGCTGCTAAAATCAATCAAAATTCCGAATTTTTGGTCTGTATTGGAATTGGCGGTTCCTATCTCGGTCACCGAGCTATTATTGAGGCTTTGCGTCCAACATCTCCCACTAAAATCATTTATGCGGGCAATTCTTTGAGTCGTCGCGAGCTCGATTGTGCGTTGTCGCAAATAGGGGATAAAGATTTTTCCATCAATATTATTTCTAAATCTGGCACTACTTTAGAGCCCGTCATTGCTTTTGCGGAATTTAAGCAAAAACTTATAGCTAAATATGGCGAAGAAGAAGCTGCGCGCCGGATCTATGCTACCACTGATGCCAATCGTGGAACGCTCCACGATGAAGCAGTAGCAAACAATTACGTTCGTTTTGTTGTGCCAGATAACATCGGTGGTCGCTACTCAGTTTTGACCGCGGTAGGACTCTTGCCTCTTGCTGTCGCTGGAATTGATATTGATGCGCTTATGGCTGGCGCCAAAGACTCTAGCGCGTACATTTTCTCCGAAAATGATACCGAAAAAATCCCAGCCGTTCGATACGCTTGCGCCAGGTATGAGCTATTCAAAAAACATTATGACACCGAAATTTTTGCTAGTTTTGAGCCAGCAACCGCCTATTTTAACGAATGGCTTAAACAGCTCTTTGGCGAATCTGAAGGCAAAAATCAACAAGGCATTTTTCCGGCTTCCGTAATCTATTCGACTGATTTGCACTCTCTTGGCCAATTTGTCCAAGATGGCCGTCGTAATTTGTTTGAAACTATTATTGATTTTCCGACTGATGAGACCAATCAAAAAATTGTTGAAGCCGTAAAAGTTGCGCATCGCGCTGGTGGTATCCCAGTACTTGAGGTTAAAGTTGATAGTTTTGATGCCTTTGGTTTTGGTAAATTAATTTACTTTTTCGAGCTTGCCTGTGCTATTTCCGCCAAACTAGCTGGTGTCAATCCCTTTGATCAACCAGGGGTTGAAATTTATAAAGCAGAACTTAAAAAATTGCTAGCATAAGTGCTATAATATAAGCATGAAAAAACGTATTGTTCTAGCTTTGGGCGGCAATGCTTTGCAGAAAAATGGCGAAGTTACCGCTGAGGCACAAAAAGCCGTTGCGGCACAGGTTGGCGAGTTTATTGCTGAACTTTCAGATAACTATGAAATCATTGTTGCTCATGGTAATGGACCACAGGTCGGTAATATTTTGATCCATGAAGAGCAGTCTTGCTCAGAAAAGGCTCCAGCCATGCCACTTGAAACTGCGGTCGCTATGAGTCAAGGACAAATCGGCTATTGGTTGGCCCAAGCTATTAATAATGCGTTTACAAAAAAGGGTCGTCGCAAAAAAGCTACAACCATCGTTTCTCAAGTTCTTGTGGATCGTAAGGACCCCGCTTTCAAGAATCCTACCAAGCCTATCGGTCAGTTTTATACTGCCGCTGAAGCCAAAAAACTTGCCAAAGCAAAAGGTTGGAAGGTTAAAGAAGATGCTGGCCGCGGTTGGCGTCGTGTTGTTGCGTCACCAAAACCTATAGATATCATTGAAAAAGACGCCATCAAACAATTAGTGGCTAGTGGCCAGATCGTTGTTGCTGCTGGTGGCGGCGGTATTCCAGTCACCAGGACAAAAGTTTTGCGTCGCCTCAAAGGCATCGATGCGGTTATCGATAAAGATTTTGCCGCCGAAAAACTTGCTGAATTAGTCAAAGCTGACATTTTCGTCTCAGTTACGGCTGTGCCGAACGCATTTCTAAATTATGGCACCAAGGAAGAACAAGCCATCGGAAAAATCACCGCCAAAGAAGCAGAAGAATATATTAAATATGGTTATTTTAAAGCCGGTTCAATGCTTCCAAAAATCGAAGCCGCTGTTGATTTTGCCAAAAAAGGTGGCGTAGGTATTATCACTGACGTCGCTCACTTAAAAGACGCACTTGCCGGCACGTCTGGCACAATTATTTTGAAAAAATAATTGTTGTATTTAGCTTAAGCATAATGTATAATTAAAGCATAAAAAGAGTAAGGTGGGCACATACGCCATCAAAGGAGAAGAAATAAGTCAGATGGACTTCCTAGGACGCGACTTTTTACAAATCCTAGATTTTAGCGAAGCCGAGCTGCGCTATATGTTGGATACTGCTAAAAAGTTCAAAGAATTAAAACATGCTGGTCGGCCGCATAAGGTGCTAGACGGTAAGAACATTGCAATCATTTTTGAAAAAACCTCAACCAGGACTCGCTGCGCCTTTGAAGTTGCTGCTTATGATCTTGGTATGGGTTGCACATATCTTGATCCAACTGGGTCGCAAATGGGACATAAGGAATCTATTGCTGACACTGCTCGCGTATTGGCGCGCTTTTATGACGGCATTGAGTTTCGTGGTTTCAAGCAAGAAACAGTGAACGATCTTGCCAAATATTCGGACGTGCCAGTTTGGAACGGTCTTACAGATTATTGCCACCCTACTCAAGTGCTCGCAGATTTTATGACTATCGAAGAGCATTTTGGAAAGTTAAAAGGTCTTACCTTGGCTTTTGTTGGCGATACTCGTAACAATATTGCCAACTCACTTATGGCCATGAGTGCCAAAATGGGTGTCAACTTTATCTCTTGCGGTCCAGATGGCTTAAAGCCCGATTCGGAAATCGTTGCAAAGTGTCAACCAATTGCCGAGCAAAATGGCTGCACTATTACCGTCACCAGCGATATTAATGCCTTAAACGGCGTTGCCGACGTCATTTATGCCGATGTCTGGCTCTCTATGGGTGAAGACAAAGAGAAATGGGGCGAGCGTATTAATTTACTAAAACCATACCAAGTCACCATGGATATGATGAATCGCGCAAAAGAAACAACCGTTTTTATGCATGCTTTGCCTTCATTTCACGATCAAAATACATCGGTTGCTCGCGACGTTAATGAAAAATTCGGTGTTCCAGAAATGGAGGTCACAAATGAAGTATTTGAATCAGAACGCTCAATTGTGTTTGATGAAGCCGAAAATCGTATGCACACTATTAAAGCAGTCATGTTCTTAACAATGTATAAAAAGGAGGAGAAATAATGAAAAATGCAATTTGCAATTTTAGCGAAATTGCCCCACTTAAGAAAGTCCTGTTGCAGGCGCCAGGCGATGAGCTTTTGAATCTTACGCCAAACACTCTCAGCCGCTTGCTTTATGACGATATTCCATATCTCAAAGTTGCGAAGCAAGAGCATGATGCTATTGCCAATGCTCTCCGTGCCGAAGGCGTCGAGGTGGTTTATCTCACCGATCTTGCCGCAGAAGCTCTCGACAATGGCGGCGCAGCAGTCCGTAAAGAATTCATCAAGCAATTCATCGCCGAAGCTGGTGTCACCTCACCAAAGATTGTCAAACATTGTTACGACTATCTCAACAGTTTCAAAGACAATCACGACCTTATCAAAAAATGTATTGCCGGTATCGACAGCTCCGAACTTAAACAACTCGGTAAGATTAGCGGCTTTTATGCTACGCGTGATCTTGGCCGCATGATTATTGACCCAATTCCAAACATTTCGTTCCCACGTGACCCATTTGCTACGATTGGTCATGGTGTTACCTTGCATCGCATGTGGTCTGTCACTCGTTGTCGCGAAGCTATCTTTGGCGAGTATATTTTTAAATACCATCCATTCTATGATGATGTCAAACTTTACTATGATCGCTCCGAACCATATTCCATCGAGGGTGGTGATATTCAAGTTCTTTCTAAAGAAGTCATTGCTATAGGTATTTCGCAGCGCACCGAACCAGATGCTATTGCTACGTTTGCTAAACGTTTATTCAAAGACAAGAGTAGCACTTTCAAATATATTCTTGCAATTGACATTCCAGACGAGCGCTCCTTTATGCACCTTGATACCGTTATGACCCGTGTGGATGTCGACAAATTTGCGGTTCAAGACGCCATTATGGATATTTCAACTATTTATGAAATCACAGATGCCGGTCATGGCGAGCTTGAAATTGTTGAAATTCATCAAAGCCTCGCCAAAGTTCTTGAAAAATATCTTCACATCCAGCATGTTGACCTCATTAAGTGCGGCAACGGCAATCGTATCGATGCTGAACGCGAACAATGGAGCGACGGTGTAAACTTTATCTGTATTCGTCCAGGTGTCGTTATCGGTTACGATCGTAACTTTGTTACTAACGCTACGATGCGCAAGCATGGAGTTAAGGTTATCGAAGTATCTGGTAGCGAATTAGCGCGCGCTCGTGGTGGTACACACTGTATGAGCATGGCATTAGTCCGAGAGGAGGAAGAATAGTTATAGACACCCTGCACCTTAGCGATAATAATTAAAAAAAGAGGTTAAAATGTTTAAGAAAGGAAAAAATCGCAAGAAGCGCACGCGCGCGATGCTGTCGGCATATTCAATCATTATGATTTTGATTATTGCCCTTGGTGTCTTGTCGCATGTCCTTCCAAAAGCAAAATATGTCGCTATTGAGCCAGAAGAAGCTGGGCTCATTGAAGAGACTACGGATACCGCCAACGAAGATGTCGTTGAGGTAGCCGAGGTTTTGAGTGCTACAGAGGTGATGACCATCTCTGAAGACGAAGCTGTAATTGAAGGCGAAGTCGTTGCTGAGGAGCCAGTCGTCATCTCGGAAGAAGTGATTTCTGAGCCTACCGAAGAAAACGTTGAGGCTACAGAGATTGCTGAACCTGTCATTTATGACACACTTGAGGAATGTGAAGCTGAGAATGCCGAATGCGCCATTGCTGATGGTTCTGGCGTTGTTGGTGCTGAGCTGTATCAAGTACTTATGGCCCCCATTGATGGCCTTGTTGATGCTATCGACGTTTGTGTCTTCGTTATGATTCTTGGTGGCTTCCTCAAAGTCGTTACCAAAACTAAAGCCCTCGAGAATGGTATTAAGATTTTAGTCCAAAAACTCAAAGGTCGTGAATATCTTCTCATCTTGACCTTGATGTTTATCTTCTCTATCCTTGGTACTACCTATGGATTCTTGGAAGAAAGTGTCGCTTTCTATGTACTACTTGCTGCAACCATGTTTGCTGCAGGCATGGACCCACTTGTCGGTGTTGCCACCATCTTGCTTGGTGCTGGTTCCGGTGTGCTTGGCTCCACCATTAACCCATTTGCAACCGGTGTTGCGCTTTCCGCTATGAAAGACGCTGGAATTGCTTATGATCAGGGAACAGTGATTCTGATTGCTGTCGTTCTCTGGCTTACTACTCTTGCAATCTCCGCCTTCTTCGTCGTCAAATACGCAAAGAAAGTTCAACGTGATAAAGGCTCGACATTCCTAACATTAAGGGAGCAAGCTCTCGCCGAGAAAAAATATGGTAATTTCGCAAAATCTGTTGACGAACACCTTGAATTGACGGGCTCCCAAAAAGCCACTTTGGTCGTATTCGCCATCACCTTCCTAGTTATGATTGTTGGCTTTGTGCCTTGGGGCGAATTTGAAATCACCTTCTTTGATAGCTGGACTGGTTGGCTCACTGGTGCTTCACTTGGCAACTGGTGGTTCCTTGAATCGTCACTCTGGTTCCTCATCATGGCAATCATTATCTCTATCATCAATCGCTTTGGCGAAAAAGGCTTTGTCGACACCTTTGTCGATGGTGCCGATGATATGATTGGCGTTATCTTTGTCGTAGCTGTCGCTCGCGGTGTCTCCGTCTTGATGGCTGAAACTGGCATGGATAACTACTTCATCGTTAATGCAACCAACGCGCTTGCCGCATTGCCAGAAATGGCCTTCGTACCATTAAATTATCTACTCCATATTGGTTTGTCATTCTTGGTGCCATCCTCTTCTGGCTTGGCTACCATGTCTACACCAATTGTGGCTCCAATCGCCGCTGGTCTCGGTTACAGCACCAACGTTGCAGCTATGACTATCGTCTCTGCAAATGGTTTAGTAAACCTCATTACCCCAACTTGTGGCGCCATTATGGGCGGCCTCGCCTTGGCAAAGATTGACTACCCGACCTGGTTTAAATGGGCTTTCAAAGTCGTTGCGACCATCGCTGTAGCCAATATCGTAGTCTTGTGCTTGTTCTCGCTATAGCACCAGATTTATAAAAAATAGCTCCTTCGGGAGCTATTTTTGTGTGGTATAATAATTATTATGGATAGACTGCAGTATGATGGGCCTGTAGCGCTCGTAATTCTAGATGGCGTTGGCCTAGCTCTAGATGGGCCAGGTAATGCTGTGGCTAAAGCCCGCACACCATTTCTTGGTCATACCATTTCTAAATACCCACATATCGCACTCGAAGCCTCTGGTGAAAAAGTAGGTCTTTTGCCCGGCACTATGGGCAATTCCGAGGTGGGGCATAATACTATAGGATGCGGTCAAATTATTAAACATGGTATTGCTCATATTGAGGAAGCTTTTTTAAATGAATCAATATGGCAATCCGCTGCCTGGCAGACGCTTATTAAGCGCCTTCAAGACAACCACGGAACACTACATTTTGCTGGTATTTTTTCGGATGGCGGCGTTCATAGCCATATCGATCATCTTGAGCGTATGGTTGGTCAAGCCTACAAAGAAGGCATTCGCAAAATGCGCGTTCATTGTGTTTTTGATGGGCGAGATGTTGCGCCGCAATCGGAACCAAAATACATTGAACGCTTTGAAAAATACGCAAAACAATTTGAGAATGCAGACATCAAAATTGCCTCTGGCGGTGGCCGTATGACCACTATTGCCGATCGTTACAATAATGACCCGAGCATGGTCGAACGCGGCTTTGCCATGATGGTGCACGGCGAATCTTCTAATCATTTTTCATCAGCTACCGAGGCAATCTCAAGTTTTCGTACTAAAGATTCTTCCATCCAAGACCAGTACTTGCCTGATTTTGTTATCGTAGATACTGATTCTGCCCCGATTGGTAAAATCCAAGATGGCGACGTGTTAATTTATTTGGATTTTCGTGCCGATCGCGCCGTTGAAATTGCTGAAACTTTTGAAAATTATTCATCTGGTGATATATTATTCGTTGGTATGACAGAATATGACACCGATCGTCATCTGCCTAAGAACCGCCTCGTTGAGCCAAATTACATTGCGAGCACTCTGCATGAATTTTTGGCACAACAAAATATTCGTCAACTTGCTATTTCGGAAACTGCCAAATTTGGTCACATTACCTATTATTTTGATGGCAACAGCTACGACAAACTGCCACTCGAAGATTTCGTCGAAATTACGTCTGATACTGAGCCTTTCGACACGCGTCCATGGATGAAATCTGCCGAAATAACAGATGCGATATTGTCTGCTCTCGACAATCAACAGCAACTCCCAAAGTTTGTTCGCGTCAACTATCCAGGCGGCGATATGGTCGGACATTTTGCCAATATTAATTCCACAGTAATTGCTATGGAAGCCATCGATCTTCAGCTTGCCCGCCTTGCCAAAAAAATCGACGAGCTCAAAGGGTGTTTAATTATTACTGCCGACCATGGTAACGCCGAAGAGCTTTTTGATGAAGTCGGTCAACCCAAAACATCTCACAGCATGAATAAAGTACCATTCGTTATCTATGATAATACATCCAATCATAATAAATATCAGTTAAAAAATCTTCAAGATCCAGGCCTCTCCAATATTGCCGCTACTATTGCTACACTAATGGGTGCAGAATTTTATCCCAAAGAATGGGACGAGCCACTCATAACTGTGTTATAATGGCTTTATTATGATTACGAAAGCTATTATTCCAGTCGCCGGATGGGGAACACGACGACTTCCAATCACTAAAATTATCGAAAAATCAATGCTCCCCGTTGGCAATCGCCCACTAGTTGATTATTCTGTACAGGAATTAATCAAAGCTGGCGTTAAGGATATTTACATGGTTATCTCAAATGTTGAACCGTGCCAGGTTCAAGAATTTTACAAAGACAACCTAGCTTTGAACCAATATCTTATAGAACGCGGTAAAGAAGACCGTTTGAAACTTGCCAAAACGCTCCCCGATGACGTTACTATTCACTATACTATCCAGGATCCAGCCGGCAAATATGGTACTGCCGTTCCAATCGCCATGGTAGTCGAGGAATACAATTTGAGCGAACCCGTATTAGTTTTTATGGGTGATGATTTTATTTGGAATCCGGGTGGAGAATCTGCCGCTGAAGCACTCATTAAATCAGTCCAAAATGACTCCGAATCCGCTATTCTTGGCGTCGAGATTGATAGAGAAAAAGTTGAAAAATATGGGGTGTTGTCAGCCAAAGATGGGAAATTAGTTGGCGTGGTTGAAAAACCAACCCCCGAAGAAGCTCCATCCAATCTTATCAACGTGTCTAAATACATCATGTCCCCAGAACTTTTACAGAAGATTGTTAAATACGTCGCCGAAAATGATTTTGGCCCCAAAGATCAAGAATACATGGTTACCGACCCTATCGACGAATATATCAAGCAGGGCGGGATTATGCGTGTCGCCCCAACTTCTGGCGAATATCTCGATGGTGGCTCCGTAGAGGGCTGGCTGCACGCCAACAACGTCGTTTGTGGCAAATAACCAAAAAACATAATTAGCACTCTTGCATTTCGAGTGCTAATTATGTATAATAGGGGTTATGCAAGAAGAATTTACGGAAATAATGAATCGGCTTTCAGAAAACGCGCGCTTTTCTCTCCAAAAGGCTGATTATTATAGCAAAAGATATAACAGCGGCTATATGGGCACCGAGCATCTTTTACTTGGTATGATGAGTATAGACACGTCGACTAGCGCCAAGTTATTGCGTCAAGAAGGCATAACACTTGAAGAAGTTGAAAAGTCCCTCAATCAGACTGCAGTAGAGGTTCCCGGCGCTGATATGGCCATGATGTCGCTCTCCGAGGCGGTTATTTTGACACTTCGAATGGCCAGCGCCTTTGTGCACGACCAAGGTCTATTCGTCATTGGTACTGAACATATTTTGCACGCTATTCTTTCTCAACCTAATTCTCGCGCTTCACTTATTCTTTCCAGTTTCCATATTGATGATACGGTAATACTTGGTGAAATCGAAGATTTAGTCGAAAAACAGGCTACAAGTGAGCAGAATAAAGCCAAAAAAGCCGAGTTTATGGGTAAAAAGACTTTTAAATTTCTTAGCCGCTACGGCAAAGATCTTACAGAAGAAGCAAAAAACGGCAAGCTAGATACTGTGATTGGTCGCGATAAAGAAATCGAACGCACAGTGACTATTCTTTCTCGTCGCACAAAATCAAACCCAGTTCTCATTGGTGAAGCCGGTGTTGGTAAAACCGCTATCGTTGAAGGTCTTGCTACTAGAATTGCCAAAAACGATGTTCCGGGACCTCTCATTGGCAAACATATTTATCAGGTTGATCTCAGTTCCGTGGTCGCTGGCACTAAATTCCGTGGTGAATTTGAGGAGCGCATCAAAGGTATTATCGACGAAGCCACCGAAGATGACACGGTTTTACTATTCATTGATGAGCTACATTTACTTTGCGGTGCGGGGTCTTCTGAGGGTTCGATGGACGCAGCTAATATTTTGAAGCCAGCCCTTGCTCGAAATTCAATTAATCTTATTGGTGCCACTACACTTGATGAATATCGCAAGTCAATCGAAAAAGATAAAGCTCTGTCGCGTCGTTTCCAGACTGTCATCGTCGAAGAGCCATCGGCCACAATTACGCTCCGCATTTTAAAGGGGATTAAATCACATTATGAGAAACATCATGGCGTGACAATTCCCGATAAAGTGTTGGAAACTGCAATTAATATGTCAATGCGCTATATCAATGATAGGTTTATGCCAGACAAAGTCATTGACGTTATTGACGAGGCCTGTGCTATTGCCAAAGTAGCAGCAGATAAAAAAGGTGGCGGAAAATATAAGAAATTAAAGATTGAAAAAGCAAATTTAGAGGCGAAAATTGCCGAAGCCGCCGAGAAGGAAGATTTTGAAAAAGCTGCCATGTTTAAGACTGAGCTTATCAATCTTGAGCAAGAACTCGAAAAACTCAAAAAATCTGGTGCCTCCAAGACCGAAAAGCCCCCGACTTTAGCCGAAGAAGATCTTGCCACCGCCGTTTCCCTTAAAACGGGTATTCCTGTATCTAAGGTTCATGGTTCTGAAATGAAGGCACTTATTACGCTTGAAGACCATCTTAAAGAATCTATTGTTGGTCAAGACGAGGCGGTTAAGGCTGTGTCTAAGGCGATTCGCCGTGGTCGTTCTGGTGTTGCCGACGCTAAGCGCCCTATCGGATCATTTATCTTTATGGGACCAACTGGTGTTGGTAAAACAGAATTAGCTCGAGTAATCGCACGTGAAGTTTTCGGTGGCGAAAATGCGCTCATTAAAATTGATATGTCGGAATTTGGGGAGAAGCACAATGTCTCTCGGCTCGTAGGAGCTCCAGCTGGTTATATTGGCTATGATGATGGCGGAAAACTCACAGAGGCTATTCGCCGTCGTCCGTACTCTGTTGTTTTGTTTGATGAAATTGAAAAAGCTCACCCAGATGTTTTCAATATGCTACTTCAAATTCTCGAAGACGGTATCTTGACCGACGGTCAGGGAAACAAGGTAAAATTCAATAACTCCGTAATTATCCTAACCTCTAATCTTGGTTCTGCCGATATGTATCGTGAATCTGAGCTTGGTTTTACTGCTAAGACCGCCAAAGATAAAAAAGCACTTGCCGAAGAATACGAAGAAAATAAAACATACGCCATGAAAGCCCTTAAAAAGGCTATGCGCCCAGAGCTCATCAATCGCCTTGATGGTGTCTTGGTCTTCCACGCTCTTACAAGGCAAAATGTTGAGAAAATATTTGACAATCTTATCAATGATTTGAAAAAGCGTCTCGCCATTAAAGGAATTGGCCTTAAGATTGAGGATAGCGCAAAAGATTATCTAATAAAAAATGGTTACGACCCCAAAAATGGCGCACGACCACTCCGTCGTAAAATCGAGGACGATGTCGAAACCCTTCTTTCGGATGCTATTATTGTTGGTGACCTCAAAAAAGGTGATATTGCTAGTATTAAATTAGTAAAAAATAAGTTAAAATTAGAAAAAGGAAAGGAATAATATGAAAAAAGCCACAAGCTACTTAGTTCCTACTGTGGTAGAAGAGACTAATCGCGGCGAGCGTGCATACGACATTTATTCACGTCTTTTAAATGATCGTATTATTTTCCTGGGTGAAGAAGTTAATTCTCATACAGCAAATCTTGTAGTGGCACAGCTACTTTATCTTGCACACGAAGACCCCAAAAAGCCAATTAAACTCTACATCAACTCCCCAGGCGGTAGTGTTTATGACGGCCTCGCCATAATTGATACTATGAATTATATTGAGCCGGATGTTGAGACGATCGGTATCGGCTTACAGGCTTCAATGGGAGCAATGTTGCTTTCGAGTGGAACTAAGGGTAAACGTTTCTGTCTTGAAAATGCCCGTGTCATGATTCATCAGCCATCTTCCGGTACCGAAGGTAAAATCACCGATCAGGAAATCATGTTGCGAGAAGGCGTCTTTCTTAAAAAGCGTCTAGCAGAGATTTTCGCAAAAAACACCGGCCAAAAACTTGCACAGGTTGAAAAGGACATGGATCGTGACAATTGGATGTCTGCCGAAGAAGCCAAAAAATACGGTATCATCGACGGGGTTATCAAATGAAAGAACTCTGGACTGACGGCAGCGCTTCGCCCAATCCTGGACCAGGCGGATTTGCCGTTCTTGAAAAAATCAACGGACAGATTGTTCCCGTAGCCCTGGGCAATGAACCGCATTCTACTAATATTCGTATGGAAGGGCTAGCCATGATTGCTGCTATTAAATATGCTGGCAATGAGGGGTGCGAAATCCATTCTGATTCTGAATTTTGGATCAATGTTGTTACTAAGTGGATGGAGGGTTGGGCTCGTCGTGGCTGGCGCAAATCTACTGGCGAAATTAAAAATCTGGACATTGTCAAAGAGTTATATGAGCTCTACCACAAATATCAAGTTTCTTTTGTCTGGGTGCGTGGACATGTAGGTACTGAAATGAATGAACTTGCCGATAAATGGGCTAACCGTGCACGCTTGGGCGAAAAACTCTAATTTATGCTATAATATAGCTATGAATTTATCCGAAGAATTAATTTACCGTGGTTTTTCCGCTGAAACCACCATCAAAAATCCAGCAGAGTTAGACAATCGCTCTTCCAAAAAATTCTATTGGGGCGCTGATCCTTCTGCAGATTCTCTAACTATTGGCAATTTAGCCGCTATCATGATGTGCGCTTGCTTTGTGCGGCATGGCTATCAGCCTTATCTTCTAGTTGGTGGTGCTACTGGCCAAATTGGTGACCCCAAAGATAATGGCGAACGTGATCTTAAAACTCTTGACGAAGTCGAGCATAATAAAGCTTGCATTAAAGCCCAGATTGAGCGCATCATCAATTCGAACAGCGTTACGATGGTCGACAACTACGATTGGTTTAAAGACATGAATTATCTTGGCTTCCTACGCGAAGTCGGTAAGGCTTTTTCTATGACTCAGCTCCTAGATCGTCAGTTTGTACAAAACCGCATTGGGGAAGGTGGCTCAGGTATTTCCTATGCCGAATTTTCTTATACATTAATTCAGGGGTATGATTTCCTTCACCTTTATCGTGAATATGGTGTAGATTTGCAACTTTGTGGCGCTGATCAATATGGCAACTGCACATCGGGCATACATCTTATTAAACGCCTCGAAAATGCCGATGCCGACGTGTGGTCTACTCCGCTCATCATCGACCCTGCCACTGGTCGTAAATTCGGCAAATCCGAAGGCAATGCTATTTGGCTCGCTAGCTCGAACAATGGCTCTGGTAATTACACCTCCATTTTCGACTTCTATCAATTCTGGTTAGGGCAACCCGATGAGGCCGTTGAATACCTTATTAAAATTTATACCCTACTTAATAAAGATGAAATCGAGGACATTCTAGCGCGTCATCGCGAACATCCAGAACTCCGTCTCGCACAAAAAGCTTTGGCCAAAGGTGTGACCGAAATTGTTCACGGCAAAGACAACGCTACTGCCGTTATTAACCTTACAAAAATGCTTTTTGATAAGGATGCTGATTTTACAGCCGATGAAATTGCCGAGTTTGCTAATTTCTTGCCTACGGTTGAACGAGGAGTTAATCTTGTTGACGCGCTAGTCATTACTGGGCTTGCCGAGTCCAAGAAAAAAGCTCGCGAGTTTATTGCCCAGGGAGCAATCTCGATCAATGGTACGAAAATCAAAGAAGAAATTACGTTGGATCAATTAGTGCTCATTAAAAAAGGCAAGAATAAATTCGCTGCTACTAAATAAAAAATAACCCCTTAAAGGGGTTATTTTTTTAACGCACTTCTACGCGAACACGAGGCAAACTCTTGCCAGAAAAGTGAGATTTTTTAGTTTTTACAAAGGTAACAACACCGTCTTTGGCTGCATGAATCGTAAAATTACGAGACATATAAGTGCCTGGACCTGCAATTTTGGTTGCACCAGTTTGACGGACGAGAACCTCGCCGTTTTTAACTTTTTGTCCACCAAAACGCTTAACGCCGAGGCGCTGGCCAGCATTGTTGTGGATGTTCTTGGCGGTACCGCCGGCTTTTACGTGTGACATTTTTTTTCCTTAAAATTATTATTTCTCGCGCAACAACCTGCCCTTCACGATGATAAAGGAGGCCATCACCCGACTTATTCTTTACATTATACCCCAGTTTTTCAATTTCGTCAACAATTCCCAATCTAGAATAAGTACCATTTGGTCTTAGCCATGCCGGAATTGCCATTACTACCGGCGTATTAGGGGAGATCTGCGTACTTAAATTCTTTAAGAAGCCTAAAATAATTGAACCGCACGTCTGTTTTTCTTCTTTTAATTTTATTTCCGCAGGAGCTTGACTCATCGGTCTCCCTAGATATCCTTCGCAAGCTACAGCATCAATTGGCTGTTTCCATTGAAAAACCGTTGCATCTCCGACCGAAAGCGAAAATAGTGATGTTGATTTATTTTCTGTGAGCCACTGCAAATTTTTCTCGGTATATTCAATCATTCTCGGCTCAATATCGGTTCCGTATGCAGTGTGACCCATCAATATTGCTTCTTGTAACACCACGCCAGTTCCGCAAAATGGGTCCAAAATTCGTGCACCGTCAGGCAAATTTCCGCACAAATTGATTAAAATCTGTGCTAATTTTGGCGGTAACATACCAACTTTTGCATCTCTTGCTGGTCGCACCTGGTCGCGCCTAGTATAGGCATCGATATCTTGTACTCCAATCACTCTCCACCATGCGCCATCAACGAGTAGCAACTCAACCTTGTTCAGTTTCTTGCCGCCAAGCCCATTATGCAAGGAAGCGGCAGTCGATAATATAGCCTCTTTATTTTCCACTACCCTTACGCTACGGCCATGGCGTACCAAAATTTTCTTCAATTTTAGTGCTTCGCGTGCTGCGGTTTTGGCTGATGCTTTTTCGGAATAATCGGATATGCCAAGTGTGATTTTTCCTTCAGGCAAATCCCGTAAATAATCAAGCGGCGATATTTCGAGTTTTTCCGCAATCTTAATACTTCCACCAAGCCTATCGATGTTTGGAAAAGTAACACTATCAAAAGTTGCCAACCTATCAGAAACTTTCTTGACTTTACCAAAAAGAGCCGTTAGTTCGGCTATTGAAATTTCCGGCTGTCTCCCGAGTACCGACAAATATAGCATATTTTAATTATACCACGAAACTATGCTATAATTTTTCTATGGCCAAAAAGTCTAAGTTTTCTTTTCGTACAGTACTTACAACCCTCACAGTTTTTTTGGTTGCTTATGTTGTTTACCAAAACTGGCCTGATATCGTTGAATCTTTCAATCATCTTAGTGACACTAATATTTTTGTTTTACTATTGTTGATTCCAGAACAGCTTCTGATGTATTATACATGTGGTCAAATATTTTTTTCGTATCTAAAGAGCCGTCATCAAGCCAAAATTCCTTCCAAAAAAGAGCGTCTCAAAATTTCAACAGAACTTAATTTCGTTAACCATGCCATACCCGGCGGAAGTATTGGCGGCCTCACTTTTCTTACTTTTCGCTTGCAACCCTTTGGGGTTTCTGCGGGTCAGGCCAGTTTTCTGTATATCTTTCGTTTCGCCATCACTACAGTTATCAACTACTTACAAGCATTAATAGCCATCATTATTTTAGCTACTCTAAATCTTGTTCCAGAAAATGCAACTTGGATCCTTTGGCTGTCATTGCTAATGAACATTGGATACTTTTTGATTCTTGCCACTTTAATCTTTGTTGCTAGTGGTAAAAAACGCCTCGATTTCTTTTCGAAAGTTGTTACTAAGGTAGGCAATGGGTTTGTCAGGTTTTTCACTTTTGGCTACAAGAAACACGCTATAAGGTATGAGAAGATTAACCATTATTTTCTTGATATCCATGAAAGCGTAATGGTGGCTCGTCGCGAAAAAAAGAATCTAAAAGGCCCCATCAAGTGGGGAATCGTGTATAGCTTTTTTGAAGTCTCGACCTATTGGATTGTCGCAATATCACTTGGCCGGCCAGAAATTTTGCCATATATTATGATTGGCGAAGCTATCGGCTCTGTTTTTGACGGTATTGTGCCCTATGGTCTTTACGAGCTTGGTATGGCCGGAGTAATGATTACGTTGGGCATTGATTTTCCGACTGCTACCTTAGTCACAGTTATGACCCGTGTTTTAACTTTATTGTTTACAATCATTTCTGGTGCTTGGCCATACCGTCAGGCTATTATGCATATGGGAAAGAATAATGAACGAGACTCCAGATAACCTCAAACTATCACCGACTCAGCTTATTGATGTCCTGAATGACACTCTGGGCTATACTTACGACAATATAACTCTTGAGGGTGAAATTTCTAGTTTCAAAATCAATCAAGGAAAATGGGTATTTTTTGATATCAAAGATGAAGAATCTAGTATTAATTGTTTTATGACCGTTTCGCAACTTCGTATGCCAATTGAAGACGGCATGAAAGTAATTGTTCGGGGTAACCCCAAAATTACCCGCTGGGGCAAATTTTCATTTACGGTGCGTGCGGTTCAGCCAGTCGGAGAAGGCAACCTAAAGAAGTCGTTTGAATTATTAAAGGCAAAACTGCAAAAAGAGGGTCTTTTTGATCCAGCAAAAAAACGTGGTATTCCGGAAAACCTTTCGCGTATCGGTGTTATTTCTAGCACTCAGGCTGCAGGCTACGCGGATTTTATTAAGATTATTAATGCGCGTTGGGGTGGGCTGAAAATTCAGACTATTCACACCCAGGTCCAGGGGCTTGACGCGGCAGATCAAATAATCGCGGCTTTACAAAAGTTCAACGAACGTAGCGAGGTGGAAATTATTGCTATTCTTCGTGGCGGTGGTTCCGCTGATGATCTCGCGGTTTTCAATGACGAGGCATTAACGCGTGCCATAGCGGCCTCTAAAATACCCGTTATTACCGGAATTGGCCATGAAGTCGACGAAAGTCTCGCTGATCTTGCCGCGGATGTCCGTGCATCAACTCCATCTAACGCCGCTGAGATGCTCTCACGTGATCGCCAAGTCGAAATAACCCGTGTTCGTTCATTAGTTGAGAATGCCCGTCGTGGCTATCTTTCACAAATTGATGCTATGATTCAAAATATTACACATCGGCTCAAAATGATTGAAACGCTTAATCCTGAGAAGGTTCTACGCCAAGGTTACGCTATTTTGTCTGGTGAGCTAAAAGTGGGCAAAATTGTTAAAATTACAACAAATGACGCTATTATTGATGCCGAAATTAAAACTATCAAGGAGAATAAATATGGAGAATAATTTAAATCAAAAAATTGCTCGACTCGACGCAGCCGTTGATTGGTTTTATTCTAAAGATTTTGCCCTAGATGCTGCAAGGGAAAAATACGAAGAAACCAAAAAACTTGCCAAAGAAATTGAGGAAGATTTAAAGAATCTTAAAAATGAAATTGAAGTAATAAATTAATAGTTATGGTATAATAAACATATGGATAATTATTCTGAGCAAATGCCACCCGTACAGGCAACTCAGCCTGTTAATACACCGGCTCAGCCAGTAGCCGCTGCGCCCACTAAGGATACGGGTAATCTCGTTAAAACAATCGTTATTATTATTTTATCGCTCATCTCTGTCGCTTTTATTAGCCTGTTTATCTGGATGTTCTTGCAATATAATGAGGCTCGTACCGATGTTGATGGACAGATTAACACTGCTGTCGCTACCGCCGTCGATAAAAAATCAAAAGAGCTAGAAAATGAATTCGCCGCGCGCGAAAAATATCCATATGATACTTTCGCTGGCCCCGAAGATTATGGGCAGCTGAGTTTTGAATATCCGAAGACCTGGAGCGTTTATATCGCCTCTGATGCTTCAAAAAGTGGTGATTTTGAAGCCTACTTCAATCCTGGCGAAGTCAGCCCAGTTTCCGAATCTAGCATTAATGCACTTCGCGTCACTATTCGTAATAAAAATTACGACGATGTCGTAGCGGAGTATCAAAAAGCGATGGATCGCAAGGACTCAAATTTATCAGTTTCGTCAGTTACATTTAATGGTATTTCTGCCAACCGCTATACTGGCACTATTCCAAATACCGACCTAAATGGCTATATCGTCATATTCAAGATTCGTGATAAGACTGCCGTTCTTCGCACCGATTCGATTCTCTTTGAAGAAGATTTTAATCAATTATTAAATACTGTTAGCTTCAACAGCTAAGCCTGTGTTATAATGGGGGTATGGAACAGGAGGTAAATGGTATTTTGACGGCTGCGCATGAGCTCAAGGCTCCACTATCTGTCTTGCGTCAGCTTGCATTATCATTAGACTTTGAAGAGCGTCCATCAACTCTTGAACATATTCGCTCCGAGATGATAAGTGTTTCTGAACGTGCCATTAAGCAGGTTAATGACTTAACTAAAATTGCACGCTTAGAAGATGGATTATTCGTTATGGAACCCGTATCTGCTCGTGCGGTTTGTGATGATGTCGTTCGTGAGTTAAGCTATCTTTTTCAATATAACCAACGTGATTTATTCGTAAAATATTCTAACCAATCAAAACTAGTTACGGCTAATCGGGATTTGCTGCATAGCGTTATTTATAATTTTTTGCTCAATGCTATGCATTATTCTGGCAAAAACACTCGTTCGGAACTGCTTGTTTGCGATAAAAAAGGCAAAGTCAATATCAAAGTACGAGATTTTGGACCCGCACTTCCGTTGGACATTTGGCGCGAGTTGAAACGAGGATGGATAGAAAAACCCACGTCAATCGCTATGCGCCCGGGCAGTTCTGGGCTTGGCCTCTACATTGCTTCTAGGTTTGCCAGATTTATGAATGCCGAGATTGGGGCTATTCGTCATCGTGATGGTACAAGCTTTTATGTTGAGCTGCCAGTTTCAATGCAAGCGAGGCTCTTTTAATGATTTACATAGTCGAGGATGATGAAATCATGGCCGAGTGTATAGCCCGTGCCTGCAAAAAAGAATGTCAAATCTACCATAACGCTATCGAAGCGATGGGCGCCATTAATAACTGCTTACCAGATCTAATTTTTCTTGATATTTTACTTGATGGTCCAGATGGCTTCACATTCCTTAATGAGCTTGTATCTTATTCTGACACCGCAACAATACCAATAATTATTGTATCTTCATTACCTATTGAGTTAAATCACGTACAGGATTATGGCGTCGTTGCAGTACTCGACAAAAGTACTATGACACCACAAGAGATAAAAAAATATGTCGACAAATACTCCAGCAAATGATTTTAAAACGCAAGGTTTTATTTTGCGTCGCACCAATTATGGTGAGGCTGACCGCATTTTAAATATTCTTACTCCAAATGGTAAAATTTCCGCAATTGCCAAATCGGCTCGTAAAGAAAAATCCAAACTTGCTGGCGGCATAGAAATGTTTTGCCTTAGCGAATTTGGCATCCATCAAAAAAAAGATTCATTAGGCACTATTACTAGCGCAAGAATGATTAAGTACTATAAAAATATTTTATCTGATTTATCGAAACTCGAGTTGGCGTCGGCATTTTTAAAAAAAATCAGTATCATCGCCGAAAACTCTGACAGCCCAGACTTTTATCAAATTCTTTTACAAGTTTTGGAGGCACTTAATAATAATTATGACGCAACATTAATCGAAGTCTGGTTTTTGTTTAATATCGCACAAGCTTTAGGCGAGGATATTAATTTATATCGCGACACTACCGGAAAAAAGCTTTTGGCTAAACAAACATATACTTGGGATGTTGCCGAGTCGGCGCTGCGCCCTGACCCGCGTGGCCAAATAGGGGCTGATGAAATTAAACTCATGCGTCTAATTTTGTCATTAGATTTAAATGTGGCAACACGTATCAAAAATATTTCACATATGCTTGCAAAAATTATCTATATCGGAAAAGCTATCAATAAAATGTGATATAATTATAAACAATATTATTAAAATATGGAGACCATTATGACCGAAAAACAAGGTGGTAAAAAAGGATTAATCATTGGTAGTATTATTGTAGGTATTGCTGCAGTTGTGGCAATTGCTACTGGAGTTATCCTTACAGCCAAACAGAGCATTCCTGCGGTCATTGATGAAGCCTATTTTGTTTCCGATGGTTCAAAGTATGTAATCACGGTTGACGATGACACTTCTACGGATGATAACAGTTCATATGGTGCTGTTAAGACACATATGGTATTTTTCTATTCGGGCGACACTATTACTGGTCTTACGTTCTATTATGAGTTTGCCGATGAAAGCGTTGCGGCTTCCGTCTACGAAGAGGCTAAGCAAAGTCCAGAGGTCGATAATCTCGATAAAATTTCTTTGCATGGTAAATACATTGCCGCCATCGCAGACGAATCTGAATATGCCGAAACTACCGTTGCGGAAGTTAAACAAATGGTCGAATTGATGGAAACATTAAACGCTCCAGAAAATAATGAAGAAATAGAGGAACAAAATGAGTAAACTTGAAGATATTGTCAGTCTTTGCAAACGCCGTGGTTTTATTTTTCCAGGCTCAGATGTCTACGGAGGTATGGCTGGTACATGGGATTATGGCCCACTAGGAGTGGCTATAAAGAAAAAAATCATGTCCGCTTGGTGGAATTATTGGGTGGAGAAACGTGATGATATGTACGGGGTTGATGCGGCAATCATCATGAACCCGCGCACCTGGGTTGCTTCTGGTCATGCTGCGACCTTTTCTGACCCATTAGTCGAATGTAAAGAATGCCATAATCGTTTTCGTGCGGACAAAATCGCTGATGTTTCAGAGAAGGTTACTCCAGAGGAGTTCCGCGCCGCTCACGTCAAATGTCCGAATTGTAGTAAAGAAAACTGGGACGATGTTAAACAATTTAATATGATGTTTACCACCCATGTTGGTTCCGTCACGGATGATACTTCGGTAGCATATTTACGTCCCGAAACTGCTCAGGGGATTTTTACGAATTATAAGAATGTCGTAGATAGTTTATATCCAAATCTTCCATTTGGTCTTTGTCAACAGGGAAAAGCTTTTCGTAACGAAATCAGCCCTCGCGATTTTGTATTTCGCTCACGTGAATTTGAGCAAATGGAAATTGAGTATTTTGTAAATCCGCTTACCTGGGAAGAAAACTTTGAAAAATTGCTTGCTGCTTGCCATGATTTTCTTGAAAATAAGATGCAGCTCCCATCCAACATGATTCATGAACTCGAGGTTGCTCCAGCTGATAGAGCACACTATAGTAAGCGAACGATTGATATTGAATTTGATTACCCAATTGGACGAGAAGAATTAATGGGTATTGCCTATCGCACTGATTTTGATCTCGGAAATATCGCTCGAGAATCTGGCAAAAGCATGGAATATCGAGACAAGAACACCGGCGAAACTTTCGTTCCGCACGTCATTGAACCGTCTTTTGGTGTTGAGCGTCTTTTGATGGCAATTCTTACGGCCGCATATACCGAGGATGAGGTCAATGGCGAAAAGAGAATTATGCTCAACCTACCAGAAGACCTTGCGCCGTTCCGTTTTTGTGTTTCGCCACTACTTAAAAATAAGCCAGAACTCGTGACTAAGGCCAAAGAAGTCTATCAAAAATTACAGGCAAAATATACCAACGTCACCTGGGATGATTCCGGTAATATTGGCAAGCGTTATCGCAAGCAAGATGAGATTGGTACGCCAAAATGCGTTGTCATTGATTTTGACACTCTAGAAGATGATACCGTCACGGTGCGCGACCGCAATACCACAGAGCAAACACGCATTAAAATTGAGGAGCTATAATGAATATAGATAATGCCACGCTAGTGCGCATTCTTGAAACTATTTTAGCAGTCGTAATTGATGTTGTCATATATCTAGTCGCGCGTTTCCTGATTGACCGTCGGACTGTCAAAATGAAAAGGGGCAAACGTCTTACTTATCTTCGTTTACTACGTAGTATTATTAAATATATTTTAATTATTGTTGGCATCCTTACGGTTTTACAAATCAACGGAGTAAATACTAGCTCCATTATTGCCGGTTTAGGCATCGCCTCGGTCATTGCTGGTCTCGCATTGCAGGACGCGCTCAAAGATATTATTATGGGATTCAATATTATCGCGGATAATTATTTCTCTGCAGGAGACGTTATTAAAATTGGCGATATTACAGGAAAAGTTATTGAAATTGGTCTCAAAGCTACTAAAATACGAAATCTCGCCAATGACAACATAGAGGTTATTGCTAATCGCAACATTAGTTCATCGGCGGTAGTTTCTAAGTGGCTCGATATAGATTTGCCACTACCCTACGAAGAAGATCTCGCAAGAGTTGAAAAATTTTTAGAGGCGCTTACTAAAAAAATTAAAGATTGTCCTGAGGTTGAGGATATTGAGTATAAAGGAATCAATGATTTTGCCGATTCGGCCATTGTTTACAAATTGCGTATCTTTGTTCGTCCAGATATTAGGCTTCAGGTTGGCCGTGACGTTAGATGTATTATTAAGAGAGAACTAGACAAAGCTCATATTTCGATTCCGTATCAACAAATCGAGATTAGTACAAAGAAATAAAAAATAGCCCAGCACGGGCTATTTTTTTAAGGTTGATTTTATGCGCGATCGCTGTTATTCCAACGTTCGATTGAAGCGGCGATTACCTCTTTGGCCTCATCAAGTCCGAAGAATCCTTTAACTTCAGTGGAGCCAGGTTTCTTCAAATCTTTGTAATGATTGAAATGGAACTCAATTTGTTTGATAAGTTGTTTTGGTAAATCTTCCAAAGTATTGTACATATCGCCATTATTGCGGTCATCGGCTGGGACACAAATTACTTTGTCGTCAACTTCGCCACCATCAACAAATTTCATTACGCCAAGCACCTTTGCTTTCATCCAGATACCGGTAGTCAAAGGTTGATCGGTGATCATAAGCACATCAAGCTCATCGCCATCTTCATCGATTGTTTGAGGAATAAAGCCATAGTTGCAAGGTTTTGCAAAAGCTACGGGCTCTACACGATCCAACATAAAGCAAGCGTGTTCGCGATCCCACTCAATTTTATGATTTGAGCCAGTTGGGATTTCTATCACCACGTTAAGCTCGCCGTTTTTATAATCCCCCGGAGTCAAGACTTTGTTAAAATCTGCCATAATTCTCCTTTTTAATTTGTAAAACAATTATATCATAGTATAATATAAATTATGACAAAAACGAATCAAAATCAAAAAGGCAACTTCTTGCGCACTCTCCATTATTTTTGGCAAGCTTTAATGCAGCATAAAACGCGTACGATTTTGATTCTTATCCTTATCCCAATTTATATTTTTATTAGTAACATCGTTTTGCCGCTCGGTACTTCTGAAATTTTAGGCAAACTTTCCGAAGGCGATTTCGAGCTCGCAAATTATACCAGCGTCTTATTATTGACTTTGGTGCCCGTGGCGTTTAATAATCTGTTTCTTGTTCGTGTCATCGATTGGCTTGATTGGTCACTTGACGCCAAATGTGGGCAATATTTATCCAATCTTGCATTTAATACGGTCATCAACCAGTCCATGACGTTTCATAGCAATCATTTTTCTGGCTCACTTACTTCTCAGGCCAATAAGCTCGCCTCGGCTTTCATTGACCTTAAATCGCATTTTGTTTGGGACATCTTTCCGCTCATTCTGTCAGTTGGTTATTCTATAATTGCCGCTTGGCTAGTGTGCCCAGCTTTTGCCTTAATTCTAGCGGTTTTTACAGTTGCTTATACGGCAGTTGCGGCAATTACTTTCTATAAAACTCGCAATGTTGATAACGCGCTTGCGACTGCCGAAAACAAGCAAACCGGCCAGTTGGCAGATTCTATTACCAATATGATGAGTGTTAAGTCTTATGCTCGTGAAGCCCATGAGCGTTTACGCTTTAAACGCACTACTAAAAATACTCACGATGCAACGATTGGTGTTGCTAAAGTTTCAATGTGGCGAAACTTTACGCTAAACACAATTGTTAATGCCACATTTGTAATTATTCTTATTCTTGTAGTCATGAGCCATAATCTTTTTGGGCTTACTGTTGCCAACGTGGTCTTTCTTTATTCAATTTCAAATTCACTGATTAATGACATTTGGTCCATTAATCATATTTTGCGTGCCACCAATCGTGCATTTGGCAATGCTAAAGAAATGGTGGAAATTCTTGATTTGCCGACAATTGTTGATGATAAAACAGACTACCCACTCAAGATAAAAAATGCTACTGTTGATTTTAATCATATTTATTTTCATCATGATGGAAAAAAGAACAATAAGTTATTTGAAGATTTTTCATTGCACATCCCAGCCGGTAAACGCATCGGGCTAGTTGGCGTATCTGGTTCAGGGAAGACTACGCTTACCAAACTCTTGTTGCGGTTTGCTGATGTTGAAAAAGGTTCAATTTTAGTTGACGGCCATGATATTCGTGATGTCACACAAGTCTCACTACGCGAAAATATTGCTTACGTTCCGCAAGAATCCTCATTATTCCACCGTTCAATTAAGGAAAATATCGCCTACGGTAAACCCGATGCTACTGACGATGAAATTCTGCGTGCCGCCAAGCTTGCCAATGCGGACGAGTTTATTGAAAAAACCGCTGACGGCTACGATACCTTAGTTGGTGAACGCGGCGTTAAATTATCCGGCGGTCAACGTCAACGTATTGCCATTGCGCGTGCCATTCTTAAAAATGCACCAATCCTTGTTCTCGATGAAGCCACTTCGGCGCTCGATTCCGAATCTGAAGCCCTCATCCAAAAAGCGTTACACAACCTCATGGAAGGCCGTACATCTATTGTAATTGCTCATCGTTTATCCACTGTTGCTGGCCTTGATGAGATTATCGTTCTAGATGATGGCAAGATTATTGAACAGGGCACCCACCAAGAGTTGCTTTCGAAAAATGGCGCTTACAAAAAGCTTTGGTCACGTCAATCCGGTGCTTTTCTTGATCAAGATTAATTTATTTGTCTGTGGTTCGGCGAAAGATTTTTTCGGTTTTTATCGAATCTGGTAAATAATTTTTGTCAAGATGAAAACCAGATTTCCACTCTTGCCCTTCTCCGTAACCCAAATCTTTCATTAATTTTGTGGGTGCATTTCTGAGCCATAAAGGAATTGGCTCATTGGGGGCTTTAGTTGCCAAATCTAGAGCGGCATACCATGCATCGGCCGAGTCGCGATTTTTCTTGGATTTTGACAACGCAATACAAGTATGCGCCAAGATTAAGCCAGATTCGGGCATTCCCACACGTTCGACCGCTTGAAAACATGCTGTTGCAAGGCTGAGCGCGCCGTTGCCAGCCAGGCCAATATCTTCCGAGGCAAAAATTACCATTCGGCGTGCGATAAATTTAGGATCCTCCCCAGCGCGCACCATTCGCGCCAAATAATACAGCGCCGCATCGGTATCTGAACCACGCAATGATTTAATAAACGCGGAAATTGTGTCGTAGTGTCTATCGCCTTTTTTGTCGTAGCCGGGAACTTTTCTTCCAGCAGCTTCCATTACAATCTCTTTATTGACCTTTTTCGCCAATGACAAAGCTAATTCTAAATCACCTAGCGCCGATCTTGCATCGCCGCCAGACAATTCTGCTAAATAATCTAGTGCGTCTTCATCTACGCGTTTTTCGGCTTTTTCTGCTTTTACTGCACGACTTAAGACCTCCAAAATTGCTGGTTTTGACAACGCAGACACGGTAACAACGCGAGAACGCGACAAGAGAGGTGAAATTACTTCGAAAGATGGATTTTCGGTTGTTGCGCCAATTAGTGTAATGAGTCCAGATTCTACATGTGGCAAAAAAGCGTCTTGCTGGGCTTTGTTAAAACGGTGAATTTCGTCCACGAAGAGCACGGTTCTGGTTTTTAAATTCCAGTTGATTTTTGCACGTTCTACTACGGTTTCAACGTCTTTTTTTCCGGCCGTAACCGCTGAAATCTCAATAAAATCCGCTTCAAATTCATGGGCTAAAATTCTTGCTAAGGTTGTCTTGCCGGTGCCAGGAGGACCCCAAAAAATCAAGTTAACTGGTTCGCCTCGGCGCACAATTTCTGTCAAAATTTTCCCATCTCCGATAATCGATTCTTGTCCAACGACATCAGATAATTTTTGTGGGCGCATCCTCTCCGCTAAAGGCACTCTATTCATGATATTATTATACAAAAATATCTTTCAGAAACAAAATTTTTATGGTATATTGGATTTAATAACTAAAGGAGTGTAAAAATGTCAAATTCTCAACTCTATACTAATCTGTATAGTAACCCTACCATCATTGACGAGACCTACAATACCGCTGCCGAGTTTGGTATTTGGGGTGTCGTCGCGGCAGTCTTGGCGATCGTGGGAGGTATTTTAGTTTATTTCCTTTTTGTTAAAAAAGACGAAGAGCCAAAAGGTAAATTCTTAAAATGGCTCAAAGATTTTCTATCGTTCAAAGTTATGTGGATTGAAGCTATCCTTAAGATAATCTATTATATGGGAACCATCTTCCTTATTCTCGGATCGTTTGCACTCATCAATGTTTCGTTCATTGGTTTTCTTCTCACACTCGTAGGCGGCCCAATCATTCTTCGTTTAATCTACGAAGCTTTCATAATGTTTATAATGATTTGGCGCAACACTACCGATATTGCCAAAAATACCAAAAAATAGTTACCGTATAATTTCTTGCACGCGCTTCGCAATCCCAGCGTTCCCGTCTATTAGGCGGGCGCCAGCGAAGCGTTTTTGATTTTTGGCTATCTGCACTGTGCTATAATAGTGGTATGTTGACACCATCAGAGATAAACGCAAAAACTGTTCATATAGCCGAAAATAAGGCAAAACTTAAAATTGGCAAAATGTTGTCTCTTGGAATACTGGCAGGTGCATTTATCGCTTTTGCCGCCACGGCAGCGACTTTTGGTAATGCTTATGTTGGCAAACTCGCAGGCGCCTGTATTTTTCCCGCTGGTCTTGCTATGGTAGTAATTGCAGGCAGTGAACTATTCACCGGAAACTGTCTAATGTTTTCGGCGGTACTGCAACAAAAAATCACAATGCGTCAGATGTTGAAAAATTGGTTCTTTGTGTATATTGGTAATTTTATTGGTTCTTTGATAGTGGTATTATTGGTGGTCTACAGCGGCGCGTTTGATAGTGTCTCTGACGCAGTAATTAATACTGCTACGGCCAAGGTTAGCCTAGATTTTTGGGAAGCAATGCTTCGTGGTGTTCTTTGCAACTTCCTCGTTTGCATGGCGGTTTGGATGTCGTTCGCAGCCGATACTATTCCGGGCAAAATATTTGCCGTCTTTCTTCCAGTTATGATTTTTGTGCTTTGTGGTTTTGAGCACTCTATTGCTAATATGTTTTATGTACCTGCCGGAATTTTTGAGGCGCTAAAAAATAACGCTTCGATAGATCAACTAAATCTCGGCGCTTTTCTAATCAATAATCTGTTGCCAGTCACAATCGGTAACATCGTTGGTGGCATCGGGTTTGTACTGTTACTTATGGTGGGCGATAGAGGAGTCGAACCTCTGACCTCGTCTACGTCAAAGACGCGCTCTAGCCAACTGAGCTAACCGCCCATAGTAGTTTTTGGTGAGTCGGGAGGGGCTCGAACCCTCGACACCGGGCTTAAAAGGCCCGTGCTCTAACCAGCTGAGCTACCGACCCAAATTGTTAAAAACTGGTGGTTCCGGCTGGACTTGAACCAGCGACACGAGGCTCTTCAGGCCTCTGCTCTACCAGCTGAGCTACAGAACCATACGATTTTTACTCGCGTGTTTTTATTATATCACATTTTTTTAAAAAATGTTAAAATATATTTATGAAAACCGAAAAATCCCTATTGTCTACTTTTTTAATCAATACATTATTTAGCGTGACAGAATTTATTGGCGGCGCCGTAACTGGTAGCGTAGCTATTATTTCCGATGCTATTCACGATTTTGGCGATTGTCTTACGCTAGGAATTGCATATTTTTTTGAGCACAAAAATCACTCTTCGAATAAAAAATCCGCCGTTGATTATTCGGCTATCGGTGCGTTAATCACAACGATTATCTTAATCGTCGGTTCAATTATCATCATATTCGAATCGGTTGAAAAGATTTCCTCTGGCAAGACGGAAGAATTAAAAACTGGCGCTATGCTTGTTTTTGCGATTATCGGAATGATCATGAATATCATTTCTGTTTATCTTACTAGAGGTCGACACAATGCCAACGAACGCGCCATCAATTTGCACCTTATTGGAGATGTGCTCAGTAATTTTATCATTTTGGTCGGTGCTATTGTGATTGAATTGACGGGTATTACCATTATTGACCCAATTATGTCGATAGGCGTTGCGATTTTTATTATGGTCTTAGCTATCAAAAACATTGTTTCAAGTGATATAATATAAGTATGAAAAAAATCAATACTTCTCCAATTTCCGGCATGCAAGAGCTTCTTCCTGAAGCGCAAAGCCTTTTTAATACTCTAAAAACCAAAATTGGTGAGGTATATCATCGTCATGGCTTTATGGGTATCGAAACTCCAACAATCGACCGTACCGAGATTCTATTAGCCAAAGCCGGTGGCGACACCGAGAAACAAATTTACAAAGTTTTTAAGACTGCCGAGACGGCCAACGAAGCCGATGAAGCTCTACGTTTTGACCACACAGTGCCGCTCGCGCGTTATGTTGTCGAGCATGAAAACGACCTTACATTCCCATTTAAAGTTACACAGATCGGCCGCAATTTCCGTGGCGAGCGTGCTCAGCGCGGGCGTTTTAGGGAATTTTATCAATGCGACGTCGACGTTATTGGCCGTGGTAACTTACCTATTCACTATGACGCCGACGTCATCTCAACGTTACTCGACGCATTCTCCGCTTTTGAACTTGGCACGCCAGTATTAGCTCGCATCAACAACCGAAAAATCCTTTCCGGCCTACTTGAGGCGTTAAATCTTCAAGAGAAGTCTGCCGATATCTTTAATATCATCGATCATGCTGAAAAAGTCCCAGCCGAAAAAACCAAGCAGTATCTTGAAGAAATTGGCTTGGGAGATAATAACGCTGCGAAAATCTTTACTTTTATCAATCTTCACGGATCTCGCTCGTTTGTCGTTAAAAATCTTGGTAATTTAGGAATTAGTAACACTACTTTTGAAGAGGGGATTGCCGAACTCGATCAAGTTCTCTACCTACTCGAAGCACAGGGTCTTGCCAACAAAATTGAGGCTGATATGAAAATTGTTCGTGGGCTTGATTATTACACTGGTACAGTTTTTGAATTCAATCTTCCAGAATATAAAGAAATTGGTTCAGTGTGTGGAGGTGGCCGCTATGAAAACCTTGCTGGATATTTTACGGACCAATCTCTCCCTGGCGTAGGCGGATCAATTGGACTTACCCGCCTATTTTATGTTCTAAATAATAATAATTTACTAAAAAGTCAAACAAAGAAACCTGTCGAGTATAGTATCATCCCCATTTCGGAGAATGAATTTGAATTCGCACTAGATCTTGCTAATAAGTTACGCAGTGAAGGCAAAGTCGTGGATGTTGTACTTACCAATAAAAAACTTGGGGATAAAATCTCTTATGCCGCCAAAATCGCTGAAAAAGGCGTCATCATTGGAGAGGACGAAACTAAGAGCGGCGACCTTAAAATTAAGCATTTTGATACCGGTGAAGTTTCACCACTTAGCTTCTTAGCTGTCTAAGCCAGCCTGAAAATACATCAAGACGTAATCCCACCCCCAAGACAAATCAAAGCCAGAAGTGGCATAGTTATTGAATTTGAAATAAGGCATTCCCTGAGAAACTTTTGCCATCTTGGCCGCAGTAGCCTTTACCTCATCTAATGTTTCATCATTATTGACGCAATTAGCAAAACTTTCGCCAAGCCCGACTTTTTCGCCAAGTTTAATCCAATAGCTTTTATCTAGGCTATTCATTGCAGCAAAAGCCGACTTTCCAGAGCCCTTAAAATAGTCATTCCAAATTGTCTTAATGGCCATCGAATAATAATCCCAGAATTTATCTTCTTTTTTGGCGCAAAAAGTTGCTTCGGCCGAATAGCGTGAGTTGATTGGCTGCGTTTCGCCAAATTCATATAGGAAATCAGAGAGTCTTACCTCAAATAAGATGTCGTTTTCGGTAATATACTTCTCAAACTCGTCTTCGTGCTCCACAATTGCATTTTCAAATGCTACGCAGTAAGGACACATAATGTCTGAATAAACTACGAAATAATTTTTCGCCTCTAAATTTCCTCGCGTTGTAGCCACGTCCCAAACTTTATCCGCATTTGATGGTTTTACATTCATACTCGCTACGATTGCGCCAACCAACAAAGCGGTTACCGCCAAAATCCCCACGATTCTAAATATTTTTTTCACGAGCCTCCTTTTTCCTCAAGTATCTTTCGTTTACTATTATAACATAGGTTTCCTCACCAATTCGTCGAAGTGACAAAATAGCAATTATAACTGCCGCCGCCGTCACTATGCCGGAAACTACCCCAGTTACCGCCACTCCGCCAGCACTAAATAGCGCCCCGATCAGTGGCGTTAGTAGCGTAGTGCCACAGGTTGGACATCCCGCTCCAAGAGCGATTAGCCCAGCAATAATACCGGCCTTTTCGAGATTTTCGGTATTAGTCTCACGTTTTTTCTTCCAGAGCAGCACGATTAATCCGATCAAAATACCTTGCAGGATGGCAAGTAGAAAAACAAACAACCAATCAAGAAACGCTTGTCCCACACCGAAAATAGCGAGAAAAGCATCCAGCAAAATATTCATCGCGCCACCAAAACCTACCACACCCATTAGTTGAAACTTCGAAAAACCGCCCGCAAGCAAATTCATCAAAGTGCCAAAAAACAAAAAAGCAATTATAAATCCTATCCAAAAACGCCTCTCTCGCGCTGCTAAGAATATCCCTTTTCCGGCCAGCACGAAGCCGTCTAACCATTTCCTCCAGTTCATACTCTCTATTATGCCACAAAAAATAAAATTGTAAAGCTAATTTTTTGTTAAATTAAAACATAAAAACCATAAAAAACAATGTTGACATTAAAAAAGCCTATGCTAAAATGAAAACAGGATTTGGATTATTCCGAACGTTGAGAGAAATCCAAATTCCGGGTGGAGAGTGTAGAATTGTTTTGGACACCACCTAGAAATTTTATTAAACCTACTGTATAATAATCATATGAGGCTTTCGAGAAGATTCGATTACGCTTTGATTTTAATTGCCACTGTTTCACTAGGCTCAGTTTTTGCGGCAATGTGCTTGCATAAAACACCAAATATTTACGCTGATGGCACCGAGGTCTATTCTGATAACGTCAGTCATTTTGTTACCATCTATGATCAAGACTCTAAATTAATCGTTAAAACCGACGCCGCCACTGTGGAACAAGCTTTGGGACGTTTAAATGTGCAACTCAATGATACCGATCGCGTAGAGCCTTCTCTAGATACAGCTATTGATCGCGACAACTTTTTTATCAATATCTATCGTTCTCGTCCGGTGATTATTGATGATTCTGGCACGCAAAAATATCTGATGACCGCAAGTTTTGACCCGAAAGTTATTGCCAGTGAGGCAGGAATCGATATTTATGACGGAGACAAAATTGATTTTGTCCCGAATACTAATTTCCTAGAAGCCGGAATCGCCAATGTTTATAAAATTACCCGCAATGGTGGTCGCACAATTACCATTGAGGAAGAAATTCCGTTCGGCGAGCAAACAGTGCGTGATTATAGTCTCGCTAGGGGCAATTCCGAAGTCAGACAGCTTGGCGAGATTGGTCGCAAAGAAGTGGTCTACGAGGTATTTTATATTGACGGTGTCGAAACCGAACGTAAACTTGTCTCCGAAACTATTACCAAGGAGCCAGTTGACCGCATCGTAGCAATTGGTGCCAAACAATCCATTCGTCCCGAACAAGAAACTTGTGCTAGTTGGGCGCGCGAGGCTGGTGTTTCAGAAACCGACCTCTCAGCCGCACTCCAACTTATTTATCGCGAATCCGGCTGTCGGGTTGATGCCGAAAACGCCTCTACTGGTGCCTACGGCATTCCGCAAGCTCTTCCAGGCACCAAAATGGCCGCCGCCGGCAGCGATTGGCAGACTAACCCAGTTACTCAAATTCGTTGGATGGTGAGTTACGTCACTAATCGTTATGGTGGGTGGCAAGGCGCGCTCAATCATTCAGACACTTACGGATGGTACTAATGAAAAACAACAAATCACTTGGCCAGCATTGGCTAAAAAACCGTATTTATCTCGATCAGATTGCTGACGCTGCTGCTTTTGAAGGGGTTAGAACTTGTTTAGAGATTGGCCCAGGTCTAGGAACGCTAACTAGTTCGCTTCTCAAACGTTTTGAAAAAGTAATTGCTGTTGAATTCGACCAAAATCTTGCCAAAAATCTTCCAAAATCTTTTCCTGGGAAAAATCTTACAGTTATAAATGAGGATATTCTAAAGTTCGACTTAAACTCGGTTAAAGGTGATTATTCCGTTGCTGGCAATATCCCGTATTATATTACCAGTCCGATTATCGAAAAACTACTCACCGCCGAGCATCCTCCGCGCCAAATCTCTCTACTAATTCAGAAAGAGGTCGCTGAGCGTGTTGTGGATGAGCGCGAATCGGTTCTCTCCCTTTTTGTCAAAAATCAAGCCGAAGTTCAACTTGGCCCAGTAGTTGACCGTCTCGAATTTACTCCCCCCCCAAAAGTTGATAGCCAGGTGCTAGTTCTTACACCAAGACCTCATCCTCTAATTATACCACAAGCATTTAAGCTTGTCAAGATAGGCTTTAAAAACCCCCGCAAGAAACTTATTTCCAACCTTACTTCATTAAAATCAAAGGAAGAATTAAGGGAAATTTTTACGAATTTACATCTTGACGAGAATGCTCGACCATCCGATCTTCATCTTGATGATTGGTCTCGTCTCTATTCTCTACTCATGCATTAAAAATATGATATAATGTAGCTACTATGTTAGATATAAACTTTATACGTGAAAATCTGGATTTGGTGGAGAAATCAGCTAAAGAAAAAGGCTACCAGATAGACATTAAAGCTGTCATCGCTAAAGATGACGAACGCCGCAATGCTTTACAAGAAGTCGAGGCTTTGCGTCGTGAGCGTAACGAAATCGCTGCCAAGATGAAAGGTGGCAAGCCAGATTCAAAGCTTATTGAAGATGGCAAAAAAGTCAAAGCAAAATTAGCCGAACTCGAGTCAAACCTTGACGAAATTGAGAAATCCCATAAAACACTATTAAGGTCCATTCCTAATATTATTTTTGAAGATGTGCCACTTGGTGGCGAAGAGTGTAGTGTCGAGGTGAAGGCTTGGGGCGGCAAAAAACCTGCTGAAGGCGCTGTCGACCACCTGGATTACGCGATGGAACGTGGTTGGGTGGATTTTGAGCGCGGAGCCAAAGTTGCTGGCGCCAAATTTTATTACCTCAAAAACGAACTAGCACTGCTAGAGAACGCACTTATCCAGTTTGGTCTTAAAAAAGTCACCGAACACGGCTTTAACTTTATTACCGTGCCAGATCTCGTAAGTTCTAAAGTGCTCGAAGGCACCGGTTTTTGTCCGCGCACGTCAGACCAGTCTGATGAATATTTCATCGAGGGGGAAGATCTTGCGCTCATTGCGACTGCGGAGATCGCCCTCACTGGCTATCATATGGACGAAATTATCGAAGAAAAGAATCTGCCACTCTTTTATGCAGGGCTTTCAGCCTGCTTCCGTAAAGAGGCTGGCTCGGCCGGTAAACATACCCGAGGCTTATTCCGTGTCCATCAATTCAACAAGCTTGAAATGTATGCTTTTTGTCTTCCAGAGCAGTCAAAAGATATTCACGAAAAAATTCGTGGAATTGAAGAAGAAATCTGGCAAGAACTTGGCATCCCGTATCGTGTTATCAATATTGCCGCTGGTGACCTTGGTGCTCCTGCTGCCAAAAAATACGATATCGAATATTGGTCTCCAATTGATCAAACCTATCGCGAGCTTACTTCCTGCTCTAACTGTACAGATTTCCAGGCTAGGAACCTTAATATTCGTGTCCGCCGCGAAGACGGTAAAGTTGAGACTTTGCACACCCTAAATGGTACAGCAGTATCGCTAGCGCGTACTCTCGTTGCCGTCATCGAAAACTATGCTGTGCCTGGCGGTAAGCTTAAAGTTCCAGAGGTATTAAAACCTTATCTAAATAATAAAGAGGAAATCTAATATGATTGAGAAAATCGATATCAGCGGTAACAACTATAAAGTCGAGGAATCTTTTAAAAAATACGCCACAAAACGTATCGGTAAGCTCGATCGCTATTTACCACGCGGATCCAAGAAAGATGTTATTGTTAAAATAATTGTTACCGAAATTGGCAAAAATCATGGTGAAAAATATGAAATTTCTGTCGCAATGGACATTCCAGGCGGCAAAGTAATCGCAGCCAAAGATGAATGTACAAATGTTTTTGCTGGAATTGACCTGATAGAGGCCAAATTGACGGGGCAAATTCGTCGTTACAAACTCGACGTTAAGCCACATTTAAAAAAGCGCAGTCTGAAAAACATCTTTGTTAAGAAAAAATAATATGCTAAAATAGGGGGAAGAAAGTAATTCCGTGGAGGTCCGTTCATCTATGAAAGAAAAGAAACCAACCGATAAGTTGGCCGACAAAACCGCTTTGACCAAGTTTTTGCAGGGTATTTTTGGCGATGCTCAGAAAAAGGTTCTTAAGCGTATGTGGAAAAAAGCTCAAGAAATCAATAAACTTGAGCCAAAATATGCCAAAATGTCCGACGAAAAACTCGCTTCGCAAACCGAATCCCTCAAGAAGAAGGCGAATGACCTTGATAAAATTCTTCCAGAAGCCTTTGCGGTTGCTCGCGAAGCAGCCAAACGTGTTTCTGGTCTTCGTCCATATGATGTCCAGCTTATTGGTGGTATTGCTCTCCATGAGGGCAATGTTGCAGAGATGAAAACCGGTGAAGGTAAAACCCTCGTTGCTATGTTGCCAGCGTATCTTAACGCATTATCTGGTAAAGGCGTCCATGTTGTTACAGTTAACGATTACCTAGCACAGCGTGATGCTGGCTGGAATGGTCCTATCTATGATTTTCTTGGCTTATCGGTTGGTGTAATTGTAAATAACGCTTCTTTTATTTATGATAAAGAATACGAAAACGAGGATCATGAAGACGAACGCTTCCGTCACCTGAAGCCCGCTACCAGGAAAGAGGCCTATAATGCAGATATTACCTATGGTACAAATAACGAATTTGGCTTCGATTATTTGCGCGACAATATGACCTCTGAGGTTCAGTATCTGCGCCAGCGTGAACTTAATTTTGCTATCGTTGATGAGGTTGACTCGATTTTGATCGACGAAGCTCGTACCCCGCTTATTATTTCTGCACCAGCTGGTGACAACCCAGATTCTTATTATCAATTTGCCAAAATCGCTAGTCGTCTTGTGCCAGAAGATTACATACTCGACGAAAAACGTCGTTCGGTTACGCTTACTGATGCTGGTATTGATAAAGTCCAAAAAATTCTTGGCGTCGATAATCTTTATTCCGTCAAAAATACTCGCTTAGTTTATCACATGGATCAGGCTTTGCGTGCTGAGATTATTTTCAAACGTGATAAAGATTACGTTGTAACCAATTCTGGTGAAGTTATTATTGTCGATGAACACACTGGACGTCTTATGCAGGGTCGCCGCTACAATGAAGGCTTACATCAAGCTATTGAGGCTAAAGAGGGTGTTGTAGTAAAACAAGAATCCATGACACTTGCTACGATTTCTTTCCAAAACTTCTTCCGCCTTTACAATAAACTTTCTGGTATGACGGGCACCGCATTTACAGAGGCTGAGGAATTTCAACAGATTTATGCACTCGACGTTATTCAAATCCCACCCAACCGCCCAATTCAGCGTGTCGATAAGGATGATCTAATTTATAGCACTAAGGCTGGTAAGCTCAAAGCGATTGCTGAAGAAATTCAAAAATATCACGAAAAAGGTCAACCAGTACTAGTTGGTTCTGGCTCAATCGCCAACAACGAGGAAATTGCACGCTATCTCGACGAGCAGCATATCTCATATGAAATTTTGAACGCCAAAAACAACGAACGCGAGGCAGCGATTATCGCAAAAGCTGGCGAAAAAGGTGCAATCACGCTTGCTACTAATATGGCCGGTCGTGGTACAGATATCAAGCTTGGCGAAGGAGTTAAAGAGCTCGGTGGTCTTGTCGTGATTGGCTCCGAACGTCATGATTCTCGTCGCGTTGATAATCAGCTTCGTGGTCGTGGTGGCCGTCAAGGGGACCCAGGCACTACGCAGTTCTTTGTCAGCTGTGAAGATGACTTAATGCGTATTTTCCAAGGCGATCGCGTCAAGATGCTCATGGGCCGTCTTGGAGTGCCCGAAGATACTCCAATCCAGACCAAGGCCATTTCAAAGACCCTTGAGGCTGCTCAAAAACGTATCGAAGGCTTTAACTTCGATTCTCGCAAAAACGTCGTCCAATACGACAACGTTATCAACCGCCACCGTAAAGTCGTTTACATGATGCGTCGTAAAATTCTTGAGGGTGAAGAAATCTTCCCTGAGATTCAACGCTTAATGCGTGATACTGTTGCTAGCTTGACCGAATTCTCTTCCCGTGTCAATAAAAACTTCGATGCGGAATTCAAGGCGGTATTCGATTTTGACGAAGATCTAATTCATGAAATTGGCCTTCTTCGCAAAGAGAAGGATCGCTCAAAACTTGCGTTAACTGCCGTTGAGGAAGCCTACCACGATAAAGAGCTTGAGTTTGGTGAAGACATCATGAGAAAAATCGAACGTGAGGTCTATCTTAAGGTCCTTGATACTCTTTGGATGCAGCATCTTGAAAATATGCAGCACCTTCGTGAGGGTATTCATTGGCGCTCGGTTGGCCAGCGTGATCCATTAGTAGAATATCGCGCTGAATCACAAAAGCTCTTTGACGGTCTCCAGCGTAATCTTCGTGAGGAAGTCTTAAAGATTCTCCTTACTATCACTCCGGCCGAAGCACGCAATGAACATGTTACTGATGGTGAAGAATACGAATCCGAGCTCACCAAGATGGCTGAATCGCAAACCGAAAAGGGCGTCAACGAAATCAGCAAAGGTGAGAAGAATCTTGACTCTGAGTTCAAGAAGGGTACTAAGAAGTCTGCTACAAAAGCCACTAAAAAATCGCCGGCTTCTAAAAAGAAGAAAAAACAATCACGCCAGAATAAGAAGAAAAAATAGTCCCTCATGAAACATTCCGTCGAAGAAATCAGCCTTAAAAATGGCGCTAAAGGCTTGCTTATTAATATTCCTGGCGCCAGTGTTATGGCTACGCGCGTAGAGTTTCGTGCTGGTATGCGCTATGCCAAAAATCATGAAGTTTACGAGATCCCGCACGTCGTCGAGCATCTAGCTTTTGGAGCCAATTCCAAATATCGTGACGAGCAGGCCTTTGAAGCCGAGTTTACCAAAAATGGCGCCTATCATAATGCCTGGACCTCTGATATTTCCGTTTGCTATGAAACGGAGTGCGCAGACTTTGAGTGGGACAGGATTATGGAGCTTCAGCGCCTCTCAATTTGTGAGCCGCGTTTTAACGAAGACGAATTAAAATCCGAGAAGGGAAATATTCGCTCTGAACTTACTGGTTATATGAATGATTATTATCGCTTGCTTTGGCCGCGCGTTCAGCAATCTGTCGGCGAAGATATCCTAGACCTCCCAGAACGCATCAAAACTATTTCCAACATCGAACTCAAAGATATTCGCGAGCACTATCGTCGCACGCATACTGCCAAGAATATGTTGTTTATTGTTGCTGGCAAGATTCATGGACGCAAGCATCAAATTATCAAAATGCTTGAAGGCTGGAATTTGAAAGAGGGGGAAAAATTCGAAATTCCACTCGATAATCTACATTCGTCCGAAGCGGTCTCTATTCGTCGCAAAGATGCTTCCAACATAACATTTGGCTTCTCACTCGTTACTCCGCGCCGTCTTGACCCGAATGAAATATTTGCTATGAATTGTCTCAATCATATCTTAAATGGCACCACAAATTCCAAAATTTTTGGTTCTGCAAGAAAGCGTGGTCTTGTTTATGGTATGGGCAGCTCCATTGCGTCTAATTCGCATAGTTCGTACTGGGATTTTGACGGGGAAGTTAATCTAGAGAACGCCGAGGAGTTATTCTCGCTCATCCAAACCGAATTAATGAAGACATTAAACGGCGAGATTTCTGATCAAGATTTTGAGGCTGCTAAATCTTACGCTCTTGGACGTTTCCAGATGGGCGCTCAAACCGTTGGACAAATCGCTGATTACTACGCCGAAAACTATTTTGTGGACGAAGATATTGAAAAATACGATGATATGCCAAAGCTCATCTCAAGTATTGATAAAACCCGTATGATTGAGCTGGCCCGTGAATTTGCGGGTTCCGGCATTAAAGCTTTTGCGGCCGTTTCTAGCGCAGAAAAGGCGCTTATTAACTCACTTGAAGCCCATCTTAATTTTTAGTATAATGAAAACATCTCTAGCCATACTTCGGTCACTGGTTTAGAGAAAAGTTAAGGGTTGCGGTTATCGTCATTTATAGCCGTAACTAGGAGCCAATAAACCAGGCTCGCATAGATGACTCTTTTTATTAATTTTAAGGAGTCTTTTATGAAAAACTTTAACAAAAACAAAACAGAACGGGTCGAAGTAATGGCGCTTTTCGGCTATGAAATGACGCCCTGCCAGCCGCTAACATTTAAACGGCCAGGGGATTCAGAAGTCGAAATCACCGAGCTGGTTCGTACACGAATCCGCTTCGTGGGTCAAGCGACGCTACATATTTTCGACGTTTTGGTTGGACGAGAAGCGGTTCAACTTGAGTTCAACTCGGTTGACCTCTCTTGGCACCTCACACAAGCCGCGTAGTTACGCGTCTAGCCGTTCAGGAAATAGCTCCGGGTCTTCGGGGCTATTTTCGTGGTATAATCAAGATATGAAAATTGCGTTATTAGGTTACGGCAAGGAAGGCCAAGCCGCCGAAAAATACTTTACTGCTCGTGGAGCCGAGATTAAAATTTTTGAAAATTTCACCGATGAGGATGTCGAGCATTTTAATCTTGATGGCTATGATTTAATTTTGCGCAGCCCATCGGTCCGCCCTCGTCCAGGTTGGTCAAGCATGACTAAATATTTCTTTGAGAATTGCCCTTGCCCGATTATCGGCGTCACCGCCACAAAGGGCAAGGGGACAACTTGTTCTTTTATCGCATCTATTCTAAAAGCCTGTGGTGAAACCGTGCATTTAGTAGGGAATATTGGGGTACCAGCCATTTCGGAATTAGATAAAATCCAGCCAACCGATGTCGTGGTTTATGAAATGTCTAGTTTCCAACTCTGGAACCTTGATCGCTCACCCCGCGTTGCTGTGGTTGGCGTTATTGAGCCAGATCATCTCAATGTTCATCGCGATTACGATGAGTATGTGTCGGCCAAAGCTAACATTGCTCGCCATCAATCCGCAAATGACTACCTAGTTTATTATAAAGATAATGCCGATTCTGCCAAAATAGCTAGCGAATCGCCAGCTACTAAGATTGCCTACCCCACTACACACGTCCCCCAAGATGTTCTAGACTCGATTGTCATCCCTGGTCGGCACAATCGTGATAACGCTATGGCTGCTATTTTGGCCGTTTCTTGCCATTATGGGCTTCCAGTCCAAGATTTTATTAAACAGAAAGCCACCGATATTCGTACTGGCCTTGCCAATTTTAAAGGTTTGCCACATCGTCTAGAATATCTCCAGACCCTTAATAATGTTTTATATTATGATGATAATTTTGCCACAAATCCTGCCTCGATGAAGGTTGCTGTGGAGTCTTTCCCAGAACAAAAGGTAGTTCTAATTCTTGGTGGCCGCGATAAAACCGAGAACGAGGATCTTCCTGAAATCATGGATATTTTAACCAATAATCAAAATCTTGCCAAAATTGTACTTATGGGCGAGTCTGGCCACGAGCTATATCGACGTTATCAAGACGAACGTTTTGTATTGGTCGAAAGTTTAGCCGAGGCAGTAGAAGTAGCAAAAACCGCCGCAGAAAGCGTTGCCACCTCTAGTAGTCCAGCTATCTTGCTTATGAGCCCAGCCGCCGCCAGTTTTGATATGTTTGAGAATGTTTACGACCGTGGCGACCAGTTCAAAAAAATAGTTCAAAAAAAATAGCGCCGCATGTTTCAGCGACGCTCGAAAGTTACGGTGCCCATCCGGCCTAATATTTCGAATAATTCCCACAGGTTGTGGTTTTCGATTGCGTGGTCACGCTCAATCTTCTCCAATTTTCTGCGTAAACTTTCATTTTCTTGCTCTAGGCGCTGAATCTCTTTTTTGAATTCCTCATTTCGTGAGGTTAAAAAAGTATTCATTGCTTCCAGATTTTTCTCTTTCGACCCAAGGTCGAACTTGGCGTTAACGTTCTGCATTTTGCCCCCTCCTTCTAATCGCAAAATGGTACATTTAATCCATTATACCACACTTTAGCATAAACGTCAAGAGAGGGCACCCCAAAAACAATCAAATATGTTATAATAATCCTCATGAATAATATTTGGGACAATTTACCAAAGCCATTTCTTATCCTTGCTCCAATGGAGGGGGTTACCGATATTGCTTTTCGTCAAGTCGTCGCAAAAGCCGGTCGTCCAGATCTTTTTTATACCGAATTCACTAATGTCTCTAGCTATGCCTCAGAAAAAGGCCGTCATAACGCTTTGGAGCGATTGCAAGTTGCTTCTACCGATGCGCCGATTATTGCGCAGATTTGGGGCAAAAATCCAGATCATTTTTCGGAGCTTGGTCACGCGCTTGAATCTCTAGGCTTTTCTGGCGTTGATTTAAATTTCGGCTGCCCAGACAAACACGTTAATAAGGCTGGCGGTGGCGCCGCTATGATTAAAACGCCAGAGCTCGCCGTTGAATGTTATCGCAAAGTCAAAGCTTCCACCAATTTACCAGTCTCAATCAAGACTCGCCTCGGTTTTACCCATGTTGACGAATATAAAACCTGGCTCCCAACCATATTAAAGGAGCATCCGGCTGCACTTACCGTTCATTTACGCACTCGTAAAGAAATGTCCAAAGTTCCTGCGCACTATGAGTTAATCCCAGAAATCATCAAGCTTCGCGCTGAAATTTCCCCAGAAACCAAACTAATCATTAATGGCGACATTAAAGACCGCACAGCCGCTCTAGAACTCCACGCAAAGTATCCCGAAATTGATGGATTTATGATTGGTCGCGGCGTCTTCCAAAATCCTTATTGCTTCACCAATCACACCCCGACCAGGGAAGAATTAATGGATCTTTTGAGATTTCACTTAGAGCTTGCAAATAATGCTTTTGAGGGGAATTCGCAGTTACGACGAGGACTCAGCGACGAGGCCCGTGACGACGGGACCGAGGAGCGTCCCGAGAAAGTATTATTGCAAGCTCGTAGTTATGAACCTCTAAAGCATTTCTTCAAAATCTATATCAACAACTTCCCAGGTGCTTCCGATCTTCGCGCCAAACTTATGGAAACACACTCTATTAGCGAAGCCCGTGTTATAATAGACTCATGGAAGACCTCGAAAAACGTCTAAAATCACTTCGTGACAATCTTGTAACTGTCTGGTCGCGCCTCGATCTTGATGCGAAAATCAACGAATTATCCCAGCTTGAACATGAGGTCGCTGAGCCAGAAATATGGAAAAACCCTACTCTTGCCAAAGAAAAAAATCAGGAGCTCGCTCGTCTCACTGAGGAAGTTTCTCCCTGGCAGCTCCTAAAAACGCAATCTGAAGATTTATCAGAGCTTATTGCGCTTGGTGGTGAAGAGCTGGAATCGGAATTATCTGACCAAATTTCTGCTATGGAAAATGATTATCAGAATCTTCAAAAATCTCTCCGTTTTACCGGACCGTATGATAGTAAAAATGCTATTCTGCGTATTACTTCGGGAGCAGGCGGTACAGAGGCTATGGACTGGGCTGGAATGCTCGAGCGTATGTATCTTCGCTTCGTAGAGCAAAATCATTTTAAAGCCACTCAGCTAGAGCGTCAGACTGGCGAAGAAGCCGGCATTAAGACTGCTGTTTATGAAATTCAAGGGTCTAATGTTTATGGAACTTTGAAGTCTGAGCATGGTGTTCATCGCCTGGTTCGCCTCAGTCCATTTAACGCCAATAATCTCCGCCAAACATCGTTTGCACTTGTGGAAATTCTCCCTGTCATTGAGGCTGATGCCGACGTGCAAATTGATGAAAAAGACCTCCGTATCGATGTTTATCACTCCGGTGGGCATGGTGGCCAATCAGTCAATACCACAAATTCCGCCGTTCGTATCACCCATATTCCTACCAATACAGTTGTGGCTATCCAAAACGAGCGCAGCCAGTTGCAAAACAAAGAAAAGGCAATGGAAATTTTGCGTGGCAAGTTAGTTCAGATGCAACTCGAGCAACATGCAGAATCTATCGATAAGTTACGTGCTGGCGAATCTGCCGGCTGGGGGCAACAAATTCGAAATTACGTCCTTCAGCCGTACAAACTGGTTAAAGATACTCGTACTGGCTTTGAATCTACCGATCCCGATGCTGTCCTTGATGGCAAAATCGGAGATTTTATTGACGCATATCTTGTAAAAATTTAAAAAGTGTGATATAATGGAAATATTACCTAGACGTAGGAGCAGGTCCGCTGTATTTTACAGGGGAAACCACTCGGAAGTCTAGTTTTAATAGTGTTAAAATTAAGGGAAAGGAATAGGATGCAAGTCATTCTCGGCACCAAAATTGGTATGACCCAGATTATCGGTGAAGACGGCGTTGTGACCCCAGTTACAATCCTTCAAGCCGGTCCATGTGCAGTGACTCAGATTAAAACTGTCGAATCCGACGGTTATAACGCTGTGCAAATGGGCTACGGTCAGGGTAAGAATCTGAGCAAGTCGGTTACTGGCCACGTCAAAAAGGCCGGTGAAAATATCAACCCTAAAGTCTTAAAGGAATTCCGCGTCGATGCAATTCCTGAAGGCATGAAACTTGGCGACACGTTTACGGTCGAAAGCTTCAACCTTGGCGATAAGGTCGCCGTTACAGGCACCTCTAAAGGTAAAGGTTTTGCTGGTACTGTTAAGCGTTGGAATTTCCAAGAATCTCGCAACACCCACGGCTTCAAGGGAAACATTCGTCGCGTCGGTTCTATCGGCTCGATGTATCCTCAAAAAGTCTTCAAGGGTAAGAAAATGCCAGGACGCATGGGCCATGATCAGGTTACCGTTAAAAACCTTGTCGTTGCCTACATCGACAAAGAAAACAACCTCTTAGGCCTCAAGGGCGCAGTCCCAGGTCCTAAGAAAGGTATCGTAAGCGTGGAGGGAAAGGACTAATATGGCTACTTTAAATAAAGACATCTTCGGTCTCTCCGTAGAAAATCACGAACTCGTCAAACTCGCTTATGACGCATATCTTGCTAACTCCCGCAGTTCTCACGCTAAAACTTTGAAGCGTGGCGAAGTCCGTGGTGGTGGCAAAAAACCATGGAAACAAAAAGGTACTGGTCGCGCTCGTTTCGGCTCTACCCGTAACCCAATCTGGCGCCATGGTGGTGTTGCCTTTGGTCGCACCGGTGAAGAAAACTTTACCAAGAAAGTTAGCAAATCCGCTAAGAAAATCGCTATTCGCCAGGCTCTTTCTTTGAAGAATGCCGACAAAGCAATCAAAATCTTAGCCGCCGATGTTAAACTCACTGGTAAAACCAAAGATGCTGAGAAAGTTTTGAAAGACATGAAACTAGAGGGCAAAAACGTTCTTGCTGTTGCTGCCGAGAAAACTCCTGAAGTTCTTCGCTCCACCAACAACTTGCAAAATGTCAAACTAGTTCGTGCTAATTATCTCAATGTCTTTGACATTATGAATGCTGATGCTATCGTTTTTAGCGAAGCCGGCCTTAAAGCTGTTGAAAATTGGTTAATTGGAGAGGAGAAATAATATGGCAACCGAAAACAACACCATTAAACTTCACCTCTTAGAGCCACGTGCTACCGAGAAAACCTATCGCGAACAAGCTAAACGCACATATGCTTTTATCGTCAAAAAGTCTGACACCAAACAAGCTATCGCTAAACTCGTCGAGAAAGAGTTTAATGTTACCGTTACCGATGTTCGTACTTTGATTCGTGATGGTAAGAAAACCAAATTCAGCAAAGGTAAGCATGCTTATCCTGGCACGACTTATCGCCAAGATAAGAAAATTGCCTACGTCACTTTGAAAGATGGTGACAAGATTAAGGTCTTTGAAGAACCTGAAGAGGTTAAAGAAGAAAAGAAAGCCGATAAGGCTGTAAAAAGCGACGCAAAGGAAGCTAAAACGGTCAAAAAAACCGCTAAGGCCGACAAGAATGCCGCTAAGGAGAATAAATAATGGGGATTAAAGCTTATCGTGCAACTACCCCAGCTCAGCGTCAAAAGCCGACTGAGGATTACGATCAAATTACGACCAAAAAACCAATGAAGTCTTTGCTTGCATCCAAAAAGCAAAACGCTGGTAAAAATAATCAAGGTCGTATCACCGTTCGTCATCGCGGTGGTGGTGTCAAACGTCATTATCGTATTTTAACCCACAACTTGCCAAAGAATCTTACTTTGACAGTTGAAGAAATCGAATACGATCCAAACCGTAGCGCACGCATTGCTCGCGTTAAAGACCAAAACGGTACATATTATTATGTTATCGCTGATACCAAGATGACCAAAGGTACTACTTTCTCTACTGGCGCTGAGGCAGCCGTTGAAAGTAGCAATCGCCTTACCCTCGAGCAAATCCCAGTCGGTACATTCGTTTATGCTATCGAGCTTACTCCAGGCAAAGGCGCCCAAATGGTTCGTGCAGCTGGCACATCGGCCCAGCTTATGGCAAAAGAGAATGGCTATGCCACCCTTAAGATGCCATCCGGTGAAGTTCGCAAAGTTCTCGTAACCTGCGAAGCTTCTATCGGTACAGTTTCCAATTTGCAACACCAAAACGTTAAAATCGGTAGCGCTGGCCGCCGCCGTCGTAAGGGTATTCGCCCAACCGTTCGTGGTGTTGTGATGAACGCAACCGACCACCCACACGGTGGTGGTGACGGCGGTCGCCACGGTTCAGGCAAAGCTCCACGTACTCCATGGGGTAAACTTGCACTCGGCTATCGTACTCGTCATAATAAGCAAACTAATAAGATGATCGTGCGCAGTCGCCACGAAGGAAAGAGGAAATAATGAGTAGGAGTCTTAAGAAGGGTCCATTCGTGGATTTCAAACTCGCGAAAAAGATTAGCGCTCTCTCCGCCGAAGATCGCACCGTAATCAAGACTTGGGCTCGCCAATCCACTATCTCCCCAGATATGGTTGGCCGCACTATTGCCGTCCACAACGGTAAAGTTCATGTACCAGTCTTTGTCTCTGAAAACATGGTCGGTCATAAGCTTGGCGAGTTCGCGCCAACCCGCAAATTTAAACGCCACGGTGGCAAAAAAGCTGCCGAAGCAGCGAAAGGAGCTAAGTAATGTCTGAAACTCATTTCGCACGTGCCTACGAAAAAGGCATCGATAACCAACCACGCAAAACCAACATCGTTGCATCACTTGTTCGTGATCGTTATGTTGCAGATGCTTTAGTCATTCTCGATCATACCCCACGTCGTGCTGCGCGCGCAGTCAAAAAGGCTATCGAATCGGCAAACGCTAATTTGCTAAACAATTCCAAAGTTTCAATCGATCCAAAGACGATTCGTATTTCACGCATCTCCGTAACTGCCGGTACGCGCATGCGCCGTTATGTACCAGCTTCTCGCGGTCGTGCTTTGCCATACGAAAAGATCAGCAGTAACATCTTTGTCGAGGTCGCCGGCGAAGAAAAAGAAAAGAAGGAGAAATAATATGGGTCAAAAAGTAAATCCCATCTCTTACCGTCTCCAAGTTAGCAAGGATTGGTCTTCAAAATGGTTTACATTGAAGAAGTCTGACTTCCGCAAAAATTTGTTTGAAGACGCTAAGATTCGCGAAACGGTTGAAAATCGTTTCAAGAGCCGCCCGACTATCGCTCGGATCGGTATTGAGCGCTCCGCCAACCTTACTACTGTTATCATCTATACTGCTAAGGCAGGTGCCGTGATCGGTAAACAGGGTGCGGGTATCAACGAGCTCAAAAAAGAATTGGAAAAAATTGTCGATACTCCAATTCGCATTAACGTTGAAGAAGTTAAAAAACCAGAACTCAACGCAAAACTTGTTGCTGAAAATATTGGTTTCAACCTCGGCAAGCGTATGAATTTCCGCCGTGCCGTTAAAATGGCTCTCCAGTCTTCTATGAATGCTGGCGCCAAAGGCGTCCGTATTGAAGTCGCAGGTCGTTTGAATGGCGCAGAAATGTCTCGCCGCGAAAAGTTCATCGAGGGTTCAGTTCCTCTACATACTCTTCGTGCAGATATCGATTTCTACTGTCATCATGCACCAACCATCGCTGGCATTGTCGGCGTCAAGGTCTGGATTTATAAGGGAGAGAAATAATTATGGCTATTTTGATTCCAAGAAAAACTGCTCACCGCAAGGTGCGTAAAGGTAAAAATAATGGCGTCGCTACCCGCTGCAACACCGTAGCATTTGGCGATTATGGCCTAATGTCTCTCGACAATGAGCGCATTAATAGCCGCCAAATCGAGGCTGCTCGTCAAGCTATCACTCGTTATATTAAACGTGGTGGTAAAATCTGGATTCGCATTTTCCCACATACGCCAGTCACCAAAAAACCTCTCGACGTTAAGATGGGTTCCGGTAAAGGTGAACCACAGTTCTTTGTCGCTAAGGTCAAAGCTGGTACTGTGATGTATGAAATCGCTGACGTTACTGAGGAGCAAGCTAAAGAGGCCCTTCGCCTTGCATCGCACAAGCTTCCAGTTCGTTGTAAAATAATTAAGAAAGAGGAGTTCTAATATGGCACACACCTTAGTAGGGACAGTTACCTCCGACAAGCGTGATAAGACCATTACCGTCTCAATCGTGAGTCGTGAAACTCATCCACTCTATCGTAAGCAATTTACGAAAACTCGTAAATATACTGCCCATGATGAAAAGAACGAAGCTCATGTCGGCGATCGTGTCGAGATTGCAGCTTGCCGTCCACTTTCGAAAACTAAAGCCTACACATTGGTTAAAGTTCTCGAAAAATCTCATGGCACAGTTGAATTAAAGGAGGATATCCAATGATTCAGCAAGAAACTAGATTAAAAGTTGCCGACAACAGCGGCGCCAAAGAGCTTGGTGTGATCCGCGTACTCGGTGGCACCCGCGCTCGTTACGCTAAGGTCGGCGATATCGTTACCTGTAGCGTCAAAGATGCCTCCCCAACTGGCAACATCAAGAAAAAAGCTGTCGTCAAGGCCGTTATCGTTCGTACCCGTGCTCAAATTCGTCGTCCAGATGGTTCTACCATCCGTTTTGATGAAAATGCTGCCGTGCTTGTCAACGATGATAAAACACCAAAAGGCACTCGTGTCTTTGGTCCAATTCCACGCGAACTTCGCGATCTCGGCTTCAATAAGATTATTAGCTTAGCACCGGAGGTACTCTAATATGGCACAGAATTTAAAATCCGGCGACAAAGTTATGGTTATTGCCGGCGTTAACAAAGGCAAAACCGCAAAAATCGTGAAAATTGATACCAAATCTGGCAAAGCTTGTCTTGAAGGTATCGGTATTCGTGAACGTCACATGAAAAAGACCTATCTAAACCCACAAGGTGGCAAGAAGGATATTCATACAGGTATTGTTTTGTCTAATCTAAAACTCGTCGAAGCTGCTAAGCCAGCAACTAAAGCTGCTAAGCCGGCCGCAAAGAAAACTACTGCTAAGAAAGGAGCTAAATAATGGCAGAAAAACAACTTCCTCGCCTTAAAGAGCTCTATAACAAAGAGTTGAAGGCGAAACTACAAAAAGAATTAGGACTTGCTAATATCAATCAAGTTCCAGAACTTAAGAAAGTTATCGTTTCTTCTGGTGTCGGCAAGAAACGTGAAGATAAGAAATTTACCGAGACGGTAGAACTTACCTTGGCTAAAATTACTGGCCAAGCTCCAACTTCTCGCCTTGCTAAAAAATCTATCGCAACCTTCAAAATTCGTAAGGGTATGGGTGCACCAGTTGGTTATCTTACCACTTTGCGTGGCGCCAAAATGTATGAATTCGTTGACCGTCTTATCAATATCGCTCTCCCACATGTCCGTGATTTTCATGGCGTCTCGAAGAATGCATTCGATAAACAAGGTAATTACAATCTTGGCCTTAAAGAGCAAACCGTCTTCCCGGAAATTACTTTCGAAGACGCCGCTGTTCTCCACGGTCTTGAGGTTACATTCATTATTAAAAATGGTTCAAAGGAAGGAAGCACTAAATTGCTAGAACTCTTCGGTATGCCGTTTGAGAAAGGAGGCAAGTAAGATGGCTAAGAAATCTGCTGTCCTCCGTGACGAAAAACGCCGCAAACTCCACGAAAAATATCAAGCTAAACGCGCTGAACTCAAAGCTGCTGGCGATCTCGAGGGGCTTCAGAAGCTCCCACGCAACGCCTCGGTCACACGTCTTAAAAACCGTGATCTCCTAGATGGTCGTCCACGTGGTTATATGCGCCGCTTTGGTATGAGCCGTATTACCTTCCGCGAAAAAGCAAGCAAGGGTGAAATCCCTGGTGTAACAAAGAGTAGCTGGTAGGAGAAAGGAGAAAATATGTCATTACAAACTACAGATCAAATCGCTGACCTCATCACCCGCATTCGTAATGCTGGTATGGTTGGCAAAACCGAAATCCGCGTTCCTACCTCCAAGCTCAAAGTCGCTGTTGCCGATGTTCTTGTTAAGAGTGGCTATCTTGCTAGCTACGACGTTGAAGAAGGCACGCCACGTGGTACGCTTCACGTTGTTATAGCAAATCCAGGTGAAATCTCTAAGATTAACGAAATCGAAAAGGTTAGCAAGCCGGGCCGCCGTGTTTATACCGCCGCTGAGGATATTCCAACAGTTAAGTCTGGTCGCGGTGCCGTGATTATCTCGACATCCAAAGGCTTAATGACCGGTCGCGATGCCAAGAAAAACCGTCTTGGTGGCGAAATCCTTATTCGTGTTTGGTAATAAAGCATAAAAAGGTAGAAAATAACCCCGTAACGGGGTTATTTTTGTGGTATTATAGAATAAAGAAAAGGAGAAATATGGAATTAAAAGGCTCACAAACTGAGAAAAATTTACAAGCCGCTTTTGCCGGCGAGTCGCAGGCACGCAATAAATATACTTATTTTGCCTCAAAAGCCAAAAAAGACGGTTACGAACAAATTGCGGCAATCTTTGAAGAGACGGCAAACAACGAAAAAGAACATGCCAAAATGTGGTTCAAAGAGTTAAATGGTGGAGAGGTTCCATCTACTCCAGAAAACCTTAAGGCTGCCGCCGAAGGCGAAAATTACGAATGGACGGATATGTATGATAACTTTGCAAAAACCGCCGAAGAAGAAGGATTCGCCGAAATTGCCGCTAAATTCCGTGCCGTTGCTGCTATCGAGAAGACTCACGAGGAGCGTTATCGTGCACTTCTTAAAAATATCGAAGACAAAAAAGTCTTCTCTAAGGATGGCGACACGATTTGGGTTTGCCGCAACTGTGGCCATATCGTAATCGGCAAAGCTGCTCCTGAGATTTGCCCAGTTTGTGCTCATCCACAGGCTTACTTTGAAGTAAAAGCCACTAATTATTAAGACTACCACCTCTTGAAATATCTATCAATCTGTGATATAATGAGAAGTGATATTAACTAAGGAAAAATATGAGTCGTATCGGAAAACAACCCATCGATATTCCGGCGGGAGTGACAATTACGGTCGGCGACAAAGAGATTACTGTCGCAGGCCCAAAAGGTCAGCTCATCGTCCCGGTTCAGCCTAAAACCACTACCAAGGTTGAAGGCACTCAAGCTATCGTCACCCGTAGTGATGACGAACCAAAATCTCGTGCTTGGCATGGCCTCCAGCGCGCACTCTTGAACAATGCTGTCCAAGGTGTTACCAAAGGCTTCGAGAAAAAACTCGAAATCAATGGTGTCGGCTATCGTCTTTCTGGCGGTGGTAAGTCCATCGAAATGGCACTCGGTTTTTCACACCCAGTGAAATACCAAGCTCCAGAAGGCATTGAACTAACTACTAATAAAATGGAAATCACCGTCTCTGGCATCGACAAACAAAAAGTCGGTCAGGTCGCTGCAGAAATCCGTAGCCTCAAGAAACCTGAACCATACAAGGGTAAAGGCATCAAATATGTTGATGAAGTTATCATTCGTAAGGCTGGAAAGGCAGGGAAGAAATAATGAAAGCTGAGTTTAGAGCAAAACGTACCCGTGCAAAAATTCACGGCACCGCAGAGCGCCCACGTCTCTCTGTTCATTTTTCGAATCTTCACATTACCGCACAAATCGTCGATGATGATAAAAAGACAACTTTGGCTTACGCAACCACAGTCGGCGCCAAAATGACTGGCACTAAGACCGAAAAGGCTGCCAAAATTGGTGCTGAAATCGCCAAAAAGGCCAAAAAAGCTAAAATTGAAAAAGTCGTCTTTGATCGCGGTTCAAAATTATACGCTGGCCGTATGTCGGCTCTTGCTGATGCTGCCCGTAAGGAAGGATTGGAGTTCTAATTATGCCTGAAACTGACAAAAAATCCCCAAAAGTTATTAATAAATCCGGCACGCTCAAGATGACCGACGAAACTGCTGCCAAGAAAGAAACTCGTGATATCTCTGGCAAAAAAATGGAACGTCGCAATCGCCGTGATCGTGTCCGTCCAACCGACGCACCAAAAGAATTTGATGAGCTCACCATCTCCGTTGATCGTGTTTCTCGTACCGTAGCTGGCGGTCGCCGCATGCGTTTTAAAGCTCTTGTTGCCGTTGGTAATCATAAAAACAAAGTTGGTGTTGGTGTTGCTAAAGGTAATGATGTTACTACAGCTGTTGCCAAAGCTACTACTAAAGCTAAAAAATCCATGGTCACGTTTGCGATGGATGGTGAAACTATCTGTCACGAAACCGAAACCAAGGTTACTGGTGCTGATGTCCTCATGAAGCCAGCTGCTCCAGGTACTGGTATTATTGCTGGTGGCACCGTTCGCTCGATTATCGGTCTTACTGGTGTCAAAAACCTTATTTCGAAATCACTTGGCTCGACCAATAAGGTTAACATTGCTTACGCAGTAATTGAAGGTTTGAAAGCTCAAGTTCCTCGTAATGAATGGACCGGCAATAAAACCAAAGCCTCTAAGAAGGAGGAAAAATAATGAAGTACAATGATTTAATCGTTGAGAAGAACACTCGTCCAAACCGCAAAGGTCGTGGTATCTCTGCTGGTCAAGGTAAAACTGCTGGTCGTGGTACTAAGGGTCAAAAAGCTCGTACTGGTCACTCCAAAATGCCAGCCGGCTTCATGGGCGGTCAGCGTGCTATTATGCAGGCTATTCCAAAGCTTAAGGGCTTTAAGAGTCTCCATGCCAAAGCTGAAGTAGTCTATACCGATCGCTTGAATAGCCTTTCTGGCAATGTTGATAATTTCGTCTTGGCTGAGAATAATCTTATCTCTACTCCATACACCAAGGTCAAAGTTATCACTCGTGGTGAACTCACTGCCAAAATTGCTCTTGAAACGCAATTTGCTTCCAAGACCGCAATTGAGGCTTTGAAAAAGGCCGGCGGTAGCTTCAAAAAAGTTGCTGTCCCAATGAAACCCGCCAAAAAGGCTGAGTAAAATCAAAAATAACCCCAACAGGGGTTATTTTTGTTGGCAAAAAGTAGTATAATAGACCTATTATGGAAGAAAAATTGACTAAAACCAGTACCAAACAACGCATTTTCATCTTAATAATTGCCATCGTGATGCTCGGCTCGATCATTGCCTCATATATCGCGATTGTACTCTCTGGCGATAGTTCTGGTGATGCTACCAGCTCTGTTAATCAAGCGTTAATCTCGGAGCTCACCGCTAAGTATGACGCTAAAAGCGCCGAAGTAGATTCTGCCTCCACAGCCCTGTCTAATCAGTATTTTGGCGAATTTTCAAGCTATCAATCAGAGGTTAAGGCTTACAATGAGGCTACGGCTAATTCAAACAGCGTCACTTCAAGAGACCTCAAGTCGGGTGATGGGCGCGAGCTTGGCGATTACGACCAAGATTACTTTGCTTATTACATTGGCTGGTGCGCCGATGAAACCATTTTTGATTCGTCACTCGATGGGGATAAACTCAAAGCCCCACTTTCGGCGGATGTTGGTTTAATCGAAGGCTGGTACACTGGTATGACTGGCGCGCGCCTTGGTGGCGTTCGCGAAATCACTATTCCGGGTGAATTAGCCTACGGTGAATCGCGCGAAATCTGTGGCGGCACCAATAAGCCACTTAAATTTATTGTCATGCCGATTGAGCGTACCGAGCCGCTTGCGACGCTCTCTGATGAACTTAATGAAATTACCATGCGCCTGCAATATGCTTACTATGGCATCGATTACGACTCCGTAAGTGTTCCGGAGGGCGAATAGTGCTTGATCTAGCAATTATCGGTGGTGGACCAGCCGCTCTTTCGGCCGCGATTTATGCTGCTCGCACCGGCCTCTCTGTTAAAGTTTTTGAAAAAGCTAAAATCGGTGGCGCGCTCACCGAAATTGCCAACATCGAAAATTTTCCAGGCTTCATGGGGCCTGGCGCTAAGCTTGCGGAAAACCTTAAGAAACAGGCAATTCATGCTGGTGCTGAAATTACTTACGGCGAATGCACAAGTGTTAAACCGTTGATCATTGACGACGAAGAAATCGCTGCTCGTGCCATCATTGTGGCTACCGGCTCCGAGCCTCGTCCATTGCCGTTCGAGCTTGATAAGCCAGTTTCCTACTGCGCTCTTTGTGACGGCCCACTTTATAAAGGAAAAGATATCGCCGTCGTAGGTGGTGGTAACTCCGCTGTTGGTGAATCTATTTATCTCGCCGATTTAGCAAAAAGCCTCACTCTTATTAGTCATACTCCAATTCGTGCTGACCACTGTTTTATTAAAAAGCTTCATGCCAAAGAGAATATTGAAATTAAAGAAAATCTTGAGCCTACGCCGGAGCTACTTAACCAATTTGATGCTGTTTTTGTTTTTATAGGCAAACGTCCAGCGTCTAGTTTTATGCCTAAATCCAGCTTGACTTCTGCTGGGTATATCAAATCCGAAGGGAATGCCACCACTATTAAAGGGGTTTTTGTGGCTGGAGATATTCGCGAAGGTAGCATTAAACAAGCTGTTACTGCCGCCGCCGACGGTGCCGCAGCTGCCCTAGCTGCCATAAGCTATCTAAGGCAACAATAATTTTCCATAAAAATCACTTGTTTTTATTAAAGTTATGCTATAATAAAAACATGAGAAAAGGTCATGCTAAGGAATTTTTAGGAGCAGCACTGGTTAGCTCTGTTTTTGCCATTGCTATTTCTCCAGCGATTTTTGCTGCCGAGATTACTTATACCCCAAAACCTAAGGTTGATGTTGATTTTGAACTTATTCCTTCAGTAGCTATTAATATTGTTGGCGGAGACCTTATCATTCCACACCTTGTGCCAGGCCATGCCGAGCAAAGTGAGCCCATTACGATTTCTGTCGCTACTAATAGCCCCAATGGTTACACATTGAAGGCTAATGCGGGCAGCGAGACCGATACTTCCGCAAATCTTAAGCATGCCAACGTCACAACAATTACTCCTCCAGACGCAGAACACGTTGTAGATTCTCAATTTACCCCGCTCACTACTTCGGTCGTTGGGCTTGAGGGTATTGGCATTAATCAATGGGGTTTTTCTGTTGATGGCGGCGAAAATTTTGCCGGATTACCAGGCTTCAATGAAGACGGCATCCTTTTGCAACAAACTTCTTCTATGACGCCCGACGAATCGATCAATTTTCTCATCGGTGCCAACGCTGACGCAGGTATGACTGCTGGCGTCTATGGTAATGTCGTAAATTTTATCACCGTAGTTAATCCCGTCCCAGAAACGCCTGAACCATGACCCACAACTAAAGGTTGTAAAAATACACGATTCATGATAGTTTTAGTCTATGGCTAAAACTTTTTTCTTTTACGACCTAGAGACTAGCGGTCTTAACCCCCGCGAAGATCGCATCATGCAATTCGCCGGTCAGCGTACGGATATGGACTTGAATCCTATTGGCGAACCTGAAAATATACTTATTAAAATGGCTGACGATACATTGCCGAGTCCAAGTGCAATTATGGTTACTAAAATTACGCCACAATCTACCCTAATGGACGGGATTACGGAAGCTGAATTTACACGACATATTTCTGAAAACATCTTTACTACTGACACGGTTGCCGTTGGATATAATACGGTTCGTTTTGATGATGAATTTATGCGACACCTCTTATGGCGTAATTTCTATGACCCATACGAGTGGCAATGGAAGGATGGGCGTAGCCGCTGGGATATGCTTGATGTAGTGCGTCTTACTCGCGCCTTGCGCCCAGAGGGAATTGAATGGCCTTTTACGGAAGATGGCCATGCTACAAATCGTTTGGAGCTTATCACGAAACTCAATGGTATTAGCCATGAACATGCTCATGACGCTTTGGCGGATGTTTTTGCAACTATCTCCGTTGCCAAACTTATTAAAAACAAACAGCCGCAACTTTTTGAGTATCTTTTTAGGATGCGTGATAAAAACGCTATCAAAAAAATGATAAATTTAGATAATAGACAACCATTTGTATATGCTTCAGGCCGTTATTCAAGTGAATTTAACAAAACTACGGTAGCTTTTCCGCTGACGACCGCAAAAAATGGAAATGTACTAGTGGCTGATTTGCGTTATGATTGGAAAAATTTCTTTGAGCAGAATTCTGAAGAGAAGTTATACCCCACCATAAAAGTATTGCAATATAATCGTTGCCCAGCTGTGGCGCCAGTCGGCGTGCTTGACAAGGCGGACGGCTGGGGCAAGATTGGTCTTACGTCCGAAATCGTGCAGCAAAATATGGAAATTTTACTAGCGCATCCCGAATTTGCCGAGCAAATGCGCGAGGAAAATGAAAAAACGCCAGAATTTCCACCAGCGGTGGACCCAGAATCTGCGCTTTATGATGGTTTCCTAAATGAACGCGACCGCATTTCGTGCAATGTAGTACGAAACGCCACAAAAAATCAACTGGCGGATTTTCACCCCGATTTTATCGACGAACGATTGCCAGAATTATTACTCCACTACAAGGCCAAAAACTTCCCCGAAACTTTATCGGAAGCCGAAGAAAAATCTTGGCAAGAATATCGCGCCGCCCGCCTCAATCGTCAGCTACCAAAATTTATGGAAGAATTGGAAAAATTTGCCGAAAAAGATGATTTTGTTGCCGAAGAATTAAAACTTTATCTTGAATCATTACAAAGCTTGTGCTAAAATAAAAGAAAAGGTGGGTATGGATAATAATAAGATAATGATTGTTGGTACGGGGAATGTCGGAGCATCGATTGCTTTTGCTTTGATTAATCAGCGTACCGCCGTAAACGAAATTATTTTAACTGACATCATTGCTAAGGATGCCGAAGGTGAAGCTATGGATCTTCGTGACGCGCTTGCTGTCTCGCCTAGCTACGCCAAAATAAAGAACGGCACCTATCGTGACGCCAAAGATTGTGATGTAGTAGTGATTACTGCTGGCGCGCCGCAACGTCCAGGCGAGTCGCGGCTTAATTTACTTAAGAAAAATGTCAATATCGTGAAAGGTATGGTCGAGCAGATTATGGCGAGCGGTTTTGACGGCATTTTTCTTGTTGTTACTAACCCAATGGATGTTATTACATATTTTACATGGAAATTCTCTGGCCTTCCTGCCGAAAAAGTGATTGGTTCAGGCACTTTACTTGACTCTGCACGTCTTCGACAACGCATCGCGAGCTATCTGGATGTCAATCCGAAATCCGTCAATGCTTATCAAGTGGGTGAGCATGGCGACTCCGAATTTCCGCTTTGGTCGCTTGCTGATGCTGGCGGGCAGCCAATCGATGAATTATTACCTGCTAAAATTTTAGACGATATCGCTGATTTTGTTAAAAATGAAGCTTATACCATAATCGAGAAAAAAGGCGCCACTTATTACGGCATCGCTACCTGTGTTGCGCAAATTTTAAATTGCGTTCTTAATGATGAACGCCGCGTTTTGCCAGTTTCCTCCTATGATGATTTTGCCGATGCCTATTATGGTTATCCCGCCGTCGTAGGGCGTAACGGCATAGTGCGACGCCTAGACTTAAAAATTTCCGAACAAGAGGGTATCGCTCTCCAGTCATCTATAAATGTCCTCAAAAAATCAATTAAGAGTATCAAGTTTTAGGCTTATTGCCTTGACTGCTCTTATCATAAGCGGTAAAATAATATAAAGTAAGCGTTAATAATATTAATTAAGGAAAACAAATGGATCCAAATACCACTCCAACACCAAACCCAATGCCAATGCCAATGCCAACCCCAACCCCAGTACCCACTCCGGCACCTAACCCAACGCCAGTATCACCAACTCCAACTCCCGAACCAACCCCTACGCCATCTAACGCCCCCGCTTTTGATACCTCGGTATTTGAGAGCACACCATCCTCGTCTATTTCTGCGACCGATCCCATTACACAACCAGAACCCGCTCCGGCACCTGATCCAGTCGAAGAAGCCTTAAAGGCCCCAATGAAGCCAGCCGATCCTGTTCCAGGCTCTATTGGTAGTGCAGTGTCGGGCAATGAACCGGCCAGTACCCCCAATGTCTCTTTTAACGACCCCGCAATAGAACAGCCTATGATGCAACCGGTGCAGGATACTCCTGTCGTGGCACCTAAGAAAAAGAGCAATACGGGTCTTATCGTACTTTGTATTATTGCGATTGTGGTGGTTGCCGCTCTTGGCATTGTTCTTGCAATGCAACTTCTTGGTAATAATTCTGGCACATCAAGCAACAATTCACCAGTTACTCCAGAAGTTACCCCAGAGCCTACCCCATCCACTATTTCTAATCTTGAATGCAAGTATGTCATTACGGATGACGAATTAACCAATTTTGGTGCTGCTTCTGGCACAAGCAATATCGTGGCATCATATGATGGTGATAACCTCACTAGCCTTAGCTTTGCTGTCTCCCTCGCTTACCTTGATTTAGACAGCGCCGCTAATGGTCTTGAATCTATGAAAAATAGCTATACGCAACAATACAAAGATCTTGGTTTTACAGAAGACCCATTTAACGCTATCTCTAGCAACGAAGATGGCAATGTTAAATTCTCTTATCAAGCTACTGCGGATCTATTAGATGCCACCAATATTCAACTCTTTGGTCTGACTACCACAGATGGTGCTACACTCGACACCTCTAGTGCCACCATTAAGGCCGGCTATGAATCGCTGGACTTTAGTTGCGATTCATTGTAAAATAGTAGCATGTCAAAAGTCTATTTAACTACAGCGATTCCTTATGTTAACGGAGCGCCGCATATCGGCCATGCAATGGACTATTGTCTGGCCGATACTTATGCGCGCTATCATAAATTAATTGGCGACGAAGTTCGTTTTCAAGCGGGTACTGATGAACACGGCAATAAAATCTTTCAAAAAGCCGCTTCATTAGGTATCGCAACGCAAGATTATGTGGACGAAAATGCCAAAAAATTCCAAGATTTTATCCATAAACTGGGTGTTTCATATACTGATTTTGTACGTACTACTAATTCCGATCACGAACGTCGTTGTAAAGAAATTTGGTTGAAACTCGCCCCGCATATTTATTCTGCAAAATATGAAGGCTGGTATTGTACTGGCTGTGAAGGATTTGTTACAAAGAAAGAATATGACGAGAACCACGGTATTTGTCCGGATCACCAAAAACCTTACGATAAACTTGAAGAAGAAAACTATTATTTACGCATTTCGGACTTCAAAGAACAAATCAAAGCCGCAATTGAATCTGATAAAATGCAAATATTACCAGAATTTCGTAAAAAAGAGATCTTGTCACTCCTTGAAGATACGCCCGACGTTTCAATCTCTAGGCCCAAATCTCAACTTACTTGGGGTGTTCAGGTTCCAAACGACGAAAATCAGGTAATGTATGTTTGGATTGATGCTCTCGCTAACTACATTACGGTGCTCGGTTATCCAGATAATGATATTTCGGATTGGTGGCCAGCATCTGCTCAATTCGTTGGTAAAGACATCTTGCGTTTTCACGCTATTATTTGGCCCGCCATGTTATTAGGCCTTGGTCTGCCATTACCTAAAGTCCTTTGCTCGCACGGCATGGTATTATCAAACGGACAAAAAATGTCCAAGTCTATCGGCAACGTCATTGATCCGGTTGAAGTATTAGAGAAACATGGTATCGACGCGTTCCGCTATTTCTTTTTACGCCATATCGACACCTTTGCGGATTCAGATTTTACGTGGGAAAAGTTTGAAGATGCCTACAATAATGAACTTGCTAATGACCTCGGCAATCTAGTGCAACGTCTTGCCACGTTAGCGAGTAAAAATAACTTACCAGGTCTAGTTGCTGCAGAGAATCAACTCGACAGCAAATATTGTAAACTTATGGAGTCTTTTGAATTTGCCAAAGCATTTGATTATATTTGGGAGCAAGTTCAAGCCCTTAATAAACGTATCGACGAGGAAAAACCTTGGTCGCTTGCTAAACTTGGTCGCGCAGAAGAAATCCCAACTGTCTTAAACTCTTTGATCGGCGATTTATTAAAAGTTGCTACCATGCTTACGCCGTTTCTTCCAGGGGCATCGGCAAAAATCATCAAAGTTTTCACAAATGTTGAGCAGATTTTGCCGCCAGCATCTCCCCTATTCCCCAAGAACTAAACATTTAGGTTTCAATCAAAAAAATATGCTACCGTAGTAGCATATTTTTGTACGCACCCAACCGAGTACGCCCAGGTAACTACAATCCTATGCAGTTTCACCAGACAATTTAGATGCGAAGTCGGCAATATAGAAGCCAACTACTCCGCCAATCATCGGCAATAGTGCATAGGCAGACAAAGCTTGGCAGATACCGCCAAGGACTTCCCCAAAGCTTTCACCCGCTGTTGGGAAAATTTGATACATCAACGCAGCTGCTGGGTTGAAGATGAAATTATTAGACAAACCTACGAAAGCTGCAGACACAACGTATCCAAGTACAACTGCAAGCGAAAGTCCACCAGTAACGATTGCGGCAAAAGTGAATACGCTGCGCTTGTAGGCGAGAGCACGAGCAAAGAAGAAGCCAATCAAGATAGCGCCAACTAGCTCGATCATTGCGACGATCCAAAAGCCGCCTTCACCAATCTCGGCCATTGCAGGAACTGCATAGGCTGTGTCGCCACCAGCAAGATGGAACGCGTTGAAAATCATCCAGCCAAACCAAGCGCCGATAATCTGCGCAATGATATAGAGTACGCCGCGAATTACGGACATTCTGCGAGTTGCCATCATTCCAATCGTAACGATAGGATTAAGGTTGGCGCCAGAAAACGCATAAACCGCGACCAAAATTGCGATTACAGCAAAAGCGTACATAGCAATATTTGCGATGCCCATTAACGACATTGTGAACAAAAGAATAGTGAGGCAGAGTGTGCCTAAAACTTCGCCAACCAAAGCTCCATAGAGTTTTGGCATTTTGAAGATAGTCAAAATACTCTCGTTCCCATCATATTTTTTAGCAAAGAAACCTTTAAAAATGGAATCTTTCTTTTTTTCTTCCACCTTTTTTGTTTCAACGGAAGGCGTAGCTTGTGCAGTAGTCTTCGCAGTAGTTTTTGGCTTAGCTGGGGTCTTGGCCTTAGCTTTTACCGTCGTAGTCTTTGGCTTTTTGGTCGCCATCAGTAACCTCCTATTAAGTTGTATTGGTAATCATTATACCACATTTTTTTCGTTGTGCTATAATAAAATACGTAAAAACATTAACTTTAAGAAAAACATAAGGAACAAATGGGAATAATCGTCAACAAAACAGATGAACAAGATAGTGAACTAAATCGTCGCATTGCTGCCGAGCTACGTCAACGAACACAAGAAAATTCTAAGCTTGGTGCCAATCCAGATCTTGCCGAAGATTCTGAATATGTTGAGCAGTTCAAAAAAACTAGTAAATTTGGTTGGGTCTGGATTGTTTTAATTGCGCTTGCGCTTTTATCATTGATTTTTATAATGTTCTTTTAGTATAATATAAATAATATGGATGGGAATAACAATCAAACGGTCGCAAAGAATGATTTGCAATCTGCCGAGGCCAATGCTAGCGCTGAAGTCGCCACAAGTGATGCCATAACCGCTGAAGAATCTGGCGGTCTTTATACTGGTACTGGCCGCACTAATGATTCCGCGGCCAAAACAAAAGGCAAGGGCATTTTTAAAAAAGG
>JAZUGS010000006.1:0-33223 GCA_045641305.1 Candidatus Nanosyncoccus sp.
GGGCCGCAGCTAAAGAGCCCACGGAACTGTTTACCAAAAACATAGGTCTCTGCTAACGCGAAAGCGGATGTATAGGGGCTGACTCCTGCCCAGTGTCGGAAGGTTAAGGGGAGAACTTCACGGTTCGAACTGAAGCCCCGATGAACGGCGGCGATAACTATGATCGTCCTAAGGTAGCGAAATTCCTTGTCTGGTAAGTTCAGACCCGCACGAATGGAGTAATCATGTGGGCACTGTCTCGACGAAGGCCTCGGTGAACGTGCATTGGCGGTAAAGATGCCGTCTGATCATGCCAGGACGAGAAGACCCCATGGAGCTTTACTACAACTTTGCATTGATTGTTGGGATATTTTGTGTAGAATAGGTGGAAGACTTTGAAGCAGATACGCCAGTATTTGTGGAGTCGAAATGTGAAATACCACCCTGAATGTTTTAGCAGTCTCACGTTTGACCTGACCGGCCAAACGGACCGTGCATGGCGGGTAGTTTAACTGGGGCGGTTGCCTCCTAAAGAGTATCGGAGGCGTTCAAAGGTTGGCTAACTACGGATGGAAATCGTAGTGGTAGTGTATGCGCAAAAGCCAGCTTGACTGTGAGGACTACAATCCAATCAGACACGAAAGTGGGAGCAAATGACCCGCTGTACAGAACTTCGGTTCAATTTACGTGGGAAAGACAGCGCACACGGATAAAAGTTACCCTGGGGATAACAGGCTGATCGCGCCCAATAGTTCACATAGACGGCGCGGTTTGGCACCTCGATGTCGGCTCATCACATCCTGGAGGGGGAGCACCTTCCAAGGGTCCGGCTGTTCGCCGGTTAAAGTGGTACGCGAGCTGGGTTCAGAACGTCGTGAGACAGTTCGGTTTATATCCGGCATGATCGTTAGGAATTTTGAGGAGATTTGCCTCTAGTACGAGAGGACCGAGGTGAACGAATCTCTAGTGTACGGGTTGTGGTCACCTACTGCATTGCCCGGTAGCTATGTTCGGAAGAGATAAGCGCTGAAAGCATATTAAGCGCGAAGCCCACTCCAAGATTAGAATTCCCTAGGAGACTCCAGAAAGAAGATCTGGTTGATAGGCGCAAGGTGGAAGCACGGTAACGTGTGGAGCCGAAGCGTACTAATAGGTCCATCGCCTTTTTATGTCTTGAACATAGCTAGCAACCGGCGCTCGATATAAAGCGCTAGGAAACGTCATTTAAAATCTACACCTTATGGACATCAATAGCATCAAAATGACGAATTTTGTTGCAATTTGGTGCCCATAGCGCTGGGGAAACACCTGTTCCCATTCCGAACACAGAAGTTAAGACCAGTCGCGGCGAAGATACTGCTTTGCGGGAAATTAGCAAGGTGCCAAATTATGGAAAAACCACTCTAAAAAGAGTGGTTTTTTCTTGGTATAAATTATATTTAAAATGGTTTTATAACTACAATAAAAAAATAGATACTAACAAAAAATCTCCAGAATAATAATCTGGAGATTTTTATTACAATTTTTATTCTTCGCTATCCTCGATTGCGGAGATTAAAGAATCCTCAGCATTTGTCTTTTTCTTCTTTGAAGCAGCTTTAGAAAGCTCGATGTCGATATCGTAACCAGTGAGTTTGGATGCAAGACGGACATTTTGACCTTGCTTACCGATAGCAATTGATTGCTGATCTTCGGATACGGAAACCTTAGCATGCTTGCCGTTAATTTCAACTTTCATAACCTCTGCTGGGCTCAAAGCTTCACGAATATACTCAGAAGCATTGTCGCTCCAGTTAATAATATCGATTTTCTCACGTTCACCAATTTCGTTCATTACGGCTTGAACACGTACTCCGCGACCGCCCACAAATGTACCAACTGGATCAACGCCAGGCACGGTAGACATCACTGCAATCTTGGTACGGCGACCCGCTTCGCGTGCAATACCACGAATTTCAACTGTGCCATTTTCAATCTCTGGCACTTCTTGGCGGAAGAGATGTTCGATAAACTCTGCATTCCCGCGAGACAAGACTAATTGTGGGCCACGATTGCCGCGCTCTACACCTTTAATATAGACTTTGATACGGTTGCCAACGCTGTAGCGTTCGCCATCAATCTGCTCGGAGCGTGGCAAAATACCGGTAACTCTTCCGAGATCAATACGTACTAATTTTGATTCTACTCTAGAAATGAGACCATTTGCGATTGTCCCGATTTTGTCTTCAAACATGCTAATTACAGCATCGCTTTCAGCTTCACGAAGTTTTTGCACTACGACTTGTTTTGCGGTCATTGCAGCAACGCGTCCAAAGTCTTTTACGATGAATTTTTCTTCAACGATATCGCCCACCTTAGCATCTTTACTAGCTTGGTCGGCAGGGATTTCGGTTGCTGGGTTGTAGGCTAAGCCTTCTTCAATAACCTCGCGCATCACAAATACTTCGGCTTCGCCAGTTTGTGTATTTAAGGAAGCACGAACATTCATCTCGCGGTCGCCATTATCTTTGCGCCACGCCGCAGCGATAGCCTGCTCGATAATATCCAATACTACATCTTTTTCGAGATTTTTTTCTTCAGCAATAATATCAACCATTGTTGCCATCTGTTTTAAATCCAGATTTTCCATTTTTGTCCTTTCCGCCGATGGTAAATCGGCCTAAAAATACCGTCTCTTTTTAGGAGCCGGTCAAATTCTGTATATCCATATTATATCAAACAACTTGAAATTCTGCAAGATTTTTGGTAAAATAGAATTACTTTCAACTACTTGTAACAAAAAAGGACACTTATGAACATAAAAGAAGAAGAGCGTCGTGCCCGCCTCTTAAAATCAAGGGCAGAACGGCTGCCAGACATCAAAAGGCAGTTTGAAGCTTCCCAGGGGCGCAATTTTAACTCAAATTTCGCGCCAGGGGGAAAGGATGCGAATTTAGTAGGCAATAACAAAGGTTCAGCCTCTAAAGCCGTCAAAACGGCTAAAAAAGGCCAAAAAACGCAAAATTCTGCTAAGACTGAGGCCGAAATGCGTAAAGTCAACCTTTCTGTTTCTACTAAAAAAGGCGAAATGGTGCATCATCAGAGAATGCTTTCTCAAGATGTTAATGCGCAGGCCACTCAACATATCATCGGAGTACCAGTCAATAAATCTCGTTATAATGGCTATAATGGCAACCAAGTCACTAATGCTCAGTTAAAAACCGCTCGTCCTGATCCGGATGCAGTACGTATTATCCCTATCGGTGGCCTCGGCGAATTTGGCATCGGCAAGAATATGACCATTATTGAATACAAGAAGGAAATGATTATTATTGACATGGGGGTTCTCTTTGCTAGCGATGATTATCCAGGGGTAAATTATATGATACCGGATATTCGTTACCTCGAAGACAACATGTCAAATATTAAAGCAATTCTCTTTACTCATGCCCATCTTGACCATATTGGGGCTTGTCGTCATCTTTTGCCAAAATTCAACCCACTTATTCCAGTTTACGGTACAGAATTTACTATTGGCATGATTAAGAAACAGATGTCGGAGCTTGGAGATGATGTCCCAGAACCAAATTATCAAGTCGTCGACCCATTAAAACATGAAAAATTCCAGGTTTCTGAACATTTCTCGGTAGAGTTCATCCATACACTCCACTCTATCCCTGGTAACTGCGCCATCGTTGTTCGCACCCCTAATGGCACAATCTACCTCTCTGGAGACTGGCGCCATGAAGCCAAGCCTATGGGCGCTCAAACTGATTACGATCGCATTGACGAAATCGTCAGAACCGAAGGTATTGATTTAATGCTTAATGAATCTACCAACATTGATTCTCCAGGTCACCACCCTCATTCTGAATTTGATGTAGGAGAAAACCTTGGTCGTGTTATGGATCATTATGCAAACGGTCGTGTTATTATCTCTTGCTTCTCGTCGCAGATTTCTCGTATTGAGTTAGTCTTGAAAGAGGCTGCGGCTAGAGGTCGTAAGGTTGCTTTCTCAGGCTTTTCCATGATTAATAACGTTGAAGTTGCACTCCGTGCTAAATCTATCAAGGTTCCGAAAGATGTTATCGTTAAAATGGAAGATATTATCAAGCTTCCCGACGAAAAAGTTTGTATTGTTTGTACTGGCTCCCAGGGCGAGCTAAACGCAGTACTCAACCGTATGATTACTGGTGCTCACAAATTCATCAAGATCAAGTCTACCGACACCATCGTTTTTTCATCCAATCCAATTCCAGGCAACGAACCACACGTCGTAAATACGGTCGACGGTTTGCTTCGTGAGGGTGCTCAGGTTATTCAGAATGGCAAAACCCACCTCACCAATATTGGCCCACTCCATCTCTCTGGTCATGCCTATTATGAGGATCACGTTGATTTTGTCACACGTTTACACCCAACCAACTATATGCCATATCATGGCGAGTTTTACATGCTAGAGCACAACGCCGAAATGGCCGAAAATGTTCTTGGTATCAGCAAAGATCGTATTTTGCTTGCAGATGACGGTGATATTATTGAATTTACCAAAGATAAACGCATTCGTAAAAACGGCCGCATTCACGTTGGCAACAAGCTCTACGATGACGCTGATCAGCTTGTCCACGAGGCCGTCGTTAAGGACCGTATCCATATCTCTCGCGAAGGAATATTTATTATTGTCCTAACCCTTAGCAAGAAAACCGGACACCTTATGAAAACTCCAGATATCGTTTCTCGTGCCTTCATCTATCTTGACAACTCAGAGGAGCTTATAGGTAGAATTCGTCATTATCTTCGTCAAAAGACCGATAAGTCAATCTCTACTGACCCAGAAATGAAGGTACTAAAAGAGGAGATTAAAGAAGATGTTACGCGTATTCTCTTTGATATAACCAATCATACCCCAATCGTCATTCCAGTGATCAACAAAGTGTGATATAATAAATGGGAGCCCGGTTGGCGGAATTGGTATACGCGTTCGACTTAAAATCGAATGGAGAAATCCATATGAGTTCAAGTCTCATACCGGGCACCATTAAGAAACCTATGAACATATTATATTGTGGCGACCAGGGAATTAAAGACGGACTTCTGGTCTCTATCCTCTCACTCCTCAAAAATGCTAAATCGCCGCTCCATATCTATTTATTAACTATCGACTGCGACTTTTCAAAGCCCATTTCCGATCGCACTGCGACTTACCTTGATAAAATTGTTAAAGAAAAAAATAAAAATAATTTTGTCAAAAAGATTGATGCTACGGATCTTTTTCTAAAAAATCTCCCTACCAAAAATCTCAATACTGTTTTTACTAGAAAATATTTTAAACCTTGTGCAATGTTGCGTCTTTATATTGACAAGGTTTCAGAGTTGCCAGACAAGCTCCTTTATCTAGATTATGATGTTATCTGCCGCAGGGATCCTTCCGAATTCTATAATACGGATCTCGCAGGGGTTGAAGCAGCCGGCGTGCTCGACATTTATGGCAAAATTTTCTACCACTATAATTTTCCTAAAACCGACTATATGAATTCTGGGGTATTACTCTTTAATATGCCAGAATGTAAAAAATCCGACCTCTTTCCACGCGCTGTCAAAATTTGCCAAGAGAAACGCATGATGCTTGCCGATCAGGCAGCACTCAATAAAACTATTACCAAGCGTAAACTGATGCCGCGAAAGTTTAATGAGCAACAAGACCACCCTAAGCCTGATACGGTATTCCACCATTTTTCCAATAATTTTAAATTCTGGCCATTCTTCCATGTTCAAAAAATTAAACCTTTCGAAGTGGACAAAATCCATCGCACCTTGAAAATCACCGAATATGACGATATATTAAATGATTATTTAAAAAAGAAAGGTAATTTATAATGGCAAAAGCCGAATTATTCCAAAAGGACCTTCCGGAGTCTGAACGAATTTTCTATTACGAAACTTTTAAAGATGACCCCATTCGCACTGCTGAACAGGGCGATAAAAAATCTGCCAAACGCATAGAACTCCCTGAGGATTATGTTTATATTAGGCGTAATCCATTTGTAAAGCTATATTCTGCTATAGTTTATGGCATTATTAAACTGTTTGCGCGATTTTATGCAAAATTTTATCTGCATATGACCGTTAAGAATCGCCAAGTTTTGAAGAAAGTCGGCAAAAAACAGGGCTACGTGATTTATGCCAATCACACTAATCCTTTTCATGATGCGTTCTCGCCAGCTATTATCGCCGATCGTCAAATTCATACTATTGCCATTCCTGCAAATCTTTATATCCCAGGTGTTGGTAAATTCTTACCCTATGCAGGCATTATGCCGCTAGGCAGCACCCCCGAGCAGAAAGCTGAGTTTCATGCCGCGATTGACGAGCGATTAAGGGAAGGGCACTGCCTTGTTGTCTACCCCGAAGCGCACGTCTGGCCATATCATACCGAAATCCGCCCATTTCCGCAGGGCGACCGCTCGTTTGTCTATCCTGTCCGCAACAATCTGCCCGTTTTTTCAATGGTCACAACTTATCAAAAATCTAAAGTCAAGGGTCAAGCTCGTCCGGACATGACAGTCTACCTTGATGGTCCATTTTATCCAAATCCTAAGTTATCCGATGACGAAAATCGTGCCAAACTTGCTCGCGAGGTGCACGAAAGTATGGTAAAATTATCTAAGAAGAGTAACTATGAGTATTTTCAATACCGGAAAAAGTCTACTAAGAAAAACTAAACCCATCCCGATTTTTCTCACAATCAATGATGAGTTTGTTCCATATGCCGCCTGTACCATCGCATCATTAATTAGGCATACTAATCCCAAGCGTTATTATCGCATTATCATTTTGCACGATGGCTTAAGCTTTAAGAATTATTTTCATCTGCGGAATCTCGTAACTCGTAATTGTGAAATTCAATTTCGCAAAATGTCGCATAGTGTTTACCTTCGCACTATTATTCATCATTGTTCCAGTCGTACAGGCAGTGGGGATTTCTTTTCTTCGGCAGTCTATTACTATCGCTCATTCATTGCTCCGCTTTTTCCTCAATATAACAAGGCGGTTTATCTAGACAGTGACACGATTTTGGTTGGCGACATCGCCGAACTCTACGATACCAACCTTGAAGATAATATGATTGGTGCCTGTGTCGACCCTAAGGTGGAGGCTGTGCCGGAATTTCGTGAATATGTTGATAAGGCCGTCGGAGTACCATACCAGGAATACGTTAATTCTGGCGTCCTCTTGCTTGATTTAAAAAAGCTTCGCAAAATTCATTATGTCTCGCAGCTTATTAGGATGATCAATGAGTTTGACGCCGATCTCGTTGCTCCTGATCAGGATTATCTTAATGTAATTTGTCGTGGTCAAATTTTACACCTTGATCAAAAATGGAATATGCAGCCAGTCAAAGGTAATTTGCCTGACGATACCAAACTTATCCATTTTAATCTTTTTAAAAAGCCCTGGCACTATGATGATGTAGACTGTGAAGATTTGTTCTGGGAGGCCGCCAAACATTCTGGCTATTACGAAGAACTAATGGAGCGCAAAAATAATTACTCTGTAACCGATATGCGTCTTAATGAGGCCAAGATTGAGGCTCTTATCAAAAAAGCAGCGAAGCTTGCCAAATCAAAAGCCCCGGTAATTCATAAAATAGATATCGAATCCTAGGAAAGTATGATAAAATAAATACATGGTGCTGTGGCGGAGTGGTTACGCAGCGGTCTGCAAAACCGCGTACACCGGTTCAATTCCGGTCGGCACCTCCACGTTATAGCATATACATCAGGGTTATGCCAGTAACAGCTACTATTGTTGCAATCAAATGAGTACGGACCGTTCGGCGGTCTATTTTTTCGCGCCCAAAATTTGGCCAAATCAAGGTTAATATGATACCGAAAATAAACACAAAAATTGGCTGCAAAGCTTTGATTGTTGCAGAGCCAATAGCGACCGCTGGCGATAAGGTTAGCGCAATATAATAAATGAAGTCGCTTGCAATCCACGTAAGACAATCGAGCGTCAGCACGCCAAAAAATCGTGATTTTTTCTCTCTTTTGCGCACTGTTCGGAATCTTTGGCGCCAGCTTTTCATTACTAGCATCATGGCGGTATCGCCAATACCTTTACCTAGCATCACGTATGCTAAAACGGTTGTAAAACTGCTTTCGGCGCCACATTTGACAATTAAGACATTCACTACTGCCGAAATTATTACTTTAATGAGCATCAACATGATGGTTCTTAGCTGTGTTTTGCGGCTACTCTTTTTTGCAGAGCAAAAAATAATAAATGGTACCGTTAAGATGACAGCAAGACCGATTAATTGCCCACGATCCATTTTTTGGTCAAGCAGCAGTATTCCAAACAAAAGATAAAAAATCGGTGATAGCTGCTCGAGTAGGGTTACACCGGTTGCATTATCTTTGCCAAGCGCTGCATAATAAAATATGTAAGATGCGCTAGCCATTATGCCGGCGCCTATTAGCATTAGTGCATTTTGCCAAGTCAACGTCATTGGTACAAATATCAGAAGCAAAATTGCGACTAGCAAATAGGCAGGCCCAAAGAAACATTTTTGAGCCTGCGGCGAACGCCCTTTAAAAAAGACGTCCACCAAATAGTTATCGAAAAATGTATAAGTAGTGGCAAGTAATGCTGCGATAATTGCAAATACTAGCCAATTCATACCTATGCCAATGCTCCGTAAATAATATAGCTATAATATGATGCAAAGATTAGTAGCATTAACACACCTTCTGCGCGCGTGATTTTGCGATCTTTCAAAGTCATAAAATATAATACAAATACTGCTACTACTACAGCGATTAAATCAATCACTTCAAAGCTAGAAGGCGTAATTGTGCCAAATATTAATACTGGAAGCCCTAGCACTATACAGATATTAAAGATGTTGCTGCCAATAATATTTCCTACGAGAAGTTCGTGTTCGCCACGCTTAGCTGCGGTAATGGTCGTAATAAGTTCTGGCAAAGAAGTACCAAACGCAACGATAGTTAAGGCAATAATACGATCCGAGATGCCAACTGCCGCAGCTATTGCTGAAGCACTATTTACTACTAATTGGCTACCGCCAACAATACCCGCAAGGCCCACTACTACTAGAATTAAAGATTTTCCAAGAGTATATTGAGGTTTTTCACCGCGTTTCTTTTTCTTTTCTTGGCGATTCTTTCGGGTAGATTGCGCAATGAAAAATAGAAAAACTCCAAAAAGTAATACAAAGATTAATGCATCTGAGCGCGAAATTGTATTTGAAGCTGCGCCAGTAATTAATGTGTCAAGGAAGAGAATTACCATAGCGAGCGTTGCCACTATTAACAAAATCAATTCTTTACGAATTGAGGCGCGCTTTACGGCGATTGGTCGCACGACGGCGCCTATGCCAATCAAAAGCAGAATATTAAGGATATTACTTCCCACTACATTCCCAAGTAGCATGTCTGTGTTGCCAGAAAGCATTGAGGAGATCGAAACGGCCAATTCCGGCGCACCAGTGCCGAATGCTACAATCGTCAGCCCGATTAACATTTTTGGTATTTTGAAATTAAGCGCCGTTGATGACGCGCCCCCTACTAGCCAGTCCGCACCCTTAATAAGCAAGACAAAGCCCACAACTAGGAGTAGAATTTGTAAAACTATATCCATTTTTGCCTTTGATTTTTGTTTTAATTAATGATTATTCTAATAATAGCATATTTCTGAAAAAAAGGTGAAAAAATTAAAAAAGTGTGGTATAATTAAATCACGTGCGAATGTAGCTCAGTTGTTTAGAGCGCTTCCTTGCCAAGGAAGAGGTCGAGAGTTAGAGTCTCTTCATTCGCACCACAAGGTCAAGGCGAGCGTAAGTGAGTCTTTAAAAAGCCCCTATTTTAGGGGTTTTCGTCGTTTTTGGTATCTTCACTAAATATATTTTCTTTCAACATTATTCAATTATAGAAATTCTCATTTGCGTGGAACGCAAAAGTGGTACATTTTTACATCGTAAACGACTTCGTCAACACTTTATTGTGACAGAGCAGTAAATAATGAAGATAAAAAAGGCTGGGTTTTGCCCAGCCTCATGATGCCGTTATTCATTGATTAGAAGTTTAAGATTAATTTTTTCAGCCGCCGCCTTACGAACAGCCCAGCTATCATCCTTTTGGGCAATCATAGCCAAAAGGTTTTGATCATCCCCCAGCTTTCTAACTGCCGCCTTACGAACAGCCCAGCTATCATCCTTTTGGGCAATCTCAGCCAAAAGCTCCTGATTCTCCAGCTTTCTAACCGCTGCCTTACGAACATCGTAGTCCACATCCTTTTGGGCAATCTCAGCCAAAAGCTCCTGATTCTCCAGCTTTCTAACCGCTGCCTGACGAACATCGCAGTCCCCTTCCTTTTGAGCAATTATAGCCAACACCTTCTGATCTTCCAGCTTTTCAACCGCTGCTTGACGAACATCCCAATTATCATCCTTTTGGGCAATCTCAGCCAAAAGCTCCTGATCCTCCAGCTTTTCAACTGCCGCTTGACGAACAGCCCAGCTATCATCCTTTTGGGAAATCTCAGCCAAAAGCTCCTGATCCTCCAGCTTTTCAACTGCCGCCTTACGAACATCGCGGTCCCCATCCTTTTGAGCAATTATAGCCAACACCTTCGGATCCTACAGCTTTTCAACTGCCGCCTTACGAATATTGCGCCCGCCTTCCTTTTGAGCAATTATAGCCAACACCTTCTGATCCTCCAGCTTTTCAACTGCCGCCTTACGAACATCGCCGTCCACATCCTTTTGGGCAATCATAGCCAAAAGGTTTTGATCATCCCCCAGCTTTCTAACTGCCGCCTTACGAACATCGTAGTCATCATCCTTTTGGGCAATCTCAGCCAAAAGGTTTTGATCCTCCAGCTTTTCAACCGCCGCCTTACGAACAGCCCAGCTATCATCCTCTTGAGCAATTATAGCCAAAAGGTTTTGATCATCCTCCAGCTTTCTAACTGCCGCTTGACGAACAGCCCAGCTATCATCCTCTTGAGCAATCTCAGCCAAAAGGTTCTGATTAGAGGTCCTTGTGATTTTTTTGATAAGTTTCTCTTTGTTCATAATATTCTACCTCATTTAAAATTATTTAGACGGCAGAATATAATGATTTTTGCCGTCTGTTACATCTACCAATTAAAAAGATAAAATAACAGACGGCAAATTGGGAAGAGAGATATCAATTTTCAGCATCATATACTAAAGTACATATACAAAACCTTCTTTTGTATTATCTACATTATGGCACTTTAGCTTAATAAAGTCAAGCGTTCTTCCGAATGTACACCCTAAATGCAACAACCCACAGGCTAAAAGAGAAAACGGACTTTCCTTTTCTAATCGCCTGATAGATGCTGCTATACTGTGCTCAAGGCAATGTTTCAGGAGGCTTTGGCTTTGCATCCGGCAATGTAAGCATCATCATTATATGTGCGACGTGCAAAGACATTTTTGTGCTACAATATAATAGTTAATTATGGTCACCAAGCAACGCAATTCAGCAATTGAACTACTTCGTATCATTGCTATGATAATGATTACGTTTCACCACTTTGCTTGTCATGGTGGTTTTGCATATATTGCTTCTGATTTTTCGATTCCGCATCTTTGGTACAGCTTAATTCTTATGGGCGGGAAAATTGGCGTGGATATATTTGTTCTCATCTCTGGCTATTTTCTCATTAAGGATGATCGTAGCGTTTTTAATCTTAAACGTATACTAAAATTTTGGGGACAAATTTTCTTTTATTCGGTCGTAATCTACCTGATTTTCTTAATTTGTGGTATTGAACAATTCGATTTTGAAACGTTCATCAAGATATTAACACCTATCACATCTTCGGAATGGTGGTTCGCGAGCACGTATTTTGTTCTTTATCTGATTCATCCTTTTCTCAATAAAATGCTGACTAATTTAACCCGCAAAAATTACCAGATATTACTTGTAATCGCGCTTGCATCTTGGTGTCTTATTCCAACGCTCACTGGCTTGAGCTTCCAGGGTAATTCACTTATTTGGTTTATCACTTTATACGCCCTTGCTGGATACATTCAAATTTACAATTTAAAATTCAAGTTTACATCTAAACAATATTTTGCGATTGCCGCAGCTTGTCTTTTTATTACCTATATGTCGAGTATCATGTTAGCATGGTTAGGAACTAAGTGGGATTTCTTTGCTGATGATATTTTCTATTTTTATGGTCAAGAAAAACTGCCAGTTGTGCTGTCTGCTATATCTATATTTATGGCATTTGCGACGTCAAAACTGCATTATCACAAATCAATCAACATAATTGCATCGGCTACTTTTGGTGTTTATCTTATCCATGACAATAGCCTCGTTCGGACATTTTTATGGCAAACAATTTTTCATAATGCAACCTATCAGAATTCGCTTTGGTTAATTCCGGTCTCAATTGTTGCTGTGGCCGTTGTTTTTACTACCTGCGTTTTTATTGACATTATTCGGCAACGCTTTATAGAAAAACCATATATTAAATTTTTGGACCATTGTCTAGACGCTAAAAAAAGCGTATAATTATTATTGTAAACAAGGAGATTAAATGTCCACAGTTTGGATTATTATAGTAATTGTCGTTATCCTCGGAGCGATTATTGCTGGTATTTATAATAGTTTAGTTAAGCTCGACGAGCGCGTCAACGAAGCATGGTCAGATATCACTGTCCAGCTCAAATATCGTGCTGACCTCATTCCAAATGTTATTGAGACAGTTAAAGGCTACGCAAAACACGAAAAAGAAACCTTTGAGATGGTCACATCTGCCAGATCGGCTGTAATGGGTGCAAAAACCGTTAAACAAGCTGCTGATGCTGAGCGCGAAATGCAAGGGGCATTGGGCAGGATTTTCGCCATTGCCGAAGCTTACCCAGAGCTCAAAGCCAACGAGAACTTTAAAGATTTACAGCAAAAACTTCAAGATTGCGAAGATAAACTTCAAGCTGCTCGCCGTTTCTATAATGCTGGCGCCAAAGACCTTAATACTAAAATCAAGACTTTCCCAACCAACCTTATCAATAATCTTGTTGGTCATTTCAAAAAACGTGATTATTTCGAGGTAAGCGAAGCGGAGCAAGCTAAGATTGAAAAAGCTCCAGAAGTAAAATTCTAAAATGTATAAGCAAATCGCCGCCAACAAACGAAAAACCGTCTTTCTGATGATTGGTTTTGTCGCTTTGATTGGCGCGATTTCTTGTTTGTTCGCCTACTATTTTGGTGACTGGGGAATTGCTATTTGGACTTTTGTCATTGCGGCAATTTATGCGGTTCTACAATATTTTTGCGCTAGCTCGCTTGCGGTTGCTATGACTGGTGCTAAAGAAATTGAGAAAAAAGACAATCCGCGTTTTTATAACATTGTAGAAAATCTTAGTATCACTACTGGTTTACCAATGCCAAAAGTCTATATTATCAACGATCCCGCACCAAATGCTTTTGCGACTGGTCGCGATCCCAAATCATCAATTGTTGCCGCCACTACTGGCCTTCTTAATATTATGGACGATAAAGAGGTAACTGCTGTCATGGCGCACGAGATGTCCCATGTTAAAAATTACGACATTCGCGTCTCCATGATTGTTTTTGGTTTAGTATGTGTAATTGGCGTACTAGCTGACTTTGCTTCGCGTTTCCTCTTCTATGGCGATCGCCGCCGTGACGAAGAGCGTAGCCCTGTTGGCGCGGTATTGCTGCTTGCTGTAGCTATATTATCTCCTATTTTCGCAGCAATTGCTCAAATGGCCGTTTCGCGCGAACGCGAGTATCTGGCGGATGCTTCGGCGGTCAATATTACGCGCTATCCAGAAGGTATGATTTCGGCGCTCAAAAAATTGCAGTCGCAATCTCGGCCGATGCAACGCCAGAATTCAGCCACCGCCGCCATGTATATTAATAACCCGCTCAGGAAAGGCTTTTTTAGTGATTTATTTAGCACTCATCCGCCACTAGAAAAGCGCATCGAAAGGCTCGAAAATGGCAAAAAAACCTTCTAAGAAATTTTTTAGTAAATTTCGAAGTCAGTCCAAAAATCGCGTCAAGCTTCACAAAAGCTTCAAACGCTCGTACCGTGAGGATTATGAACGCAATCTTGAGGTACCAGGCATCATGGCGCACCTTATGGAAACGTTTAAAACACTTTTTCAAAACTGGAAATTATTTTTGCCATTACTTCTAATTGTGGTGGCGCTCAATATAATTTTGGTTGGTCTCATGAGCGAAGAAACTTACACCAGCTTTCAGGATGTTCTCGACCAAACTAGCTCCGAAATGGCCAATGGTGATCTTGGAAATGTCGCCAAGGCTGGCCTTCTACTTATCTCCACAATTACTACTGGCGGTCTTTCCGGCTCATCGTCCGAGGCGGCCGTAGTTTTTGCGGTGGTAATTTTTCTTATCATTTGGCTTACGACGATTTTTCTTTTACGCCATCGCTTTGCGGGCCATAAGGTAAAGCTTCGCGACGGCCTCTATAACGCCATGACGCCGCTTCTTTCAACTTTTGTTGTAGTCGCCGTCATATTTGTACAATGTATTCCAATTATCCTGCTTATTATCGCCTATTCTGCAGCGGTCCAAACAGAGTTTCTTGCGACCCCATTTTATGCCCTAGTGTTCTTTATCTTTGCCGCACTTATGATTCTGATTTCCGGTTATCTATTGTCTAGCTCGCTTATAGCACTCGTTGCTGTTTCTGCTCCGGGACTTTATCCCACCAAAGCTCTTGGCACGGCTTCGGACTTGATGGCTGGACGCCGAGTCAAATTCATCATTCGCCTAATCGCACTTATTCTTGCTCTTGCCGTGGTCTGGGTGATAATTGTGGTACCATGCATTTTACTTGATTTATGGCTGAAATCTGTCTTTGATTGGCTCTCTGGCTTCCCATTTGTGCCACTCATACTACTTATTATGACTTGTTTCTCGGCTATTTATTTCTCAGCCTATTTATACATATATTACAGATGGATGTTAGACTATGACAAAAAATAATATTACAAAAACCGAAGCAAAAGCCCGCATCGCCAAGCTTCGCGACATTATTAACGATTATCGTTATCATTATCATGTACTAGACGAATCTATAATGTCCGAAGCGGCCGCAGATTCTTTAAAACATGAATTATCTCAGCTCGAAGAGCAATTCCCGGAACTTATTACTCCAGATTCACCGACTCAGCGTGTCGCTGGTAAACCTCTTGATAAATTCCAAAAAGTCACTCATGAAAAGCGCATGATTAGTCTTGCGGACGTTTTCTCGGAAGATGAAATTCGTGGTTGGATTGCTCGCAATGAAAAACTTATTCCAGGCGGCAAAATTAAAGAATTTTTTACTGATATTAAAATGGATGGCCTTGCTTGTGCATTGAAATACAAAGACGGTCTTTTTGTGCAAGCAGTTACACGTGGCGATGGATTAGTTGGTGAAGATGTCACTACTAATGTTCGTACAATCGAAAATATTCCTTTTCGTATCGACGAAATGGGTGATGTTGAAGTGCGTGGTGAAATTATTATCTTCAAAAAAGATTTTGAGAAATTGCAAGAAAAACAACGTAAAAACGGAGAAAAAGAGTTCGCAAATCCGCGTAATCTCGCGGCAGGCTCTATTCGCCAGCTCGATCCTAAAATCGCTGCTTCGCGCCCACTAAAATTTATTGCCTATGATTTAGTAAAACCAAATCTTCTTACCCATAAAGAAGCCTACAACAAATTGCGCGAGATGAAATTCCAGACTTCGAATGAAGATTTAGTTTGGACTAGCGCATCAACAGAACTCTTTAAATATATCCGCGATTTAGACGAATATCGCAAAGGTTTGCCTTTTAATACTGATGGTATGGTAATTAAAATTAACGACCGCAAAATCTATGATGAGCTTGGCATTGTCGGCAAAACACCGCGCGCTGCCGTTGCTTTTAAATTCCCGGCCGAAGAGTCTACAACTAAAGTTCGCGATATTGTCATTTCGATTGGCCGTACTGGCGCAGCTACGCCAGTTGCAATTTTGGATCCCGTAGAAGTAGCCGGTTCAACCGTGCGCCACGCCACACTTCATAACGCCGATGAGATTGTTCGTCTCGACCTCCGTATTGGCGACACAGTTATTATCTATAAAGCTGGCGACATTATTCCACAGGTCAAAGAAGTTCTTACCACGCTTCGTCCAGATAATTCCGTGCCTTATGATTATGAAATTGCCTTGAAGAAGCAATATCCTGAGCTCGAGTTTGAACGTCCTGATGGCGAAGTCGTTTACCGTGTAAAAGGCGAAACTACGGATTTTATTTTAAAACGTTCCATCGAATATTACGCCTCAAAACCAGCACTAAATATCGAGGGGCTTGGCGAGAAAAACGTCGCAGCGCTCGTTGATACTGGCCTCGTTCATTCAATTGCTGATTTATACAGGCTGACGACAAATCAAATTTCCAAACTCGATCGTTTTGCTGAGTTATCCGCCAAAAACCTCGTAGATGCTATTAATAAGTCCAAGACGCCGCCACTAGGTAAGTTTATAACGGCGCTCGGCATTCGCCATATTGGCGCTCAAACTGCTACGGTTCTGGCCCGTACTTTTGGCAGTATTGAAAAACTCGCCATTGCTACCAAAGAAGAATTACTTGATATTCCAGATATTGGCAACGTGGTCGCCGAGTCGATTCTTGCTTGGTTCGCCGATGAGGACAATTTAAAATTGCTTGAAGATTTAAAAGCATTGGGCATGTCACCAGTCTACGCGGACCAGTCCGAGCTGCCACTATCGGGAAAAAGTTACATTGTTACTGGCACACTCGCTTCGATGGGGAGGGAAGAAGCCGAGGAAAAGTTGCGCGAACTTGGCGCCACGGTTACCAGCTCTGTCACCAAAACCACTACAGCGTTAATTGCGGGAGATAAACCTGGCAAAGGCAAAACCGACAAAGCCGCCAAACTTGGCATTCCTACCATTGATGAACAAGATTTTCTAAAACTAATTGGCCAATAAGCGCTGCATTTTTGCACTAAAAAATGGTACAATAATACATATGATTAATATTTTTCGCACCGATGACGGCATTATTCACGAACTTGATAATTTTGAAAATGCAAGTGGTGTTTGGGTAAATTTAACTCACCCAACCGATGACGAACTTGCTAAAATTGCCGATTATTATCATATAGACTCAACTGATCTTGCTGCAGCTCTTGATATCGAAGAAAGCTCTCGTGTGGCCATTGAAGATGACTATACTTTGATTTTGGTGGACATCCCGCACCCCGATGATACCGACGATAGCCCGTATGCAACTTTCCCGCTCGGTATTATTTTGGCAAACAATGCCATTATTACTATTTGTTCTAAAGCCACACCAATCATCAAAAATTTCATCAAAGGTTTGCAGAAAGAGTTTTCTACCAAAAAGCGCATGAAATTCATTTACCAAATGCTCTTTTCGTCCGCCTATCTTTATCAGGCAAATTTGCGTTCGCTCGACAAGCGCCGCCTTGCCATTGAGAAACAGATTAATAACAACATCAAAGACACCGATCTCACCAAGTTGCACCAATTCGAATCCGCATTGGTTTATTTCGAAACTTCCTTGCGTGCTAATCTTGCCGTGGTGGATCGCTTGCGTCGCTACGAACGCCTCGATCAATATCCCGAAGACGCAGAATTACTCGATGATGTCGAGGTTGAGTATCGTCAAGCCATCGAAATGGCCACCACCTATCGCAGCATTATTGATGGCACGCGCCAACTTTTATCAGCGGTAATTGATAAACGCTTAAACAACGCAATGAAGTTTTTGACAAGCGTTACCGTCGTGATGGCAATCCCTACTTTGATTTCCGGCATTTATGGCATGAACGTCGCCGTGGAAAGCATGCCGTTCGCCACTTCGCCTTTTGGCTTCGCAATCGTCTGCGGTATCATTCTGCTCTTTAGCCTCATCGCCATCGCCATCCTCCGCAAAAATAAAATGCTATAATTTTGCGGTGTATGTACTACGCGGGTTTTTATTGGTATAAAATTTAATTTCGTATCGGCTTCTCTTATTCAGACTCTATTTCGTCTATATCTTTTACTTCCAAATCGGCAAACATTTTTGTCATAGTTTCGTTTCCTTTGGCAAGTTTGCGAATATCCAAGTTTTCAAGTTTACGTTCCGCAATGCTAACCTGCGTGATGCCAATCTGCGTGATGCTAACCTGTTTGGTGGTGGGGGCGTGATTCCCCGCTTTGCCATCGACGATAGCGTCGACTTTTGGCATGGTTTTTTCTATGATATCACTAGAAATGGCTGGCTGTTCTCCTCTGGGGTTGGCAGAGGCTGGAATGGTGGCATAGGTGTCGATGGAGAATTTTGACTCGGGGACGAGGGTAAAAACTTTGCCGGAGCTTATATTATAGCAATTTTTACCAAGCAAGGCAAAAGAAAAACACCCCGCGGCGTGCGGAGTGTTTGGAGATTTGCGTTAACTCAGATTATAGTTTGAGTTGACTTTGATTAGGCTCTCTGAAGTTTTGATGGTGGCGGAGTCGAAGAAAGTGTGGCTGAACGGGATGAGTTCGACGATATTTTTTTTGATTGCTTCTGGAGTGTCTTCGGGGCTAACCGAAACTGCGAAAGAAGTTTTCTTTGCTGTTGTGCGACGCCTTGCTCGCATCGTAACTCTGAGCATGATAGGCTGTTGGTCTTTGCGACTGTAAAGTGTCGTAATGTTGGCGAATGATTTTGCCGTCGTATGGATACGGTCGAGCCGACGGCTCATTACAAAATCTTCGATGCTGAGGATAATTATGCCAATACCAAACGCAAGGAAGGGTGCGGCGATGATGGATAGCGCAGCAATGAACATGCAGAGATCTTTTGAGTTCATAGAGCAAAACCTCCTAAAGTACTAGATGTATTAGAGATACATATTATTTCCATTATATCATATAGAGCTGGATTTGTCAATAGGGAGGGGTTGACAAAAATAAGCTTGTGTGGCATAAAAGAAGGATAGGGAATATGGGCTTGGCCTTGTACTTTTATTTTTTGGAGGGAGTAATGAGAATGATAAGTAATAAGCAGTTGAAAGAAATTCTTAGGAGTCATAAGAAATGGCTGAACGGAAAAAATGGCGTGACTATTAAAGAAAAAAGGGGGTAAAACAATGTACTCTAAAGAACTTCAGAACATTTTAGAAAAGCATAAAAAATGGCTAAACAATGAAGACGGTGGAGAGCGTGCTGGCTTGTGTGGTGCTGACCTTCGCAATGCTGACCTTCGCAATGCTAACCTTCGTGGTGCTGACCTGCGTGGTGCTGACCTGCGTTATGCTAACCTGCGTTATGCCGACTTGATTAATGCCAACCTGACTGGTGCTGACCTTCGCAATGCTAACCTGAGTGGTGCTAACCTTCGTAGTGCTCACCTGAGTGGCACTCACCTGAGTGGCACTCACCTGAGTGGTGCTAACTTGCATGATGCCAACCTGCGTGATGCTAACCTGTATGATGCTAACCTGTGCGGCGCTTACCTGAATGGTGCTAACCTGCATGATGCTGACCTGCGTTATGCCACCTTGAGTGATGCTGACCTATGTGGTGCTAACCTGAGTGGTGCTGACCTGTCTTATACTGACCTGCGTGATGTTAACCTGTATGGTGCTGACCTGTCTGGTGCTAAAATAGAAATTGAACTGGTTAACAAATTCTTTCCTATGTGCTGCCCTGAATATGGTTCTTTCATCGGTTGGAAAAAATGCGTGGACAATAAAATTGTTAAACTGGAAATCACGGAAGATGCAAAGCGTAGCAGTGCATACAGTAGAAAGTGTCGCTGTTCAAAAGCAAAATGTCTTGCTATCGAAAACATTGATGGAACCGATAGCAGACTGACAGAAATCAGTAGCGGACATGATAAGAATTTTATCTATCGTATCGGTGAAGTTGCTAGTGTGGATAACTTTGATGAAGATAGACGCAATGAATGCGCTCCAGGGATTCACTTCTTTATTACCAGACAAGAAGCAGTGGAATATCGGTCGTAAGATTCTCGTCGAATTCTCCCAGTATCCCCCGTTTTGGCGGGGGATTTTTTACTCGAAAAAAACGGAAAAATTAAGAGTTTTTCGAGTGGAAAGGCGCGATACGGCATAAAAATACCCCTCGAAATGAGGGGTTAGTTCTCTTGGATTGCATTAGCGAGCTCTTTACACTTTTCGATATTTGCGGCGATTTCGGAGTTTAGAGTGTCGATGTCTTTTTGGAGATAATTTTTAAAGAGCTCGTATTGCTCAATTTCGCTTTGCTTGCTTCTTTCTTTTTGTTTTTCCTCTTCCTCTTCTTGCCGTTCTTTTTCTGATTTGAATTGGTCATGTAAAATATTATAGAAAATAAGGACGGCATCGGCTGGGGTTTGAGGATTAAATATGCGAAAGTAGCGTGGATTATCGGAGAGTCCTCTCATTATTCCATATTTCTCATCATTGCTTTTATAATCTTTTTCATCGATATAGAAAAGTAAGGAAGACGTGTTGAGGTAGTAATCTTCGCAAATGCGATCTGGGAAAATTCTATGCTCAGTAAGGAATCTTTCGTAAGTAAAAGGACTACTTGGGTCGTATATGAGGCCCCACTGAAAATTAACTTTATAGGCAACAAATGAGACTACGATGTACGCGATTATTACCGTAATAGGTCCAATGAAATTTTGGTATAAAAGAGAAATAAAAGAAAAGATAAAGCTAATAAAGAAGAAAGTCATTCGCCATAAGAGCACTTTTTCGTTTTTTATTGTCTTATTCCAATATACGTTTCCAACTTTTAAACTTTTGTATTCTTTGGTGATGCTGATAGGCTTAACTAGATAATAAGAGAAAGCCTTTAGAGATTTTGTGAAGCGGTTCATGTAGTTCCCTCCTTGTAATGTGCTATCGTGAGATATGGAGATATTATGGCATAGTTATCGCAATGATGCAAGGAGCTTAACGGCGGGGTTGACAAAAATAAGCTTGTGTGGCATAAAAGAAGGATAGGGGCTGGGCCTTGTACTTTTACTTTTTTGGAGGGAGTAATGAGAATGATAAGCAATAAGCAGTTGAAAAAAATTCTTAGGAGTCATAAGAAATGGTTAAACAAAGACGGTGGATGGCGTGCTGACCTGCGTGATGCTGACCTGAGTGGTGCTGACCTGCATGGTGCCAACCTGCGTTGTGCTAACTTGTGTTATGCTAACCTGTATAGTGCTAACCTGCGTGGTGCTGATCTGTATAGTGCTGACCTTCGTGGTGCTGACCTGCGTTATGCTAACCTGCATGGTGCTGACCTGCGTTATGCTAACTTGTGTTATACTGACCTGAGTAATGTTGATCTGTGTGATGCTGATCTTCGTGATGCTAACTTGTGTTATGCTGATCTGTATAGTGCTAACCTGCGTGGTGCTGACCTGTATCATGCTGACCTGCGTGGTGCCAAAATAGAAATTGAACTGGTTAACAAATTCTTTCCTATGTGCTGCCCTGAACATGGTTCTTTCATTGGTTGGAAAAAATGCGTGAAAAACAAAATCGTAAAACTGGAAATCACGGAAGATGCAAAGCGTAGTAGCGCATACGACAGAAAGTGCCGCTGCTCAAAAGCAAAATGTCTTGCTATTGAAAACATTGACGGAAGCAACAGTGGCTTAACTGAAATTGCCAGTAGTTACGATGGGAATTTTATCTATCGTATTGGTGAAGTCATTAGCGTGGATAACTTTGATGATGATAGACGCAATGAATGTGCTCCGGGGATTCACTTCTTTATTACCAGACAAGAAGCAGTGGAATATCAGTCGTAAGATTCTCGTCGAATTCTCCCAGTATCCCCCGTTTTGGCGGGGGATTTTTTATGGTATAATATGCGTATGGAAATAATAGTAGTGCTGCATAATATTCGCTCGTGTCAAAATGTGGGGGCGATACTCCGAACTTGCGAGGGGTTTGGGGTGGCTAGAGTGATTCTTTCGGGGTATACGCCGAGGGTGCATGATGATTTCCTTTTGCCACATCTGAGAGAAAAACTGGATAATCAGATACATAAGACGGCGCTTGGGGCAGAGGAGATGGTTTCTCTGGAGTATTCTTCTGATATTCTTACGACTATTGATAGGATGAAAGAACATGGGTGGACGGTGATTGGACTGGAGAATAATATTGATACAGATAAGCTAATTAATCTCAGAGATGCGGAGCGAATTGGAGAGTTCGGAGAAAAGAGAGTTTTGGTGCTGGGTGAAGACGTGAGCGGAATCCCCTCTGACGTACGTGAAAAAATGGACTTTTTTGTGGAAATACCGATGAAAGGGAGAAAAGAGTCGTTTAATGTGTCGGTGGCGACCGGGATAGCGCTTTTTGGCTTGACAAGATAGCTTTAACATTGACTTAGCATGATATTTGTGTTAAAATCATAAAGATACCTATGAAGGTATAGTATTTTTACATCTTGATTACACATTGGAAAGGGGGGTGATTTGGTTGAAAGTTAGGAATATTGAGGTAGGAAATCGCATCGGCGAATCCTCGAAATTTCGTATCTACCTCGGCAAGACAGATGATGGGCAATCGGTGATCTTGAAAGTAGCGAAGACATTTGAAGATGGCGACATTCTTGCAAAAGAAGCCGGCGAATTCAATATGTTACGTGCTTTTGAGGAACAGATAGCGAAGTTTGAAGCGGACCAAGGAAAAGGCGAATCTCACTATGACTGGCTATTTGCAAGCCTACTATCATCGTTTATGGAGCCTACTCAAGAAGATCGACGTATTAATGTCTTTACGGCACTCGACGCTGATCTTGATAAGTTGACTCCGCTAACGAAACTGCACGCTGAAACTGAAATTGATGTTCGTACTAGTGTTTGGATTTTAGGGCGTTTTCTTAAATTCTACGGTTTTTTTGAACTGTTGGCCGTTGACTTGGACAGCTCTATTGTTAGGTACCCTGTTTTTTTGCCCGATGATTATCTCATCGGTCCAGAAAGACACCGTCTTGTCTATTACAACTTTTCTGGAGATGTGGCCGACGTGACAGCTTGCGACTTCGTTAAGACTATCGCTAAGTTCATTCTCAGTTGGGTTGTTATAGAAGATGATCCTTTGGAGCAGAAATATCTTCATCTGCTTCAGGATTTCGCAGAACATGGTCGTGATTCGTTTGAGGAGGCACATGGAGACTTATATAGGCTCATTAAAGGGTTTTGGGGTATTCATTACTATCCTTTTACGTACCGTGACCGCGATACCATAATTTGGAAAACAATCAAGGAGGGTTAAATTATGGGAGAAAAAACATTTTCGGTGGAGAGCTACCGTACCGCTAGACGCGATTACGGGGTAACTCACGATAGGGATGTCACGAGAAAGGCAGAAGAGCGTGCTAGGGAAACTGGACTTCTCAGTGAGATCGTCGATCCCGGCGTCAATCCTATGCGCTTTTCCAAGATTCGTTTGAACCCCCATCAGAAAAAATGGATTGCAACTCTCGGCTGTCCGATGGATATCGAGGTAAGTTGTGATACCACTGGCTCTATGGGTGGTGAAGTCGATACGGAAATGGCAGTTCTGCCGGATTTGTATGCAGCAGTAGCCAAGGTTTTACCTGGCTATGATCCTCAGCTTTGCCTTGGCATTTTCGGCGATTGTGGCGATGATTTTGTCATGTGTCGCCCGCAGTTTGAGATGGAAGCGCCCAAAATCGTGAACTATCTCAAGGAGATGGCACCTCAGCGTGGCGGATGCGGCAATCATGGGGAAGATCCCCAGTATGCTATGTTCGCTCGCGCATATTTGACCAATGCATATACAAATCGCATCGGCCTGAAAGGATACCATTTCATCGTCACCGACGAACCGTATCATCCTCGTTTGGACGAAGACGAAATTCAGCGTATTTTCGGAAGCGATATCTTCAAGAATGAACTGAAGGGAATGCGTCATGAACTTCCGTCCGTCAAATCCATGGTGACCGAGCTGAAGAAGAAGACTCATCAGTTCGTTCTCGTGATGAGCGACTATTTCTATACCGACACGCTTGGATTATGGCGCAATCTTTGCGGCGATAAGTCCGTGATCGTCATTGACTCTACAGAGCAATTGCCTGCGATTATTTCCGCCATTATCGGCTTAACTGAAGGAACGCTTGATATTACCGAGCTGAATGCTCATTTCAAGAATCGCGACAACCATCTGATCCGGCAGCTTTCCAAAATCGATATCGGCGCGCAGGCGAAACTTCGTCATGCTCTGCCGCATCCGGTTCCGAAAGCTGGCGACATCTTTGCAAAGAAAGACGACCTTTGGCCGATTCAGCCTGGCGACCCTGATTCCGAAGACGAAATAGAATCTGCCTCGGATCACATCGAGTATCTGTAAGTTGCAATAGGAGGTGTGTTATGTTTAAGCAGATTTATGTTATCACCGACCTCGGTCCTGGTGACGGAGGTAAGGGTAGCATAGTTCATGCACTCTCGCGCAAAGTTGATGCCCAAGTGGTTATCAAGCGTGGAGGAGCACAAGGATCTCATGGCATACGCACCTCCAGTGGAGAGAGTTTCAACTTTTCTCAATGGGGATGCGGAACGCTTGAAGGTGTACCGACATATTTATCCAGCCAAATGGTAATTTTGCCAGTTGGCTTAGAGAATGAGTCGGAAGCACTTAAACGTTTGGGTATTTACGATCCTTATGTTCTAATATCTGCCGATCCAAATTGTATTTGTGCTACGCCTTACCACAAGATTTCTTCTCAACTTGAAGAATTGCTTCTTGGGGATAACCCGCGTGGTACTATCGGTACAGGAGTTGGCAGGGCTTACCGCATGAACGAGGAACTGGGCGATGAGTTTACTATCAGAGCTCGTGAGCTCGCAGATCGTAGCTTAGTTCGCCTGAAACTTAAAAGACAGCTCAATTATTACAGAGAAAGGTATGCCAAAGTCACAAAAGATAGTGGTCTACCTGACGATTCGAACCTTTTTTCAGAAAATCTTAATTTGCTTTATGATGACGATTTCTTGCCCTATATCGAAAATCTTTTCGAAGATGTAGGAAGAAAACTTGGAATCAAAGAGCTAAACGAGGTAATAAGAGAAGACGGTTCGGCGATTGTCGAATGCTCGCACGGAGTTTTGACCGACAAAGAACTTGGGTTTTATCCCCATGTTAGCGCTATCAGAACTCTACCAAAATATACAGCTGATATGCTGAAGGAGGCGGGATACGTCGGGGAAATCATTAATATTGGTGTCCACCGCGCTTACGAAATCCGCCACGGAGCAGGTCCAATGCCAACTTACGATGCAGATTTTACTAAACAAATGCTTCCTGGTAGTCACAAAGACGAGAATCGCTTTCAAGGTATTATTCGTGCCGGAGCTCTCGACTTTAATCTTTTAAACTACGCTATCAGCGCATGTTCTGCCACGACTTTTGCCGGTATTGCTTTGACTTGGTTTGACCAAATTTTAGCAACCGGCAGGGTTTGGCAGATTTGCACTCGATATGCAAATAATCCGAAAACTGACGAAACCTGTACTGATTTTCTGTATAGAGCAGAGCCAATTTTGGATAGGTTGCCTATCGAAAATCCCATTCGTAAGCAGGATCTCTTTGATCTCGTAGATAATGTCCTCAAGAAATTTACTGGGATTCCGCTCAAAATACTCTCAATTGGGTCAACTGACGTAGATAAAATCTACGCAAAAAATTTTAAGGAGGTTTAACCCATGAGTAAAGAAGAAATGAAAGTTGTTGAAGAAACCGCCGCTACTGCGGCTCCTACCACAAACGCTGAAGTCCGCGCAAAACTCGCCGAATACGGTGCCGATGAAGCGGCAATCACGAAAGTCATTGATGATCTTGGCGTGGAAACGCTTGATGATCTGGCTTCTCTCGAAGTTGCCGACCTGACCGGCGCTGGTGTAAAACTGGCAAAGGCGCGCAAACTGGTCGCCGAGCTGAAAGCTTCGGCTAAGCCCGCATCTACCGCTACAACTGCGGCAGAAACTCGTGCAATCCAGACCCAGTTTGAGGCTCTGCTTCCGGCGATTCCGTCTGATGCTTCTTGGCTCAATGCCTTGAAGACCGGCGGTATTCTGAAAGTTGATGAGTCATCCTACATCGCAGCTATTCGTGCTGCTCTCGCTGACCGTGCTGGCCTCTACAATGTTCCTGAAGCATTGGCGAAAGCTATGGAAAAGTATGCTGACGAAACCGAAGAACAGGTCGATCCGACTTTCTACGCTCTGCGTAAGTCGCTGACTCGCCGTGCTTACGGAGATATTTTCTCCGCGATTGACGGTCTCGACGGCACATTTATTACCGAAGGCCGCCGTAAGGAATTTCTCAGCCGCATTCGTGATGCTCTTTGGCCGGCTATCGCTGCAAGCTATCAGACGCTTGATGGTTGGTATCAGACTTGGAGGGCAAGCTTCTCCGATCCGTCCATGCTTCTCGCGGCAATCAGTGGTGGATTTTCTGGAGGCGGAGCTGGCATCGGCATGATTACGCCCCCTGATACTGCGGCACTGCATGATGCTGGTGACACTTTGGTAGATTCCATTAACCGTGTTTTCCGCGGTACTGGTGTCCAGGTTGCAGCGGCAATGGCCTATGACGCAAGCATAATTCGCAATACGCTCGAAGACACTCGTCTGCCGTCTATGGTCGGCGTCAAGAATCGCGAAATGATGCTGAAAAAGATCGGCGCCAGCGTCTCCAGCAACTATATCCGTCTGGAGCAGAATCTGGTCAAGTATGTTCTTGCCTTTGCCAAGCACGATACAGTTACTTCCGACGTGGAAGTCAACTATTTTGTGGCTCTTTGGCAGCTCGGCACCCAGATCAACTGGAGCGAGCTTGGTGGGGACACTTCTAGTCTTACTGGGTTGACCGGCAAACGTATTCTTTAAAACCAATGTATCAAGAAAATAGCCCCCTCTTAGGGGGCTTTTTATATGTATAATGAAAAATTGACAAAGATCTTTATCTGTGGTATATCTTTTGATGGATGCATCTGCTTGGGTGTGTTGTATTTTTAAATCTTGATTTTTGATAAGGAGGGGAATATGCATTGAATAATGAAAAGTACAAAATTGATAGATTATTTTATGAAGCTAAGAGTCATTACGGTTATCTTGGGGTGACGGAAGAAGCAGAGCAAGTGATTATCAAGATCGCAAAGAGAGAAACAGTGTATAGGAGTGATTTTTTGGCTGAAGCGCGAGACTTCAATCTTCTAAAGATTGCTTCGGGGTTAGATGTTTTTCCGTTGTATGAGAAAAAACGTCCTCGCTATAATTATCTTTTCGTCGACCTAATTGCAGCATTTTGTGCTGAAGGACGTGAAGTGAATGTTTTTAGAATACCTGATACCAACCTTGAAGATTTTGTACCTCTCATAAAGCTACAAGCCGAAACTAGGATTGATACGCTTACTGGAGTATGGGTATTTGGTCAATTTTTGCAGTTTTATGACTTCTTTGAGACAATGAACCACAAAATGTATACAGGACGTTACAGATATCCAATTTTTAATCCTAACAACTTCTTGATTAATCCAAAGGAACATCGCTTGGTTTGTTATAATATTTCTGGCCTAATAAACTATAAAATGGGTACCCAGAGAGATGAAGCTTCCGCCGTAATTGAGGAAATCAGTCGATTTATGCTTAGGTGGATTAAGCCTGGTGATGATCCTCTAGAACAGGAGTTTATTAAATTTGTCAATAGAGGAGGAAAAGTATATGAAGATTTTGAAGATGCGCGAAAGCGGTTTTGTGCCCTTACGGATGATTTGTGGGGGGATCAGTGGACTCCTTTTATGTACCAAAAACGATACCCGAGCGGTATTGCTGACTTGAATTGGAGAATATTAGGGGAGGAAAAATAATTATGGCAATTGAGATTCTTTATGTTTGTGGTTCTAATCAGGAAGTCAAAGACATAATAAAAGTTTTGGAGAAAAATGCTAATTTTATATCTTCAATTCGTAAGGGGATAACTGAGATAATTGCTTCTAATAGTGAACAACGTGTTCGTTTTCGTTTTTCTGAATGGCCTGATGTAACGGAAGCTCCAATTTATGGCTGTACGGACTACAATACAAAACAGATTGAGATATTGAAGTATCTCAAGCAAGTAGAAGAATCCCCACCCACTAAGTCTTCAGAGACGTCTTGGTCTATATATTGCGCGCTATTTGGATTAATTAGTCGTCTAGTTGGCGAAAAAGCCGATGAACCCATAGACGAGTGTTTTATCATTATACCGGAGCCAATTATGGATTTGTCACGGACAAGATATAAGTCTATCGCAGATTCTCTTGCACAATTCTCTAGGTATTATTATGATGGCAAAAGCTTATTGAGGGATTTTTGTGACCTTACCAAGGACCGTGCTTATATTTTAAGTCTTTATAATGATCACAGCCTTATAAACCGTGAGGCATGGGATCGTTTTGGGTGTTTTGATGATGTGACCATACAAGAAATACCAGTAATAATTCCTGCGCTTGTGGGGTTGCGGAGAGGAACACTCGATGTGGCAGACGTTCAACAATATTTGGACCGGTATAAGTTTAATTGTCCTCGCTTGTCTTTTCAATTGTCGAGAGCGCCGATTGGATTATATGACCATTCGGGACGCATCATTAATCAAGATTACAAAATTAATTAGGCCCCCTTTCGGGGGCCTTTTCCATGACCTTAAATATAGACATATTTTGCATAAAGCATTGTGGCAATTCTGCGGTATTTGTCATCGTAGAATGGGCAATCTCCATCTATTTCCGGATAGCATCCTGTCCAGTAGCTGCTTTTTCCATTAAATCTCGAGAATCCTTTATGGAGAAGCCTATACTGAAGAAGGTCACTTTCCAGTCTTTCGATGCAAAGCCTACGATCTTCTTTGGATATTCCATATGAATAGATGTCGACGGCTTGCTCTGCGATTTTGTCTAGATTGGTTATTGCTTTGCCACCAATCCATACAGAGTTGAAGTAGATATGCGCAGCGTGCGGACTACCTAACCCAAAGAACTCATCGGTAGCTAACTTGCTATACTCCCAAATGTCGAGATCCGACTTGGTGGTGCCGTAGCCTTTAATTTGAGAACCGCCAACCAAGACGATTTCATTTGGCTTTAGCGCCGCTTCAATCTCCTCGAGTTGCGGCTTGATCGCTGCTAAATTGTCGGAGAATGGCCCCTCAAGCTTAGCACTTGGCGTCAGAAGTTTAGCGGGTTCACTCTTACGTTCCTCAAGCCACTTCAGTCTTTTTTCTGACACATATAGTGGCTCAATCTTTTGTCTTTTTGGGATACGCGCAGCGAGATGTTGCACGAGACGGATCAGCTTAATGAAGGATTTACGATCGAATGATTTGTCCGAATTGAAAGTACTCATAACATAAATCGCTTCCTCTAAACTCCTAATTAATGTTGGACTACAAGACCCCTCCTTAAGTATCTCAAAAATTTCATCTGCAGAAATAAACCCGGCTTCAACCATCCATGGCAAAAGATGTACGCATTTTATCACGCGTTCCAATTCACCATACGGTCTTGCGTCAACTTCCAGACAATCTCCATCGTAGAAATTTACTCCCACATCTTCTACCCTAAGCAATCTATACCAAGCTCGCATGTAGGCTTCCTTAAAACGTTCAGGTGCATCCTTAAACAAGCCTAACGGAAGATAGAGAAGTATCCTCTCTGATTCAGGATCATTAAGGAGCCGTACGAGTGCGTCGCAGAAATCATCGCGAAGTGATTCGCGACAAGTTGCCGAATCTTTGTTCAGATATTCACAAATAATATCGGCAGTCTTTTTTCTTGGATTGGTTTCTGGATTTGCTGTGTAGAAACGCTTTTCAATGAACGGTCCGATAATGCTCATTTTTATACCCCCTTAGGTCATGTTAATGTACGATTTTTCTTATTATAACATATTATTGCAATTTTAGCCAACATGTCGCTAGCCAGACCCGCTAAAGACACAATTAAAAGCAACTTGCAAATTCTTCAGATGATCTACAATACGTAAAAAGCCCGTAGCACTATTTAAGCCTATGCCCATATATCATCACAACCTTGATAAAACTAATGATTTAAAAAGATCGGAATTATCCGATCTTTTAGTGATGCTATCCTTGATTAAGAATTAAGGAAATTTATCCTTTCGGCCGCCGCTTGACGAACAGCCCAGAAACCATCCTTTTGAGCAATCATAGCGAGCAGTTTCTGATCATCTAGCTTTTTAACTGCCGCTCGACGAACATCGCCATCATCATCCTTTTGAGCAATGACAGTGAGCAGTTTTTGATCATTTAGTTTCTCAACTGCTATCAGACGAACAAGCCAATAATCATCCTTTTGAGCAATCGTGGCCAATAGATTCTGATCATCTAGCTTTTCAACTGCTGTCAGACGAGCACTCAAGTCATCATCCTCTTGAGCAATGATAGCGAGCAGTTTCTGATCATCTAGCTTTTTAATCGCTGCACTTCGAACATCCCAATAACCATCCTCTTGAGCAATGATAGCGAGCAGTTTTTGATCATTCAATTTCTCGAATGCTGTCAGACGAGCAGCCCAATAATCATTCTTTTGAGCAATCACGGCCAATAGTTTTTGATCCTCCAGCTTTTCAACCGCCGCCTTACGAACATCGCGGTCCACATCCTTTTGAGCAATTATAGCCAACACCTTCTGATCCTCCAGCTTTTCAACTGCCGCCTTACGAACATCGTAGTCCCCATCCTTTTGAGCAATTATAGCCAAAAGCTCCTGATCCTCCAGCTTTTCAACTGCCGCCTGACGAACAGCCCAGCTATCATTCTTCTGAGCAATCACGGCCAGCAGATTCTGATCCTCCAGCTTTTCAACTGCGGCCTGACGAACATCGCGGTCCCCATCCTTTTGAGCAATTATAGCCAACACCTTCGGATCCTCCAGCTTTCTAACCGCCGCCTGACGAACAGCCCAATAATCATTCTTTTGAGAAATCACGGCCAATAGTTTCTGATCATCTAGCTTTTCAACTGCCGCCTTACGAACAGCCCCGCTATCATCCTTTTGGGCAATCTCAGCCAAAAGGTTCTGATCATCTAGTTTTTTAACTGCTGCCTTACGAACTTCCCAAACGACACTCGTTTGGGCAATTCTAGCAAGTTCCTCCTGATCGTTCATTCTCTTTTTAATCATTACATCCTACCTCTTTTCATAATATTTTAGACGGCAAATTGGAAAGAAATATCAATTTATAGCATTATCTATTAAAGTACATATACAAATCATCATTTGTCTTAATTGTATTATGGCACTTTAGCTTAAAAAAGTCAAGAGAACGCCCAGAATTTACGGGTTAAGCGCAACATAACCGATTTAAAAAAAGAACAAATAAGATGGGCTGACGTATTATTGACAAAAACAGAGGTGGAGCATATAGCAGTAAGCAATGGCATCGATTCTTACAGAATCAAAAGGAAGTTTGGTTTGAAGTTGTGTAGATGCATCTATAAATGAAGAAAACTCCCTGTTGTGGGGAGTTCTTCGTTTATGGATATGACTCCATAGTGGATACTAAATATGGTGAACCTCGTCCAGTCGAATTGGAATAACCTTGTAGAGGACTTCTACCGCGTAAGGGGAATTATCACTGTTTTGTATCCTACAAACTTTTGTCCCCGGCATCAGTAGAACTAATACATGCAACCTGGAACGCTAGCAACCCGGGTGGAACGGCGACAGCAACAATGACAACGTGAAGGCTCTACTAAGAGCTCACAATGACAATGCTTTAGCTCGGCCGGGTATTATTCGTGCTCAACTGAAACAGACGATGGAAACTTGCTCTTAGTACTTTGTCGCGAAAATGTCGCAAAAAGTGTCGTAAACGTGGTATAATATAAACATGAGTTACAAGCCAAAATATACCATCACAGAGAAGATCAGGAGCGATCTTTCTGATATAGAAAAAATTAAAGACCAGATCCGTGGTAAACGTGTTTTGCCAGAAGCTGAAGCCTCAATTCGTCTTAGAGCTAGCGTGGAATCAGTCCATAGCTCTACATCTATTGAAGGAAATCCTCTAAATGTTAATGAAGTTAGAGCAATAGTTACTTCCGACAGAATCTTGACTCGTGAAGAATATGCTGAAATTGAGGTAAAGAACTACAAGAATGCTCTAGATTACATCGACAAAAGACGTCATGGTAGCGCCGAAATTACGCTTGATGATATTTTTGAACTTCATCGTATTATAACCGACAGATTGCTTGATAAAACTCGTAACGGAAAGATCCGTAAGAACCCAGTTTATATTGAGAATGAAAAGCACGATATCCTTTATACCGCAGTAGAACCAGAAAAAGTTGAAGTTGAACTTGCAGAGCTCATAGATTGGATCCGCGAAAGCCAATTTAATGTCCATCCGGTCATTATTGCGGGCGTCATCCATTTCCGTATGGCCGCAATCCACCCATTTGCAGACGGTAATGGACGTACGGCTAGGGCGCTCACTTCGCTATTTTTGGCTATCAACCAGTATGATTCCAATGGCTCTTTGGTACTCGACTCTTATTATGCCGAGGATCGCAAGGCCTACTACTCAGTTTTGCAGCTCGTAAATGGAAAGACTTATAATACTTCGTTAAAATCAGACCTAACACCATGGCTAGAATACTTTATTGATGGCTTCCTAACCTCACTCCACGTCCTCGACGCGGAAATTAGAATGGTAGATTTGGCTCTATTTGGTAAGGAAGCAAATGCTCTAGAACGCGAAGACCAGGATATTTTGAGCTATGTATCAAAATTTGGCTCTATTAGTACCTCTGAAGCCGAAACTATGATGCCAGAAGTAAATCGTCGTAGTATCCAGAGGCGCTTGAAGAAGTTGGTCGATGATGAGTATCTTGAAATGGTTGGGGAGACGAGAGAAGTGAAGTATATTCTTGGAAGTAAATGATATAATTTCATTACAGGAAAGAGGACATATGCAGAAATTAATTTATTTAACCACAAATCCGCATAAAGTTAACGAGGCCAACCATTTCTTTAACGAAAAATATGGTTTTAACATAGAAATTGTGAAACCAGATTTTGAAATAGTTGAGATTCAAGCTGAAACTTGTGCTGAAGTTGCCTCCGTAAGCGCAAAATATGCTGCTGAAAAATTAAAATGTCCTGTTTTAAAATCTGA
>JAZUGS010000007.1:0-33888 GCA_045641305.1 Candidatus Nanosyncoccus sp.
CACTGTCGATTGGTAATGACAATATTCGAAAAGCCGCAACAAATGGTGAAGATATAGTGGTAACGATAGATCGTGGTATTCAAAAAGGGGTGGAAGAAATTATGGTGAAAATGGTTGATGAGACACCAGCAACAAATGCGGCGGCGCTAGTGATGGACCCGATGACAGGGAAAGTACTGGCGATGGCAAATGTACCAAATTATGATCCAGCAAATTATGGTAGAGTAAAAGATGCCTCGGCTTATACAAATTATACGACTGAGGTGCCGTATGAGCCAGCAAGTACGTGTAAGACATTTGCTTTTTCGGCAGCAATAAATGAAGGAAAAATGACGAGCGAAACGACATATTTCAATAAAGGATATGAAGAGATTGATGGTTGGAAAATTAATAACGCTGAACAGCGCAGTATGCTTTATGGCACAATTTCAATGAAGACGGCGTTATACTGGTCTTTAAATACCGGTAGTATTTATGCCATGAAATTGCTTGGTGATAATCCAGAGACAATTACACAAGCGGCAAGGGAAAAACTCTATGATTATTATTACAATAAGTTTCGTCTGGGACAAGCAACGGGTATAGAGTTAATTGAGGCGGAAGGTTATATTCCAGACCCAAATGAGGGTTGGGGAAGGGATTCGGTGTATGCAAATATGACTTTTGGACAGAACTTGTCAATTACGATGATTCAGACGGCAACGGCATTTTCGGCAGTAGTTAATGGTGGTTATTATCGTACGCCGACAGTAGTAGCGGGAACGATGAAAAATGGTGAGTTAGTTGCGGCGGAACATACTGAAAGAGTAGAGGAACAGATTTTATCAGAAGAAACTGGGGAAATGATGAAAGATATGTTGCGCAACAACCGTGGATATAAAGTGACGGGCGGAATTGACAAGCCAGGGTATTTTATTGGGGGAAAATCGGGAACGGCACAGGTGGTGAAAGATGGTTCGTATGACGATACAATGTCTGAGACGGTGGCAACTTATCTCGGCTTTGGTGGTGCGGAAGGGGAGTTGCCAAAATACGTAATAATGGTTAAAATGTGGAGTGAGGGGCAATATATGGACGGAACCGCACACGGCTCAGCCGCGTTTGATAGGATTTCGAATTTCTTAATTGATTATTTAAAAATAAAACCGAAAGATTAATATGCAAATAGATGATGAAATGTTATATGGATTGTTACTAGCTTTAGCAAGTTTTTTGTTTGCGATGGCTTTAACTCCGCTTTATACTCATTTGGCGTACAAATATAAGTTTTGGAAAAAACAGAAGAAAACAACTGTAGACGGTGGGTCTTTACCAGTAATGACAAAACTTCATGCCCACAAATTTAAACGTATGTTTCCAACAATGGCTGGGCTAGTAGGGGTGGTTGCAGTGGCAGTGGTGACTGGGATTTTTAACTTGGATCGTGGGCAGACCTGGTTACCATTGGCTGGTTTTGTGGGCGGTAGTTTGGTTGGATTGGTCGATGATATGATAAATGTTTTTGGCTCGGGAAAAGGGGCAGCAGGGTTGCGTGGTCCAGTAAAATTCTTTTTAATTTCAGTTGTTGGACTGGCATTAGGTTGGTTCTTTGCGGCAAAATTGGGATGGACGTCAATTATGGTGCCATTTTATGGCGATTTTGAGGTGGGGGTGGCAGGAATGATTTTGATTTTTGCCTTTGCGGTGGTGGCGACCTCTAACGCAGTAAATATTACGGATGGGCTAGATGGGTTGTCTGGTGGGCTTGCGATGTTGGCGTATGGTGCGTTTGGCGTGATTGCGCTGTTCCAGGGAAATATGATGTTATTTGGCTTTTGTATGACGGTAGTGGGATGGTTATTATCCTATATTTGGTTCAATGTGCCGCCTGCAAGGTTTATGATGGGGGATACGGGTTCGTTTGCGCTTGGAGCGGGGCTTGGAGTAGTGGCGATGATGACGAATGCGTTTTTGCTTTTACCGATGATTGGTCTGGTGTTGGTAATTGAGACGGCTTCAAGCTTGGTTCAGCTGGTTTCGAAGAAATTTTTCCATAAAAAAGTATTTATTTCGGCACCGTTACATCATCATCTCGAAGCTAAAGGTTGGGGAGAAGCGAAGATTGTAATGAGGTTTTGGATTGTAGCGGGAGTTTGCGCAATTCTCGGTGTGTTTATTGCGGCGGTGGGAGGAATTTTGTGAAAGTCAGAAAACATAGAAGCGATTTGGTAATTTTGTTCGCAACATTAGCCTTAATGGTGATTGGTTTGGTGGTAATTTATGCAATTGGTCCAATGCGTGCTAATGTACTCAATATTGCTTATGGCGGTAATTATGATTCAAATTACTTTTTTACGCATCACCTACTAAGTGTGGCGGTAGCACTTTTAGTGTTTTTTGCGGCTTTTAAGTGGATACCTTATGAAGTAGTACGAAAATGTAGCAAGTGGGTAATGATAGTTGGTCTGGCTCTATCTGTTTTGATGTGGATTTTGTCACTCATGTCATCATCGCTTGTAAAATGCGAATTGGGGGCCTGCCGATGGTTTAATATTGCGGGAGTAAGTTTCCAACCGGCTGAAATCTTAAAAATTGGTTTGGTACTATATTTGGCGGGTTTAATTGAGCGTAAAAAAGAAGAGGGAACTATAGGAAAGTTGAAGGATTTTTGGATGCCAATTGGCGTTGTGAGCGGGCTATCACTTTTCTTTGTGGTGATTTTGCAAAATGATTTGGGAACTGGTATTGCAATAATCGCGATAGTTTTGGCTATGATATATGCAAGTGGTGTACCGAAGAAACAATTCTGGATTTTATTGGGAATTATTGCAGTGGCGGGAATTTTGGCAGTAGTAACTTCGGCGCATCGTATGGAAAGGTTAACGACTTTCTTTGGCGGTGGAGATACGGATGCAAGCTATCATGTTGATAATGCAATGTTGGCAATTGGTACAGGCGGATTATTTGGTGTAGGGATTGGGAATTCTGTGCAGGCAACGGGATATTTGCCAGAGTCGATTAACGATTCGGTTTTTGCGATTATGGGAGAAACGTTTGGGTTCATTGGGCTTTTGGTGGTCGTATTAGTATTTGCGGCAATTTTATTTAGATTATTAAAAGTGGCAGAGGGGACACCTAATCTTGAACGTAGATTGGTTGTGATTGGGGTGTTTGCATGGATGGCGGCGCATGTAGTAGTAAATATTGCAGCAATGACTGGATTGGTGCCGGTTACGGGTATTACATTGCCATTGCTCTCTTATGGCGGAACAAGTATGATGTTTATTGCTTTTGGTTTGGGTTTAACTTTGCAACTTTCGTGTTATACTGGAAGAGAGGTACATGATGAAAATATTAGTAGTAGGAGGGGGATCGGGGGGACACATTACACCGGCCGTTGCCGTGGTGCGTGAGATTTTGAATTTGAGACCACGCGCACAAGTGGAATTTTGGACTGATTTTAAATATTATCGTAATGTAACGAAGTTAACGACGGAGATTGGTGTAGTTTCTAAAATTATAGTAAAAAAGATTTTTGCAGGAAAGTTTCATCGTTATGCGGGTTGGAAATTTAAAGATTATTTTACGCATTTTGATATTACTTTAAAGGATTTAATTATCGGGAATTTTTTGGGATTTTTGGGTTTCTTGGGTGGCTTAATAATGGCTTTTGTGAGACTTTTACCTAAAAAAACACGACCAAATGTAATTTTTTTGAAGGGCGGATACGTGTGTTTGCCAGTAGGAATTATTGCAAAACTTCTTAAAATCCCATATGTGATTCATGAGTCGGACGTGGTGGCAGGATTGGCAAATCGAATTTTGATGCGAGGTGCAAGCAAAGTGGCATTTGGCATGCCAATAGCGGAGGAAATATTAGAAAAACATCCAAACTATGTCTGGACGGGCATTCCGGTAGGTGAAGAATTCAGAGCTGTAACGGAAGCAAAGCAAAAATCACTCAAAAAAGCGTTCGGTTTTTGTTCGGATAAACCATTGGTGGTAATTACTGGTGGCAGTCAAGGTTCCGAGAATTTAAATGAAGCGACTAGACAGATTTTACCAGAGTTGTTAAAATTTGCATCGGTAGGATTAGTGGCAGGGCGCAAACATTATGAAAATTTGGTTGAATTAAAAAGGTACGAGAATTGGGAAAATGCGGACCTCGTATCGGATTTTAGAATGTGGGAATTTAATACAACGATGAATGAGCTAATGGGTGCGGCGGATGTGGTAATTTCTCGAGCTGGAGCGACAACAATTGCTGAATTGGCAGCTCTTAAGAAGGCAGTAATTTTGGTACCGTTTGAGCGTTTGCCGGGCGGTCATCAGGTAAAAAATGCCGAAAGGCTAGAAGCTGTAGGGGCGGTTAAAATTGTATACGATGCAAAAATGATGGAGGATCCGAATAGCTTATTAAAGGAGACGAGGGAATTGGTTAAAAATTCGAAAATGCGAGTTGTAATGGCGGAAAGATTCCATAAAGAAGCGCGTAGTGACGCGGCAAAAAGATTGGCGGAGATTATATTGGAGACAGCATGAGAGGTGGTGGGCAAATTCAAATTGGTCGGACAATAGCGGAAAAAAGAGAACGCGTAGAAACGGCTTCGGAGCGACTTGAAGCGCGAAAACGAAGTAAACAACAAAAAGCGTGGCGAGTTTTTTTGGTGACTGGATTATTTGCGGCTATGGCAGTAGCTTTTATTAGTTTAGTAATGACGGTGCTTAATGGGAGTAAAGAGGAACTTGTAGAAGTAGTGGAGGTGCCTTATAAACCAACGGTTGAAGTGATTGATGAAGATGCGGCGGCAACAGGCGGAATATTATCGAGCCGTATGAGTGAGTATATAGGGCAGGCGGAAAGTGATTTTAGGGATTTAGGATATAATCCGGTCAAAGTTGTGATTCCGACCGGAAAAATGCGAGAAGTGGATTTTTATCTAGAGGGTTATGATGGCGCAATAAAGATGACAATAGATAGAGGAACTGGTGTATCGACGGAAGATGCAGACAGAATGATTGAATATCTTGATGGGGAAGATTTTGAATATATTGATGTAAGGACGGAAGGGAAAGGGTACTGGAAGTAAATTGGTGATTTCCTACCCCTTTTGTTCGGTTTTTGTTCTTTGGGGATTTTATCAATTTTATGATTACTGAGGGGAATGGTTGATGGGCGGGGAAATATTAAATTAGGGAATTAAAATAGGGAAATGTCAAATTTTAAAAAATCTGACCTCTAAATCCAATTAAAACCCAAAAAATCTCCAAGGATACTCGTTTGCGTTAGGTTTTCTTGAATATGTTCCGACAAGTCTGACTTACACCAACCTAATACGCATATATTTTTAAAAAATAACCTGATATACTTGGAAATCCTTAGAGATTTCTTGGGACTTAGTCATTGTTTAATGCTCTGGTGTATGGCTGGTGGCTGATTTATGTAATGTCGTAAAATATGTATTGTGCGACATTAAGGTTTTGTGAAAAAGTCGGTTGATTATACATATTAAATACATCAAAAAGTTTCTATACGTATGTATGTTTGTTTAATTCTATGTTTATGTGGGTCTTTTAATGCTTAATTGATAGGATGCCGTCTACTGAATTGTCGGTTTTTGCAAAGTCTTGAGGATCTGCAACTGGCTTATCTAATTTAATAGGGGTGTGAGATGGAGTAATAGGGGCGGCCGATTTTTCCTTGTAGGTAACAGCCAGGGAATTACCCCTGTTTTTCTTGGGAGCATTTCCCTTTTTACTGGTATTATTTTTGAAATTGTTATTTCCCTGTTGTTTGCTGGCGACTATAGCGGCGAGATCTTTAAGTCCTGGACGGTTTTTGCCTTCGGCAGTGTTGGGACTAAGATTTTGTTTTCTAAAATCGCTTTGAGGAGTATTTTTGGGATATTTTGGCTGATAAGCAAAGTTCGGTTTTTGTTCGATTTTTATGGAAGTTTCTTTTTCTTCTTGGCGACCAGAATCTGACAATTCCCTCTTGAATTTTTCGGATTGTTCGATGGTCTCACGGATTTCAGCTTCAATGGTTGCACGTGGGCGGGCAAAGTTTTCGCGAGAATGCGCAATGATAGCGTCAAAATTATCGTTTGGCGATTTTGGGATTGATAATGTAGTGGCGGAAAAAGCAGGGACTTTTTCGCCGTTTATAATCATAGAGATAACAAAATGACGATTATTTAATTGGATGATGTCGGATTCTTCAAAAGTTGGCTCAAATTGTTTTACGAGAACTGGGGCATCGTCGGCAGAAACGCGGAACGAAATAGTAGTACCAACGTTACCAAAGACGGCATCGCGGACAGAATCAGTCATTTGTGCGACATATTGATTAGCGACAGTAAGATTCAGACCGTATTTGCGAGCTTCCGACAAGATGACTGCAAAAGAATCGGTGGCAAAGTTTTGGAATTCGTCTACATATAGATAGAATGGACGACGATCTTCGACATTGGGAATGTCTGAACGCGACATTGCAGCAAGTTGGACTTTGGTGACAAGGAAAGCGCCAAGGATAGATGCATTATCTTCACCAATAAGGCCTTTGGAGAGGTTGACGACAAGAATTTTCCCTTCATCCATGATTTTGCGGATATTGAAGCTAGATTTAGGTTGACCAATGATATTACGGATGATTGGATTTGCAGTAAATGCTCCAACCTTATTAAGGACTGGCGCGATTGATTCATTAACTTGCTTTTCGTTCCATTGACCAAATTCATGCTTCCAGAATTGAAGAACGGTGACATCGGTACAATAATCAAGAGTTTCTTTGCGGAATTCTTTATCAGTAAGCATGCGAGAAATATCAAGGAGGGTAGTTTCTGGGCGATCTAGGAGGGCTAAAATAGTATAACGTAAGATATGTTCTAGTCTAGGGCCCCAAGAATCACCAAACATGCGTTTTAAGACTCCGATAACTTCGGAACAGATGTTGGGCTTGCGAGCCGGGTCAGTAATTTCGAGTGGGTTAAATGCTACTGGGAAGGCCGTATCGGCAGGGTTAAAATAAACAACGTCTTTAATTCTGCTTTCCGGGATAAACTTGAGGTTATCAATGGCGAAATCACCGTGAGGATCAATAATGCAGTAGCCATGATTATAGAAAGTGTCAGAGAGGGCAAGAAGTTCGAGTAACCCGCTCTTCCCTGCGCCAGTTTGGCCGATAATGTAAACGTGACGAGAGCGGTCGCGGCGGAGTAGACCGAACTGGTGGTAAATACCGCGGAAATTCGTAAGCCCGAATGCAGAGATTTTTTCATCATTATCGGCAGAGCCGGTAAGGACGGGAAGTTTTGCGGGTGGCTCAGCAGTCTTAGAATTGGCCCAAACTATATTTGGCGTTTCAACTGAAGTATGTGGGAGGTGATAAACTGAAGCGAGTTCGGAAATATTCAGAATAAAACCATGATCGGCAAATTGACGAAGTTTATAAGCATCAAGGCTAGTGGGCTCAAAACTACTACTGGACATTTTGAAACCATTAAGATTAGTGGAATTATACTGCTTGAAAGTACCAACGAGTGCCTGCATATTGAGTTTTGCGTCAATATCGGAATGACCAAGATAGGCGAGACGGATTTTGACTTCGTAGCCAAGCTTAGTGGCTTTTTCTTCGGCTTTGGCAACACGGGTTTTGTCGCGTTCCGATAATTCGATTTTAACATCTGAGGTGCTGCCGCCGGCAGGTGGGCGGAAAAGGGCGCCTAATGCTTCAACTAGCCAGGTCCAATCGATATTGGTGCCAAAATTAAAGACTTTTTTGCCAGATTTGACTTTTTTCACCCATTTGTCGGTGGTGGTTTTATGCCAATCATCTGGAATGGGGCGAGTAAGAATTTGCACCCAAAGTTCTTCGGAATGATTGGGGTCGAGTTTGGCAAGAGTGCCAGTAATTCCGGCCAACGGATCAACTTCGAAGGAGTCGAAAGTTTTGATTGGCAGAGCCTCGTTGTCCGTTAGGGTGAGCTCAGTGGAATAAGTAATTGGGTATTTTTGACGATTATCGACATAATCTTCGTCGATTTTATGAATTTGAACAGTTGGGTATTGAGCGTAAATTTGGCCTTCAACGAAATTTTGGAGGATTTTTGGCACCCAAACATAAAAACGAATTTGCCCTGCGGTGGAAACAATTTCGAAAGAGAGATGCTCTTGTACGCCGCCAGAATTTTTGAGTTCCATTTTGTCGCGTAAAATGCCGTGCAGTGATGCAAAGAGTTGTTCGGCGGCGAGTTCTTTTTTGTCGTTGGTGCGAGGAATTTCAAGCATTAATAATACGGAGTCGACATTGAGGACTTTTAGATTATTGAGTTTTTTATAGTTACGATAAGTCAAAAAAGCCAGGATCCCAACGACCGGAATCCAAAAGATAGGCATTAAAATAAAATGTATGACACTTTCCATGTTATTATTTTATCATAATTTTAGAGCAAAGTATAAGAGTTCTTATCTACTTTTTTAAAGAGATTTTTATTTTGAAGATTAAGTAGAATAGTGGTTTCTTTTACCTTGCGATTCTTGAGAACTTGCTTGACGATCTCTTCCCTAGTGAGTGGCCCGTCTGCTTTTTCCAAGATGGCGCGAATAATTTCGGAAACAGTTCCCTTTTTGTATCCCCAAGAACTGAGTGCATAGATACCGCGACCAATAAGGACGAAGCGAGAGTCTTTGATAAGTTCATTGTGGATGGCCTGAGTAGTAACATTTTTGCGTTTGAAGTTGGAGTCAGCAATTTCTTTGGCGATTTCAGAAAAATGCATAGGCTCTTTTTTATTTTCTAAAATTACAAAAATTTTGTCGCGAATATTTTTAGGATTGACAGATGGCCATTTAGCGAGTCCCCAGAGGCCATTAAGAGAAGCGAGTAGCTTGGAAATTGACGCTATTGCTTTTATGTGGTCAGGGTGTTCATAATTTAGTTTATTGTCAAGTTCATCTAGGCTGATGGGTTTTTTGCTATCTTTAATAATGGAGACTATTTCGTCAACTTTGGCACGGATGGCTTTATTGTCGCCATAATCTGCAATGCCGATGGCGGCATGATATCTATCGTTTTCTTCGATGACGGTGAGGTTTTGGCTAAAGGTGGCGATAAAATAAATACCAGTTTTTTCTGTGGGAGTGGCATTATTGCCGTAGATTTTGTTAGCTAAGTCAGAAATCTTAGCGACTCTTCCCATTTCGGTAAGGTTTCTGATCAAAATCTTTTCAGCGGCGGCGAGTTCTGGAATTTGATTTTCTTCTGCAGAAATTTGAAGACGAATTAAGATGGCTTTTTCAAGCTGACGAACGCGCTCTCTGGTAATTGATAACATCTCACCGATTTGTTCAAGGGTTTCTTTTGTGCCGTTTAGACCAAATCTACGGGAGATAATCTCTTTTTCGCGGTCTTGTTCAATAATATTAAGACTGCCAGAGATTGCATTTTTTAGGATTTCTGCATTTTGGGTCATGTAATCTTCCTTTTTTCCACCTCTGTTATTATCATGAGTTTTACTTATAATATCATAAGTATGTACAAATGTCAACTGGGAAAGTTAACAATTCTTAGATATATTGTAGCACATTTTTGGCGGAAGACAAAAATATTGTAAATTTTATTTTCTTTTGCCACGAGCGCCGCGGCGAGTAGTTTTTGGCTTGTTTTTTAGAAGATCTTCAGCTTGTTCCTTGGTAATGTTTTTTGGATCTTGGTCTTTAGGGATTTTAAGATTGTTGCGACGACCAGGACCTTTGATATATGGGCCGTAGGCGCCATTAATAATCATGATATCTCCCCAGTCCGCAATAATTGATTCGACTTTTTTCTGATAAAGCGGTAAAACATCTTCAAGTGAGACAGTATAGGGGTCGAAATCTTTGATGGGGATATTGTATTTCCCTCCCTTAACATATGGCCCAAATGGTCCGCTAGCGGCAATAAGTTCGGTGCCATCCTTGGTGGTGCCAAGAGAGCGTGGCAAGGTTGGCAGAGCGAGCTGTTTTAATGCCTGTTCTAGCGTTACCGTTTTGACGGATTTACGTTTTGGTAATGGCGCAAAACGTGGTTTCTCACCAGACTCTTTTTCGTTATCACCAAGCTGAATGAAGCCACCATTTTTACCAACTTTAGCGTAAATGGGCTTTCCTGTTTTGGGGTCGTGTCCTAGAAGTTTGGCGTTATTATAGCGTTCGACACCCTCGGCGGCAAGAACAGTATTATTGAATGGTTTATAGAAATCCCGGAGCATTTTAACTCGTTCGAGCTTTTTTTCGGCAATAAGATCAAGGTCTTTTTCGATGTTGGCGGTAAATTTATAATCGACGATATTTTTGAAATTATCCACTAAAAAGCCAGCAACGAGCTCACCAATTGGGGTCGGAATAAGTTTACCTTTGTTTGCTCCAAATTTTTCTTTGGCGAGAGATTTTGTTAGTTTGCCATTTTCAAGGGTTAATTCAATAACTTCGCGTTCTTCCCCTTCGGATTCACCTTTAATAACGTAGCCACGAGCTTGAATGGCGGTCATAATGCTGGCGTAAGTAGATGGACGGCCAATCCCCAATTCTTCAAGTTTTTTAACCAGCGAGCCTTCAGTGTAGCGAGCGGTAGGTTTGGCAAAAGTTTGCCTGGCGACGATTTGGAGATTCTCGACCTTGTCACCTTTTTTAAGGTGTGGTAATTCCAGGTCCTTAGATTTGCCGTAGACTTTGAGAAAACCGTCAAAAATTACAACTTCACCTTTGGCGACAAAATTATGGGAGAGGTTAATGGTGGTTTTGGCGACTTTTGCATTTTCCATTTGAGTAGCAATAGTGCGAGTACGGATAAGGTTATAAAGGCGGCGTTCATAATCGTTTTTCCCTGCGTTTTCCTGTTCGATATGGGTAGGACGGATGGCTTCATGGGCTTCTTGTGCGGATGCGTCTTTGGTTTTGAAATGGCGAACATGGAGGTAATTTTTGCCGAAATTTTGTTCAATATAGCTAGCAATTGCTGCGGTGGCTTGAGACGAGAGATTGAGTGAGTCGGTACGGTGATAGGTGATAAGACCAGCCTGATAGAGGCCCTGCGCAGCGGACATAGTGGTTTTTGAGCTAAAACCGAGTTTAGAGTTGGCTTCAATTTGAAGTGCGGCAGTGGTGAGTGGTGTAGGATTAGCTTTACTACCTTCGGTTTCCTCAACTTTTTCAACAATAAAATCGGCAATACTGAGGGTTTTAAGGTGATCGATGGCACCCTGTTCGGTGTCAAAGGAATCGCTTGAGGTAGCGTCAAACTCCACGTTGTTTTTGAATTTTCCAGTAAGTTTAAAGGACGATTTGGCTTCAAATTTTTCAATATCTTTTTCTTTTTCGACAATAAGGCGAAGGGCTGGACTTTGCACACGACCAGCAGAAATAGCACCAGGAACTTTTTTGCGAACGATATTTGAAAGATCATAACCCACAAGCATATCAAGGGTCTGGCGAGCTTGCTGCGATGCAACCATATCCATGTCGACGGTGCGGGGGTTTTTGACGGCTTCCTCAAGGGCGGATTTGGTAATTTCGTGAAAAGTAATACGGGCAGTATCTTTTGGCAACTTTAAAACTTCGCAGAGATGCCAAGAAATAGATTCTCCCTCGCGGTCCTCATCGGTTGCGAGCCAGATTTTATCGGCAGCTTTGGCGGCTTTTTTGGGCTCGGTGATGATTTTCTTGTGGCCTTCATCAATTTCATAAGTAACGTCAAAAGTGGATTTATCAACCTTAGTATCTTTTCTAATGTGCCCAACAGAGGCGAGGACTTGAAAATCCGATCCGAGATATTTCTCGATAGTATGGGCCTTGGCAGGCGACTCTACGATAACTAAGTTTTTTGACATATATCTATAATATCATATTATGCCAAGCATAAGAATTATTAGATTTTTAAGACACCAAAAAGCCCCAGGTAAGGGTGCGCATCACCTGGGGCTATTTGGCCCTCTAACACATCTCTTTTGACACCGGGAGAACCCCGGAAGCGCGACCCACCTCACACAAATTGGGGCCCGCCGGTTAGAGGGATTGCTATGCCTTCGAAGATGCTCTTCATAAGTGGAGGTAATACTTAAAAACTCTAAACCGTAATAGAAGAAATCTAGAGCCGAAGAGGCTTTCAAAAGCACGCAATTTCTGCTACACTGGAAGTAGTATAGCCGAAATTATAATTTATTTAGGTGCGGTGTGAGACCGTATTGGTCCCAACTGTCTTCCATTATATCATTAAGGATTAAAAATGTCAACACTATTTTCACACTTTTTTGATAAAATCAACGATTTTTCTCCCCTGGAACATGATTTTACAGGGGTGCTTGATGCTATTGCGGTTAAGCCAAAAAGATTGTATTTTCGTGGTAAAATGCCTGAAAATGTGTCAAATGGTAGCTCGACAACCCGTCCAAAATGTGTTGCGATTGTGGGGACGCGGCATAATACGCGCTACGGTGAAGAAATTACCTATAAACTGGCGTATGAATTGGCGCGGCGCGGAGTAGTGATTGTTTCGGGCTTGGCATATGGCATAGATTCGATCGCACATCGGGCAGCCGTGGATGCAGGTGGCGTAACGGTGGCGGTGCTAGGGACGACGATAGATAAAATATACCCACGGGCGCATGAGGGGCTAGCGAGGGAGATTATTGAAAAAGGTGGCGCAGTAATGAGTGAATATGCTGCAGGGGCTACAGTGTACCCGCGGACGAGCTTTCTTGAGCGTAATCGGTTAATATCTGGTTTGTCTGATATAGTAGTGGTGGTAGAGGCGGCGGAGCGTTCGGGTTCTCTTAACACGGCTATGCACGCGTTGGACCAGGGCAAGGAGCTATTTGCAGTACCAGGAGATATTACGCGACCAATGTCCCAAGGATGCAACAAACTGATTCAACAAGGCGCAACTCCATACACTGAAGTGGAGGATGTTTTAGGCTTGCTGTTCCCTGTTAAAAAGCGGCGCAAGAAGCCCGATCAAATGTTGATATTCGGCGACACAGAAGAAGAAACACAGATTTTGCGAGCCCTCGCGGAAGGCCTGCGTGATGGCGAGGAAATTATGACGAAATACGGGATGCTAGTGACGATTTTTAACCAAACAATTACAATGTTGGAAATAAAAGGTCTTGTACAGAGTTTAGGCGCCAATAAATGGATGCTAAAATAATTTTCAATTGAGTATTTCGTCGAGTTTGACGGAGATAGAAGAGAGTAGCTGGGGGAGCTGCTCTTTTTCTTCGGGGGTGAACTTGCCGAGAACAAAGTCCGTATCACCTAGCTGATTTCGCATTTTATCGTTCCCTGTACCGAGGCGAAGGCGTGGAAAAATGTCTGTACCGAGCTCAGTGATAGTTGATTTAAGGCCATTGTTCCCACCAGCGGAACCTTTGGATCGATAGCGTATTTGGCCAAAATCAAGATTAAAATCGTCGCAGACGACTAAAATATTTTCGAGTGGGATTTTGTAGTAATTGACAAACGCTTTAATGGATTTGCCGGAGTCATTGTAGAAATCTTGGGGTTTAATAAAGATAAAATCGCCGGATTGCCCCCAAATGGCGCCAAATTTGGGTTTTTCATGCCAAGTAAGGTTGTGCAGCTTAAAATAAAAATCAAGGGCTAGAAAGCCAAAATTATGCCTAGTGAAGTTGTATTGGCTGCCTGGGTTGCCGAGGCCTACAATGAGTATCATAGCGATATTATAACATAAAATTGCTCCGAAAGAAAGTTTCGGAGCAATAGGTTTTACTGATTTTTCGCATAAAAGCGACTAATAACTTTGCGTTGTTCACGCAGCATAACAATTGTGGCGATCGTGTCTTCTTCCGGAAAGTCTTTGAGACACTCGATGAAGAAATCGATGCGACGTTCCAAAGTATCAAATGCGTCGTCGATAGTGCCGTTAGCAAGTGCGAGTTCAGTTCGATCAAACACAATATGGCAGATTTTGCCACTAGGAACTGGTATATCGTGGACTTTGCTATGGATTTCTCGGTGTAGCGAATTGGTGGGAATAAGTCTGCGATAATATGGGTGATTGCGCAATTTTGCGCTCCATGATCCGGGATTCCCCCAATGCCTTCCCTGATAAAGGATATGATGTTCGTCATAGTTGCTGCCGAATTGGCAATAAAAAGACTTACGTTTGCTCAATAAAAACACCGCCTTTCTAAAAGAGCTAGTAAAACCTATGGCATTATTGTATCAAATTTTTTAATCTTTGGTAGGGTTGTCGTTGGTATATGAAATAACGATTGGAGTACCAATAAAAGGATAAGATTCACGAATTTTACGCTCCAAAAAACGTTTCCAGGACCAGTGAAGAAGTCCCAAATCGTGGCCATGAACAACGAACCATGGTGGGCAAGTGTCGGTTTGAACGATATATTTTGGTTTGGGGCGAGTGTTTTTGAGGCCTGCGGGTGGATGACTAATGATGGCGTCATTTAAGATTTTGTTAAGTTCGCTAGTTTTGATTTCTTGTTTACGGGTATTAGCGATATCTGTAGCGAGCTCAAAAAGTTTTGTGACATTACTGCCGGTTTCGCTACTAGTGATGAGGACTGGCGCGTAAGGCAAAAAGTCAAAGTCACGTTCAAGATTGTCGATAATAGTATCTGTATCCTCGATAAGATCTGATTTGGTAAGGATGATAACAATTCCCTTGCCTGCCTCTACGATCTGGCCGGCAAGAGATTGGTCGAGCTTGGAATGTGGCTCTGTGGAATCAATGAGCAAGGCGCAAATGTCGGACTCCTCGATAGCAGCAAGCGAGCGGATGGCGCTGAATTTTTCGATGCCAACTTCGCGTTTACCGGGTTTTCTAAGGCCAGCAGTATCAAGAATTTCAAGGGTTTGACCTTTGTATTTGATTTCGACACGGTTAATGTCACGCGTAGTGCCTTGTTTACTACTAACGATAGCCTGCTGTTTTTTGGCAAGAGAGTTAAATAGGCTGGATTTGCCAACATTTGGACGGCCAATGAGTGCGATTTTTAGTGAGGGGTCGGATGAGGCTGAAGAAGGGTTAATGCTAAGAGCTGTTGAGATTTGGGTTTTTAATTCGCGAATTCCTTGTCCAGTAGTAGCGGATAAGCGGATGATTTGCTCTGGTTTAATACCAAGAGAGCGAAATTCTTCAAGTGGAAGAGACTCCCCTAGATCGCTTTTGTTGAGCAGGAGAAAAACTGGTTTTCTGGATTTGAGAGCTTTTTTGGCGATGTCTTTATCGCGAAAATCAGGATATTTAGAAGAATCAAGAGTAAGTAGGATAAGATCGGCCGTTTCGACAGCGTCGGCGATTTGATCTTGAATAGAGGCTTCAAAATCATCGTTAGGGTCTTTAAGACCAGCGGTATCGATCAAAATAAAGCTGTTGTCGATTTTGGTGACAACGTTATCACGCGTGGTGCCCTCTTCGCGGGCAACGATGGCGATATTTTTATGGGCCAAGCGATTTAAAATGCTAGATTTGCCAGCATTGGTTTGACCGATTAGCGCGACAATAGGAAGCCTTTTCATATCCTAATTATATCATAGTTCTTGTTCTTTGTCCAGATAGGAGGGTGATTCCGGCGGGAGAACGCTCGCTGGCGCTCGCTATCCGCTTTCGGCGGGCGAACCCTGCGGGTTCAACTTCGACTGGATTTACGCAAGGAATAAAATAAGACCTTACAGGTCTTCTTTTATTCCTGGTGATTCCGGCGGGAGTCGAACCCGCGATTTTCTGGATGAGAACCAGACGTCCTAGACCACTAGACGACGGAACCAACTTGGGCGTGCTTCTATTTTAGCACATTTTGCCCTAGTAATCAACATAGCCGCCATAGGAAATAGGAAGGGCGGAAATCCAGGTCTGTCCTGGGACAAGTGATACCTCATTGTCGTCTTCATCGTAAAAACGGATTTGGTCTTCGAGGGAAGATTTTTTCCAGGTACCCTTAATAGCGTCTCCATTTTGGAAAACGTAGGCCGTTCCCTCACCGACGGTGGTAATGGCTTCGTGAACTCCATCTCTATGTCGACGTTCATCAACCATCATGGCAATAATAACATTGGGCGAAAGCTGAACAAGCGGACAAACGTCGGCGGGGTCTTGATCAAATAGGTCTTCCCCGTTGGTGCAGCTATAAACTTCATGTTTGCCTCCATAAGTATATGAGCGATCATATGAATTAGTGTCTAAATTATATGTATAATCTATATTAAATTCATCTGAGCCACCGAAATCGAAGTGAATTTCCGATACGACTGGGTCAAGTTCGGATGTGTCTTTGACAGATGGTGTAGTGATTTCTAGTGGCGATATTGCTAGATTATCATAACGATTTTTAATGGAATCGTTAGGATTAAGCCGGGTGAATCCGCTAATTTCGGAAGTGGTGTAACCATAATCTGAGCTAAAGCTGGCAAGTGAGTTTGGGGTTAAAAAGATATTGTCGTAACTGTGGTAATTGTAGTTACCGCGGTACATATAGGAATAATTTTCGGTGAGATGCTTGGTTCCTCGCGAGTTGATTGCGTCGAGCGCTTCGATTGAGCCACCGGCGTGAACAACGGTACAATCAAATGGCGTATCCCAATCAAGATAATAAAGACGAATTGAACGGACTGGTCCAAAAATATCTACCATTGGATTCTGGTAGATGGCGGCGAAGCGCGTAATACCACCTTCGGCAATAGCCTCAAAGACGACACCAGCGTTATTTAAGCCAGTTTGTGGACGTGCGCCATAAGTGTCATTAGGGGTTTGGACGCAATAAGCAGGAGAATTTTTGAGATTAGCATCGGCGAGTTCGAGACCGGTGAGATTGCTATAGGTTTTGGAGGTGTTAATTTGCGATGGAATAGTTGGAAAAATAAGATTTTCTTTGACTTCTTCTGGCATGAGGAATGTATAAATAGCGCAACCGATACCACCAAGGAAAGCTACGATACCGCTAATGAGAAAAACGAGCCAAGATTTGGATGGTTTAGTTATGCTTTTTTGAGCATCCTTTGAAGTGGTCGCGAGGTCTTCAGAGGAGATGTTTATTGATTGATTAATGGCGAAATTGTTTGAGTTATCCATAAAATTTCTTACGTTTATTTATAATAATTTTAACACAAATTTATAATGGTTGTGTTATAATAAAAGTATGTCGAAAAGGATTCTCAGAAGTTTAGTTTGCGCAGGGATGTTTTGCGCATTGTTTGGGACAATTTTGACTAGACAGTCGTATGCTGCAGAGCAGAATGGTAGTTTTGATTTTAATGTAACGGTTAATAAAACCTTGGAAGTATCTGTAAAAGGTGATGATGGGGAGTACAAACCAGATGTGACGACCGCCAGTGCGACTGGTGGAATTGGGCAGTTTTTGCGCACGTCGTTTACTTTAAAAGTTTCTACGAATAATGCAAATGGTTATACTGCTACTATGACGACGGACGATGGAAAAACGACCGATTTGGTCAATGAATCTGATGCTAGTTATATTGTGCCAACCTTGGCTAGCGCAGTAACTAAGAGCAATTTCACCATAAATAATTGGGGTTTTTCGTTAGACGATACGCGGAATGGAGATGATAATAGCACCTATCGTCCAGTAGTATTATCAACCGCTTTGACTCCGTCGACGATTGCAAAATACAACAAACCAGTAGCTAATTCAACACAGGAAGTATATTTCGGGATGATGGCTGATAGTACAAAGATGGCTGGTAATTATTCAAATACAGTGGTATTGACCGTAGTAACTAATCCAGAGCCGATTGAAGAGGAAGATATTCCAGAAGAGGAAAAGCCGAGTGTACCAACTACTGTAGCCTCTGCGCCAAGCCGATTTGCAGCATCTGCCCCAGCTGAGGAAGAAGAGGAAGATGATACCCCATCTGGCGTAAAGCCAAAAGGTGTGATTGAAGATACAACTAGCGAGCGAAACGAAAAAATTATTGATAGCTCTAAGGTAGGTGCAGGCATTGCGCTTGGTGCTACTACGATTGCAGCATCTGGAGTAATCTTCTTCGTAGTGGCAAAGCGCCGCGAAGATGATGACGACGAGGAAGAATAGAGATAAACGATAATACAAAATAAAATAAGCCTCTCCCGAGGCTTATTTTATGTAAACTGCTATAATGCTGCATTAACGGCTTGAAGACGTGCAAGCGAGGTTTTGCGGCCGAGTACTTCTAGAGTGAGGTTGAGCGCAGGGCTGAATGGCGCAAAGCTCAGACTAAGACGGATGAGACTAAAGAGCTCAGCTGGCTTTTTCCCTGTTTCACTAAGAAGATTATTAAGGACGGTTTGAAGTGTGTCCGCGTCCCAGGATGCGACGGTAGATAATCTGTCGATTGAAGTGTTTAGCAGGGATTTTAGCTCTGGTAATTCAAGTTTTTTGAGGAATTTGTTTCCGGTAATCATCTCGAGATCTAATTTAGGGTTTTCAAAGAAATAACTTGTCATGGTTCTAAGATCTGAGAGCACTTTAAGGCGATCATAAATGATGGCGAGAACACGCTTTTTGTAATCGTTGGAGACGGATGTGGCGCAGTCTGGCCAGAAGTCGGCAGTACGAGGGTAAAGCGCTTCGATTCCCTGTTCGTCGGCAATTTTGCGTATCCATTGGCCATTCATCCAAAGTAATTTTACTTCGTCGTAACGAGCACCAGAGTTTTGGATACGGTCAATAGAGAATTTATCAATAAGCTCATCTTTGCTGTAGATTTCTTGTTCGGTGCCATCATTCCAACCAAGGCAAGCGAGATAATTAAGCATTGCTTCGGGAAGAATACCATCAGCGCGATACTCGGTGACAGATTTGGCCCCATCGCGTTTGCCAAGCTTTTTCTTGCCATCTGGGCGCAAGATATGTGGTAATGATACGATTTTGGGCATTTCGATGCCTAGAGCCTCATAGATTGCGAGGTAATTGGGGGTGCTCGGGAGATACTCAACTCCGCGCATAATATGAGTGCAGTGCATGAGATAGTCGTCGATGATGTGGGCAAAATTATAAGTTGGGAGACCATCGGCTTTAATCAAAATAATATCGTCCAAGACTTCTGGTCCAGAATGGAGATCGCCCATAACTTCATCGTGCCAGTCGTAAGATTTTGGTTCAGCTTTAAAACGAATCGGCAAGCCTTCGCGCCATTCTGGGGGATTGCTTGGGCGATGATTGCGGTAGAGATAGGGTATTTTGGCGGCATTATCGGCGTTGCGATATTCTTCGATAGTTTCGGAAGATGTGGGGTCAGCGTATGCGCGGCCGCTATTTATAAGTTTTTTGGCCCATTCGAGATAAATGTTTTTACGTTCGGTTTGAAAATACGGACCATTTTCGCCACCAACTTTTGGCCCTTCGTCCCAAGAGAGGCCGAGCCAGTCTAGGACATCCATAATAAGCTCAGTTGCACCATCAACGTAGCGGTTTTGGTCGGTATCTTCGATACGCAAGATAAAAGAACCGCCCTCACCAGAACGCTTAGATTTTTCAGCTACAAAATATGGATAAAGTGCGGAACGAACGTTCCCAATGTGAATATACCCAGTTGGGCTAGGTGCAAAACGAGTAATAGCTTTCATGAGCTATATTATAACATTTCTAGAGAGAAACAGCAATGGATTTGATTTGCTTTTTAGTGAGCGAGCCAGAGGTCGTAGTTAATTTAAATACGATACCGCCATTAACCCATGCCGCGTTGCTACTACTAACATAGAGAGTGAGTCCTTGCTCGCGAATCGTAGTATAATTGTCGCCGTAGGTGGCCTTGACGTAATTATTGAGTAACGCAGAAGAATCCCATGAAGATTTTTCTTCAACAATGCTAAAAGAGTCGCCAGTGGATGCATTTTTGAAATTAAGAGTGATTTTACCATCTTCTGAAGTGATATCGGAAAGACTAAAATCGCGTGGAACATATGATGGATACGAAGCTTCGATGCCTGTCTGCATTGCGGCGACACGCAGTGGTAAATCTGGCATATTGAGATTGACAAAATAGACTATGGCAAAAACCGCGGCTGCGGTGCAGGCAAGCGCCAATACTATACGGCCAAAACCGAAATGGAATTTGTCTGATTTCTTTTTGGATTTTTTGGCATTTTTGGTGCCTTTGACATTTTCTGCAGTTGTTTTGGACGCAGACTGGAGCGCTTTCTCGATAGCGCGTTTTTTGAGTTCTTCAGCGGTGGGGCGAGGAGGTTTGGCGATTGTTTTTGCAGTGGTAGTTTGTACGATGGGGCGGACAGAAGATGGCTGTGTTGCGGGGCGAGGGGCTTGACGAACAATTCCGTCAACACGGCGAACATATTTACGGTTAAGTGTCGTCGAAGGTTGAACTTGACGATGGGCAACCGGAGCCGTCTGATTATTTTCGGATTTTTGCATCTAAATATTTCCTCGCATTATTCTTATACTAATCATACACGTATACTAAAAAAAACACAAGGGTTAAATTATGTGTTAATTATGTTATAATATGATTATGAATTTTGAACGTGAACAAAAACTGCGTACTATTAAGGTGATTATTTCTGAAATTGTGATGGTGCTGGCTGTGCTTCTTGTAGTAGGAGTTTTAATCTTGATTGTCTCTGGATATTGGGTAAATGAGGAATTTAAGGTAGAACGTCAGGGCATGATTCAGGTCTCATCGGTACCGACTGGTGCTACGGTGATTATTGATGGTGTGCCTTCGGGTTGGTTTGAGCGAACTAATATGAGCAAAATTATTACAAATGGCGAGCATACAGTAACCGTGACGCGGGACGGGTATGATTCATGGACAAAAACTATTGAGGTTTCGGAAGGACTATTGTACAGGCTGCATTATCCACGTCTGTTTCTAAATGAACGTACTAAAGAAAAAGTCCTGAGTAATTTGGAGGCCACAAAAGTCAAGGTGTCACCGAAACGCGATTATCTACTTGTGACTGATAGTGCCGGCGCGATGGGTTTGGTTAATTTAAATAGTGATATTCCAGATGTCAAAGAAATGACCGATATTCAAGTTGATGAACTTTTGCATGATTGGGAGACTTTTTATAAAAATGAAGAGCTTTATGATAAAAAAGGTAATATTATTTTGGAATTCTATGAAGATAAATATCTAGTGACGGTTAAAGAAAATAAAATTATAGTAGTTAAAAAGGATACAGGCAACGAATTGATCAATACAGAGATTAGCTTTATACCAAAAATTAAAGAAATTGGCCATAATGGTGAATTTATTGTTTTTAGTAATGGCAATAAGTTGGCAACACTTGATATGGAGTCGACTAGAGTGAAAGAGTGGACGGTAGAGAGTGAGGTTTTTTATTAGATTGATAACGATATGATTGGGGTAGTAGATGAGGATGGAAAAGTAATTGTATATGATTATGATGGATTAAACCGTCGTGAGATCACTAGTGGCGTAAATCCTAAATTGCCAGTTATGATTACTGATGATAGATGGTTGTATTATTTTTCTATTGACGACGTGTTAATGCGTGAAATTTTGTAATTAATTCCCTGTTAACCAATTCCAGATTCCCTCAAAGAAGGAGGGCTCGTTGGATGGCAAAACGACATCGGTGGCTATGTCGCCAGAAGAGGGCTTTTGTGGCGTAGTAGAACCGTCCGGGCTGGGCGAGATTTGTTCAGCAGTAACGAGCAAACGGTAGCGAGAGGTGCCAAGAGGGGTGCAGGTGACAAGTGTAAGAATTGGTTTGTCGGTATCAACGATGAGTGCGGCAACGTTGGACGGTTCAACAACCTCTTTTTTGGTTACGGAATATGTGTAACGAGTGGATTCGTAATTAACATAAATTAGGTCGCCATCTTCGAGACGTTCGAGACCAGAAAAAATGTATTTGTATGGGTTTGAGCTATAAACATCACCAGCAGAATGGCCGGTAATAATAAGATTGCCAACTTCGCCTGGGTAAGCATCGGCGCCAGCGATACGATAATGGGCAACGCCGTTATTCATGGCAGGCATTACCTCGGAAACGGTAATACCAAAATGTACAGGTACATCAACATTGAGTTTGGGTATAATAAGCTTTGGGTCTGGTGAGACAACACGAGTAATGGTGGGGTCGAGGGCTTCAATTTCGGACGCTGGCGCATTGCCTGGCGAGACATATGCCATGATAGGTGCAAAAATTAGACGATTATATTGTAGGAAAAGGATGAGGAGAACGACTGCGATGCCAGCAAGAATTGGAATATAACGACGACTGCGGCGAGATTTTTTGGCATTGTCGGTGGCTTTTTTGCGAATACGTTCACGCAGTGAGTCGTCGCGGGGATCATTCTCGGGAGTAGTAGCGGATATCGTCTGATGGCGGTCTTCGATAATTCCCTCTTTTTGCTCGCGCGCATCTTTTAGGCGTTCTTTTTCGACATAATTTCTGGCGGCGTTGGCATAATATTCACTATAGTACTTTTGATAATAATCCTGCCAAGCAGTGTGATAGCGTTTCCAAGATTCAGAGTTGATTTTCGGAGTTTCATCTTTGAGGTGGCCGGTCGAAGAATTGGTTGTTTTTGGGTTGGTATACGAAGCAAGAACTTTGCGGCGAGCGATTGCAGCAGCAGCCTGACGACTTAGGTCGCTTTGATTCTCGGTTGATTTGTCGGGTTGCCCACCTGTATCCATAGGGTAATTATAGCACAAAAAAAGACCATGATGGCCATTTTTGTGGTGGGCGAAGTGGGAATCGAACCCACACCCTATTGCTAGGACTAGATTTTGAGTCTGGCGCGTCTACCAGTTCCGCCATTCGCCCGCCACTTGATTATAGCACACTTATTTATCCCAGTCAAAACCCTCGCCATAGTGACCATAGCGAGCAGTAGCCTCATAGATAGGGCGTTTTAAGTTAAGATATTTAATAATGCCGCGTGGAGTAAGATCATAACCTTTAATTTGTTCAGGTTTGCCATCAATGATGACGGTTTGTTCGAGCGGTTCAGCTTTACCAATTGCGTAAGCAAGGCGCACTAAGACTTCGTGAGCATCGTATTTACGTAAATAATCGACAGCTATGCGACGCGCCATATAGGCTGCAGAACGGTCAACTTTTGATGGATCTTTGCCAGAATAACATCCGCCACCAATGGCAATGCTTGGTCCGTAGTTATCAACAATGAGCTTGCGTCCAGTTAGGCCAGTGTCGGCATCAAAACCGCCTTGGTTCCAGTCTCCGGCAGGGTTGATATGGAGATTCAGCTTGCCAGTAAGTTGTTCTTTTTGAATGAAATCGCGAACTTTTTGTTCGAGTTTATTTTTTGGCACATTTTGAAAACTGGCAACTATCGAATCTACTTCGCCGGTAGGATCGAGGGTGACTTGGGTTTTGCCATCATATGGGTACTTATCATAGATAAATTGGTTGAGACGACGAGACAATACTACTTCTTTAGGTAATAGTTCTGGCGTTTCATCACAAGCATAACCAATCATGATTCCCTGATCGCCAGCGCCACCAGTGTCGACGCCTTGGGCAATTTCTGGAGATTGTTTAACGATTTTGGTGTGGACTTCGATATTATCACCGGCGATGCGCTTGACGATTTTCACAATATCGATGTTTTGCGCGGTTGAGGTAATTTCGCCGGTTACAAAAACTACATCATGACCGCCACAAGTTTCAGCGGCGACGCGAGCTTCCGGATCCTTTGTGAGATATGCGTCCAAAATTGCATCTGAAATTTGGTCGCATAGTTTGTCTGGGCGTTTGCGGGATACGCTCTCTGCTGTTCGATAGTTCATAAAACCATTGTATCATGGTAAAATAGATATATGAAAAAATATCTGGCGGACATTTTAACTTTTTCCAGGTTTGGCCTGGCAATTATACTTATTTTACTGGGGTGTTTCGGAGGAACAGTAGGCGCGGGCTTTATCGTGTTTATTCTGGCGGAGCTTACAGATGCTTTTGATGGCACGTGTTCTAGGAAATGGCCGTTTCCGAAGGGTAAGGAGCCAAAATACCGTAAGTGGGCAGTAAAGTATGATATGTATGCCGATGCGTTATTATGGTTCGCAGCGGTTTTGTTTTTCACGCTTAGAGTTAATATGGTCTATGGATTAGCATTGATGGTTGGTACGATTATTGTTTGTGCCATAATTGAATTGATTGTATATGGTAAGTTATTTGGACATCCAGATGATTGTACAAAAAAATCACTTTGTGCGCGTAATTTTGAGTATGCTAAAGGCATGGTAATGGGTAGGAGATGGTTTTATCTTTTGACTATCGTAGTGACTGGCGGATGGCTTCTTGCTACGGCGGAGTGGTCGCTCGCGGTAAAAATCATTCTTCTTATAATTAGTGCTGTTATCGGCGTATTTTTATGGTTCTTTTTGAAAGAACGACGCGATCATATTTCGCGCGATCAAGTAAAGCTTGAGCAAAAAATGTTGCAAGAATCACGGGCTAGAACAAGGCGGAGATGGCCGCGTTCCAAAAATCGTTAGGGTTGAAATTTATTAAATTGATAATCTTAACAGCGAGTTGTCCTTGCCATAACGAAATTACTGAATAATCTGTATTTGTAAGTGGGATATTGGCAATATTGCCATTCTTTGCGACGATAATTTGCCCATCATGAAACGTGATGATAGTAATCGGGTAGCTGAGAGTAAATTTGTGAAGAGCTTCAACAACTTGCATAAGAGGAGCTGATAGAAGTAGCATTTTGGGATAATAAACAGCACGAAAAAGTTTTTGGAGTTGAGCCATGGAAGCGAAGATAGTAAGATTTTCGTTCATAAGAAGCGTTTCAGGATTAGTACTACTAATAAGGTCTACGGCGTCCCTGGTAATTAACAGGGGCGTTTCGGAGGAACGACACGCGCCGGAAACAGCTCGCGCAGTGATGGCATTTTTGGAGAAATCACCTAGAAATAGAGTCGCGTTAGCTTCGTTTTGGATTTCTTGAAAACTTGGGCTATCGGAGAAAGAGCCAGAATCGGTGGAGGGTAAGAAGATAAGATTATCGAGCTGTGGCAATTTGGATTGTAATGCGTTTGGCAGAATAGTGTTTATAGATTTAAAATTGGTGTTTAACGCAGCGTATTCGGAAATGCGAATGATGGTATTAAAAGATTGCTCGTTACCGCCGACGATATTAAGGGTGTCATTTTTTTGTTCTGGTAAATTCCAGGATAAATCTTGGATAGGACTGGTTATTTTGTGCCAATAATCCATGTTAAAACTCCATTTCAATACTAATTGGACAGTGGTCTGAGCCGAGTTGGTATTCGTAAATTTCAGCGGATTTTAAATGATCTTTGAGCGCTGAGCTAATGAAAAAATAATCAATGCGCCAGCCAACGTTGTTCTCTCTGGCGTGTCCCCAATGGGACCACCATGTATAACGTTGTGCGTTGGGATGAGTGAAACGGAAGGTATCAATAAAATTAGCATCGATGATATTGGTAATTCCCTGGCGCTCTTCATCGGTGAAGCCGGCGGAATGATGGTTGGTTTTGGGTCTAGCAATGTCGATTTCGTTATGGGCGGCATTAAAATCGCCACAAGTAATAACGGGTTTATTTTGTTCAAGATTTTTAAGATATTTTAAGAAAATAGGATCCCAAGTTTGCTCGCGAAGTGTAAGGCGCGAGAGGTCGGGCTTACTATTGGGAGTGTAGACATTGACAAGATAAAAATTTGGGAATTCGAGGGTTAAGATACGGCCTTCTTTTAAAACATCAATCCAATCTTTTTTCGACCTCGTTTGCTCGAGCCCGCCGTCGCGGGTCTCGCTCACTTCGCTCGCCTCGTAAGGCTCGCGGGACACGGTCTCTAAAAGATTAGTTTGATGTTTTACTAGCATCATTACGCCGGAATAGCCAGGGCGCTCTGCGGGGTTCCAGAAAACATTGTAACCGAGCGCGGCAAAGTCAAAATTGCATTGCTCAGGCTTGCATTTGATTTCTTGAAGACATAAAATATCTGGCTTTTTAGTGGTAAGGAATTCTTGCAATGCACCTTTGTTTAGAACGGCACGAAGTCCATTGATATTCCACGAATATATTTTCATTTTTGTTCCTTAAAATAACGGTCGAGATCAAGACTGTCAACGAAATTAGTGATTACTAAAATATCTTTTTGAACTTTTTCGAGTTCTGTTTGTTCGTCTAATGGTTTGCGAGTGCTTTTAGGTGGTTCTAGAGAATCTTTGCCGTCGTTGATGGCGATATAAACTTTTTTATTGATGAAAGTGAGTAGAATCTCGTGGCCACAATCATGATAAAGTTGTTCAATTTTTTCCATGAAAGCAGGATCAAGAATATAGAGCGCATCAACACCATCTTCTGCAAAAATGCGGAAGTTTTTGTTGAATTCGTTTGATTCTGTTTTAATGCGCTCAAACTTGAGGTGATTTGCGGAGTGAAATAGCCTCGATCCATAAAAACGACGACTGGCAACTTGCAAATTGGTAGTGAAATTGCGATTAAAATCGAAGACTAAGAAGCGACCTTTAAAAATGGTTACATAATATGTTGTAGTATGCCCGTCACTATCAGTTGAAGTGTGTTCCTCCTCGATGTGAACATCGGCTTGAGCGAAATTAATTTTTTTATAAGTTGCAGTCATGTAATCGTTGGAACTGTAGCGATCGGCGGTAGTCATAGTGCGGCGGACGACATTTGGGTCGAGGCCGGCGCTATGACTATATTTTATATTGGTAAAAACTTTGGCAAGACTTGCTGCTACAAAGTAGGCTTTATAATTGTTTTTATATTGTTGATATTCTTTGCGAGTGGTAAATGAGGTGATGGCAATGGCAATAATTAAATAAAATGCCCCAAACCAAATCAAAAAGAATGGTGAGAGTAAACTTAGCATAAAAGCAAGAACAATAAAAATTAGAATACAAACAAAAGTGGCTTTGCTGCGTTTTTGGCGATATATCGCACGGGCGTTTTCAACTTCTTTGAAGGTCATGAATATCTCCCGCGGTCAATGTCGCGTTTTTTGATGGTTTCGCGTTTATCGTATTTCTTCTTACCTTTGCCTACGGCAATTATTAGTTTTATGTAACGATTACCTCCGAGCAGGCGGACTGGTACAATGGTGGATCCTGCGACTTTTTCTTTCATGAGTGCGGCGATTTGTTTTTTTGTGGCGAGGAGTTTGATGTTTCTAGCTGTGTCGGCTCCAAGTGTAAGGTTATTTAACCACAACTCGCCGTTCCTAATAGTTACAAAAGACCCTTTGAGTTGAACGTGATGATCGCGTATAGAACGAACTTCAAGGCCAGATAATGTCATGCCGACAGAAAGTTCGTCGCCGAGCTCATAATCATAGTGTGCGCGACGATTAACCGTGACGGAATCTTGCGGTTTTTTGGCCTTTTTCATAAGGTAATTATATCATATTAGGCAAGTTTAACGTGGTCTTCACCGAGGAGATCTCGCAGCTTCTTGAGAAGATCCGGATTGGCATCAATGTGGAAGGGCATACGAAGCGGGGTTTTTTCTTCCCCGTCTTTTAGAACTAAAATTACTTCTTGGAAGCCGAGATTGAGATCGGCAAGACGGCGAATAGCAGTAAGATTTTCGGTATTGCTAGGATCGTCAATGAGGATGAATAGGCGCTCTTTGCGAGGGTCTTTAGGTGGAGTAATTGGTGCGCGCGGAGTGTCTTCGGCGGTGGCTTTCGGAGAAACATTAGGCGCGGAATTCTCGTTTTTACGGGTATAAACACGTTCGGCGGAAGATTTACTATATCGTTTTTTTGGAGCGGCAGCGGCAACTGGTTCAGGAAGCTTGCTACCAGTAGATTGATAATTTGCTAAAGTTTCATCAGAAATTATTTCAATAGACTCAGCGATAACCTTGATCTCACTAGTAATATTACCGTCACGATCAGTGGCGTTAACTTTCCCCGTTGCTTTAATAACATTATCAACTGCGAGTTTTGCGCCACACGATTCGAAAGTTGATGGAAAGACAATAATTTCTGTCTCGCCGCCTTTGTTTTCAATTTTGACAAAGGCCATTTTGGTGTTGGATTTGGTTAAAATAGTGCGAACAGCAGTAATAATACCACCAACAGTAATTACCTTGTTGTTATTCTCGGCTGTGATAAGCGAGAGCGGGTGAGTCTGTTCGTCAAAATAAGTGTCATAGCGATCTAGCGGATGGGAGGAGAGATACAACCCCATGAGGTCACGCTCCCACAAAAGTTGTTCTTTTTCTGGATATTGGGTTGGTGCGGGTTTGATGTCTGGTTCTGGAACAGCGCCAGCATCGCCCATAGCGCCAAAGAGATCGGTTTGACCGGAACTAACATCCTTTTGGACTTTAGCGCCGTAAGCCTGGATAGCTTCGAGATTGTAAAGTAGGTCGCTGCGCGAATAGCCAAAGCGGTCAAATGCACCGGTTTTGATGGCGGCTTCCCAAGATTTTTTGTTGAATTTGGTGCTATCGACACGCTTAGCAAAGTCAAAAATTGACTTGAACGGGCCATTTTTGTCGCGTTCGGGAATTACAATTTCTTCAATTAGGGATTTGCCCATATTTTTGACGCCAGAGAGACCAAAACGAATGGTTCTTTTGCCACCGACAATACCAAAATCACCATAAGACTCGTTGATGTCTGGGCCAAGGACCTTTAATCCCATGTGTTTGCATTCGGCGATTTCGATAGCAAGACGATCAGTCCAACGCATGTCAGCGGTCATGAGGGCTGCCATAAAGGCGTCGGGGTAATGAGCTTTAAGGTAGGCCGTCCAATAGGCAACAAGAGCATAGCATGCAGCGTGGGATTTATTAAAACAGTAGTTTGCAAAGTCGAGTAGTTGTGACCAAAAAGTTTCAGCGATTTCTTCGGTGGCTCCGCCGATTTTGACGGCGCCCTCGATAAACTGCGGTTTAACTTTTTTCATAAGATCAACTTTTTTCTTACCTACAGCTTTACGCAAAGTGTCGGCTTGGCCACCGGTAAAACCACACCATTCCTTACTAATCTGCATGAATTGCTCTTGGTAGATCATGATACCGTAAGTGTTTTTGAGAGAGTTTTCGAGGCCTGGATGAAGGTAGGTGATAGGCTCTTCGCCGTGTTTACGACGAATGAAACTATCAATAAATTGCATTGGGCCTGGACGATAGAGCGCGACCATAGCGATAATGTCTTCGAAGGCGGTCGCCTTGAGGTCGCGGAGATAACGTTTCATACCGGCAGATTCAAGCTGGAAGACACCTGTGGTATCGGCGCGCTGTAGTAATTCGTAAGTTTCTTCGTCGTCAAGCGGCACCGAATACATATCGATGTCGTTGTGATAGACCTTACGAATCATACGCAAAGCATTATTGATGACGCTAAGGTTGGAAAGACCGAGAAAGTCCATCTTGAGAAGGCCGAGTTCCTCGATGGTGCCCATTGGGAATTGTGCGGCGATTGGTCCTTTGGCGGAGACTTCAAGTGGTACAAATTTAACAAGATCATCTGGTGCAATAACGACCCCACAGGCATGTACACCGTGGTTTCTGATGGTGCCTTCTAGCCTGGAAGCGAAGTCTAAGACCTCTTTTGAAGTGGGGTTGGTTTCATATTCATTTTTTAGATCTGGAACATCCTTAATGGCATCAGCAAGATGCACGTGATGACCTTGAACTGGGTCTGGGACCATTTTGGCAAGTTTATCGGCCTCGGCATAAGGAACTTCTAGGACACGGGCAACGTCGCGAACGGCGTTTTTTGCCATCATTTTACCAAATGTAGCGATGTTGGAAACACGAGCTTTGCCGTATTTTTCGGTACAGTACTCGATAACTTCGTCACGGCGAGTATCTTGAATATCCGTATCGATATCTGGCATAGAAATACGGTCAGGATTTAAGAAGCGCTCAAAGAGCAAATCATACTTTAGTGGGTCAAGCTCGGTGATACGTAGCGCATAGGCCAGAAGCGATCCAGCAGCGGAGCCACGACCGGGGCCATATACGATGCCCTTGTTTTTGCCCCACATAATAAAGTCTTGGACAATTAAGAAATAGCCGTTGTAGCCCATTTTGTCGACAACGGAGAGCTCATAATCGATACGTGGGAGGATTTTGGTGTCTTCGCTGCGATTCTTGTCGACTTCGGTAAGGATTTTACGGCATTCCTCGATTGGCATATCAGCGGTTTCCTCGGCGGTTTTGTTGCCATAGCGAAAAGTGAGGCCACGAAAAACGAGTTTATCGAGGAATGTTTTATCAGTTTCGCCTTCTGGTACTGGGAACTTTGGGATAAGAATGCGCCCTAGCTCAAGGTCGACGTTACAGCGATTAGTAATTTCTTTAGTATTCAAAACGGCTTCAGGGCAGGTTTTACCCCAGCGCTCGACAATTTCGTTAGCTGGCATGACGTGAAGTTCGTAATCCTTCAGAGTCATGCGCTTTGGATCTGAGAGATTAGATGCAGTGCCAACACAAAGTAAAACTTCGTGAGCGTCTTGATCCTCTGGATGAATATAGTGCGCATCGCAAGTTACAACTAGTGGCAGCCCCAATTCTTTAGCGTGAGCCATATGCCAATCATTAACTTTTTTTTGCTCGGCATTGTGTGTTGGTGAATCGGGGTGGCCATGGTCTTGCATTTCTAGATAAAAACGATCTTTAAAAATGTTGCGATACCAATCGATGAGCTCAAGCGCGCGTTTGTCGTCATCGGCACGAATAGCCTCGGAAATTTCAGAGCCCATACAGCCAGAAAGGCAGATAATTCCCTCGTTGTATTTTTCAAGGTCTTCATGATCGGTGCGAGGTTTGTAGTATTTGCCGTTAATCTCGGCATTACTCATAATACGACAAAGGTTTTCGAACCCCTTATTGTTCATTGCAAGGAGCGTAATATGAAAACGTTGCTTATCATGGGCAGGGTCACGATCGGTCATTTTGCGTGCAGCAACATAGGATTCTAAGCCAAGTATTGGCTTAATACCGGCGTCATTGCAGGTTTTATAGAGTTCAACAAGCCCACTCATTGTGCCGTGGTCGGTAACGGCAACAGCTTCCATTCCCTGTTCTTTGACGTAACTGACAAGCTCAGGGATTTTGGTCAAACCATCAAGAAGCGAGTAATGAGTGTGATTATGCAAATGGACAAAATCACTAGGCTTTAATTCGCTCATTTGGTTTTTTCGCTGGCCTTGGTGGTTTTCTTGGTTTCTTTGGCTTCTTTAGCGTCTTTAAAATCTTTTTTAAATTTAGGATCGACATATTTATCGGCAAAGGTTTGGACAACGCCGCCAATAGAGGTCATACCTTTAACATTATTGACGATGCCGCTAGTGCTCTCAGCGATATCTTGTCCTTTGATGATGATTTTTTTGGCCTCTTTGGTGATACCGATTAATTTAACTAATAGGACGATGCCAAGAATGAGGAAAATGATAAGAGTGAGCGATAGAATCGCAACTAAAATCCATTCGGCTATATTCATATTTTTACTCCTTTTCCTTATTGTATCATGATTTTAATGCGATGCGATATATTTTTTGACTTCATCTGCATAAGATTCATTATCAATGACATATTGAAGATGCGCAAAGAAGTAGTTTTTGGGGTCACCAGTGGTCATCCATGTTCCGCTAGTTTCTTTGACATAGACATGTCCAGTGGGGATAAGTTTTGCAATAGCGTCGGCTGTCCAGAGCTCATTGTCAAGGCCAGTATCAGATGGTTTGAGGTGTTCAAAAATTTCTGGAGTTAATAGATAACGACCATACGAGGCGAGGTCTGAAGCAGCTTCTTCTGGTTTTGGTTTTTCGACGAGACCATTGAGGATTTCGGTGGTGGTATCGTAATCAATGGAGGCGTATTTCTTAATTTCTTCGTGCGGAACTAACTGACCAGCAATAATGGCTGTCGCGTTTGGATGTTTAGCAAAAGCATCCATTAAGTCTTTGACGGCTGGGGTGCCAAAAACAACATCGTCGGAATAGATAGCTAGGAAAGCCTCGTCATCGGATATAAATGGCCTAGCGGACGCAATCGGCGATCCGTTGCCATATGGTAGTGATGGGTCTTGAGTAATGACTGTGATTTTTGGTAAAGCAAAAATTTTTTTGACGGGCTCAAAACGATCCTGCTTGTTTTGTGAGGCTAGCTGGCGTTCGATATGTGGCACCTGATTATTAAAATAATCTTCATAAATTGGCTTGCCTTCTGGTGTGGCAACGATGATAATTTCTTGAATTCCAGATAAGGCACATTCTTCAACGACTAATTGAATGATTGGGCGATTGCCAATTGGTAACATTCCTTTAGGAATGGTTTTGGTAATTGGCAGATAACGACTGGCAAAACCAGCATCAGTAATAATAGCTTTTGTTGGGGCTTTATAGCTCATTTTAAGATCTCCTTGAGACCTCATTATAGCATATTATTTAGTCTTTTTCGAGGTTTTCTTGGTGGTAGATTTTTTGATGGATTTGCGGGCAATACGATCTTCGACTTCTTGGGAGCGATTATGAACGCCATAAATGAGGCTGGAAACACCAACAATTAACATATAAGCACCAAAGAAACGGATAAAGGTCATAATTTCGAAGCTACCGGCATTAAGGATGACGAAGCTCATGATACAGCCACAAATACCAGTAAGAATGCGGATGAAACGATCCGTAGGGTCAACAGTAGAGATGAAGCCATGGATAATATCAATAATGCCAGAGATGCAGACATAAATTGCAATAACGACAAGTTGGAAAACTATGTCTCCATTTGAGAGGAAGAGCAAAATAAGTGCAGCGATAATATCGATACCAGCGTCAATAATAGAATTCACCCAACCGTGTTTTTTGGTAGAATTATAGAGTGCGCTAGAAGAGTCAATAATGCCCATGAGGAGCAAAAAGACACTAAGAAAAGAAATTACAAGAAAAAGGTCGTTGATACCACCCCAAAAAAGTGTGAGCCAGCCAAAGATAAGTGCAAGCGCACCCCTTAAAATAAAGACTAGCCAGTGTTTATCGATATAACGACGATTAATATGTGCCATTTTGTTTTCCTTTAATTATGCTTATGATTATTGTAACACTACTTGACAAAAATGGCAAAATTTGCTATAATGTAGATAGCTTCAAAATTTTTATGTTTAGAAGGGGGTTATAACCATGATGAAGCTAAGTACGTACATTAAGGAAATCTGCAAGAGGTTGATACGTCTCCTCAAATCCAATCCCGAAAGTGTTGTAACGTTGCGCGCCTTTAAGGGCAGAGATGTGGACAAAGAAGCTATACTCTCCGAGAGTATTATTACGGGCCTGAGGCTCTGTGGAATGTTCCCGTTGTCCAAGATTCGCAAGGCGTTAAAACAAGAAATGCAGTTCTCGGCAAAAAAATGGGGCGACGATGATGTCCCGACATTGCTGGTGGTTTGCCAGTCAATTTATTTGCCGGATGGCAGAGTTAAGGGATATGATGAGTTTCACTTCGAGTTTAATCGAGACGGCATACTGGAAACCTGGTACTATGCTAGTGCCTTTGGTATGGATGCTATGATGGTGGAACTTATTGAGACGAAAGGACGTAAGCTGACAATTGAAAGGGATACAGCTAAGCGCTGCGTTCACGATAGCCACAACTATCGGTTGGGCTCTCATAGCTAACGCCTTTTGTAAAATCCGGACAGCGGTGATGATTCATCGCTGTTTTTTATTGCTTAAACGTGGCGTAGATATTTACGGACAGTTTCGACGAGCCAGTTAATAGAATATTTGATGGGGTTGAGTACGAGATCGTGAGCCGGGGTGTATTTAAATTCTGTGCAGCCGAAGGAACGTTTGAACTCAGAAACGCCGTAGAAACGGTGTTTTTTGTCGTTTGTGTCGACAATTCCCCAAAGATTGTAACGGGTAATTCCCCGTTTTTTGGCTTCACGCATGGCTTCAAGATGAAGCAAAGGTGCGGCGGAATACT
>JAZUGS010000008.1:0-4075 GCA_045641305.1 Candidatus Nanosyncoccus sp.
GGTGTATGATAGCAGCGAGAAGCTTTTCAAGATAATAAACATCTAGACAGTCATCACCATCAACAAAGGCGAGATATTCGCCAGATGATTCTTTAATGCCGCGGTTACGTACGGCGGAGAGTCCTTGGTTTTTTTGATGAATAACCCGAAATATCGGATATTGCTTGGCATAATCGTCACAGATTTTGGAAGTTGCATCCGTTGAACCATCATCAACAATGATTGCTTCGAAATTGTCATAAGTTTGAGATACGACGGAGTTTAAACATTCCGGCAAATATTCCGCAACATTATAAGCAGCAATAATAATAGAAATTTTAGGATTCTTGGACATTTTGAAGATATTTAATGGTATCACGCATGGCATCATCGATAGTAAGCTCGGTATGCCAGTTTAGTTCACGTTCGGCTTTGCTTGGATCGGCGTAGAATTCTGGCAAATCGCCGTCACGACGTGGGGCAAATTCATATGGTAATTTGGAACTACTAGCGGATTCGAAAGCGGAAATCATTTCGAGAACAGAGTTGGTCTTGCCAGAGCCTAAGTTATAGATGGTAACACCTGGCTGCATTTTTTCAATAACAGCAACATGCCCTTTGGAAAGATCGACAACATGGATATAGTCGCGAAGACAAGTGCCATCAGGAGTAGGATAATCATTACCATAAACGGAAAGTTTGGCAATGTCACCACGAGAAACTTTCATGATGATTGGCATAAGATTATTTGGAATGCCGTTAGGATCTTCGCCGAGAAGTCCAGAAGGGTGGTTGCCAACTGGGTTGAAATAGCGCAGCAAAACCGCAGAGAAGTCGGGATCTGCAACCGCGCAATCTTTAAGTATTTCTTCGATAAAATATTTGGTCTTACCATAGGGGTTAGCAAGATTTTGACCGGTGGGCATTGTCTCGACATATTTTGGATCACCAGGATCACCGTAAACAGTGGCTGATGACGAAAAGATAATTTTCTTGACGTTATACTTTTTCATACATTTAAGCAAGTTGATAGTACCACCAACATTGTTTTCATAATAATCAAGAGGTTTAACAACGGATTCGCCGACAGCTTTGAGCCCGGCGAAATGCATCACGATGTCATACTGATTTTCAGAGAAAAGTCGGTCTAATGCAGAATAGTCTAGAAGATCAATCTGATGAAAACCTGGGCGTTTGCCTGAAATTTTTTCAATTTGATCGAGGACGGTAATTTTGGAGTTGAAAAGATTATCTAAAATATCAATTTCGTAACCTTTTTCGTAGAGTTCGATAATTGTATGCGAACCGATATAACCGGTACCGCCTGTAACTAGGATCTTGTTCATAAGACAATTATAGCATTTTATGATAAAATGGGGGAGTATGAGTATTCCGAGAATCTTAAACAAGAGAAACCGTGTGCTTCTCAAAGAATTGACAAAAACGGATTTTAAATTAAGGTATCAGGGTTCCGTATTAGGATATTTGTGGGCGCTACTGAGACCTCTAATGATGTTTGCAATTCTTTATATTGTGTTTGCAAAACTTCTAAAGATTGGGAATGATATTCCACATTATCCAGTATATTTGCTTTGCGGTACAACAATGTGGAGCTTTTTTACTGAGTGTACATCACAAGGAATTCAGGCAATAGTAAATCGTGGTGATTTACTCCGCAAGATTAGCTTTCCAAAATATATTGTCGTAGTATCGGCTACTCTTACAGCGGTAATAAATATGCTGATTAACCTTGGTGTAATTATTATTTTTGCACTAATAAACGGAGTAACGCCAAGTTGGAGTTGGTTACTAGTTCCCCTCTCTTTGATTGAATTATATGCGCTGTCGCTAGGAATCGCAATGCTACTTGGCGCGATTAATGTGCGATATCGCGATATTACTTCGATTTGGGATGTAATTATTCAAGCGTTATTTTATGCGGTGCCAATTATTTATCCGATTTCAATGGTAGCACAAACTAGTGAACTAGCTGCAAAGGTAATTTTAATGAATCCAATTTCGCAAGCAATTCAAGATATTCGCTATAATTTAATCACCTCTGAAACTATTACAACTTGGAATTTTGTGGGAAGTACTTGGGCTAAGGTATTACCTATCATCCTTGTAGTGGTAGTATTAATATTTGCGGCATTGTATTTTAGAAAAAAATCAAAGTTCTTTGCGGAGGATATCTAAATGAGTGAACGTAAAATTGGAACTAGAATAGAACAAAATACTGATGAAGATGTTGCGATTCGAGTATCTGATCTACACAAGAGTTTTCGCTTACCGACAGAGAAGGCATTCGGGCTAAAACAGGCTTTCTTTAATCGTCTGCGTGGGATTAAAGGATATACTGAGCAAAAGGTTTTGCGCGGACTGAGTTTCGAGATTAAAAAAGGTGAATTCGTAGGAATTGTGGGGCGAAATGGCTCTGGCAAATCTACACTGCTTAAGACTTTGGCAGGAATTTATTATCCCGAAAAAGGCGAGATTATGATTGACGGCAATCTAGTGCCGTTTATCGAGCTTGGCGTAGGTTTTAACCCCGAACTAACAGGTCGCGAAAACGTCTATCTTAATGGTGCAATGCTTGGTTTTTCAAATGAAGAAATGGATAAAATGTATAAAGATATTTGGAAATTTGCGGAACTAGAAGATTTCCAAGATCAGAAACTCAAGAATTATTCTTCGGGTATGCAAGTGAGGTTGGCCTTTTCAATTGCGATCCGTGCTAAAGGTGATATTTTATTACTTGATGAAGTGCTAGCGGTGGGCGATGCAGCTTTTCAGAAAAAATGCCAACAGTATTTTGAGTCCTTGCATGGTAACCAAACAGTAATTTTAGTGACGCACTCAATGCAAAATATTCGCGATTATTGCGATAGAGCAATTTTGATTGAAAAAGGCCAGGTAAAGTTAGATGGCAAGCCAGACGAAGTAGCGGACGCCTATACTAAGTTGTGGGACTAATTTTCAAGTAGGGGGATAAATTGTTGTTCGATAATTTTTGAAAAATCAAAATCTTGCTCATAGTGGGCACGAGCATTTTTGGCAAGTTGATGAGAGAGCGCGGGATTTTCGAGTAAATAGAGCATAGCATTAGTGAGAGCTTTGATATTTTTTGGCGGAACAGTAAGTCCAGTCTTTTGATTAATGACGACTTCAGGATTACCATCAATATTGGTAGCAATGATAGTGTGGCCAAGCATGGAAGCTTCAAGAAGAGCAATACTGAGACCTTCGTAATAGCTAGGCAAGATAAAAATCTCAGATTCAGATATAGCTTGAAGAGGAACATTTGTATGACCGTGGAAGATTATTTGAGAATTTTCTTTGGCAAGATTTTGGTATTTTTCCGCATCTGGGCCAGTGCCGTAGATATTAAGTTTGGCAGCAGGATATTTAATGGCGACGTTGTTAAACGCCTCGATTAGCTCCTTGATTCCCTTATAGTCTATGAGGCGACCAACATAGCAAAAACTTTGCCTGGCAGGTTTGATATCTTTGTAGATATGCAACTGATCAGTGACTCCATTTTTAATTACGACAAGATTTGTAAAATTATGTCGAACGTTTTTCTTGAGCCATGCAGCTTCGTAATCGCTAATAGCAATAATACGGTGTGGAATATGGCAAAGTTTTAAGATATATTTGCCGATGAAATTTTTGCCATGTTGATTAATATTTTGAAAAACCCAGGTGCGAAAATCAATGTGATCGGTCCAGAGAACTTTGGTGTGCGTAGTTTTGCCAGCAAGAGTAGTAGCAATCCATTCATCGCGCGATTGGATATCTAATGCGACTGGGTGGTAGAGAGTGATTTGTTTTTTATACCAAAAATAAAGGCGAAACTGCCAGATTATATATACTGGCAAAAGCAGATTACGCCAACCACTCCAATTTTGATGCTTATTATATGGTGCCTTGATAGCCTTGATATGGTTTTGTCTGGCGACTGAGAGTAATTTTTTCGAAGCAGTAAAAATAATTGGTTGATAACCGTGCTCTGTAAGAATTTTAGCAAGTTCCACTTGATAAGACTCTGCACCACCATAACAATCCGGAGCGATATTACGAATCAGAAAAATTGTTT
>JAZUGS010000009.1:0-10172 GCA_045641305.1 Candidatus Nanosyncoccus sp.
TAGATAAGCAAAAAAATGTAGTTGAAATTTTGTAGTAAGTACGATATAATAAGGATATCGAAAGTCCGTCAGGCAACGCTGCATTGAGTAGGTACGGGACTTTCTTTTTTTGGGATTGAACTGAATTTAGATACGATACACGACCATGAGTAGCGTGGACAGAGTTAAACAAGTTTGATGTAATATACTACATAAAGCTCAATCATCCCCTAGGATGATGACTGAGCTATGATTGGTTGAAACAGTTTTGCAACTGTATGAGCTTGTGGGGTTGCAAAATATAATAATACGGAGCGGATTACATAAATTATATTTTGGATAAAAAATGTCCCCCAACAAGAATTGGGGTGGGCGGGTATCCCCGAATATGTTTATATTATACACCAAATAAATTTTAGACGCAAGCTTGTGTTGCAAAATAATTTTATAAAAAAGTGCTTGCGGTTTTTGAAAAAGTGGTATATCATAAGAAGTATGAAGGTCAATAAAAGAGTTTTACGCAGTGATAATATTATGAGGACGTTTTTTGCGGCGTCCGTTGTTTCGTTTGCAACTTCAATTGTTGCTTTGGGGTGGCTGATTTCTAGCTCACCGAGATTGGAGACGGCTGATGCTGCAGATGCGTCTATTCCGGCACAGGCGTCGAAAGTAAGCGTAAATGTTTATGACCTGATTTCACTTTCGCTTAACGATGAAATAAATGTCGAGATTACGCCAGAAGATGTGGCTTATAGTAGGCTAAAGACTAGCCCAGTGACATCTGTTTCGGTATCTACGAACGTGCCGAATGGTTACATTCTTTATATTGCCGATCTTGATAGTGATACCAATTTAGTAAATACGGATTCCGCATCACATACGATTGCGGCACTATCAAACATTGTGAATAATAGTGCTAAGACTTGGTCTGTGGATGGCGATACGATAGATTTTACCAATAACTCTTGGGGATATAGTACGGATTATGTTGCGGCAACTAATACCGGAACATTTCATGGTGTTGAGTATGCTAGAACAATGTTGAAATATACGGAGGGACCAACGTCACTGGATGATGAAGATGCTACTACGAATTTGACAATCGGTGCGCGTGTGGATACGCAAAAGGCGGCAGGTACTTATGTAGATACGATTGTGCTGTCAGCAGTTCCAAATTCGACACAAACTAAAAATTGGTCTAGTGTTACTGATATGCAAAGCATGACGCAGGAGATATGTGCATCGGCACCGGCGGCATCGAGTAGTTTTACGGCTACAAAGTCCTTAATTGATACTCGTGATGGTAATACTTATATGGTATCTAGACTTAAAGATGGTAATTGTTGGATGACGCAGAATTTGGCACTTTCTTTTAAAGATAAAAAAGCTTTAAATCCACTAACAAATAAGGGTGAAGTTGCGTTAACGAGTGAGAATACGGATTTGGGGTATACTGCATATATTGAAAACCCGGAGAATATAAAAACTTGGGAGCCGGTTAGTGACACTTCCACTGCCCAAGGTTCTCATCTCGTTAGTTCGAGTGAAGATAGAAGTTATTCGAATGGCACATGGTATTATGGTGACAACACTACGTCAAATGGCGCTGGATCCGATAAATATGCAAATTTAGCCGCTTGCATGGCTAAACACACTAGTGAAGAATGTCAACATTATAAAGTAGGTAATTTTTATAACTGGACTGCGGCAACGGCTGGTTCTGGAGTATCCGTTACTGCAGGCGGCAACAATGCTACCGATTCGATCTGTCCCAAAGGCTGGCAATTGCCATTGGGTAGTGGTGCTAAATCATGGACTTCTATTACGAGTTATTATGTAGGCAGTTCTCTTAGAACTGATAATGCCGAAAAGGCGCCGGTATACTTAGTTCGCGGTGGGGTCTTCGACAGCTCTAGTGGTAATCTGCTCTATCAGGGCGGCATGTACTACTGGTCTGCTACTGCCAGTTCTGGTACCAATGCTTACCGTCTGGGCGCGGACTCGAGTGATTACTGGCGTCCGCAGGACTCGTACTCTAGGGCGTTCGGCTTTAGTGTTCGCTGTGTACTTCGCTAGTTAGGCGTCTCTCTTCCGGGGGGTTCCGTGTTCGCGTTCCCTCCCGGACCTCCTGAATAAAAAGAAAAGGAAAAAATAAATATGGCTAATAAAAATAATAGTGTTGCTGTGCAAAAGATGGAGGAAAAAAGGTCTGAACATGCAAAAGCAAAGAAAACGAAAGAGAAAGTGTTTGAACTTGAAAAAGATAATACGTCGTCTTTGATTGTTTTTGCTTCAACAAATGGTTGGTATAAAATAGGTGGTCGTTCGGCATTGTTTTATTATTACGATATCGGGCCAAGAATTGGTCTATCACCAAAGCTCCAAAATGACAGGGATTTTTATTTCAAATTTCCGCAAGGTATAGTGTCTGTAAATAATGTAAAAAATTTGTCGCTAAAATTGTCTTTGATTGGGGCAAAGCCTATTGATATAGATAAGGAAAACAGGATTGTGATTTTCCAATTAGCTAGACCTTATTCTTCTGATGAAATCGAGAAATTTGAACAGTTGGACAGAGTGAAACGAGAAGAGTTTAACGAAATTATTAAAATTACCGATCAGCGACCGAAATATTATTCCACTATGCGACAGACGATGAAAAGGGTCTATGAATTTGTGCGGAAAGGCGATCCTGTGAATCGTGAGACCGTGGGTGGAGATTTGGTAAGGACTCTAGAGAAAATAATGAAGATTTATTTGCAATACGCGCGTGGAGATATCCTCGCGGCGGATTTTTTTAATGAAAGCATTAAATTACTACAAGAGGCACTTGATTTAATGACAATTATCAATGAATTAGAAATAACAACGATAAGTTTTAATATCGATATAGTGCGTGCATTGGCAAAATCGATGAGTGATTTAGAGAAAGCTAATAAAGCTGGTAGATTAGACCAATCAAAAAGTGGGAAGAATGAACAATTGAAATATAGCAAGGTTATTGGGGATGCCGGAAAATTTTAGCGAAGAATGGCTATATGATAGATTGTATCGTGCATATATTGAGGCAAGGAAAGGTAAACGCGATACGCACGATGAACATGTTTTTGAACTGAATGCAGCCAAAAATATTGAGATTTTAGCACGCGATATAATGAGGCGTACTTATAGACCGACAGCTGGTATTACTTTTATTTCGCTCAATCCAGTAGTGCGTGAGATTTTTGCGGCACCTTTTCGCGATAGGATTGTGCATCATTTAATTTATGATTTGGTGGCGGATTGGTGGGATAAACGATTTATTTATGATTCTTACAGCTGTAGAAGGGGTAAGGGTACTTTGTTTGGTATGCGAAGACTCGTACATCATATTCGAAGCGCAACGAATAATTACAAAAATGAGGCCTATATAATAAAGCTTGATATAAGGGGATATTTTATGAGTTTGGATCATGATTTATTATATAAACGGGCGATGTGGGGGCTTGAGCGTCAATTTCCTGAGCATGGTGAAATTTATCGAATTTTAAAATTCTTGTGGCATGAGATAATTTTTGATGATCCGACTGAGGGGGTACATATTATGAGTCCTCCAGAATATTGGCAGAAGGTGGCCGCTACAAAATGCTTAGGATGTCAACCTAAAGGACGTGGTATAGTAATCGGCAATTTAACGTCCCAATTGCTATCAAATATTTATATGGATCAATTTGATAGGTTTGTGAAATATCATTTAGGCTATGAACATTACGGTAGATATGTTGATGATTTTTTTATTGTGATACCAGAGCATCAATATGAGCAAGTAAAGCGTGATGTTGCAGTGATGGAAGATTTTTTAAAGAGCATGAGATTGACTTTGCACCCTGAAAAGCGAATTTATAAGAATTCAAAATATGGAATTTCGTTTTTAGGAGCGATGGTGTTTCCTGGTAAAAATTATCCAGATGAAAGATTTAGAAATAATTTTCGTAAAACTTTGGATATGTATAAAAGGCATGAAGCGAGTATGGAACAGATTGTTTCGTATGTTGGACATTTAGAATACTTGGACGGAGATTTCTTTATTGACGAGTTATTTAAAGATGCTAGAATAAGCTTCCCATGGATTGAGTTACGTGATTTTATAAATGAGGGAGGTCCGGGAGGGAACGCGAACACGGAACCCCCCGGAAGAGAGACGCCTAACTAGCGAAGTACACAGCGAACACTAAAGCCGTTCGCCCTAGAGTTTGAGTTCTGCGGATTCCAGTTATCACTCGAGTTCGCGTTCAGATTGTAAGCATTGGTACCAGAACTGGCAGTAGCAGACCAGTAGTTCATGTTGCTGCCCTGATTGTTCAGATTACCATTAGAGTTGTTGAAGTTCCCACCGCGAACTAAGTATAACGGCGCCGTAGAAGCCGCTTGATGATGCTGCATTCCTTGGAACTACGCATACTAAGAACCTCACTTTGCGCGAGGGGGCTTCTGGACCTCCGAATAACCACGTATTTGGATTCCACTATGACGTCCAAAAGTGGTTAATACTATTATAATACAAAATACCGAAAAGCTCTTGCTTTTTCGCTTTGCATTTTCTATAATAAGGTTATGACAATACAAACTATTCATGGGACTGCGCCATCGGCAAATGTACGAGTTACGGTAGATGTAGCGCAGGTGCTAGAATTTGAATATGCTAATCCGGTGGCTTTTACGATTCAGCCTGGCACGGCAGTGACTTCTGCGGATCTTGAAACTAGCGTATCTACAAATAATTTGAAGGGCTATTCTTTAAAGGTTAAAGCTGTTAATGGTACTTATGGTGAAGGGGCTGAATCTTATACATATACAAAAGCACCAAATCTAGAATATGCCGCGCCAGGCGGCACGATTTATGAGTTGCCCGCTATTAGTGGCAAAGTAATGCCAACTACTAGCTCTGGTTGGGGTATTGGTTGTAAGGTGGCGACAGGCGTTACTTGCGCAGCCGGTACTGGCTATATGGGGCTAACTACAGAATATCAAACGATTGTTTCGCGAACTGGTACGGCCGATGGCGCTGATGCTGGATTGATTATTGGCGCGGTAGCTAATGCTGGCCAAGTAGCCGGCACTTACCGTGGTCTTATTCAGATAACAGCCGCTCTAAACGAGTAATATTATGACTACGCGTGCGAGTATTACTCCCTTGAAACAAGAGATTTCTCTTGGTGCGGGGGACAAGGTTGATCTTGAAATTACGATCTTTAATCTCGGCGATGAGGTAATGGAGACTTCTTTGGTGCCAGAGCCATTGTCTGTGGAGGGTGAAAATTATGATTTGAACCTCTCGACTATGACTAACCGCACTAAGATTGTGGATTGGATTAAATTCCCCGAAGGGAGTAGATTTTCGGTGCCCGTAGGGGAGTCGGTGACGGTTCCCTTTCGGGTTGAAGTACCAGAAGATGCACCATCTGGTGGACAATATGCGATACTTGCAGCGCAATTTTGGTCAAATAACATTGATTCTAGCCATTTGGCAACGGTTGGAGCGATTGCTATGCGCTTGTATGCTCAAATTGCTGGCGAAAATGTGATTGAGGGTAAAATTTTGAACAATGAAATCCCAGCCGTAGTAATCGGTGATGGGTTTACTGCTCATTTTGAAGCCGAAAATACTGGCAATTTGGATTTTTATGTAAATGATACCTTTCGGGTAGTAGATTTTTTCTCGCACAAGATTTTATACGATGATGCGGAGACTGCGGAGCCGTCTGTGATGTTCCCAGAGACGACACGCTTTTTAACCAATGAATGGCAAGGGGTGGGTATTTATAATGTAACACAAAATGTCTCTTTGCTTGATGAAACTTCTGAACAAACTGGAACAGTGATAGTTATTCCGGTATGGCTAGTAGTGGTGTTTGGGCTAGCTGTCGTTGTTGGCATTTGGGGTATTATTTGGAAGATTATCAAAAAGAAACGTCTTAAGAAAATCAATAAGTTTAAGAAATAGTTTTAATAAACAATGTTGCGACTGCGGCGGTGGCGGATGAACAAGATGAGCATAATAATGAAGAATGCTGCAGTAAGAACAGTAATAACGATAATCGCTGGCGGCAAGACTACGACAATTTGTGAGTAGGTTTCGGTGCTATTGCCTGCAGCGATGGTGAGTTTTACATTAAAAATACCTGCGAGAGGAGTTTCTTCCCATTCGAAGTCAAAGCGACGGTTGGTAGCGGCGAGGACATCGAGGGCATTATTTTTTTCGTAAAGAATTTTACCGGAAATATTTTCAATCGTGTAGTCATATCCGGCAGCAATGTCGACGTTGCCGGTATTTTTGACCAAAATACTAGAGTTGATGTTGCCGGATGGGAGATAGGAAGGGGTGTTCCAATCGGTAATTGCAGAAGATTTGTTGGTTTCGCCGAGAGCGACAGCGCGTAGGTTGAGCCCGACACGCGAGACGGCAGAAACACCTTGGACTTCGGATTTTTTGAGGGATTCGGCAAAGATGATAGCATGCTGACTGCCGGCGGGAAGATCTTCGGGGGTATTGATGCGGAAGGCGATTTCTTGGAGCTCTTCGGGTTCGATGGTAAAGGTCGCAGATTCGGAGAAATTGCCATCGGCATCTTTGAAGGTAACCCAGCGTGAAATTTGTGTATAGGCGGTGTCTTGAGAGAAGTCTGCGTCATATTGTTCGCTAGTGATATTATATGGTGCGGCGTAAACTTTATACGAGAAAGTTCCAGAACCGATGTTTTGGACGGTGAAAGTATCCTCAGCGTCTTCGCCTGGGGAAAGCTCAAAACTTTTGAGGACGGGTGAGAGCTGAATCCAGACTGACGGACGTTCGGAAGTGGGAATGTCATCGGCGAAAGCTGGACTTATGGTCGTACAAAATGCGACAAGAAATGACATAAAGACGTAAAAGATTTTTTTCTTCATGTTTATTATTATACCACAGATTGTTTTTTGGTTTTCCACAGGTTTAACAGCGGTGGTGAGAAAAATGTTGTAAAAAAAACAAAAAATCCCCGTTTGAGGGGGATTTTTGCAACAAATTAGCTAACTGTTTTTTAATAATTAAGCGAGTTCGACGGTTGCGCCAGCTTCTTCGAGAGCTTTCTTCATAGCTTCGGCGTCGGCTTTAGCAACTTTTTCTTTGACGGTTGCAGGAGCACCATCGACGATAGCCTTGGCTTCGCCAAGACCGAGTCCGGTAGCTTCTTTAACAGCCTTGATGACGGCGATCTTTTGAGCGCCAGCGTCTTTCAAGACGACATCATATTCAGATTTGCCTTCATCGGCAGCAGCACCTTCAGCGGGGACAGCGACAACGGCTGCAGCTGGCTCGATGCCATATTCCTCTTTGAGGAGGTTTTTGAGGTCATTGACTTCAAGAACGGTCATATTGACGAGTTCTTCGGCCAATTTTTTAATATCGGTAGCCATAATAGTTCCTTATGAGATTAAATTGGTAATAATTATTCGGTTGCTTTTTGTTCGCGATTTTCGAGACCAGAGACGACACCGTTGATACCAGAGAGAAGAGTATCCACAACCTGAGCGATGAGCTCGTTTTTGGTTGGAAGATTACCAAGGGCGGTAACTTCAGCCTGGGAGAGGCTAGCGCCGGCGGCATCAAAACCACCAACGAGTTCCATAGCGGTATGAGTCTTAGCGAATTTTGCGAGTACTTTGGCAGCGTTGAAATCTTCATCGGCGCCAACAGCATAGAGAAGCTGACCGGTAAGACCGGTAGTTTCAGTATCTTTGTAGGCAGCGATTTGATTCATTGCTACTTTTAAGAGGCGGTTTTTCACGACCTTGATTTTGATATCGGACTCGCGAGCGAGTTTACGGAGTTCTTGGAGCTCGGCAACAGTCAAGCCTTGATATTTGGCATAAACGACCATTTTGGAGTCGGAAAGAAGCTCGGTTAAATCAGCAACCAATGTAGTCTTTTTATCTTTTGAAATTGCCATAAAAAGTTCCTTTGGTTTTATTATATTTAGTTAGCTAATTGTTAAATAGCGTCACCAAATTTTACAAGAATTTGCCTCGGCGACATAATTAAGGAGATTTGATGGCTCCCGTCGCTGTCTTTGGTAACTCTTTTTATTATATCAAATTTTTGAGTTTATTGCAAGCGTTTCGTGGTAATGAACTGGAAGATGGCGCCGAACGCGGAAATACCGCCAAGAATTGGGAAGAACATTGTAGCGTGGTTGATTTCTGGAAAGAGGATTTCGGCGGCAAGAGTGAGTGCATAGGCGCCGGCGATTGAGGTGGCGACGATGGAGGCTGGTTTGATGAGCGTAACGGCTAGGCCGGCGAGGATGACGCCGATAACGGCGGCAATGGCGAGAGTTTGCATTTCGCTACCAAAATAGTTAACCGTGATAACCATGGTAAGACAAAAACAGATGCCGCCGACGCAGAGTTTTTCGATTGAAAAGCCAATTAGTGATAGCAGTAGGCCGCCCGCAATAGGTAATAATGTTTGCCAGAGAGGTTGGTTGGCGATTTGTGGAACCCAAGTATTTAATGTGGGCTGGAAATAAGTCATAAGCTGGTAGCCGATGATAAACCAAATAACAAAGAAGGCGATTTTTTTGACGCGATAGCCGAAGAGTGCAAGAGCAAGACCTACAGCAATCATTAAAATAAGCTCATAGTTTTCCATGAGCTTATTTTATGATATTTATGTTTAGTTGTAAAGGTTTTCGATAGAGATTGATGGACCCATAGTGGTGGTGACGAAGACCGATTTTACGTAAGTGCCTTTGAGCGAAGCTGGTTTTTGGCTTTTTAGGCTATCAAAGAAAGCATTGGCGTTCTCGAGAAGCTTATCGGTGCCAAAGGAAACTTTACCAAGTCCAATGTGGACGATGGATTGTTTATCGACGCGATATTCGACTTTACCAGCTTTGGATTCTTTGACGGCTTTTTCGACATCCATGGTGACGGTGCCAGCTTTTGGATTTGGCATGAGGCCTTTTGGACCTAAGAGACGAGCGAATTTACCAAGTTTTGGCATGTATTGAGGGGTAGAGATAAGAACGTCGAAATCGATAGTTCCCTTTTCTAGAGCTTTTAAGAATTCTTCATCTTCGGCGATATCCGCACCAGCAGCTTTAGCAGCTTTGCAGACGTCGAGTGGAGCAAAGACGGCGACGCGGATAGTTTTGCCGTTGCCGTTTGGCAAGACGAGAGTAGTACGGATGTTTTGGTCAGCTTGGCGTGGATCAACGCCGAGGCGGACGTGAGCTTCGAGGGTAGCATCAAATTTAGCGGTGTTGGTCTCGATAGCTTTTTCGATAGCTTCTTTCAACGAATAAGTTTTGCCTTTTTCAACAAGTTTAGCTTTTTCTTGATAGGCTTTGCCGCGGCGCTCTAATTTGGAGCGAGTGATAGGCTTTTCGCCTTTTGGTTTGTTTGCAGCGGCTTCATCAGCAGCGGCGCGTTCGGCTTTGCGCTCTTGGCGCTCAGCTTCAGCTTTAACTTCTTCAATATGTTTTTTGGATTTTTTGCCAGATTTGGCGAATTTTTCTTCGGCTTCTGGTTGCTTAGTAGTTTGCTTGACTTCTTCGTCAGCCATGTGATTCCTTTCTGTGGTGATAACGAGGCAGAGACCTCTCCCAACATTGAATTGATAATGTGTGTATTATACCAAAAAGTGAGAGTTTTGGCAAGGTTGATTGTGGTTATGGCTATGGTATTAGTCGATAACTTCGACACCCATAGAACGGGCGGTACCAGCGACAACTTTGACTGCGCCTTCAAGATCGATTGCGTTGAGTTGTTCCATCTTCTTGTTGGCAATTTCTTCGAGCTGAGCACGGGTGATTTTGCCGACCTTTTCGGTGTTTGGCTTGCCAGAACCCTTGTCGAGCTTGATAGCCTCACGGATGAGGTCGTCGACTGGTTGACCAAGACAAGTCCAATCGAAGGTGCGGTCTTCGTAAACACGGATGTGAACGATGACGTTTTTACCCATGAACTCTTTGGTTTTTTCGTTGAATGGATTGATAAAATCCATCATATTTAGACCCCATTGGCCGAGGGTTGATCCGACCGGAGGGCCTGCGGTGGCTTTGCCACCTGGAACGCGCAACTTAAGGTTGCCGATAACTTTTTTTGCCATATATTATATTCCTCTTTCCGAGTACGTAACTCTTATATTATACTACAATTGTTTAACTTGTAAAGCA
>JAZUGS010000010.1:0-2480 GCA_045641305.1 Candidatus Nanosyncoccus sp.
ACGCAAGTGCTAAGCGAAGACGCCGTATTTAATTGGTATGACACTCCAAATTACCAAAATTTAACTACAGAAAAATTATCACTCCAAGATCAAAACTATTTCCAGTTTTTACATGTAGAGGGTTCGCATGTGCCATATGATATTGATGAGAATTTCAATAAAATTGAAAATGGTACATACGAAATAAAATGCCATGCGACCCTTAAGTTAATTAAGGCATATATGGACCGCTTAAAAGAAGCCGGAATATACGACGATTCAGCTGTTATAGTTATGGCAGATCATGGTTATTCTGGTAAACAGCAAAATCCGATTCTTTATATTAAAGGCTACGACGAGCATCATAGTCTTTATACATCCGATAAAGCGATTTGGTATCAAGACTTAAATGAGGCCTATGATGGGTTATTAGCTGGAAAGAAATCTACTGAATTATTTGCGAACATTGGAAATAGTGGCAGGACACGAATTATGATTTATAATGGGTGGAAAACGGAGGAGCATATGATAGAATATGAACAGAAGGGTAAAGCGTGGGAGAAAGAAACTTTGCAACCCACCGGAAAGGTATATGATTTATGATTTTTGTTCAAGCGCTCGGCTGGATAATGAAAGTTTGCTATGATTTGTGTGGCAATTATGGCGTAGCGATTATCTTGTTTACGCTCGCCAGTAAGATTATTTTGTTACCAATCTCAATTTGGGTCCAGAAAAACTCAATCAAGATGGTCAAAATGCAGCCAGAGATTAATAGAAACGAAGTGAAGTTCTTTGGCGATAAAGATGCTATTGCAGATGCTGAGACGAAAATTTATAAAAAATATAAATATAATCCCCTTGCTTCCCTGGTGCCTTTGGTAGTGCAAATTTTACTGCTTCTTGGTGTGGTGGAGATTGTTAAAAATCCTGGTCTCTATATTGGTGTAGAAAATCTTGATTTTAATTTCCTTGGTTTTGATCTTACTTGGATTGCCTCAGAAAATGGCGGGGTGGCGATTTGGATCCCAATTATTGCTGGCTTGTCGGCATTTGCACTTTGCATTGCGCAGAATGTCATGAATGTGCTACAGGCCGAACAATCCAAAGCAAGCCAATGGGGTATGCTAGTACTATCTGTAGGATTATCACTATATCTTGGTACTTTCGTTACGGCTGGTGTGGCTTTGTATTGGACAGCGAGTAATTTGCTTGCTATTTTGCAGCAATGGCTACTTAATATCTTTATTAACCCGAAGAAACATGTAGACTATGCAGCGCTTGAGGCATCACGAAAAGAGCTGAAGGAACTCAAAGACCTCAGTAAAAACAATAAACGTACTCCGGAGCAGATTAAGAAAGAAAAGGCAGACTATAAAAAGTTTTTCTCGGTAGCCAATAAACATTTGGTATTTTACTCAGAAAATAATGGTTTTTATAAATATTTCCGAGGAATTATTGAATATATTTTGAAAAATACAAACTTAACCATCCATTATATTACTAGCGACTACAACGATAATATTTTTGAGCTCGCCAAGGAAAATAAGCACATTAAGCCGTATTATATCGAGGAGAAAAAGCTAATCACTTTAATGATGAAGATGGATGCCGATGTGGTAGTAATGACGATGCCGGATATCGAGAATTTTCATATTAAGCGTAGCTATATTCGTAAAGATATTGAATATATCTGGTTGCCGCATGGCATGGATAGTAATAATCTCACTCAGCGCACAGGCTCAATGGCGCATTATGATACGGTATTTTCGGTTGGACAATACCAAACCGCAGAACTTGAGGCAGAAAATAAGATTTACGGACTGAATAACCGCAAGATTGTGAATTGGGGATATTGTCTTTATGATGATATGTTACGCGATTATAAAAAGTCAAAGAAAAAATCTAGCGATGCTAAAACGATCATGATTGCACCATCTTGGCAAAAAGACAATATCATTGATTTGTGCTTGGAAAAAATCTTAAACGCGCTTGATGGAAAAAAATATAATGTGATTGTACGCCCTCACCCACAGCAAGTTCGACATATGAAAGAGTATTTCGAACGCATGAAGGAAAAATATCAGGCTTCGAAAAATATTACTATTCAAACGGATTTTTCAAATACAAGCTCGGTATTTGACGCGGATCTTTTGATCTCGGACTGGTCTGGAATTGCTTTTGAATACGCATATACGACAAAGAGGCCAGTAATTTCGGTAAATACGCCAATGAAAGTTATGAACCCAGAGTACAAAAAATTAAAAATAGAGCCACAGACAATTTGGGCACGTGAAATTATAGGTGAAAGTGTCGATTTAAAGGACGTGAAAAATATCGATAAAGTAGTTGAAAAATTGTTAAAATCTCCTAAGAAGTATGAGAAGCAAATCACGGATTTAGTTAATGATTCGGTGTATAATATAGGTAAAAGTGGCAAAATTGGAGCCGAATATATTATTAATAGTGTCCAAGAAAAAATTAAAGAAAGGAAGAAAAAATGA
>JAZUGS010000011.1:0-65468 GCA_045641305.1 Candidatus Nanosyncoccus sp.
AATTGTTTATTGGGCAAAAATTGGCGTAATGAGCGGATGGTGGTATGTGGAGGCAGTAATGATGCTGTTAATAATTCTAGCGGCAGGTTTTTTGGCGATTTATGATGGAATGTTTGGTGAGCTGCCAAATTTTGTATTATGGATTGGGGTAGTGCTGGCAGGAGGTATAGCGATTTTGAGATTGGTGCAAAGTAGTTTTGCAGGGGAAGAAGTTTTGAACCTTGTGGGGGCGGTAGCGATATTTGGAGGAGTATATTTGGTGTTATATTTGGTCTCTAAAGGAAAATGGGTGGGAGATGGTGATTATATTTTAGGAATGATACTGGGCGCGGTTTTGGGTAATAGTTGGTTGGCGTTAGTGGCATTGTGTTTGGCAAATTTTTTGGGCTGTGGGATAATGCTTCCGCAATTGAAGGGGAAAAATAAACGAAAACAAAAAATTTATTTTGGACCTTTTATGGTGGCGGGTTTTATGCTGAGTTTGATGTTTGCAGATTTATTGTTAAGTATGGTAAAATAAGCATATGAGAAAAAGGGTAGGTTGGAAATTTGGTGATACTTTAATTGAGGTGATGTTTGCGATTGGAATTTTTTCGTTGGTGGCGATTTCTGTTGTTGCAGTGATGAATGGCGGAACATCAAATGTACAAACGGCACTTGAGACAACAATGGCACGCAATACGATTGATGAACAAGCAGAAGCATTAAGATTTATTCATTCATCATATACGGCAGAGAAGAGCGCGGGGGTGACTGGCGAATATACGACATTATGGAAAAATATTATAGCGCGTGCAAAAAAAGAAACAGAAATTACTGCTGATTTAACTCAATATAGCCCGGCAACTTGTGCGGAGCTATATGATAAGGAGAATGAAAATAGTATTTATAAACAGAATGCTTTTGTTGTGAATACACAGAAGTTGGGCACAGATACGAACAATGCTTTGGCGAAAGCACAAGCAGATACGCTACCGTTTCAAGCCACATCGCTTTACCCAAGGTTACTTTTTGACGGAGAAGCAGATACGCTTGCTGGAAGTGCCAGTAGTGATACATTAACAAGTGCAGAAGGCATATACGTAGTGGCTGTGTACGATCCTGGTTCGGTGATAGTAGAGGAAGACGGTACGACAAAAGGCGGGACTTATTATGATTTTTATATTAGGTCATGTTGGTATGGTTTGGGGGCGAATGCGCCATCTACAATCTCAACAGTGATTAGACTTTATGACCCAGATATGCATGTGGTAGATTACGAATTGTCTACTTTTCAAGTGCATTTGGATTTGGGTGACCATGGCGGCGATATTGAAGTTGTGACAACGGCAGAAGATAAAGGGGAACATGATTTTGATGAGGTAACGGTGAAAGTTTCTGATAATGTAGCGCAGGAAATTATTGGTTTTTCAACGCAAAATCCAGCAGAGGGTACAGTTGCTTGTTCGTCTGTAGATAGACGTGGTGAAAAACATGGGGATACGTGGGAAACAAAAGTTGACGTCGGTAAAGTTTATGCGCAGGAGAATGAAAATACGACAATTTATGCAGTGGATCAGTGTTTGATGACAGTGACTTATGACGCAAATGGTGGTTCGTATTGGGAGGGGGATAGACGATTAGAGAAAACGACGACAACGGAAAATATTACGGTAGGCGTAGGTACACAAAATGTGCAGGTAAAAGGTTTAGGCGATAATGCGAGTGACAGTAGGATGCCGAAAAGAACTGGTTATAAAATTATGGGATGGACTTACCCATCGCCAGATACAGGTTCGGTAAGTTGGCGCCCAACGGTAACGGTGACAATGTGCGCGTTAAGCAGCAATGGGTGTACGGAAAGTATGAACCCAACGGTGTATGCAGCTTGGGATATGTCTAACCAATATATTTCAGTAGTGTTAAACTGGTGGCCGAGTGACCCAAGTTCTAGTCCGAGAAAAGGAAGCTTTACGGTGAGCCCAAGTGGCGTAGGGCAGTATGCGGATCTTGATAGTTATATTTCAGGTACCGATGATAATGGGAAAGGATTTGAGGTTTGGTATAGTAATTTGTATATCAATAAATCTACTGGGAAGGTCTTGGCATATCTTAATAACGATTCGTACGATAATAAGTCTAATTCTTGCCGAACGAGTGATGGAATGTATGAAGAAATCACAGAATTAAATACGGCGGGCGGTAAAAGCTATTCGTACTATGTTAAAAATTATAGTAATAAAACACAAAATATTGGATATGCGATAGTTGATGTAAAGGTTTATAACGGTGAGAAATCAAGTCGTTCAACGACTTGTAGTGTGACTGGCAATGGTGAGCCTGTAGCTTGGAGAAGGTATGTGATTAATGGCAATAGCGTAGCAATTACTGGTGTAGATGAATATGGGAAAAGTGTAAATGTAAACACAACGGTAGTGGGGAACGGTGCGAGATTGACGTTGTTTGAATACTTAGACGAACATTTTAATGATAAAGTAAATCGTTCAAGCTATTAGCATTAATTAGTTTCGGAATGAAATTTTTCGTGAACATCTTTGAGGTGTGCGTCGGTGACGTGGGTATAAATTTGAGTAGTGGAAACGTCAGCATGGCCGAGGAGCGATTGAACAGAGCGAAGGTCGGCACCATTCATAAGTAGATCGGTAGCAAAACTATGACGTAAGGTGTGTGGCGTAACGTGCTTGGTGATGCCGGCAAGCTTGGCGTATTTTTCAACAATACGCTCAACGGAGCGAGAAGTGAGACGGCGGTAGTTGCCTGAAGTGTCGACTTCGTTATCTCGCTTGCTGTGATTAAGAAAAAGTGCTGGAAGGGAATCGGTGCGAGAATCGAGATAATCTTGGACACGATTTGCGGCGGTTTCGCTGATGAAAATTGGGCGATCTTTGCTACCTTTGCCACGGACAACAAATTCGCGACGGGAGAGATTAATACTATCGCGATTGAGGCTAATTAGCTCGGAAACACGAAGGCCACCAGAATAAAGAAGCTCAATGATAGCACGGTCGCGGAGTCCAGTTGTGGTGGAGAGATCAATTTCATTTAGTATGTCTTCAACTTCATCAAAATGAAGAAAAGTGACTTGTTTGCGAATGACGTGCGGAAGATCAATGAGGGAAGGATCGAGAGATTTTATTTCACGACGAGCAAGATATTTGAGAAAACCACGTAGTGCAATAAGATGATAGGACTGCGTAATAACGGTTAGATTGGAATTATCTTTGGGAGAAACTAGACGATTGAGACGAAGACGATATTTGCGTAAGAGCTCCGAGGTGATTTCTGCAGGTTTTGGGTCGTGCCCGAGGATGTCACTGGTTATTTCATAGAAGCGTTCGAGATAACGACGATAGTTGTCGATAGTATTACTGGCGCGGCCAGCTTCGATTTCAAGATGTTCTAAGAATTCTTCTATTAAATCTGAGACATACATAGATTAATTAGCAGAATTTATAAGTATCGCGGATAATCATAACTTCTTCGTTGGTCGGCTCGACATAGACTGGAACTGCGGAATCCTCAGCAGTGATGATACCGGAAGTGATTTCTTTGAAGCTTGCAATAGCATTATTGACATCAGCGTTGAGTTTGATGCCAAGAGGGAAGAGGGCATTGATGATTGAGGCGCGAGTTTCGGCACCGTTTTCAAGGACGCCGGCAGTAAAGACGATGGCATCAACTTTGCCGCTAAGTTCTAGGTAGTACTCAGCGATGTAACGAACGATGCGGTCGACATACATATCGAGGGCAAGGCGGGCGTTTTCGTTGCCGCCTGCGATAGCTTTTTCAACGTCGCGATTATCGTTGGAACCACAAATACCAAGGAGGCCAGATTTTTTGTTGAGGGCATTGTCGACTTCGTCGTACGACATGCCAGATTCGTCAATCATATATTTAATGATAGATGGGTCGATAGAACCAGAGCGGGTACCCATCATAAGGCCATCGAGCGGAGTGAGACCCATGGTGGTGTCGTAGCTTTTGCTGTCTTTGACGGCGGTGATACTAGCGCCGGAACCAACATGACAAATAATTAAATTGACATTTTCTTTACCGAGTTTTTTCTTCATGGTTTCGGTAATGTATTTGTGGGAAGTACCGTGAAAACCATATTTACGGACGCCGTATTTTTCGTACCATTCCATCGGGACGGGATACATATATTGCATTTTAGGAATAGTGTGGTGGAAGGCGGTATCGAACACGGCAACTTGAACAGCGTCGGGAAGGGCTTTTTGCATGGCCTCAATACCGGCAATGTTGCCTGGGTGATGCAAAGGAGCAAACTTGGTGAATTTTTTAATATCGCTCATTACTTCATCGGTAAGAATGACGGAATCGGCATATTTTTCGCCGCCGTGGACGACGCGGTGGCCGACGCCTTTGATTTCGGAAAGCTCTTTGACGACACCATAATTTATGAGCTCTTCGAGCATAACTTTGACAGCATCGGTGTGATTTTTGATAGGTTTTGCTGTTTCGGTTTTTTTGCCATCGAATTTGATGGTGTAGAAGCTGTCTTCGGCGCCAATTTTTTCAACATAACCAGAGATGATGGAAATTTCTTCTGGCATTTCGTATAGTTGGAATTTTAATGAAGATGAGCCTGCGTTAACGCATAAAAGTTTCATAGATTCTCCTTATTTTAATAGTATTATACCATAAAATTAGAGAACTTTACTCAAGAAATCTTTGACGCGAGAGGTTTTGGGATTTTTGAAGAATTGTGCAGGAGTGTTTTCTTCAATAATTTTGCCCTCATCAATAAAAACAATACGAGTGGCAATTTCTTTAGCGAAATTCATTTCGTGGGTAACGATCATGATAGTAAGACCATCTTCGGCGAGCTCACGAATAAGATCGAGGACATCACCGATGGATTCGGGGTCGAGAGCGGAGGTGGGCTCGTCGAATAAAAGGACTTCAGGTTCTAACATCATAGAGCGGATAATAGCAATACGTTGTTTTTGTCCACCAGAAAGACTAGCAGGATAGGCGTGGCGTTTATCGAGGAGGTCAATGTGCTGCAGGAGACGATGAGCTTTGCGTTCGGCGGCACGTGGCGTCATGAGACCAAGCTCGAGTGGAGCAAGGGTAAGGTTTTCCATGACGGTGAGATTGTTGATAAGATTAAAATGTTGAAAAACCATGCCAACTTTTTGGCGAACCTGTTCGATGTTTTTGTTTGTGATGAGTTGATTTTTGAAATAGATTTCGCCAGACGTGGGTTCTTCAAGCCGATTAATACAGCGGAGGAAAGTGGACTTACCAGAACCAGAAGGACCAAGAATGACGACACGTTCGCCAGGTTGAAGTTCAAAATCAATACCTTTTAGGACGTGGTTATTTTTAAAGCTGATATGGAGATTTTTAACGGAGATCACTTTGTCTTAGCCTTTTTTCAATTATGTTAACTACGAGGGTAATAAGATAAACGATGGCAAGATAAAAGAGGGCAGCTACAAACATAGGAACAATGTAACTGGCGAGATTTTGTCCAGAACCGATGTCCTTGGCGGCCATGTTGAGGTCATACATGCCAACCATACTAACGATAGCAGTCTCTTTAATGACGGTTACTATTTCGCTGCCTAGAGGAGGAATGGCATTTTTGAGGGCTTGAGGTGCGATGATTTTGCGGAAAATGATGCTTTTTGGGAGACCGAGCGCGAGTCCAGCCTCTTCTTGGCCTTTATCAACCGAGAGGATGCCAGAACGGAAGACTTCGGAAGAGTAAGCGGCAGAGTTGAGCCCAAAAGCAAGAACTGCAGTAATGATTTCGGGAAAATCACGAATAGCAAAGATGATGAAGAACATAATAAAAAGTTGGAGTGCCATTGGCGTACCACGGATAATAGTAACGTAAACTTTGCAAATAAATTTTGGAACGGTGAGCCAAGGTGAGGGCTTAGCAGTTTCAATGAGTGCGATAATGAGACCCAAGGTGAAGCCGAGAATAATGGCGAAAAATGCAATTTCTAAAGTCATAAGTAAGCCATGAAAAAGGGAATCAAGATAGGACGGAGTGGTGAAAAGCTCTGCTATTTTAGTAAAAAAGTCTTCCATTTAAAATCCCATATATTTAAGAACGAGACGATCGAGTTCGGATTCGCCAGTAGCGTCTTCTTTTAACATTTCTGAAAGAACGTCATTAAAAGCGTTTAAGAGCTCGGGGCGATTTTTATTGACGGCAATAGCATAGGATTCCTCGGTGAGAGTGCCATCTTTGTAATAAAGAGGGGTAGCAGCGAGATTGGAGTTTTTGGAAACGATATATTTTGCAGGGAGTTCGTCAACAATGGCATAGTCTATAATGCCAGAAAGAATAGCATCGGTAGCGAGTTGATGGGATTCGAAACCTTTGTTGATGGTGTCCGTACCGGAGAGAACACCTTGTTCGATTTCGTCTTGGACAAAAAGATAGCCAGTGCCACCAGTTTGTGAACCGAGAGTGTATCCAGATAATTCATCCCATATGATGCGGTCGGCTTCGGAGTGTTTAGATTTGTCATAGACTACATATTGAACCGAAGAATAATAGGGAATGCTAAAATCGACTTTTTTGGAGCGGGCTTCGGTGATGGTAAGGCCAGCAGCGCCGGCATCAGCGATTTTACCAGATTCGACATTGTCGATGATAATATCAAATTCGACATCTTTGATAGCGATAGTTTTATTGAGTTTTTCAGCGACCTTGTCGATAATCTCGACATCAACACCTTTAATCTCGCGACCGTCATAAAATTCGAAGGGAGCAAAGAAAGCATTAGTTTCGACGATGTAGTCGGTAGTTTTTTGGTTACTGAAGAAAACGATGCTCCCAATGATTAAAATGATTGCAATAAGACTGGAAATAATAGGGACAAAAGGGATTTTTTTAGTAGATTTTTTTGTGCGTTTTGAAGGCTTTTTAACCATAAGTATATTATAGCACAAAAAATGGTGACTCGGGTGAGAGTCGAACTCACAACCTTTCCCTTAGGACGGGACTGCTCTATCCATTGAGCTACCAAGCCGACCTGTTTTGGCAAAATTTTTGGTGCGAGTATGGAGAGTCGGACTCCAATCTCATCCTTGGGAAGGACGCATAATAGCCGTTATACGATACTCGCTAGTATTTTTTTGATTATATCACATTATTATTCAAAAGTGATGTACTCTTGAATTTTTTGCTCTTCTTGCAAGGTGGTAAAACGTTTCTCGAATTCAGTAAATGGCACTTTAATGGAAACAAAATTTACTTCGGCGTTGGTTTTGGCAATTAATTTAACAAAATAATAACCGTCGCCATTCATCGAGATAAATCTCCCGCTCATTTCGCCATCATTCAGCTGCATCGCCTCACTTGCTCTGCCACCATCTACGTTGCGGCTGTCCACTAGTCCGCCAGTCTCTTCATACTTAACTTTGCCACCTAATTCGTCTGCTACTTCTTCAAAATCCCCGTCATTATTGGCCAATATTTCTTCAACCCGAGTGGCGATTTTGTTTGCCGCTTCGTCAATTTCTGCTTCGACTTTGGCTTTGGTTAGAGTCAAGCGTAGCATTCTTTCATATTCGCTTTTTGACATGCCGAAATTATCTTCTAGAATTTTTAAAAAGCCTTCTTCGCTACGATCGATGCCGCCGACTTTGCGGTGTCGTTCAAACTCGTTTGCTACATCTTCATTCGTAACTTCTATATTTAGTTCTTTGCCAAGTTTTATTGCGTAGGTGTATTCTTCGGCTTCGGTTAGGGCAGCGCGTTTATATTGTAATTGCAATTCTTTGGCTGAATCTTCGGAATCAGCTTGGCCAGATTGCCGTTCGATGGACAAAATACTACTACGATAGAACATTAAATAATCTGCAAAAGAGACTTTTTCATCATCGACTTCAGCTACAGATACGGGGACTATGCGCGTTACGCGATATAAGATTTCATCTGTCATTTGAAAACGATATAAAGCTAGCCAACCAAACACAATCAAGATTGCCAACATTGCTACTGCAATTAAAATAGTGTTTACGACAACGCGATGTTTGGTCCATTGCAAGGGATATTTAAATTTGCGGCCTGCCGCTAATACTTCCTCGCGGCGTTCTTCAACTTTCTCGAGTTCAGTTTTTTTTGTTTCTTCTTTCTTTTGAAACATTTTCATATCTCTATTATAGCATATATGGTATAATAATAGATACGAGAAAGTTATGGAAGAAATTAAGAATAAATTAAAAAGTGTTATTAAGGAAATTTTTGGGATTGATTTTGATGCTGAAGTGACTGCGGCGCCAGCTGGGGTGGAGGCAGATTATTCGTCTAATGTAGCGATGAAGTTGGCCAAAGTGCTGCATAAGAGCCCAATGGAGATTGCCCAGCTAATAGAAACTGAAATAAATGCCTCTCAATCTCGTTTGTTCGAGCCCGCCGTCGCGGGTCTCACTCACTTCGAACCGGTCGTAACCGGTTCGGGGCACGATTTCAAGGCATTTATTTCAGTTTCTGTATCTGCGCCAGGTTTTTTGAACTTTATATTACCAGATGAATATTACGTAAAGAAAATTGAGGATTTTTCGGCTGATTTTGATAAAAATATATCATCAGATGAATATTCTGGAAAGACTGTGATTTGTGAATTTTCCGATCCAAATCCATTCAAAGTGCTTCATGTGGGGCATCTTTATACGTCGATGGTGGGTGATGCGATTTCGAGGTTGTTTGAATATGCTGGGGCAAAAGTTATAAGGGCAAATTTTGGTGGTGATGTGGGGCTTCATGTTGCCAAAACAATGTATTCGCTAATGCAAAAAAACATGCAAGATTTAACTATTGAAGATATTGCTAAATGTTATGTTGAAGGCACTAGAGCATATGATGAAGACGAGATAGTAAAGGCCGAAATTACGAAATTGAATAAAAAAATTTACGAAATAAATAAAAATGATGAACACGGTACTGATTTGGCAGATTTGTATTGGAAGGGTAGGGAATTGTCATACGATTATTTTAAGGATTTTTATGCACGAATTGGCGTAAAATTTGATAAATTTTATCCAGAATCGACGGTGGCAGATTTAGGTCTTTCTAAAGTGAAGGAACAGCTTGCCGCGGGTGTTTATCAATTGAGTGATAATGCCGTAGTATTTCGCGGTGAAGATTATGGGCTTCATACAAGAGTCTTTATTAATAAAGAAGGCGTGCCAACATATGAAACAAAAGATGTGGGATTGATTTTTAGAAAATGGGAAGATTGGAAATTTGATAAGTCTGTAGTGATTACAGGTAACGAACAACTTGATTATATGAAGGTGGTGTTAAAATCGGTAGAGCAATACGCGCCGGAATTGGTAGAAAAAACTTCACACTTAACACACGGTCTTGTAAAATTGGCGGGTAATGTAAAAATGTCTTCAAGAAAAGGGAATTTTTTGAAGGCAGTAGATGTGCTCGACATGATAAGTGAAGAGCTAAAGGAAAGTTACAATTCCGAAGATGAGAAAATCGTGCTTGGTGCGACAAAGTATGCGTTTTTGAAGTATAAGATGGGGGGAGATATTATATTTGATCCGAAGGAGTCGGTGAAAATGACGGGAAATTCGGGGCCGTATCTTTTGTATTCTTGTGTAAGGGCCAAGAAGATTATAGAGCGAATTCAAAAAACATCTTCTTCGGGACGCTCCTCAGGCCCGTCTTTACGGGCTTCGTTGCTGAGTCCTCGTAGCGACTGCGGATTCCCCTCAGAAAATGTTTTCTTGAATTCGTCAGAGAGAACCCTTGCCAAAAAGATACTTGAGTATAAGTGGATATTGGGGGAGGCAGTGGCAGAGATGGCGCCGCATAAGGTGGCAGGATATTTGTATGAACTTGCGCAAGAATTCTCGAGATTTTATGAGAATTGTCCAGTGGTAGGAAATGAATTTGAAATAGTACGTGGAAAATTAGTGAAAGTGTATTATGAAACTATGCTACACGGTTTACATATTTTAGGTATTGAGGTTCCGGAGGAAATGTAATGAAAAAAGCGAAACTATTATGGGTTGATTTGGAGATGACTGGACTTGTGCCAGGGAAAGATAAAATTCTTGAGGTTGCTGCGGTGGCAACGGATTTTGATTTTAATGAAATTGCAAGATATGAATCGGTAGTGAAGGTAGATGAGGATTTGATGCGTGAACGAATGGTGGGTGAGTTTTGGGAAAAAAATAGCGAATCTAGGGATGCGCTTCTGAAACAAAATCAAGATGGTAAAAGTGCCAAAGAAGTTGAAAATGAACTTCTAGAATTTATTGATGGCAATTTTGGTAAGGAAATATATCTTGCGGGTAATTCGATTCATCAGGATAGAAAATTTATTGAAATTGAATGGCCGACAGTTAATAAAAGATTGCATTATAGAATGCTTGATGTTTCGGCTTGGAAGATTTATTTTGAGAATGCTCTGAATAAAAAATTTACGAAAAGGGAAGCACATAGGGCATTGGATGATATTAATGGTTCAATTGAGGAGTTAAAATGGTATTTGACGTTTCTAAAATAAGTGGTATCGGCGATTTTAATACAAAAAAAGAGAAGGAACGGACGCTATTTTTGGTAGGTGAAAAGGTATTTTTAGTAGAAAATAAGAACACATTAGAGATGCGTTGTGATGGAAAACTTGCTAAGTTGCTTTGTGCGCAATATGAGACTGTAATGGAATCAAGATATTTTGGCCGAGGTGGAATTGAGATTGTAGTGAGCAAGCAACTAGAAAAAACTGAGCTCGAAGATTTAATTCGGCTCAGTTATAATCTTAGCGTTGAAAATTAGTTTTCTGCTTTTTCGGCTTTGGCGTCTTTTTTGCGGTTAATGCGATTCATGATACGTACAATCATGAAGATTACCCAAGCAATAATAAGGAAGTTGACAACGTTTTGGATAAAATTGCCATAAGCGATGGTGGCTTGATCGTCGGTACCGAAAAAGTTTGGAATGGTGATGGCAAGGTTGGTAAAATCGACGCCACCAGCGAGGAGACCAACAATTGGCATGACAATATCATTAACTAGGGAATTGACAATAGTCGTGAAGGCGCCACCTACGGCAACACCTACAGCGAGGTCAACGACGGAGCCACGATTGATGAATTCGAGAAATTCTTTTCTGAAGCCAGAATTATATTTGTGAGTTTTTTCTAGGGTTTCTTTAGCTTTAGCCTTGGCGGCGTCAATTTTTTTATTTTTTTCTGATTTTTCCATGAGATCCTTTCTATTTCGTTTCGGAAAAATTATTAAAATTATCGTAAAGGTTGGATAGACTGTCGTGAGAAGATTTTAGAATTTCTTTAAGGTCGGAATATTTGGTAGATTTGTAGATTTCGGATTCGCGATTTGTAATGATAGAAATCTCATAGGCCATCTTGCGGGCATATGTACGATCGAGAAGTGCGTTGATTTTGCCTTCGAAAAGTTCGGCATCAAGAGCCGCGGAGAGTTTATCTTCTTCGGCTTTGAGTTTTTCATCGACATTTTTATCTTTGAATTCGTATTTGTCGGTAAGATAGGTAGTAAGTTTTTGGGAAGTATCAGATAAAACTGTAGAGAGAGAAGCGCTGTAGGAGCGAAGAGTAGAAGATTTAATAGAAGGTTGATAAGTGTTGATATTAGTAATAACATTATCAATGTGAAGTTTTAGGCTGATAGATTTGGTTTGCTCGCTAGTTTTAAGACTGCTAAAAATGCCACTGAGTATGCCAACAATAATGAAAGCCCCGAGACTAATTAAGATAACTTTAAAAAAAGGAGAGGACATGAAACTGGTTTTAGGTTTCGCTTGTGGGCGAGTATCTTTAGAGATATTACTGAGATATTCTTGGCGATCCATATGATATAATTGTATCATGAATGACGCAAAGGAGGAAATAAAATCTCGCTTGTCGGTGGAGGATGTAGTTTCGCAATATATTGAGCTTAAGCGTGCGGGAAGAAACTTGAAAGGGCAGAGTCCGTGGGGCGTTGATAAGACGCCATCATTTATGGTGTCACCAGAAAAAGGGATCTGGCATGATTTTTCAGCAAATAAGGGCGGTGATATTTTCTCATTTGTAATGGCGGTGGAGGGAATTAGCTTTCGTGAGGCGTTAGAAAAGTTGGCGGCGCAAGCCGGGGTGGATTTGAGTAAATATGGTGGGGGAGATAAACAAGTTGCGCAGCGCAAAGCGCGAGCACGAGAAGCATTAAAGTTGGCGTGTAAATATTATCAATTTTGTTTAGTGAAAAGTAAACAGGTTTGTGAGTATGTTTTTTATAAACGTAATTTGAACCGGGGAACGGTGCAAGAATTTAAAATTGGTTATTCACCACAAGGCGGGAGGGCACTTCTTGAGGTACTAAAAAAACGAGGTTTTTCTCAGAAAGAATTGGAGGCGGCAGGACTTTTGAATCGATTTGGGGGAGACATGTTCCGTGGACGAATGATGGTGCCCTTTATGGATACGGTTGGAAATGTAATCGGATTTACGGCGCGAATCATAGATAAGGGTGAGCCAAAATATTTAAATACGCAGGATACGTTGTTATTTAATAAATCGCGATTTATTTTTGGATTGTATCAGGCCAAAGAAGCAATTCGCAAAAATGGTTTTGTGGTAATCGTGGAAGGGAATATGGATGTGATTTCGTCGCATCAGGCAGGGGTAAAGGAGGCAGTGGCAACAAGTGGAACAGCAATGACAGAGCAACATTTGAAGATGCTAGCGAATTTAACAACAGATATTCGTTTGGCTTATGATGGTGATGCGGCTGGGATAAAAGCAACCGAAAGGGCAATAATGATGGCAGGGGATCTTGGAATTGATCTTACTGTAATTTCAGATTATCATGGTGCAAAAGACCCAGATGAATTAATTCAGAAAGACCCAGAGCTTTGGAAGAGGGCAGTGAATGAGCGGATGCCAGCGGTAGAATGGTTGCTTAGAAAGTATGAAGAAAATCTGGACCTATCGGCGGCGCCAGATAAGCGTAAATATTCAGATGTTGCCCTGAAATTGTTAGGCTACGTGAAAGATGAAATTGAGCGAGCAAGCTATGAAGAAAAAGTGGCAAGGAAGTTGGGAGTTGACGTGGAGATTTTACGAGAGAAGGGTGATAGATTGAATAAAAAAATTGAACAAGCTAGTAAAAAACGACATCTTAAACAAGCAAAAACAGAGTTTCAAGATGATGGTCTGAAAAAAATTGAGGATATGTTGCTTGCGCTAAAGATTTTTGGTGGAGTATCAAAGGTGAAAATTCCACTTGAAGTTCCTGAAGACGAGACGAGATTAAATGAGCTAGAGTTGATTTTTGCAAGCGGACACGAGCTGGAAGATAGTATGGAGATTGGAGCCTTGGAAAGAGAGGCAAGTATGCTTCTTGAAAAATATGAGGATGAGGTACGAAAAAACAAGATTGCGGAATTAAATGAAAAGTTGGCAATACTAGATGAAAATGATGACGAGTTCGAAGAGGTACTAAGGAAGATTCGCGACTTGCAAAATTCGAAAAATTAGATATACTTATAGCAATGGATGAAAATAAAGATGATATTTTCGATGCAAAAGATTTAGCAATTGATTTTGATGAACCTGGTAGCGGAGATCTTGAGAACGAAGAAGATTTCTCCGATGAGGATTTGGCAATTACCGCCGAGAATGTTGATGCGTTTGCAGATGATTCTGTAAGATTGTATCTTCGCGAAATTGGGAAAATCCCACTTTTGTCGTCTGAAGAAGAAGCCGAGCTAGCACAAAGGATTTTGAAGGGCGACAAGAAAGCAAAAGATAAGATGGTTGAGGCGAATATGCGTCTTGTAGTATCGATTGCTAAGCGTTATGGCGGGAGAGGCCTGGATTTTCTTGATTTGATTCAAGAGGGAAATACTGGACTTCTTAGGGCTGTTGATAAGTTTGATCCCGAAAAAGGTTTTAAGTTTTCGACTTATGCTACCTGGTGGGTGAGACAGGCGATTACTCGTGCAATTGCCGATCAGGCAAGGACGATTCGTATTCCCGTACATATGGTGGAGACGATTAATAAAGTGCTAAGGACAACTCGTAAATTGACTGCGGAGCTAAATCGCGAGCCAACTAATGAGGAAATCGCAAAAGAACTTGATATGGAAGTTGATAAAGTTAATTATGTGATGCGAATTAAACAAGATATTGCGTCACTTGATGCTTCGGTGGGGCGTGAAGGCGATGACGAGGATTCAGTACTCGGTGATTTTGTGGAAGATGAGGAGCGTGTTTCGCCGGAAGATGCAGCAGCGAATCAGATTCTAAAAGAACAACTTGCGGAGATTATCTCGACCTTGTCCGATAGGGAACAAAAGATCATTCGTTTGCGTTTCGGTATTGGTGGCGGACGCCCGCACACTCTAGAAGAAGTTGGTAATGAATTTGCAGTGACTAGGGAACGAATCCGCCAAATCGAAGCCAAGGCTTTATCGAAACTTCGTAAGAATAAAGATACGAAGAAATTACACGAATATCTAAAATAGGAGAGATATGGAAAATTTGTGGAATATGTTTTTAGTAAAGTTGATGGCGGTAGAGACGGCCATTTTGACTAATTGTGGTGGCGAAGCCGAAGGTGAACATGGTGAAGGTGTGATTTGCGTTCTTAATTTTGCGGTGGAAATTTTGTCAATTGGCGTGGGGATTTTGGGGGTGCTTGGTATCGTTATTGTGGGCATTCAGTATTTAACAGCAGGCGGGAATGAGGAACAAACGAGAAAAGCAAAACGAAGGATGTTTGAAATCGTGATTGGCTTAGTGGCATATGTGTTGGTTTATGCGTTTTTGAAGTTCCTATTGCCAACTTTCCAATAGGATATTCGATGAAGAGAATTTTAGTAGTTTACAATTCACGTTCGTCCAGATTTAAAGACGTAAGAAAAGAAGTACTTGACGTTTTAGCAAAAAAAGATAGCGTGATGGTGGGGAAATATGAAGTTGTAGATACTGATGTGGATGATAATGCAAAGAAATTTGCAAAAGTCATTCAGGACGGGGACTTGGTACTTGCGGTTGGCGGTGATGCGACGGCAGTAATTGCGGCTAATGGAATTCTTATATCGGAGAAAAAAGCAACATTGTCGGTTTTGCCGTATGGAAATTTTAATGATTTGGCGCGAACGTTAGGAACGAAAAAAATTGCTGATGTTTTTGAGGCAGCAAAAAAGAAAATGTGGCCGCTTGAGATTTTGGTAGATGGAAAACATTTTCGTTATGCAACCTGCTATGTAACGATTGGCATGACGGCAGAGGCGGTGGAATTATTTGATGACGAAAAAGTACGTAAAAAATTACAACGTGGTAGTAAAAGTTCTTGGAGAAGCTACTTGCAGCTTGCGGGTTGGTATTTTAGAAATCGTAAGAAAAAAATATTTCTCCCAGAATTTAAATTGAATGGCGTGTTAATGGATAAACGTGTATCTGATTATGCGGCTCTTAATGGACGATCGATGGCAAGGGTAATGAAGGGCGGTGATTGGTTTATGCGTTCGCGAGTATTTTGGAGTGAAACAGGAAAGTTGACGAATTTTTGGAATCTTTTTGTTTTGATGGTAAAGAGCGTTTTGGTGAAAACGCCAGGTAAGGAAACTTCGGGCGACATAATAGAGTTTGTGGAGCCAGCGACGGTGGAATTACAAGCGGAGGGAGAATATCGGATGTTTAAAAAGGTGAAAAAAATTGAAATTCGGAAGGCGGAAAAATGTCTGAGAGTGGTTCAGAAATAGCAAAAATCGTTCAATATATGAAAGCCCATTGGCCAAGTATGGTTAAAAAAGAGTGGCAGGTCGATTTAAGTGAATATTTGAATATTGCAAAAAAAGTATTTTTTGATTTTACACAGGGTAAAACTCGTGGGAAAAAGATAATTCGAATAGCGGGAATTTCGGGCTCCGGAAAAACCACGCAACTATTACCGGCGGCTGAGGCTTATTTTGAGAAAGAAAATGCCGTTCCAGTGTTAGTGGCGGCAAGAAGGTTCGTAGAATACCATCCTCATTATGAAGATATTTTAAAAGAATATGGCGATGAAAATTTGCGAAAAATGACCGATGAATTTGCAACGATTATGATGTTTTTGGTCATTGGTGAATTAATTAAAAATGGCTTTGATATTATTTTGGATGTGACGTTGCTCGATCCGGAAATGGAAGCAATTTTATTAAAAATGTTGGAATCTAACGGATATAGTAGTTTGTTACTAATAATTGCTGCATCTCCAGAAATAACAGAAAGGTTTTTGGGTGGTAGGGCATGGAGACATACGAAAGAGACGGAGCAAGAATTTATTCGGGCCACAGAAAAGGCATTGGATTTTTATAAAAAACAATGCCTAGATATGCGAATTGTAATTTGGAATACTTTTGATGTTGACCCAATATATGATGGTTATTTAAATGATGAGGCGATTCAGATTTTTCAAAAGTTTTCCGATGTTACGGAAATCCCCGAACATGATGAGAAAATACTAAAAGAAGCTAAGATTTTGTATTTGGTAGGGTAATTTCGGGGAAGTGAGTTTTGATATGGTTGGCATAGCCAGTATCTATGTTTTTCCAGGCGGTTTTCATGCGTGAAATCTCGGTGGAATTATTGAATTCGTGAAGAATGATGTTTTCAAAATCTTGAGGAACCGGACGGGAAAGAATGCGTGCTACATCCATATTGGGATTTCCGGTGCCAGCAAAACAAAAATCGATAACGCCAATGACTTGGTCGTCTTTGTTTAAGAGAATGTTGCCTAGGTTGAGATCACCATGGACGAGTTGGTTTTTTTCGGTTTTTTTGATGAAATTATGATCCTTATCTATGTGTTTTGAATAATGTTTGTAATCTAGTTCTTTGAGAAATTTCGAGAGGGGGTATTTGACTTTTTCTGGGGCGTTTTTAAGGTCGATACTGGACAATTCTTTGATAAATTTAGCAATGTCGTAGGCGGCACTGGTTAAAGCGGTGTGAGAAAGATGATAAATGCGGTCGCCGAGGGTGTAGCCTTCGATTTTTTGATGAACAGAATATGGGCGTTGCTCTTCATCATAGTGAAGTTGCATTTGGGGAGTATAAAAACTGGTTTTACCTTCGACGAAATTGCAGACAGTAGCGTCTTTAATAATCATTTTGGACCAGAAAGGGTTTCTGGGGAAGCGAAAGAAATAATTGCCCGAGCTAGTTGTAACTTCGATAACAATATTGGTCCAGCCAGTAAGAATATGCTCAGTTTTCAGGATTTTTTTGTCGGGAAAAGTTTGGGCGATGATTTTATCGAGAGGGTCGTCTGGAGTAAAGAATTTACGCATAGATGTATTATATCAAATAGAGATATTTTCGTAAATTTCAAAATCTGTTATACTTGAAACATGGAAAATGTGAAAATCTTAGCAGTGGTGGGGATGAGTGGAAGCGGTAAATCGGTGGTAGTAGATTACTTGACCGATAAAGGGTTTCCAAAAATTTATTTTGGGGGAATGATTTATAAAGAGATGGAAAAACGGGGAATTGAACGAACTGAAGATGGCGCGGCAGAACGCGACTTTCGTGAAATGATTCGTGAGACCGAGGGGAAGGATTGGGTAGTAAAGCAGGTGATTGCGGAGGCGAAAGATTTGATTGCGGCTGGACAGAAGCGGATTATTTTGGATGGAGTGTATTCTTGGACAGAATATAAAACTTTGAAACATGAATTTCCGGGTTGTTTGACTTTTCTTGCTGTGGTGGTTGATAAAAAATTACGATATAAACGCGTGAGTGAGCGACCGGGGAGAGCATTTGATACGGCAGCTATTCAAGAGCGTGACAGGAGTGAAATTGAGAATTTAGAGAAGGGTGGCCCGATTGCAGCAGCGGATTATTACGTTTTAAATAATGGAACGACTGAAGATTTGGAGAATGGAGTTGAAAAAGTTTTGGAGGAAATTGAATTTTGAAACGCCTAGTCGTAATTGATGGTAAATCAGTATTTTATCGTGGTTATTATGCGATGCTAGGGCTTAGCTTGGCAGATGGTACACCAACGGGTGGAGTGTATGGTTTTGCAGCAATTGCGATGGAAATTGTGAAAAGATTAAAACCATCTAAGGTGGTGGTGGCATGGGATTCTAAAACTTCAACCGTTAAACGAAAAGCGATTTTTGTAGATTATAAGGCGGGAAGAGTAAAACCTGGCGAGGATTTTTATTTACAAATCCCACTGCTTGAGGAATTGGTAAGTGATTTGGGGTGGAGTTTTGTTGAGTGTGATGAGTACGAGGCAGATGATATTATTGGAACGCTGAGTAAGCAGGCTGACGAAGCAGGAGACTACGAAACGTTTATTGTTTCATCCGATCTTGATATGCTGCAAATTGTAGATGAGAATACGCGAATGTACCGAATTTTGAAAGGATTTTCAGATATTGAAGAGATTGATGTCGCTGAATTTGAGAAAAAGTATGGAATTTTGCAAGCGCAATTTTTGGATTTGAAAGCATTAAAAGGTGATAATTCGGATAATATTCCAGGTGTGCCAGGAATTGGCGAAAAAACGGCAGTAAAACTTTTGAATGAATACGGGTCATTAGACGGAATTTATGAGCATATTGATGAAATTTCTGGTGCGGTGCAAAAGAAATTGGTGGCGGGTAAACAATCAGCTTACATGTCACGCGAACTAGCAAAAATTATGTTTGATGCGCCTGTGAAATTGGAAGAAATGCCGGATTTTAGATTTGATGGTGAACGGGTGGCAGAAGGATTAAAGAAATTGAGGTTTAATTCATTGATTAAAAAATTTAAACTTGATTACCAAAAGGATAATGAGGAGTTTGTTGATGATTTAAAACCTTCTTATCAACAATTAGATCAGCAGCTTGAGCCAGTTCTTCGAAAGATGGAACGAAAAGGCATGCTGATTGACCGAGAGTACTTTGCGAAATTGAAGATTGAGTTCGAAGAAAAAGTACAGAAGATTGAGCAAAAAATTTGTTCAATGGCCGGCGTAGTGTTTAATGTTAATTCGCCAGTGCAATTATCTGAAATATTATTTACGAGATTGGGGCTACCGGTTAAGGGGATTAAAAAAACGACTCGTGGTTATTCAACTGGTGCATCTGAGTTGGAAAAGTTGAAAGATTTGCATCCGATTATCCCTTTAATTACGGAATATCGGGAAGCTGCAAAGTTACTTAATACATACATTATACCATTGCCGGAGTTAGCCGATGCAGAATCAAGGGTGCACACAACTTTTACGCAAGATGTGACGGCAACGGGTAGGCTGTCGTCGGTAAACCCTAATTTACAAAATATTCCGGTAAGGACGGAAGAGGGAAAAAGAATTCGTGAAGGTTTTGTGGCGCCAGAGGGTAAGGTTTTGGTAAATGCGGATTACTCGCAATTTGAATTAAGGTTAGCGGCGGCGATGGCTAACGACGAGGCTTTAATCGCCGATTTTAATGCCGGGATAGATATTCATACAAAGACGGCAGCAGAAGCATTCGGTGCGCCGTTTGATCAAGTGACTAAACAGCAGCGGCGAGCGGCAAAAGTGATTAATTTTGGTGTTTTATATGGAATGAGCGCAAAAGGCTTGGCCGATGCGGCAGATATGTCGGTAGCAGAAGCAAAAGCGTTTATCGATAGATATTTTGAGCTTAGAGCGCCAATTCGCAAAAAATTGGATGAGTACTTGACGCAGGCTAGAGAACTTGGATACGTTGAAACTTTGTTTGGACGACGCAGAATGACTCCTGATGTAAAATCGCCGAATTTCTTAATTCGGACCGCTGCTGAGCGAGCGGCACAAAATATGCCGATTCAGGGAACCGAAGCGGATTTGATGAAACGAGCAATGATAAAGATAGATGAAAAATTGCCAGATGGAGCAGAGATGGTCATGCAGGTACACGATTCTTTGATTGTGGAATGTGACGAATCGCAGGCTCAGGAAGTGGAAGAAATCTTGCGAGATATTATGGAAAAAATTGCACCGGAACTTAAAGTAAAGTTGGTGGTGGAAGTGGTGACTGGAAAAAATTGGGGAGAAATTTGATGGATGGCGAGAAAGAATTTGCTCGATTTTTCGGTGACATTCCAGACGATGATGTTGATACGCAATCAAAGGTCGTGGAATCGGCAAGGGAGTATTATCGCAAATTTACTGAACAAGCCATAGAAAAGGGCGCAAAACAGAGGGATATTGGCCGGATGGTAGTTTCTGTTATTAGTAATCGTGAAATTCCGCCGACCCGAAAAGCAATGCTTTTGATGGGGCAATGCGTGTTGGATTCTTTTGGTAAGGAAGAAAAGCATAATTTGTGGACTGGTGGTAAAAAATTTGTAGAACAAATGGAGCGTTATAATACCGAAAAACGTTCAGATGGCTCATGGAAATATATTGGTTGGGGTGGAACCGTAAATGATGAGACTGGCGTAGTTGATATTGACTTGCAACATAATAGAGGGAAGGGGAAGAAATGAGTGAGAATCAGATAGAAATATACAAGATACATGAAGGTGAAGTAGTTTTTGATATTGATGTGACTGGCGAAACGATTTGGGCTACGCAAGATCAGATTTCAAACTTGTTTGATGTGGATAGAACAGTGGTGGGGCGTCATCTTAGGAATATATTTAGAGATGGGGAGTTGGAAGAGGATCGAGTATGTGCAAAAAATGCACGAACTGCTGCCGATGGTAAAGTTTATCAAACAAAGATGTATAATCTTGATGCGATTATTTCGGTTGGGTATAGAGTAAATTCCCGAAAGGCGACAGACTTTAGGATTTGGGCGACTAAAACATTGAAAGCCTATGTGGTGGATGGCGTAGCGGTAAATGAACGGCGACTAAAAGAGTTGGATGGTAAGAAATTGGCGGAGATTGAGGGGGCGCTCGGAATTGTAAAACGCTTAGTGGCACAGAATGAATTATCTGAAGCGGAGGCTAATGGCGTACTTGAGGTTATCTCGAAATACAGTCCGAGTTTTAAGGCTCTTAAAGAATATGACGAAGGGCATATTTCGTTTAAGAGGACGGGACGTAAGGCAAAAATGTTGCCTGAAGATGAATGTATTCAGATGATTGATGAATTAAGAAAGAGAGTGAGGGGCGGCGCACTATTTGGAAAAGTGCGGGGTGGGGCATTTTCTTCGGCGCTCGCGGCAGTCGTGCAGACCTTCGATGGTGAAGATGTATACAAAACAGTGGCTGAGAAAGCAGCAAATTTACTATATCTTGTAATAAAAGATCATCCGTTCTATGACGGGAATAAACGGATCGGTGCGCTGCTATTTATTATGTTTTTAACCATAAATGATTGTCACTTAGCAGAGAATGGTGAGACAAAAATTAGTGACCGAGCTTTGACGGCTTTGGCATTATTAATTGCAGAGAGTGATCCGGCGGAAAAAAATTTAATTACTGCGTTAGTGTGTAAGCTTCTCGAGGAATAGTGGTATAATAAGAGTAAGATGCCAGGATGGAATATTCATTTAGAAGTTGGTGAAAGGGTGGCAGATAGATTGAAGTTCGCTCATAAGAAGCGAGAAGAGTTTTTGTTGGGTTGTCTATTACCGGATATTAATAATGGATACATTAATCAAGTAAAAGAAAAACGTAAACACCATGAAACGCACTGGGCATTTGATGAAAAATCTTCGCTTAATTTTTACGCAAAATACAAAGACAAAATTGATCAGAAGGAACCGATTTATTTAGGATATTTATTACATCTTTATACTGATGGCTATTTTAATTATCATTTTTATCATCATGTGAAGCGGACGGCAATTGGAGTAGATTTGACTCACGAGGAAAAACAGAATATTAAACATAATGATTTTTGGATTTATGATACGAAATTTATGGAACGTAAGCTAGTTTTGAGCGATAAGGACAGCGCGGTACAAAAGGCCAATGAAATTGATAACGTGCAGATTGATATTGATGAAGTTTCGGAAATTGAAGATTTGATGAAAAAAAATGATTATGCAAAAATGGTGGAGGGGAAAAAATATATTTTTTATACCGAAAAGTGGCTTGATGAGCTAATGGACGAAATGATTGAGAGTTTTGCGAGAAAATATCTAGAAGGGCCAGTTTTTTATGCCTGAATTACCTGAAGTGGAGACGATTAGGCGAGGATTAGAAAAGTTTATTCTGCACAAAAAACTTGTTCGGGTGAGTTGTTTCGCGGATAAGTCACTAATTTTATCGGGAGATTTAAAACAAATCAGTAACGCGTTTGTTGTCAATTTGCGGAGGTTTGGTAAAGCATTGATTGTGGATTTGGATAATGGATGGTCGCTGATGATTCATCTTCGGATGACTGGACAGTTGATTTGGGGGGGGGAGGAAGAATTTGCGGGAGGGCACCCGAGCGAAAATTTCGTAAGTGAATTGCCTAATAAGCAGACGCGAGTGATTTTTGAGTTTGAAGACGGTAAATTATTTTTTAATGATCAGCGGAAATTTGGTTTTGTAAAATCGATAAAAACTGGAGAGGTCGAACAGGATGATTTTATTAAAAAGTTAGCTAAAGAACCGTGGGAGATGAACGTGAGTGATTTAAAGATGAACTTGGCCCATCATAAAAATTCAACGGTAAAAGCGGCGATTCTAGATCAGACTGTGATTTGTGGCTTGGGTAATATTTATGCGGATGAGACTTTATATTTTGCGGGAATACATCCAGAACGTAGAGTGAAAGATTTGAGTGATGTGGAAATTGAACAAATTTTGGAGGGGGCATGTGAAACTATGCAACGATCAATTGACTCTGGTGGTTCAACGATGGCGACTTATGTAAAAGCAGATGGAACAAGAGGGGATTATTTAGAAAAATTTGCAAAAGTCTTTCGGCGTGAGGGTCAGCGGTGTGAACGATGCGGATGTGAAATTGTGAAAATAAAAGTTGCGGGGCGGGGAACGCATATTTGTTCGAGGTGCCAAAAATGATAAGGATTTTTTATGGTGAAGATCGTGTAAAAGCAAAGGATGCAGTGCAGAGGATTTTGGGTGATGGGTATGAGGTATTAGAGGGAAATGAAATTAAAATTGCTGATTTGCCGAGTATATTTTTTGGCACGTCGTTATTGGTTGAAAAACGAGCGATTTTGATAAAAGATTTAGGGGAAAATAAGCCGGTTTTTGAGAAATTGCCAGAATATCTTGCAACACCACATGAAGTAATTTTGCTTGAGGGTAAATTAGATAAACGTACTGCAGTTTATAAAGAGTTAAAAAATAAAGTTGAAATTAAAGAATTTGCATTGCCAAAGAATATGGATTTTAATGTGGTGTTTGATATTTTTGGGATGGCGAAACGAGATGGCAAAAAGGCGGTCGCGATGTTGGAAAAAATTGAAGGTACACAAGATCCGTACATGTTTTTTGGTTTGTTGGTTTCGCAAGCGGTAAAAGATTTTAGCTTTCGACAAGGAGCAAAAGAAAAGAGAGTTCTTATTGAACTCTCTAAACTTGATATGTTGATGAAGACTACGTCTACTCAGCCTTTTTTGCTGTTGAAGTCTTTTTTGCTGCAGGTTTCGACGCTTTAGCGGCGGGTTTGGCAGCTTTGGCAGCTTTGACAGCTTTGACGTTGGCAGCTTTAGCGGTTTTAGCTAGAGCAGCTTTACGACGAGAGGCGGTGTTCTTCTTCATGAGATCTTTTTTGACGGCTTTGTCGTATTCAGACTGAGCTTTCGCGAGGGTCTCCATGGAAGGATTGTTTTTGAAAGCTTTAAGAGCGGCTTTGATAGCTTTTTTGATTTCGACATTGTGCTCGGTGCGTTTAACAGCTTGGCGAGCGGCCTTTTTGGCGGATTTAATAATCGGCATTTTGTTCCTATAGGTTAAATTATTAATAACTTTTACGTATTATACCGCAAACTGAGATAAAAGTAAAGAGTCTCAGAGTTTTACTCTTGCAAGTTTATGAGCTTATGCTAAAATAGGAATAGAAAGAAATAAAAAATGGCAGAAGAAGACAAAGTAAAAGCCGCAACAGATAAGGCGTTGGATAGCGTCGCAGATGATGCGATGGTAGATTCTGTTGATTTGATGCCGGAAGTGGCAGAAAAGATTTTGGAAGCTACTAATATTTTGGTGGCCTTATCTAGTGACCCTTCGGTAGATGAGATGGCGGCGGCGATTGGCTTATCGATTTATTTGGATAAAATGGGGAAGCGTGCAACAGCGATTTATTCTGGTGCAACGCCAAATGCTTTGCAATTTTTGAAGCCAGAAGAGACTTTTGCTGAGAAGGCTGATACATTACAGGACTTTGTGATCGCTTTGAATAAAGAAAAAGCGGATCATTTACGTTATAAGATTGACGGTGATTTTGTAAAGATCTATATCACGCCATATGGTACGCGGATTTCGCAAGATGATTTGGACTTTTCGTATGGTGATTTTAACGTTGATTTGGTATTAGCGCTTGATGTGGCGAACGGGATTGATCTTGATGCGGCACTTAGGGAACATGGGCGAATAATGCACGACGCAGTAATTGTGAATATTACGACGGGAAAACCTGGTAAATTTGGTGAGATTGAATGGAGTGACATTCGAGCTAGCTCGGTGTCGGAGATGTTGGCTAAATTGTTGTATATTTTAGCTGGGAAAATTGCGATTGAAAAAGAAGAGGCAACGGCATTGCTGACTGGTATTGTGGCGGCGACAAATCGTTTTTCCAATGCCAAAACAACGCCTGAGACGATGAAGATTTCCTCAAAATTGATGGAGTCGGGCGCAAATCAACAGCTGATTTCACGAAACATTACGGCAGAAGTTGATAATGAACTTTTGATGCTTAATACGGTAGCAGATGAAATTAAGGCAGAAGATGATGCGACTAAATTGAGTATTGCGCATGAAGGTAATGAAGATATAGATGAGGCGAAAAAAGTTGACGTTGATGTAGATACTGATGCGGCGACAGTGACTGGCGGTGTGGCAGATGCAAATGCGGAGGCTTCAACGTTGCTTGAGGATTTGAAGGCAGCGGAAGCAAGTTTGGCGGGGGCTGGTGCGGAAGCCGTGCCAGAAAATATCGACCAGCCGGTGGATTTGACTGAGCCAGTAGAATCGGTGGAAAGTGTGCCAATGTCGGAGCCAGTGATGCCTGAAGTAGTAGCGCCAGAGGTAGCGGTACCAGAGCCGGTAGCTGAACAGCCATTAGAAACCGAGCCAGTGATGGCACAAGAACCAGTAGAAGCGGGAATTTTGGACAAGCCAGAGAAAGTAATTCAACCTAATCCAAATATAGATTTGAATGCATTGGATGCAGCGGAAGAGGCGAACAAATATAGTAGAATGTTTGAAGAGGCGCTTGAGGGTGCGAATCCAGCTATGATGAATGCCCCGACGGTGCCAATGGAGCCAGAGATCAATGGTGTGCCGGATATGAATTTTATGCCACCAGTAGCAGGTGATGGGAATATTTTGCCACCACCGCCAGTACCAGATTTTACTACAGGAATGCCACCCGCAATGCCATCTATGTCGCCTATGCCATCTGCGGCACCAATGGTGCCAAATGTTCCTGTAATGCCCGAAGTAACGCCGATTCAGGCGGCAGTGCCAGTACCGACACCGACTTTGCAATCTTTGGGTTCCCAACCTTCAATGCAGGATCAGGTGTATGGAGCTCAGGCGAATGATCCGGGAGCATTTAAAATCCCTGGATTTTAGGGGTTGAATTTAAAAAAATAAGATGTTATAATGGGGGAAGTGGATTCGTAGCTCAGTTGGTTAGAGCGCTGCCCTGTCACGGCAGAGGTCGCGAGTTCGAGTCTCGTCGGATCCGCCACTACGTTAGGCGTCTCCGTTGCGTCCCAAGGGGCAATCGGATCCGCCAAAACTTCGTTTTGTCGTCTCCGGAACTTCGTAAACGGATCCGCCACTGCAGCAGCCCCAAAAACAGGGTTGTTTTTTTGTTTTAGAGGTGGTATAATTGTGAACAATATGGCAATCAAAGTTACTAGAAAAGACCAGTCTGAGGCGAACGAAAACGTTATTCGTCGTTTCAATCGTAAAGTTCTTCAGAGCGGTATTATGCCTCTTAAGAAATCACAATTACGTTTTTCGAAGCCTATCTCAAAACGTGAACGTAGGTTGAAAGCTATTATCCGTGAGGCACGCAAGGCTGAGAAAACTGAGAAAATCAAGCTTGGTCTAAAATAAATAAAATACCCCGTAAAGGGGTATTTTGATGTATAATAGAAATGTAAATAAGGAGAAAAGATGATTATTCTATTCGGACTGGCTGGGTCTGGCAAGGGAACGCAAGGAAAAGCACTCTCGGAGATTTTTGGTTGGAGATGGTTGTCTGTGGGACAGGCAATCCGTGAAACTCATGAATACGATGAAATTATTAATGCTGGAAATTTAATTTCGGATGATGACGTGATTAAAATAATGAACAAACAGATTGATAAGGCGGAGTCGGAAGGTTTTGATGTTATTTTAGATGGATATCCGCGAGATGCGGCACAAGCTCATTATTTAATGGAGCATATGCCTGAAAAAATTGATGGCGCGATTATTTTAGAGGTGCCAAAAGAAGAATTGTTTGAAAGATTGGCGCTTCGTGGACGCGATGACGATCAGGAAAGAGAAAGTATTGAACGTCGCTTTGAGATTTTTGAGCAAAATATCACCGAGATTTTAGAGATTTTGAAGGCTAAGAATATCAGTATTCAACGAGTTGATGGTGTGGGAACTGTGGGGGAGGTAACAGATAGATTGGTGGATGTCGTAGAAGAAATGGTGCCTGCTGCACAGGAACAAGAAAACGATGTTAATGGAGGAGAAATTGAACATAGCTATGGCGAATGATAAAATTACTGCGATGCGTGAAGGGGGGAAGATTTTGGGTGGATTACTTGCTGATTTAAAAGAATATGTAAAACCTGGAATGACAGGGAAAGAGATTGATGCTTGGGTGCGAAAGGAAATAACGGCACGTGGAGCAGAAGTGGCATATGATATGCTTGAAGAAGATTTTCCTGGGGCTATTTGTATTTCGATAAATGATCAGCTCGTGCACGGTGCACCAACTGATGAGGTATTGGTAGAGGGCGATAAAGTTTCTTTTGACCTTGATATTTATTATAAAGGCTATTTCACGGATTCGGCTTTTACCATGCTCGTGGGCGGGGTTGGCTCGCCAGCAGTAAAAAAGATGATTTCTGTGACGGAAAGTGCAATGTGGGAGGGGATTGAACAAGTCAAAGCCGGCGCACATATTGGTGATATTGGATCGGTGGTAGAAAAAGTTTTAAGAGCGGGAAAACTTGGCGTGATCGAAAATTATGTTGGCCATGGGATTGGTAAAGAGATGCATGAGGCTCCGGAGGTACCAAACTATGGACGCAAAGGTCATGGCTATGTTTTGAAAGCGGGTGATACAATCTGCATTGAACCAATGTCATGTCTTGGCAAACCAAAAAACTATGTTGACAAAGATGATGGCTGGTCTGTAAAAATGAAAGACGGTTCGATTGGGTGCCACTGTGAACACACAGTATTAGTTACGGAAGATGGTTATGAGGTTTTGACTTTAGCGGAATAAATGTGTATAATAGGCTTATGGATGAAAGTAGTCGCTTTGTAACAGGTTTGGATCTCGGGACGGAAAATGTTCGAGCAGTAGTGGCGACGGTTTCTAAAGAGGGGGAACTTGCGATTGTGGGATTTAATGAGGGCAAATCAGCAGGGATGCGCAAAGGCGTACCAGCTAATTTGGCTGGTCCGGCAGGCGCAATTGATCGGATGCTTGGTGAGGTGGAACGAATGAGTGGAAGGGAAATCCGCTCGGCCTATGTTTCGATAAACGGTTCACAATTATTATCAACGAAGACTGAAGGCATGATTGCTGTAGGGACGGTTGAGCATGAAATAAATGTTGATGATCTTGCTAGAGTTGAAGATGTAGCGGTGACTGGAAGAATTCCGGCAAATCGTGACGTGCTAGATGTGGTGCCTTTGGAATATGCCCTCGATGGGCAAAGAGGAATCAAAGACCCAATTGGCATGTCCGGGGCAAGACTGGAGATGCGGGCTTGTGTGGTTTCGGCCTTAACGCCGAATTGCGAGAATTTAAAGAAGACTACAACCGCAGCGGATGTAGCGGCCGAAAGATTGGTTCCTGGGGCAGTTGCAGCGGCAAAGGCAGTGCTGACCGAAAAACAAAAAGAAAATGGTGTTGCGGTTATTGATATGGGGGCAGCGACAACATCGGTAGCGGTATATGAAGAAGGTGATTTGCAATATGTTGGCGTAGTGCCAGCAGGTTCAAATAATGTAACAAATGATCTTGCTATTGTTTTGGCAATTGATACAGGGATGGCTGAGGAGATTAAACAGAGGTTTGTGACGGGGGATTTTGATAATGAGAAAAGTAATATTATCAAGGTGGGGAATAATCCGGAAAGAGTATTTGAGCGCAAAGAAGTTGAAGATGTTGTAAAAGCGCGACTTGAAGAGATTTTTGGTGAAGTACGCAAAAAACTAAAGGTAGCAAAATATGATCAAAGATTACCAGAGGGAATTGTTTTAACGGGTGGTGGCGCAAAGATGCGAGATATAGAATTGTTTGCAAAGAAAGTTTTGGAGGCATCGGTAAAAATTGGCATTCCAAAAGGGTTTGGTGGAGTGTCTGATGCGGTAGAAAAGCCAGAATATGCAACAGCAGTAGGACTGATGATGATGGCGGCAGAGGAAAGCGCATTGGCTACGGCGACTCCTAAAAAAGGCAATAAAAAGACGAAGAAGAGCAAGGGCGAGAATCTTTTAAAAAAGATTTTTTCAAAGTTTTAGAGAAGTGTGATATACTAATAGCAAAGATAAGCGAGGTAAAACATGCCAGAAATTAAACCAACAGAGGTGGAAAGTACAGCAAGCATTAAAGTAGTGGGCGTAGGTGGTGCCGGAGGATCGGCGGTAGAACGCATGAAAGAGGTTGGGCTTTCTGGTGTTGAGTTTGTAGCAATTAACACGGATGCGCAAGCTTTACATCATTCTGGTGCTGATGTGAAAGTTCATATTGGCAAAGGCTTAGGTGCTGGCGGTGATCCAGAAAAAGGTCGTGAGGCAGCAGAAGAAGGTCGTGAGGCAATCGACAAGGCTCTTGAGGGTGCAGATATGGTCTTTATTACGTTGGGCGCTGGTGGTGGTACTGGTTCTGGTGCAGGTCCGATTGTGGCAGAGGAGGCTCGCAAAAAAGATATTTTGACTGTTGGTGTAGCTACAAAGCCGTTTACTTTTGAAGGGGCAAAACGTAAGGCAAATGCTGAACTTGCAATTGATAAATTAGCTCGCCAAGTTGATGCGCTTATTACAATTCCGAATGATAGATTATTGCAAACGATTGATCCAAGAACTCCATTACTTGAAACATTCAAGATTGCAGATGACGTGTTGAGACAAGGAGTTCAGGGTATTTCCGAATTAATTACTGAACATTCCTTGATTAACCTGGATTTTGCCGATGTGAAGGCAATTATGAAGAATGCTGGTTCGGCATTGATGGGAATTGGCCGTGCTTCTGGCGAGAATCGTGCAGTTTTAGCGGCACAACAAGCTGTAGAATCACCGCTTATTGAAGTGAAGATCGAAGGTGCAAGGGGCGTATTGTTCTCAGTTGCTGGTGGATACGATATGTCGATGTCGGAAATTCAGGAAGCTGCAGAAATTATTACTGGTGCAGTTTCGCCAGATGCGAATATTATCTTTGGTGCATCGATTCGTCCTGAACTCGAAGATGAGATTGTAGTGACTGTGGTAGCGACGGGTTTTGATTCATATTATGGCACCGAGGAGCCAGTAGCAACAGAACCAGTAAGTTCTTTTGGTGAAGAAAAACCAGAGACTGAAGTGAAAGATTTTGCGGCAGATAATAAGACGAATATGTGGGATTCAATTAAATCTGAGCCGGAGCCAATTCAAGCGAACGATAACGATGATGACATGGATGTACCACCTTCTTTGAGAGAACGCCTTCGCAATAAGAAAAAGAAGGATTAAATGGATCGTAAAATTCGAATCGGTGACAGTAAAGTCCTAGAGAGTCGTGAGACTGTAGACGGGACGATGATTCGCCGTAGGCGGGTATCTCCGGATGGAAAACGTTTTACAACCTACGAGAGAATTGAGATGCCGACTTTGACGGTATTGAAGCGCAGTGGAAATAAGGAAGTTTTTGATAGAGATAAGCTGCTGCTTGCGGTGAAACGCAGTGTAGGAAAATTTTTTGGATCGGAGCTTGAGATTGAAGATGTAGTAAATAAAGTGACAGATATTTTATACGGACTTGGAACCGACCAAATTACATCGAGGCAAATTGGCGAAGCTGTGCTTGAAGTATTAGCGAAACTGAATCAGGTGGCTTACGTAAGATATGCAAGTGTGTTTTTAGAGTTTAAAACATTGGACGATTTTGAGGAAATTTTGAAAAAAAGAAAACAGGAGAATTAAAATGCGGGTGGTATGCGTGGCGCGTGATAACCAAGATTATTCGCGGAATGTAACGGAATGGCTGGAGAATTTACGAAGACAGAGTGGTAAAGAAATTGAAGTATTGGACCCAGATAAAAATGTGAATTTTTGTGAAGCTTATGATATTGTGGAATATCCTACGATTATCGCCATTGGCGACATGGGCGATGTAAAGGCTTTATGGAGAGGCAGGGAATTGCCTTTGCTTGATGAAGTACTATATTATATGATATAATTTTATCTATGAAATATAGAGCAGGAGAACGCCGCAAAGCAATCGAATATGAAAAGGCGATTTGTGAGTGGTGGAAAACGAACAAAATTTTTGAACAGTCGGTAGAACAAAGGCCGATCGACAATTCGTACGTATTTTATGACGGCCCTCCGTTCATTACGGGTAATCCACATCATGGTACGTTGCTATCTTCGATTGTGAAAGATGCTGTGCCGCGTTTTTGGACAATGAATGGACGCAGGGTAGAACGTCGTTGGGGATGGGATTGTCATGGCCTTCCTGCGGAGAATTTTGTAGAGAAACAGCTTGGTATTACTGACAGACGTGAAATTGGTACAAAATGGAGCCTTGAAGAATATATCAATAAGGCACGTGAGTCGATGGTAGCTAATTCGGAAACTTGGCGCGCGACAATTGATAGAATTGGGCGTTTTGTAGATTTTGATAATTGTTATCGTACAATGAATAAGGATTATATGGAGTCGGTATGGTGGGCATTTAAGACTTTATATGAAAAGGGTAAGATTTATGAAGGTCGCAAGGTTTTGATGTATGATACGAAGTTTGCGACACCGGTATCAAAGGCTGAAGTAACGATGGATAATGATGCTTACCAAGTTGTGACTGATCCAAGTGCATATGTAAAATTTAAGCTAGAAGACAACAAATATCTCCTTGCTTGGACTACTACTCCATGGACGTTGCCGGCAAATATGTGTCTTGCAGTAAACCCGGAACTTGATTATGGCACTTTTGAAGTCAATGGTGAGCAATTAATTGTTGCACTTTCCCGAGCAAATAAATTGTTCGGTGAAGTTAAACCTACGAAAGCCTTTAAGGGCTCCGCACTAGTTGGTAAACACTATGAGCCAATTATTGAAGTGGCTGATGGGTTGTTTGACCTTGGATTACGTGGCGAAGATGGTACAGTGCGAAGAAGCGAGACCTATTCGGTACTAGCGGCGGATTTTGTGTCCGATACGGATGGTACGGGAATTGTGCATATCGCGCCAGCTTATGGTGAAGATGACTATGCACTATGCCAAAAACACGAAGTAGATTTTGTGGATTGTCTTGATGAAAATGGTTACTATCTGCCAGAAATGCATGAAAAATTAAATGATCTTGGCGTGCGTGATACCGATGAAAATGGTATTCAGGTTTGGGCGGGTAATAAATTTATTGCAAAAGTATTAGAAGAAAAAGGAATTATCTATAAGATTGAATATATCCAGCACGAATATCCGTTTAACCCACGTTCAAAAGAAAGAATTATCTATAGAGCATTTCCGTCTTGGTTCTTTGATGTTGAAGGTTCGAAATCTTTAATGATAAGCGAGAACGAGAATGTGAACTGGTTCCCAGAATATCTAAAACATGGACGTTTTGAAAAAAATATTGAAGCAGCGCCGGACTGGAATTTGTCGCGTGATCGTTTTTGGGCGACAGCCATGCCTGTATGGAAGGGCGACAAGGGAACGGTGAAGGTGGTTGGCTCCTATGATGAATTATTCGAATTGTCTGGCGTGAGACTTGAAGATTATCACCGCCCATGGGTAGATGGGATTGAATTTGATATTGATGGAGAGCATTTTACGCGTATCGAAAAGGTATTAGACTGTTGGTTTGAGTCTGGCTCGATGCCATTTGCGCAGCTTCATTATCCTTTCGAGAATAAAGAAAAATTCGAGCGTAATTATCCGGCAGATTTTATCGTGGAATATGTTGGGCAGGTTAGGGCATGGTTTTACTATGTACACTGCGTGAATACAGCTTTATTTGGTCATAATGCATACAAGAATGTGATTACGACTGGTACGTTGGCAGGAAATGATGGACGTAAGATGTCCAAGTCTTTGGGGAATTATACAGATCCAAATGTTTTGATGGACCAGTATTCGGCAGACTCTTTGAGATTCTTGCTTTTGTCTTCTCCAGTACTAGCTGGTGAGGATTTTGCGCTTCTTGATAAAGATGTATCGGATGTAAATAGAAAACTTGCGATGATTTGGAACGTATACGATTTCTTTACGACGTATGCGGAAGTGGAGGGGGTTGACAGCGAGGAACTTGCGGTTGATTTTGATAAACTTTCCAATCCTCTTGATATTTGGATTATATCTAGACTGTGGCAGCTTCGGGATAGAATTACAGAGGGGATGGAAAAATATAATATCCCAGAGGCATTAGCTGAGGTATTGCCGTTTGTTGATGATTTATCGAACTGGTTTGTACGTAGATCACGCAGGCGTTTTTCGAAGAATGAAGACGAAGAAGACAAAAAAGAAGCTTTTGCTACGTTACACTATGTTTTAGTGTATTTGTGTAAGATTTTGGCGCCATTTACGCCATTTCTTGCAGATGAATTATATCAAAAAATGACAGGAAAGGAAGAATCGGTTCATTTGTTGTTATGGCCGGAAGCTGGTATGATTGATACTGAAGTAATTGAGGAAATGGCGAGAGTGCGCGGAATTATTGCAGAGGGGTTGGCTCAGAGAATGAATAAATCCGAAACTGAGGAACAAGTAAAAATTCGCCAGCCGCTCGCGAAGCTTACTTATGCTGGTGAAAAACTTTCAGATTTTTACGAAAAAATGATCGCTGATGAGGTAAATGTGAAAAAAGTTGTTCAAGGAGAAACAACAAAGTTAGACAAAGTAATTACGCCGGAACTTGCCAAAGAAGGTGAAATTCGAGAATTAATTCGCAATGTACAGGTGGCACGTAAGAAAGCAGGGCTCGTAGTGGACGATCGTATTAGGTTGACGTTGGCATGCGAAGTACCAGAAGAATACCTCGAGTTTGTAAAAGAAGAATGTTTAGCGGATGAAATTGTGAGTGGGGAAGAACTTACAGTTGAAAAAATCTGATAGGTTGTTTTAGAAAATAAGGCCTCCAGAAGGCCTTATTTTTGATGGTTTTTATAGGGGTAATTTGACAAGTATGGATATTTTAAGCATAATCAGTATTGACTTTTTACGTAAAGTGTGCTAGTATTATAATTAGTTAGGAAATAAAACATAAAAACTAACAAATAAAATAACTATAAACGGCGGAAAGGAGTGGGCCATAAGATAAACACCAATATAAAAATAAAAAAGGAAAAAGGAGAATGACGTTTGAAATATATCGGGGGGAAGAAAGCTATGATTCGAGCAAAAACCAAATAAGTGGCGAAGCGGAACAAAAGGTTGCTCGAATTAAGAATAAACAGGTTGGTATGAAGATTTTAGACATCTTTAAGATGTAATAGAAAATCATTAATATTAACTTAAAAAGGAACATAATTTATAAGATAGACGAGTCATAAATTACCTGAAAAACCGAACACAATGTTCGGTTTTTTGGTGGTAAAAACAGAGGTTGACGAGCAAAAATGGTTATGGTAAACTTAAGGTAACTTAGGTCATAAAAATAATAGAAAGGTCTCCAACCATGGATAACACTCCAATTCTTAATGATAGCCAAGCTCTAGCGCAAGACGATGATCTTGTGGCAGCGCTTCAGAATATGTCTAATGAGGAGATCATCGAAGTTTTTATTGAAGGTCTAATTATAGATAAGGGTCTTGAAAATTTAGATGAAGAAGAGAAAGACGACATTCGTGATGAATTGAATGAAAAATTAACAGACTTTTTGACTCAAGCATTGGTTAATGCCTTGCCAGAAGATAAGGTTAATGAACTAGATAACATGATTGACGAGGGTGTAGCCGAGCCGGAAAATGTAAGAAGATTACTTGATGATGCTGGCGTAGATAGCGGAAAAGTCGTAGTTGATGCATTACAAAAGTTTCGTGAGCTGTATTTAAATTCTGCTGACAATCAAGTGGAGGAGTAAGATGAGCGGGTCGGGTAACGTGCCACATACTTCGGGCGAGCAAAAAGGATTTAAAGACTATCGCGAGATTTTGCAAGATCGAGGCGAGAAGACTTTTGAGGCAACCAAGATTGAGCTAGACGATGAAGCCATTAGAATGATGGCCGGTGGTACCGCGATTGATCTTGCTAACAACTTTAAGAGCAATGAACAGATAGCAAAAGAGAAGAAAGAGGCTGAGGCAGGTAAAAATAGAAGTGGTGTCGCTAATAAATTGAAGGCTTTTTGGGGTAGTGGAAAATATGGCGTGGTGGGAGCGGCAGCAAGCGTTGCATTAACGGCTACTGGAGTGGGGGCTGTAGCGGCGGCTGGTGTGGCGATTGCGGCTACTTTAACACCAAAGGCGGTGAAAGTCTTTAAGCAAAATAAAATGATTAAAGAAAACCAGAAGATTATTGAAGATAGTATTAGAGACAGTGGTAGCATGGAGGCGGCAAGTATTGCAGCACGTAAAATTGAAGAAGCTCGTAGTGCTACAGATAATCTGAAGGGTAAATTGACCAAAGAAGATATTCAGAAAATTCGAGACGAAGTGGCGGCTGAAGTAAGAGAGAGCGCAGAAAAAGGCGAAAGCGAATTTGCGGAATTATCGAAAGCTGTAGCAGAAATGCGCGGTGATATTAAAACGGTAAAAGGCGACGAAATTAAAGAGGGTAGTGATGCTTATAAGACTCGTAAAGCTTTTACTGATTTTATGCAAGAGGTGACGAGTATCAAAACCGAAGAACAATTAAAGGGTACACATAAAAAACAGCATCAAATAGAAAAAGCGGATAAGCGTTTAGCGGATGCAGAAAAACGTCTACATGAAGCCTTGGATGCAATACCGGGTAGTAAAGGTATGGATTATTCGGATATGATTAGCCGAATAGAAAAAGATTATCGTGGTGCGTTTGCGGATTTGACGAATGATGTTACTAAGAGGAAAAACGAGTCAAATAAAAAGTTTGAGAAGCGTAAGGAAAAAACATACAACAAACGACATGAATTAGCAATGAGTGCGATTGATGCTTACATGGACGATAATTTTGAGTACAAGACAATAAAAGCGGCAGATATTAATATAGGTGGTATGGAATCTGGGACATTAAGTAACCGTGCGGCTGTATTGCATGGGTTAGCATTGGGGACATTGATAGGTGTTGGCCTTGAGGTAGCCAATACGCTTGGAAGAAGAGAGGCTAATAGTGAATCTAAAAAGCTTGATGTTTCTGGAGTGGGTGGCGATATATCACAAGTTTTAGCCAAAGGTGGCCTTGCTGGTGGTGTAGCTGCGATTTTTGGTGGTGCGGCGGGTATGCTTAATAAAAACGCAGCCCTAAAACGACAGAATGCGGAGCAGGCTTTTGGTACCAATACCGATGCCGAGGCGATGAATCGTGCAACTACGGAGGCTGGCCAAAAATTGGAAGCCTTGCAAGCAGAACAGAAAAACCGAGAAACAACGGCTGAAAGGCGTAAGGAGCTACGTAAAGAATTACGCCGAGCAAAAGCTGAGTATAAACGTCTTAAAGAGCTTGCAAACACAAGCTATGATCGTAAGAATATTTATAAAGCACTGGATGAATTATCTAAAAGCTTTGACGATTTCAAGAACCAAGATACTGATGATAATGCAAATAAATTAGCGGATTCTTTAGCTGATATTCTTGCGAGGGGTGATGTCCAAGGGAAATATGCAGCAAAATCAAAGAATCGTAAACGAATCGAATTGTTTTCATACGGGAAAGATGGTTGGAGCCATCACGAAACCAGGGATAAAATTGCTGGAGTAGAACTTAGGAAGGCTCAACTATTAAAAGAGATTAATGCCTATATTGAAGGTAAGACAGTAGAAGATAAAGATCGTGGCACATTTGTAAAATTTGAAGAATTAATACAATCAAAAGAAGCGAAAAGATGTACTGAGCTTGAAGAAATGATTAGCGAGAAAGATAATAATCGCAGAAAAGCTGCTATGGGCGCGGGATTAAAATCTGGGGCGATAGCTTTTGCTACTGGTTTTGGTATTTCCGCTGCGATTGGGTTAAGTCAGCTAGGTATACAAAAAGCTTTGGCGGCCAAGCAGGCTGCGGCAACACAAACTTTGGCAGAAAAAGAGCAAGAGGATTTTGAAGCTGGAAAAGAAAAAATGCCGGAAGCTATGAAGGGTGCTAGAATTTATGATGAAGATGGTGATGGTGATGTGGAGTTGGTTGGCAAAGATGGTAAAGTTTTGTATGAGGATGTTCAGGTGGATAAAGAAACGGGTTTGCCAACCAATTTAGAACAAATTAATAAAGAACGAGGTTGGAACCTAAGAATCGAGAATCGTGAGGGTACTCCACAGTTAGTAAATGGCAGAGTGGAAGTTGATGCGGCAAAATATATGGAAGCCAATGCTAATGGTGACGTATCAAAGTTTAGTGATATTAAGTGGGATGGTTCTCGTGGCGGACAGTTTGGCATGCCTGAGCTTCGTGATGATGGCTATCATATTTCGGTAAGTAATGCTCCAGAGGGTGCCCAATTCTTGGTAAATGTTGGCGGTGGACAGGTCTTGACCGCAGAGATTCATGATGGACAAGCAATACTACCTGCTGGTAGTGCGATATTTGATACGGTGAAGAATGGTAATTACACAGGTAATTGGGTTGGGGTTGGTGCAATAGATACGGATGGTACACTAACTTCGTTCCAAAGTGTGGGCTGTTCGGAAGCATTTGATGGTTCCTTCTCAATGATGGGGCAGGTTGAGCGTGTAGTTGGTGCTGGGCCAGTGCTAATGTATGGCGATGAAGTGGTATCAAATTACGAAATACCTGATACTATCTACGAAACAATTGAATTTGCAAATGGCGAATCAGCCGACTTGAAATTGGTGCGTGGTGGGTATAAGCCAGAAGATGATCCGTTCTTTACCAAATCGGCAGAAACACCCGTATCTAACTTTGGTGATGCAGTAAATGCAGATAGTCCAGAAGAGGCTGTAGCGAAATGGGTAGTGGATGTACAAAAGTCCCCAGATCAGTTGGCATGGAATGCAATGACATTGGATGGTTTCCAAGGTGATACGGATGTTGAAAGATTCTTTACGAGCAATTTTGGCGCAAACTGGAAAGTTGATTTTGGTATAGTTGGCGCAATTGATACAGAGGAAGAAGTAAACATTATTGCTAATAGGATTGCAGAAAAACCTGAAGTATATGAAGGATTTAAGAAGTTGTTCTTAAGTGAACTCGATGATCGTATGGACGGTGGATCTGTAGTATTCCATGAACTATCTGAGGGCGGGCGTTATACGAATTTCCACCAAAATAACCAATTCCTATCCGATTCTTCTGATGACTCTACGGGTTCAATAATTCGGGCTACTCAGTCTACGACTGGCGGGCAGAGCATTATCTTGCATACTGCAGATGGCAAAAATGCATTTAGTGATGAGACGACGAGAAAATTATTGGGAATTTCGGACGATGAGCAAGTTAGTGAAACTTCGTTGCGTCTTAATTGCCATTTCCAGCAATCTAGAGAAAAGATTGCAACGCCAAAACCATCTAACACTCCGACAAGCGGCACGACAACTCCAATCTCGACTCCAGAACCTGAGCCAGAAGAGCCGATTCCAACTCCCGAACCAGAACCAACTCCCGAACCTGAGCCAACGCCTGAGCCGATTCCAACTCCCGAACCTGAGCCAACTCCCGAACCTGAGCCAACGCCTACACCTGGCTTAACACCAAAGAACGTAGAGGCGGAGATTAGAAATGCTGGACCTGATGTAGTTCCGGAATATGTTGAGACACCAGATTCTGAATTATCATCTTCAACATATGAAGCAAATGCAGAAAATATTGCACAGCACACAATCTCAACGCCAGAGAGCGCAGAGAGCGCAGTACAGGCAGCGGCAGATAGAGCAGCCGCGAATACAGGCGCTGAAGAGGCGGCAAAGATTGCAGAAGAAATTGCGGCGGCCGCAGAAACGGGTGGACAGGAAGCAGTTGATGCCTATAAAGCAGATTTATTTAATCAATTCCTAGAAGGAGGAGAATAATGAAAAAAAATAAACTTTGGGTGGCATTATCAACGGTGGGATTACTTGCATCATGGCCGGCGCAGGTTTTAGCGTGGGGGCCAGAGCGTACAACTTATACAAATGAAAGCCCAGCACCAAGCGCAACATTTAACTCAATCACAAATAATGCAGCAGTGGGTGATGAACGCGAGTTTGTGCGCATTCGTGAAAAAGGTGTAGGGAATTATACCGCCAATACGGATGATAGTGGATTCTTAGTAGAACCAGGTAAAACCTATGAGGTTTATATCTATTATCACAACGATGCAGCATCTAATACCAATGAGACTGGCAAAGGCGTAGCGACTGGCGTAAAGATGAATACTCATTTTACATACAAAGTAACTCCAGAAGAAAAAGGCTATGTAAACGCAAAGATTACTGCGGCCGATACGGAACCACTTGCAGTGTGGGATGAGTTAAAGTTAATTGCGAATGAGGATGTAACATTAAATTTTGTAGAAAATTCAGCAATCATCCATAACGATTGGAAAACTAATGGTATGATTCTGGTGCCAGAGAACTTCTTTTCTGATGATGGTGTATATCTGGGCGTGAATTCTTTGAACGGTGTAGTATTTGGCTGTGCAGAGTATTCTGGTTATGTAACGTATGAAATTGCGGCTGAAGAAAAAGAAACACCAGTTATTCCAGATGATCCAGAGCCAGAAAAAACTTGTATTACAAATCCAGAAATGGAAGGTTGCCAAGAAATGCCTGATACTGGACCAGTAGAGATTGTGATGGCGATTATTATTGTGCTTGGCATTGGCGGCGGCGGGTATTACCTCTATAGAACAAAGAAAGCGCTGAAGCAGACCACAGAAATTACTATGGGTAGTGGGACTATGGACGGAGATACTGGGGAAGGGTCTTCACAAAACTGAGATAATGTGATAAAATAGTTTGAGTTAATAAAGGAATAACATGAAAAAAGCAGTTATCCTCGTTGGCGGGAAGCAATATCTCGCTGAGGAAAAAGAGACCCTACGGGTGGACCTCCTCCCGGAAGGAACAAAAGAGCTCGAACTGGATGCTTTACTTGTTATCGATGGTGAGACGACTAAGGTTGGCACACCAACGGTTGAAGGCGTGAAAGTTTTAGCTAAAGTAGTAGCCCCAAAGGTTGCAGGCGAGAAAGTTCGCGTCATTCGTTATCATTCTAAGAAGCGCGTACATACCGAGACTGGTCATCGCCAGAAATACTCAGAGATCGAAATCACTAGTATAAAATAACAACTCTTCGACCCCGCTCGTAAGCGCCTGCCGTTGCAGGGCTTACTCGCTTCGAACCGGTCGTAACCGGTTCGGGGCACGGTCTTAGAGTTGTTATTTTTATGCTTTTTTGCTATAATGGGTGATATATGGTGAAGGTGATATGTGTAACAAATCAAAAAGGCGGGGTTGGAAAAACGACTACGGCGGTTAATTTGGCATATTATCTTTCAAAAGATAAATATCGTACTCTTTTGGTGGATTTTGATCCACAGGGAAATGCAACTTCGGGTTTGGGAATTGAAAAAAACGATCGTGATAAATTAGGCGCAACAATGACTGAAGTAATGTTGGGGACGGCGGAAATGGCAGCAGCGGTGCGACCGACGAAATATAAAAATTTTGATCTTGCGCCGGCGACGCCAGAGTTGGCTAATGCGGAGGTCGAGGTAACGTCGATGCAGCGCAAGTTTGTAAGGTTGCGTGATGCGATTCGTAAAGTATCAGATAATTATGATTATATTATTATTGATTTGCCGCCATCGTTATCACTTCTTACGGTCAATGGTATGATTGCGTCAGATTATTTGTTGTTGCCAGTGCAGACGGAATTTTATGCTTTGGAAGGTGTGGCACAACTTTTGGAAAGCATGAAATTAGTAATGAAACAGGCTAATCCAAAGCTCAGGCTTTTAGGCGTACTTGCAACAATGTACGATAAGAGAACTTCACTTTCGTCACAGGTGTTTGAAGAAATAAAGAAATACTTTAAGAAATTAACTTTTGAAACCACGATTCCGCGTAATGTAAGAGTAGCTGAGGCGCCAAGTCATGGTGTACCAGTGGGGGTATATGATAAATTTTCAAAAGGCGCAAAAGCCTATAAAGATTTTGCAAAAGAAGTGGAGGAAAGAACAAAATGAGTTTAGGAAAAGGTTTGGGTAGGGGATTTGAGAGTTTAATTCCTACGGAACTTGTGGATGATGAATTTGACCCGACGATTTTAGAAGATAAAAAAGAGAGCAAGCTAGAAGAGCTAGATCTTAATGAAATTATTCGCGATGAGGAACAGCCGCGAAAAGAGTTTAGTGAAGAAGCAATTAATGCACTAGCTGCGTCGATTAAAGAGCATGGTGTTTTGCAACCGATTGTGGTAACTAGGGAAGATGGTAAGTATAAGATTGTTGCTGGTGAGAGGAGATGGCGGGCTTCAAAGATGGTTGGTCTTAAGAAGATTCCTGCAATTATTAGAACACTTGATTCACAAAATCGTTTGGAGCTTTCCATTATCGAAAATGCGCAGCGCGAGGATTTGAACGCAATTGAGCTTGCGACGGCTTATGCTAAATTGAAATCACAGTTTAATATGACAACGGCAGAGATTGCGGCGAAGGTGGGAAAAAGTGAAGCTTCGATTCAGGGAACAATGAGACTTTTAAATTTGCCGGAAGATGCAAAAAAGATAATGGTTAAAGAAAAATTATCTGAGGGTGTAATGCGTCCGCTTGCAAATGCTGACAAAGAAATGATTGCAAAAGTTTTACCAAAAATCGTAAATGATGGTTGGACGGCAAGAAGAGTGGAACGCTATGTATCTGATAATAAAAAGAAAAGTTCAACGGCACTAGTTAAACGCGATAATTACCATAAAGAAGAGGATGCTTTAAGCAGTAAGTATGGAATGCTTGTGAAAGTGGTGGGACGAAGTTTGACGTTTAAATGCAAAAATGACAAAGAATTAAAAGACTTGATAAAAAAATTATCATGAAAGATAGAAACCCACGGATTGAGAAGGCAATCGAGGTTGCCAAAAAGGCACATGAGGGTCAGTTTAGAAAAACTGGCGAGCCGTATATTGTGCATCCGCTTGCAGTGAAAAAGATTTTGGAAGAATGGGGGATGGACGAGGACACAATAATTGCGGGAATTTTGCACGATACGGTGGAAGATACAGGATTGGCGCTAGAGACAATTCGCCAAGATTTTGGAGAATCGGTGGCGTTTTTGGTGGATGGAGTAACTAAACTGTCGACAGCGCGTAATGGTATGCGCGATATTGATACATATCTTCCAGAGACAAAAGATAATTTTTTGAGATTAATGATTGCTTTGGGGGATGATATTAGGGTGCTAATTATCAAGCTAGCGGATAGGTTGCATAATTTAAGAACCTTATCAGCGTTACCACCAGAGAAGCAAAAAAAGATTGCAAAAGAAACTCTTGAGGTTTTTGCGCCACTGGCAGATCGCTTAAATATGGGGAGGCTAAGGGTTGAACTTTCTGATTTGGCTTTTAAATATGTTGATCCAAAAAGATTTGATTATTTGAAGAATTTGATTGAGAAGTACAATAAGTCGGCAGAGAAGAGCTTAAAAAAGATTGAAGAAGATGTTGCAGGGGCTTTAAAGAGGGAGAAAATCGATTTTGAATTGTTGGGAAGAGTAAAGTCGGTTTATTCGTTACACAAGAAGATGGCAAAACATGATCAAAATATCAATGAAATTTATGATTTAACGGCACTTAGGGTAATTGTTGGTGACATTACGGATTGTTATTTGGCTCTTGGAATTATTCATTCTTTGTACACACCAATGGAGCGAAGAATTAAAGATTACATTGCAATGCCAAAACAAAATGGTTATCAATCGCTGCACACGACGGTAATTACGCCAGATAAAAAAATTGTAGAATTTCAGATTCGTACACGCGAAATGCATGAATATGCGGAGCGAGGGCTAGCGGCGAGTTTTTACTATAATGAACAAAAATTGACGGAGAATTACAAAAAAGGAAAGATTGAACATCTTCCGACTAATTTATTATGGATTACAGAGCTTCAAACGACGGCCGCTAAATTAAGAGAGGGAAAGAAAGTTGATCTTAAGAAATTAAAATTAAACTTATTTGCGGATAAGATTTTTGTATATACGCCTAAGGGTGATATCATAGACCTACCAAAAGGCGCTTTGCCCCTTGATTTTGCATATAGGTTACATTCGGAAATTGGGGATCATGTAATTGGTGTAAAAATAAACGGCAAAATGAGTAATTTGAACAAAAAATTAGTACAGGGTGACGTGGTGGAAATTTTAACTAGTAAAAATCAGAGACCAAGGTCATCGTGGCTTGATAAAGTACTAACGCAGAACGCAAAACACAAATTAATGCAAAGGCTAAACAGGGAAAATAAGAAATAAAAATGGAGCCGATGGCAGGGTTCGAACCTGTGACCTGCTCGTTACGAATGAGCTGCTCTACCAACTGAGCTACATCGGCACTTGCTTTATTATATCACATTTATGATATAATGGAGAAAAGGAGAAACATGAAAGAGATTAAAGTCGGAGATAACTTGAAAAAGGCGGCTTGGATGGAAGTTTTGGAATCTTTTCTGACAATCGTTTTAGGTATTTTGTTAATTTTATGGCCAGATGTTGTGATAAGAATAATAGCCTATGTCATAGGTGCATTTTTGATAGTAAAAGGAGTGTTTCGGATTGTAAATTATTTTGTGGTAAAGGGAAGCAATGACTTCTTTAATAATGATTTATTGTGGGGGGTAATTGTAGTTTTGGTGGGAATTACTGCTCTTGTAATGGGGGAAGAAATTGCTGGTGTATTTAGGATTATAGTAGGGGTTTGGATGATATATGCAGCTTTGGTAAAAATGAATACAGCAATCAAATTAAGTGCTGCAAAGATTCAATCTTGGGTTTATATGCTTGTGATTTCAATTTTAATGTTGGTTCTAGGGGCGACTGTAGTATTTAATAGTGGGGCGATAACGGTATTGGTGGGATGGATGATGGTAGGATGTGGCATCATCGGCATGATTGGGGATATCATGTTTATTCAACATGTAAACGAAATTGCTAATAAAATGATGATTAGGGGATAGATGGGAACTTTTAAAGAGGATTTGTTGAAGATTTACCGGAATGAGCGAGGTATTTTGTTAGTAATGATAATAAATTTTTTGCTTGCACTTGGTTTATTTATCTTTTCGGTGATTAATCTTAATCCAAATAGCGCGGTGGTAAAAGTGGGATATGGCGATATTGGAGGTTACCGTGATGGCGGGTGGACTAATATGCTAATGTATCCGATGCTTGCAATCCTATTTGGAGTTTTGCATGACTTATTAGCATTGAGAATTTTTCATAAAAGAGGTGCTGGCATGACAAAATTTTTCTTAATTACTACAACAATGTTGATTTTAGGGACATTTGTGGTGCTGGTGAGACTTTTGGGAGAAAGTTAAAATGAGAAAAAATCTTGAGATTCCGCAAGGAAAAAGAACAAAAAAATATCGTTTTTTTGAGATATTGCCAGGGGCGATTAGCTACGCAGCAATAATTTTATTGTTCGTTCTGTCGTGGGTAAATCCAATGCTGGGGGCAATTTATTTATTCGTGATTATTGCGATTACGTTGGTGAAAGCGGTAGGTGTGGCATATCGTACGGTACAGGGATATGAGGTAATACGTCGAGCAATTAAAGTAGATTGGCGAAAAAGGATTGAAGACTTAAAAGATCCGCATACTGCGTTTGAACGACTTAGGGAGAGTAATGAAAAAAGTTATAATTTTGACAGTCATGTAGAAAATTTGCGAATGTTGGCTGCGATGGGGAGTGAATATCCTGATCCAGATAAGGTGTATCATGCGGTGATTATGACAGCGTATGATGAGGGAATCGATACTTTATTGCCATCGGTGCAGGCCGTGGCGGATACTACATTCCCGAATGAGAGAATAATTTTTACGTTGGCTTATGAAGAACGTGGTGGTGAGGTAATGGAGACAACAGCCAAACTACTTGCAAGTAAATTTAAGGGAACTTTTTGTGATTTCTTGCTTGTAAAACATCCAGCAGATTTGCCAAATGAGATTATAGGGAAGGGTCCGAATTTAACTTGGGCTGGGCAAAATTTGGCAGAATATATCAAAAAGAAGAATATTCCAACGGAAAATGTAATTGTTACATCACTTGATAGCGACAATCGGATGGACAGTAAATATCTTGATGCTGTAGCGTATGAGTTTATTACGCATCCGAATCGCCAGAGGATGAGTTACCAGCCGGTTTCATTATTTATGAATAATATATGGCACGCCCCAGCACCGACTAGGGTGATTGCGGTGTCCAATTCTTTTTATAATGTATTTATTACGATGCGTCCGCACGTGACGAGAAATTTTGCATCACATTCCCAACCGCTCGCAGCTCTTTCTGCGATGGATTTTTGGAGTAAGCGAACGATTGTAGAAGACGGCCATCAATATTGGCGTAGTTTGTTTTTCTTTGACGGTGACTATACAGTGTTGCCAGTGAGAATTCCAATCTATCAAGACGCGGTGATGGATGACGGTTTTTGGAAGACAGTAAAGGCGCAATTTATTCAAGTGAGACGATGGTATTATGGCGCGAGTGATGTGGCGTATGTAGGTGTAAGGCTATTTTCTAAGGACAGAACGATGCCGTTTTGGAAACTTTTCCCGAAGTTTTGGCGACTTTTAGATGGACATGTGACGCTTGCAATGATGGCACCAATTATTACATTTGGTGGTTGGGTGCCGATGATTATGAATTTGTCGGCCAGAACGATGATTGCATATAGTGTGCCAAGCGTAGTGAGTATCGTACAGACTGCGGCTTCGATAGGCTTGTTGATAACAGTATTCTTATCCCTAAAGATGCTACCAAAACGTCCGGCAAAATATCGAAAGGAAAAAACGTTTTTTATGGTGTTACAGTGGATATTGATGCCAGTAACATCAATTTTATACCAAAGTTTGGCGGCTTTTTATGCACAGACACGGTTAATGCTTGGCAAATATATGGAAAAGTTTGACGTTACAAAAAAAGTAGTGAAAAAATAGTTCATATCTGATATAATTATATTCATGTTAGGGTCGCTAGCTCAGTTGGCTAGAGCGTCTCGTTTACACCGAGAAGGTCAGGGGTTCGAGCCCCTTGCGACCCACCAGTGATTAAAAAAGGAAAGGATAGAGCATGAAGGAAAATGCTGATTTAGAAAAAATGCGTCACACCCTCAGTCATGTTTTGGCGGCTGCGGTAAAGGAGCTTTATCCTACAACAACATTTGGAATTGGTCCCGCCATTGATAATGGCTTTTATTATGATATAGATTTTGGTGATATTAAAGTTTCTGAGGCGGATTTGGAGAAAATAGAGAAGAAAATGCGCGGAATTGTTACGCGTGGCCTTGAATTAAAACGTCGTGAAGTTTCACGTGAGGACGCATTACAGTGGGCCAAAGATAATGCACAAAAGTACAAAGTAGAATTGATTAATGATTTGCCAGAGGATGAAACGATTTCTTTTTATGATCTTGGTGATCTTTTTACGGATTTGTGTCGTGGTCCACATGTTGAAAATACTGCGAAAGTGGGTGCCTTTAAGTTGGTACGCGTGGCGGGTGCATATTGGCGAGGTGATGAAAAACGCGAAATGCTTACTAGAATTTATGGTGTTGCGTTTGCTACGGAAGAAGAACTTAATGATTATTTGCGACGTCAAGAAGAAGCGAAAGCCCGCGATCATCGCAAGTTAGGTAAAGAGTTAGATATTTATTGTTTTTCTGATTTAGTGGGTGCAGGTTTGCCAATGTTTACTCCTAGAGGGACATGGCTTCGTGAAAATTTTGCTAATTATTCATTGTCTTTGCGCGGTCGCGAAGGTTTTGAAAAAGTTTGGACGCCTAATATCACGAAGGTCGACCTCTATAAAGCCTCTGGGCATTATGCAAAGTTTGGAGATGAGCTATTTATGGTGCATTCGCAGGTGAATGGAGAAGAGTTTGCTTTGAAGCCGATGAACTGCCCGCATCATGCACAGATTTTTGCTTCTAGACCACGTTCATATAAAGATATGCCAGTGCGCTATATGGAAGCAACTACGGATTATCGCGATGAAAAAACTGGTGAACTTGGTGGTTTGTCTAGGGTTCGTTCTTTGACACAAGACGATTCGCATGTTTTTTGTCGTAATGATCAGATTAAAGAAGAAGTGGCAAGGTTGGTTTCTATTGTAAAAGAGTTGTACACGACTGTAGGTATGAATAAATTACGTGCAAGATTGTCTTATCGCAATGATGAAGATAAATATCTTGGTGATAAGAAATTATGGGAAATGGCACAGAACGAAATTAAGCAAGCAGCAATTGATAATGGATTGGATTTCTTTGAACAGGAAGGTGAAGCGGCATTTTATGGGCCAAAGATTGATTTTATGGCTGAAGATGCACTTGGAAGAGAGCATCAGCTTGCGACGGTGCAGTTGGACTTTGTGCAGCCAGAGAGGTTTGGTTTGGAATTTGTGAATGCTAAGGGAGAAAAAGAGCGCCCCGTGATGATTCATCACGCAACACTTGGTTCGATTGAACGGTTCTTATCGGTGTTTATCGAGCATACTGGCGGCTGGTTCCCATTTTGGTGTGCACCAGAGCAAGTAAGGGTATTAACAGTAAATGACTCTACGACAGGATATATTGATAAAATTAAGGTTATTCTAAATGAGATAGTTTTGAATAAGCCACTTAAATATAATGAGTTAAGATATAAAGTTGATGATTCGACAGATTCGTTAGGTAAGAAGATAAAACGTGCAACAGAGATGAAAATCCCTTGCGTTTTGATTGTCGGTCCAAAAGATATGGAAGCGGGTGAGGTGTCGGTGCGCCTTCGTGATAAGGAGGAGAAAGTGAAGCTTGATGAGCTCAGTGATTACCTCCAAAAACTTCAATAAAATTATTGTAATTGTAGGTCCTACTGGATCAGGGAAGACTGGAATAGCAATAAAACTTGCCAAGATGATTGGTGGCGAGATTATTTCTGCAGATTCACGAGCGATTTATAAAGGAATGGATGTTGGTACGGCAAAGCCAACAGCTGAAGAAATGGATGGAGTGCCTCATTATGGGCTGAATCTAGTGGAGCCGGGAGAAAGATTTACTGTAGCGGATTGGAAAAAATATACAGAGGAGAAGATTTTTGAAATTAAGGAGCGCGGCAAGGTGCCGATTATTGTGGGCGGAACGGGTTTATATGTAGATGCGTTGGTGTATGATTATCGATTTGGAGGTAGTAAACGGGTGGAAGACAGAAAAGAGCTTTGTACAAATTATTTACTCATAGGTATAAAATGGTCTACGGAAGAATTAAGGAATAGGCTCAGGATGAGATTGGATAAAATGTTTGTTCAAGAATTGTATGATGAGACGAGATATCTCGTATCAAAATATGGTTGGGGTAGTCAGGCAATGAAAAGTGATATTTATGAATATGCATGGAAATATTTGTGCGGTGAGTTGACGCTTGAAGAAGCAAAGTTAAAATGTTTTTACGAAGATTATCATTTAGCGAAACGACAGCTAACATGGTTTAGACGGACACCAGAAATAAATTGGCTGGAGCTTGAAAAAATTTGTCCATTCGTGATAAAATATATTCAGAATGAGCAAAGAAACTAATACGCCAATAGAAAAATTGTTTGGTTCGAAAACTCGCGCCAAGCTTCTAAAATTATTTTTTGGAAGCCCCACCAAGTCTTTCTATGTTCGAGAAATCACTAGGGTAATTGAAGAACAAATTAATTCGGTGCGTAGGGAATTATTAAATCTTGAGAGTGTTGGCGTAATTAAAAACGAAACGTACGATAATAAAATATATTATTCAGCCAATAATAAACACCCTTTCTATCATGCGTTAGTTGAAATTTTCTCGAAAAAAATTGATGCAGTACGGGAAAAGGATGTCAAAGAAGGTACTTGGGATGAATATGTTCGTCCCGTAAAGAATTATCTCGTCGCTTTAATTGTCACAAACCGTTTGCCAGGGCAGGATGGATTGGATTTGTTGATTATCGGCGATGATAGAACTAAAAAACTTACGAGATGGGCTGAATTAGTGGAGAAAAAACAAGGTAAACCACTAAACTATGCAATTATTGCTAATGATGATTTTGTTTATAGACAAAGTGTAAGGGATAAGTTCGTAATGGATGTACTTGAAATGGAGATTGTTGAGATTATAGATCCAGAAGGTATTATCAATAAGAGAAAAGGAGGTAAAAATGTTTGAAATTGAAAGTAAAAATCAGGACGAAATAACAATTTTAACGAAAAAAACATCAGTTACTTTTAATATTGCTGGGTCGGAAATTGATGCGGGTCTTGGTGTGGGGAAGATAAAGGGTGCAGGTGAATTTGAAATAGGTGAAGCTACGATTAGAGGAATCCCTACTAAGAGTGGTAAAACGATTTATGATGTTGAAATTGGTGGCATACATGTGGGAATTGTAGGGGGGATTGAAGAAGGCCTTGATGACCTAGGCATTTCTGATATTTTATGTACCTCTTCTGTGAGAGCGATTCGTGAGATTGGACCAAAACTGATTATTTCTATGGGCAACGTTGACGGTATGGTCGCCGAGTTGAAACTTTCGGCAAGGGTGGAGAAGAAATTAAAAATAAAAAATATGGATTCTTTGCCAGCTAAGGAAGAGGTGGTGGTCTTAAACTAATGAAGATTATTGGAGCCTTAATTGTCCTTGCGATTATCTTGGTTTCAATGGTACTCCATGAGCTTGCTCATGGAGTAGTAGCTTATTGGTTGGGCGATACAACTGCAAAGGAAGATGGCCGATTGACTCTTAATCCATTGAAACATTTGGATTTGTATATGTCGGTGATATTGCCAATGTTACTATATTTAATTGGGGCACCAGTGTTTGGCGGTGCGAAGCCAGTGCCGGTCAATTCGCGCAATCTAAAAGGTAAAGAATGGGGAATGGCACTAGTGGCACTCTCTGGGCCTTTGACGAATTTTATTTTGGCTTTTTTGGGTTTCATAATATATCGTTTTGCTGGATATAGTGAAATTGCTTTTCAGTTTGTGACAATTAATTTGGGCTTCATGATATTTAATTTGATACCGATTCCGCCGCTAGATGGTTCAAGAATATTATATGCAATAGCACCAAATGGGGTAAGAGGATTGTTGGCGAGAATAGAGCAATATGGGGTTTTTGTGATATATGCGGTAGTACTATTCGGCGGTTCATTATTTTTAAATAGCTGGATTACTGGGGGAATGGCAGGAATTTGGCAATTTTTTGTCTTTATTACTGGCAATTAAACTGGTATAATATAGGTAGCCCTACTGGCGACATGATTTTCCTGAATAATCATGTTTTAGGGATTTCGTGGCTTATGTCTGTGGACATATCGCATAAGATTTTACCCACCTTGTAGTATTACGGGGAAAACTAAGTCGGTAGGGTTTTAAGAATAAGGTGGGAAATGAAACAAAGAATTCGTGTGGTGGGGATTATTAGAAGCGGTGAGGGGGTGTTAGTTTTGAAGAGAAGTCACGGCCGGAGTGAGGCTCCGGTTTTTTGGGAATTACCTACTGGAAAGATTAATTTTGGTGAACAACCAGAGGAAGCCATGACACGGACGCTAGAGGAATATGTGGGGCTTACAGTGTCTGCTATCAAGTTAAAAGATGTGGTGACTTTTATGGCGCCAGAGGGCGCAAGCCAGTTAAGTAATCTATATATAGTATATGAATTAAATATATCGAAGGGTGCACATCCAGAACTAAGAGATCGTTATACGGCATATAAATTTGTAAAAGATTTAACTAGCTCGGGAATTAAATTGAACGAAACTAGCTTGGCGGTGCTTGATCTTGAAAATGAGAATATTGGTTTGGCTAGAAATGCGGCAAGAGAGGTGGCGAACTCGGCGACGATTTATGTGGACGGGGCATCTAGGGGAAATCCTGGAGCGGCAGGTATTGGATATTGTATTGTCTCGGAAGAAGGTAAAATAGTAAAGCGGGGTGGTAAGTTTATTGGGTTTGCCACTTCAAGGGTGGCCGAATATTATGCCCTAAGAGAAGGTGTTAATCAGGCAATCGAAATGGGAATTAGGACAGTACGTTTTATCTCAGACAGTGTGATGGTGGTAAACCAGATGAATGGGATTTTTAAAATTAAAAACCAAGACATTAGACCAATCTATAAAGACATTCAGGAGTTGTTATCTAATTTTGATGCTGTAGCTTTTATCCATGTACCAAGATTACAAAATGCAGCAGCCGATAAGGAAGCAAATTTGGCAATTGATAGAATGGGCAAGATGTGTTAAAATAAATGGAAGCTCGAAAGATAATCGCTTGCTTTTGCAAGAGGAAAGTCCGGGCAACACAGAGTACGGTAGTCGCTAACGGCGACCGTTCGAAAGGATAGGGAAAGTACCACAGAGACAATACTGCCTTGGTTTACCGAGGTGATGGTGAAAAGAGTGAGGTAAGAGCTCACAGCGCGTTGTGGCGACATATCGCGGAGGCAAACCCTACTGGTTGCAAGGAGTGCTAGATACCCCTACTCGGGGATGCACGTTTACCGCTCGAGCGCTATAGCAATGTAGCGCCTAGATAGATGATTATCGGTCTTAGTTTACTAAGATTACAGAACCCGGCTTATTGAGAGCTTACAAAAAAATACCCCCCAAGGGGTATTTTTTTGATTGATAGTTATTTATTGACTTTTGGACTCTCGATTAGACCTTTTTTCTTGAGTGTTCTCAATGCAGAGGTGCTAATATTGCATTTAACTTTTTGTCCGTTGATAACCAATGTACGTTTAGAAACGTTTGGTTTGAAGACTTTGCGAGTATGACGTTGAGAGAAGGAAACATTGTGGCCATACATTTTGCCTTTACCAGTAACTTCGCAGATAGCCATGGTTATTTCTCCTTTACTGTGTTAACAATTTGTTCAAAAGCTTTTGGGTTATTAACTGCAAGATCGGCAAGGATTTTGCGGTCAACGTTGATATTTTTGGTTTTCATACCAGCAATGAGTTGTGAATAAGAAATACCAAGTTCACGTGAAGCGTTGTTAATACGTGTAATCCAGAGCGCGCGGAGATCGCGTTTTTTGTTGCGACGATCACGATAGGAATAACGTAAGGCTTTAATAACGCCTTGTTTTCCAAGACGGAAGCTACGAGTGCGATAGTGTTGCATTCCTTTAGCTTTGTTCAAAATTTTCTTGTGTTTTGCGTGGGCAGCCACGCCGCGTTTTACTCTCATCTTTAAACTCCTAATGCTGTCTTAACGTTTTTCTTGATTTTGCCGTTAATCGCAGCAGCAGTTTTGATGTTGCGCTTCCTGGCTTTAGATTTTTTGGCAAGAATGTGATTGCCATAGGCACGTTCACGAACGAGTTTGCCAGTAGCGGTAATTTTGATACGCTTGGCAGTACCTTTATGCGTTTTTAACTTTGGCATAGGTTTTCCTTTAGTTTATTATTGGTTGATATTGAAGTTGCGATCAGGGAACCGTGGAAGTAGGAAATTACTTCTTCCGAATTCCGACTGATAAATTGCGTCCGTTCATTTGTGGTTTGCCTTCGACAACAATGCCATCACCGATTAGTCCAATAACTTTATCTAAAAGTTCTTGGCCAATTTCTTTGTGAGCCATTTCGCGACCGCGGAAAATAATTAAAATTTTTACTCGATCGCCGTCATCAAGGAAACCTTTGATTTTGCGGACTTTAATGTTAAGGTCGTTGTCTGATATTTTGAGGCCAATTTTCATTTGTTTAAGTTCGGATTGTTTCTCGCGAGCTTTTTTACGATTTTTGGCTTCCTCTTTCATCTTTTGATATTGGTATTTACCCCAATCGATGATTTTGACAACGGGCGGGTTGGCATTAGCAGCGATTTCTACTAAGTCTACACCTTGGTCTTTGGCGAGAAGTTGGGCTTCGCGGCTAGACATAATGCCTAGCTGTTCACCATTAGAGCCGATTACGCGAACTTCAGGATAACGGATCTCTCCGTTGAGTTTGGTGCGTGATGTGTTTCTGATGGTAGTCCTTTCTTTCTCTTGAATTAACCTGTGAGAATTATAACAAAAAAGAGGTAAAAATGCAAGAGTTTTAAGTATGTATAATGGATTGGCGGAAAGTTAATGCTTCTGCAATATGATCTTTTAAAATAATACGAGATTCAGCAAGGTCGGCGATGGTTTGAGCGACTTTAATGGTTTTAAAATATGCGCGTGCGGAGAGGTTTAATTTTTCGGAAGCGAGTTGTAAAAGTTGTTCAGCGGAAGGCTCAAGCTTTAATTTTTTAGAAATATCAAATGAAGACAGCGAACTGTTGTAGAAACTACAATTTTTGTAGCGTTCTCCCTGTATTTTGCGGGCCTGAATAATTGTATTTTTTACATTATTATGTTCATTTTGATTACTATTTAGAGGGGCGAGCAGATCTTTATTATCTACTTTGTTCACATTGATATGAATGTCAATGCGATCAAGAAGGGGGCCGGATAATTTTTTCTGATAGTTTTGGATTTGGATTGTGGTACACTTGCACTCGTGATTTTTATCACCGAGATAGCCGCATGGACATGGATTCATTGTGGCAATGAGCATAAAATCTGCAGGATAGGTAATTTTTTGGTTAGCACGAGAAATGGATATAGTTTTATCTTCTAGGGGTTGACGGAGCGATTCAAGAACTGAGCGGGGAAATTCTGGTATTTCGTCAAGAAAAAGAATACCCTTATGTGCGAGTGAGATTTCTCCTGGGGTAGCGGATTGTCCACCACCTATAATGGAGATTGGACTGGCAGTATGATGCGGGCTGCGAAATGGACAACTAGCGACAATGTCACTTATTGAAAGATTGGCCAAGGAATAGATTTTGGTAATTTCGACGGTTTCTGGTGGGGTTGGGTTTGGAAGAAGATTCGCAGCGGCTTTAGCAAGGAGGGTCTTCCCGGAGCCGGGAGGACCAGAGATAAGGATATTATGGTGTCCGGCGATGGCAATTTGCATGGCGCGTTTAGCTAATTCTTGTCCACGAATATGATCGAGGACAATGTTGGTAGGATTTTTAGTTGCGAACGGAATGGGTTCTATAGTGGATGGGAGAGTAATTTGGTGTTTTAAATGGAGAAAAAGGTTTTTGAGCGTATCAACACCATAGATATTGATTCCTTGAACAAGGGAAGCTTGAGGTAGGTTTTGAATGGGTAAATATACTTCGCTTATGCCGGCTTTTTTTGCTGTTTCAACGATATTAATAATACCCTTGATCTTTCGCAATTCACCAGTAAGGGAAAGTTCACCAACAAAAAGACGTTTTTTAACATTGTCCATAAGGAGTTGTTTTGAAACAACAAGGACAGATAGTGCGATGGGCAAATCTAGATAGGAGCCATCTTTTGCGAGATCTGCGGGCGCAAGATTAATGGTAACTTTTTGGTTAGGGAAGGAAAAGCCGGAGTTAGAAATGGCGCTACGGACGCGGTCTCGGGCTTCACTAATGGTTTTATTGGCCATTCCAACGATATTAAAGGCAGGAAGGCCGTGATTGGCATCACCTTCAACTTCAATAAGGCGGCCCTCAAAACCGTAGGGAATGGCAGAATGTATTTTTGCTATCATAACAGGTTAAGTAGCATGAAGAAAAATATTTTGCAACCTCATGATGAAGTAAGAAAGATTGTTACGCTTAATATTTGTGTTTTATAGAGGTATGTGATATAATGTAGGTGTTGGGGCTGACAAAGCTTAGACGGATTATTAACAGATATCAGGCGCGTCGATTGAGTACCGTAAGTACTAAATAAGTGCTAAAAACACAAAAACTGCGCATATTGCATATATGCCAGCATTTGCTGCCTAGTTATATTTAGGCTGGTTTTTACGCGAGTCACCGTAGCGTAAGGATTATCATACAACGGAGATAAGATTATTACAGCGACGACGAATAATTCGAAAATTAGTCATGGTGTTTAACAGTTTCGTTTTCTGCAGCTGTTAAAAAATACCAAGATGAAACAGAAAACTATGCGCGTAGAATGGTATCCAGTGGTATTTCGGACCCGGAGGCAGTATCCGGCAGCTCCACCAAAAATATTTTAAAAAGCACCCTTTGGGAGTGTTTTTTTTGTGATGTTTTTCAAGAATAGGTACTTTTTTTACAAGGCAAGAAAGAAGACCGGTAACTGCGAGGAAAACCGGTCTTCATTGTAGAGTGTGGAGTTATTTTGGCTAATTTTTGTTTTTACCTTCTGAATAATTTTTTTATTCAGAAGCTACCTCTATGATACCGCGAAAAAATGCTAATGTCAATAGATTTTTCGAACAATTTTTGTATATTTTTGGACAATTTTTTTGAAGTTTTCCACAGGCTTTTGTTGTTTAAAAAATGTATAGATAGGCGAAAGTAGCATGATCAATATAATATTTTGGAAAAATTTTAGTGACATAAAATGATAAATAAAAAAATAGTGCTGTAGGTTTGGCGTGATAGGGTAAATTTGAGATATTGTTGTAAAAAACACAATAAATGAGCAATTTAATTGAACAGAGGAGGATAGGGGTTATTGCTGTAAAAAAAACATGATTTTTGAACAATTTTTGTATTGAAAAATTGGGCGATGTATGCTATCATTAGGTCAGTCGAGATGACTAAAACAAAAACTAAAAAAAGGAAAAAATGTACTGGAAACGTGGAAAACCATAAAAAATATTCGGCGGGCGAAAAGGTAATTTCTAGCCATAAATTACAAGGAATTACCTAGAGCTCCGCTGAATAGCGTTGAGCGCATTAGTAGATCTTTCGTTAGTACCTTTATTAAACATAAACAAGAACGAAAGAAAAAAACTAATAAGGACAATGCTTCACTATACGTGAAGCGGTCAAAAAAGGAAAGAGCGGGGTAACGGTTGCGGTCTATAGTTGTGATTTAGGTGCCGGATAACCGCCCGCTTTTCCTAGGAACAAGGGGCTTGGGGGAAAAACGAGTGTGGTATAATGGTGTTATGAAACATAATCGGTTTGTTCTAGCATTAAGCTTGATTAGTCTCGCAGGGTTAATCTTGATGTTGGAATTAACTTCACCAGTAGAAATTGGACCGTTCGGTGTACTATTATTTTTTACAATGATTTACGCCGTGTTATTTGGTGCGATGGTTTTTTCTTTTAAACTTTTTTATAAATTAGCGCTTAAGAGAAAAAATTTTCGCGGCAAGGATTATCTCTATGCTGCAGTGGCTGCTTTTGGTCCGATAATGCTTTTAATGGCAAGGTCTTTTGGGGCAGTAAGTGTATGGACGATAATTTTGGTGGGAATATTTGTATTTTTAGTGGAATTTTTAGTGTGCAAAAAGGTTTAATGTGGTAAAATAAACATATGGATTATAGAGGCAACGAACGCAGCCATGAAAATATGAATTTTTTTGAGTCTAATCAGGCTGGCGAGAGCATGCCTTTGCCGTCTGAACGAGACGTTGATAGATTGCAAAAGGTGGGAGTAGAAGCGATTAGCGGAGTTGCTAGGGGCGAGGAGCCATTTGAGGTAGTTGATTTAGAAAGAAATCCATCAGAGTCGCCTGTCAATAATGGCTTAGATATGACGGGTGTCACTTCTGACCTTCAGGAGCAGAAACAATCTGTGGCGTTTTCTGTTAATAAAGAATTTACTAAGGGTGACGGTGAAATAACGGAAAGAGAAATTAGTAAGCTAAAGAAAGATCCAGCTAAAGGTTATGAGGAATTTCAGGCTGATAGGGTTGCATATCTTAAAAAATTTAATCGGACGTTTGGAGAGGAGCAGGTGGCATAATGGAAGATTGGGTGGTTTTTTTAATTATTGGAATAGCGGTTACGGTAGTAATTTCGATTATTGTTGGCATTAGGATAGTAGGCCTTAGAAAAGCCAAAAAGTATGAGCGTGGATTAAAAATGGTGCCAATGATGATTCATTTGCCACCAACAACGGATGATATCCAACAGGGGGGAAGGGATGAACGCGACATAGCTCAAGAGGCAGTAAGCCAGGCGCAGGTGATGTATTCTATCTTGATGTCAACATTGACGAAGGGAATGAAGACAAAGATTTATGGACAAAGACATTTTTCGTTTGAGATTATCGCAAAAGATGGATTAATCCGATATTTCGCAATTGTTCCGGCGGTGCTTACAGAGACGGTTAAACAGGCTATTTTGTCAGCTTATCCGACGGCTAGAGTACAAGAAAAATTAGAACCAAATATCTTCTCTAAAGAAGGAGGATCTGACGGTGTGGCGGGTGCGGAATTATCGCTTAAGAAAGAAGCTTACCTTCCAATTGCGACATATGAAGATACAAAGCGTGATGCTAGCATGGCGATTTTAAATGCTTTATCAAGCGTGAATAAGGATGAAGGTGCAGCTGTACAAATTTTGTTTCGTCCAGCAGACAAAACGTGGTCTAGTGCCGCAAAAGAATACATAGAAAATGTACAAAAAGGAAAAAAGACCAGTACAGTAGGTAGTAGTTTGGGTGATTTTGCAATGGATTTAATTCGGGCACCGTGGGAAGTGCCAGGAGAACACAAAAAAGAGGAACATACACAAATTACGAGCGTAAAACAGGATGAAATTACCGCAATTACTAATAAAATGCGTTTTCCGGCATTTGAGACACTAATTAGGGTAGTAGCCAGCTCAAATAGTAAACCGCGTTCTGAGGCAATTGTGGGAAGTGTAATGTCTGCTTTTTCTCAGTTTGACCAGCCAACTTTGAATGGTTTTAAAACTAATTTATTCAAAGATTCAAAGAAGCTAATTGTGGACTATACTTTTAGGCTTTTTCCCTTAAAAGTACGTTCAAATATTTTGAACAGCGTGGAACTTGCATCGATTTTTCATTTGCCAGAACAAAGTGCAATTCCAAATTCAAAAGTTGAGAGACAGCTTACAAAACAAGTTGATGGGCCAGCAAAATTAGCAACAGACGGGATTATGTTGGGCGTAAATGAATTTAGAGGAGAAAAGAAACAAATTTGGCTAAGAGATAAAGATCGAAGACGTCATATGTATGTGATTGGTCAAACTGGTATGGGTAAATCGGTGTTTTTGGAGAATTTAGCATTTCAAGATATGTGTGATGGTAGGGGATTTGCATTTATTGATCCTCATGGTGATGCGGTGGAGGCAATTTTACAGAGGGTACCAGAGGAGAGAATTGACGATGTGATTTATTTTGATCCAGCAGATATAGAGCATCCAGTAGGGATGAATATGTTTGAATACGCAAATGAAGACCAAAAAGACTTTATTGTGCAAGAGGGAATTTCGATGCTCCAAAGCCTATTTGACCCACAAAATCAAGGATTTTTTGGGCCAAGGGGCCAACATATGTTTAGGAATGCCGCTCTTTTATTGATGTCCGACCCCAATGGTGCGACTTTTATTGACATTCCACAATGTTTTACGGATCCAGAGTTTGTAAAATCGAAACTGAAATATGTAACAGATAAATCAGTATATGACTATTGGACAAAAGAATTTCCGGCAAGTCAGAAATCGAATGATGCAGGGGAAGTAATTACGTGGTTTGCTTCAAAATGGGGGCCATTCCTTTCAAATACAATTATGCGAAACACTTTGGGGCAGATAAAATCTGGGTTTAATATCCGAGAAATTATGGATAATAAGAAGATTTTCCTTGTGAACTTGTCAAAGGGTAGATTAGGTGATATTAATGCAAATCTTCTCGGTATGATTTTCGTGATGAAATTCCAACAGGCAGCAATGAGTCGACAAGATATTCCGGAGGATGAACGACAAGATTTCTGCCTTTACGTAGATGAGTTTCAGAATTTTGCTACCGATAGCTTCGAGTCAATTTTATCTGAGGCAAGGAAATATCGTTTGAATTTGATTGTAGCGAACCAGTTTATGACACAACTAACAGATAAAATCAGGGAAGCACTTTTGGGTAACTGCGGTACAATTGTGTGCGGACGAATTGGTGTAACAGATGCCGATTTGATGGTGAAAGCATTTTCACCGGTGTTTACTGCGGAAGATTTGACGAAGACGCCGAATTTTGCAGCGATTACCAAGGTAATGATGTTTGATATGCCGACTTCGCCGTTTACGATTCAATTGCCGCCGCCAATGGGGGAACCGAATATGAATCTAATGAATAGCTTAAAGGTATTTAGCTCAACTAAATATGCCAAAACACGTACAGAGGTGGAAAGAGAAATAAATGCACGATGGAACTCTGCAAAACAGGAAGCGGAAAAGCAAACAACGACAGAGCAAGCAGTCGATCAAGAGAAACTAACCTCAGAAACGAAAAAGAGTTTTTTGGATGATTGGCTTAATCGTAAAACGCCCGCAAAGGCCTCTAACAGCCCGCAGGAGCCCACTTTAGCTGCAAAGCCGAGTAGTGAGGCGGAAACCGTGTTTAAAGTGCGATAAGCCTTGAAAAATACAGTCAGTGGTGTATAATAGATAAGTAAATTGTTAAAAGTTTGAGGTAATTAAAATGGCAGAAAAAGCTGAGGCGTATGATTCGTCGGAAATTCGGGTGCTTGAAGGGCTAGAGCCAGTTAGACTGCGTCCTGGGATGTATATTGGTTCGACTGGTTATGATGGTTTACACCATCTAATTAAAGAAATTGCCGATAACTCGATTGACGAGGCGATTGCGGGGTTTGCTAATAAGGTTGAGATTACGATTTTAGCTGATGGTGGGGTGAGAGTTGATGATAATGGACGTGGCATTCCGGTAGATATTCATCCGAAAACTAAAAAATCTACCTTAGAGACGGTTTTAACAGTGCTTCATGCTGGAGGCAAGTTTGGCGATGGCGGTTATAAGGTGTCATCTGGTTTACACGGTGTGGGTTCATCGGTAGTAAACGCGCTTTCGACACATATGGTGGCGGAAGTTTATAGGGATGGCAAGACACATCATATTGAATTTGATACTGGTAAGCCGACGATGGAACTTCAGGTGACAAAAGGTGCACCAAGGGAACATGGTACCTCAATTACTTTTTATCCAGATCCGACGATTTTTAAAGAGACTACGACTTTTGAATATAGTTGGGTATCGAGTTATGCAAGACACCAGGCGTATCTTACTAAGGGAATTTTGATTACTGTAAAAGATGAGAGAACAGGTGAAGGGGAAGCGTTTTATTTTGAAGGTGGGATTAAGAGTTATGTTAAACGTTTAAACAATGGTAAAGAGTTGTTGTCTGATGATATTTTCTATGTTGAGAAGAAGATTGAAGACTCGGAGGTTGAAATTGCAGTTCAATATAATGATACCTTTGCGGAAACGATGAAACCGTTTGCGAATAACGTTTTGACTCCTGATGGGGGTATGCACGTGGTTGGGTTCAGGACAGGACTCAATAGAACGATTAATGATTATGCACGTAAGAATGGTTTGCTTAAGGAGAAGGAAGACAATCTGACGGCGGATGATATTAAAGAGGGTTTGACCGCAGTGATTTTGGTAAAATTACCAGACCCACAGTTCGAGGGACAGACAAAAAATAAATTAGGTAATCCAGAGGTGCGTGGTTACGTTGATAAGGTAATGACCGAATATTTTGGCTATTATCTTGAAGAAAATCCAGCGATTGCAAAAAAGATTGTGGGGAAGGCTACTTTGGCGGCGAGGGCACGTAAGGCGGCACGAGCGGCACGTGATAACGTAATTCGTAAAGGGGCATTTGAGGGGCTTAATTTGCCTTCAAAATTGGCAGATTGCTCTTCAAGAAACGCAGAAGATTGTGAACTCTTTATTGTGGAGGGTAATTCGGCAGCTGGTTCGGCAAAAGAGGGGCGCGATTCGAAGATCCAAGCGATTTTGCCTCTTAGAGGTAAGGTTCTTAATACTGAGCGTGCTCGATTGGACAAAATGTTGGCCAATGCTGAGCTGGTATCACTTATTAAAGGTTTGGGCGTAGGGATTGGTGATCAGTTTAATATAGAGGGGCTAAGATATCATAAGATTGTTTTTATGACGGATGCTGATGTGGATGGTTCACATATCTCGACGTTGCTTTTGACATTCTTTTTCCGTTATATGCCAGATGTGATTAAGGCGGGGCATGTTTATCTGGCAAAACCACCGCTCTTTGGGCTAATTAAGGGTACAGGTAATGGTCGTAAGATTGACTATATATATGACGAACAAGCACTTGAAGAAACTTTAACAAAGAAGATTGCTGAGAGGAAGGCCGCTGGAACAAAGATTGACGAAGATGCAGAAAGGTTCAAACAGGCGGGATATACGGCTCAACAGAGGTTTAAGGGTCTTGGTGAAATGGATGCGGCACAACTTTGGGAAACGACGATGAATCCAGAGAATCGTATTTTGATTAGAGTAAATATTGAAGACGCAGAGAAGGCTGATGCAATTTTCACAAAATTAATGGGTGATCAAGCAGAAATGCGTAAAAACTTTATTCAGGCAAGGGCGGCTTCGGTCGATCTTGATGATTTGGATTTTTAAGGAGGAAGCATGGAAGAAGAAAAAGGATTAATTAAAGAAGAAAAGGGAATCGAACTTCGTACTGTAGAAAATACGATGGAAGATTATTTCTTGCGGTATTCTTTGTCAGTAATCGTTGATCGTGCTCTCCCTGATGTGCGCGATGGCTTGAAACCTGTAAATCGTCGTATTTTGTACGCGATGAATAAGAATGGTTGGCGAGCGCCGCATGCAACGGTTAAGTCTGCACGTATTGTGGGTGAAGTAATGGGTAAATATCACCCGCACGGCGACTCTTCGATCTATGATGCAATGGTGAATTTGGCGCAACCTTGGAAAATGCGCTACACCCTGGTAGAAGGGCAAGGTAACTTTGGCTCAATGGATGGTGATGAAGCAGCTGCTTCACGCTATACTGAGGCACGTCTTGATAAGGTAGGAGCAGAACTTCTAGCAGATATTGAAAAAGACACCGTAGATTTTCGTGATAATTTTGATGGTACAGAGAAAGAGCCATCAGTATTGCCAGCGGCAGTGCCTAATATTCTCTTGAATGGACAAATGGGTATTGCGGTGGGTATGGCAACAAACATCCCGCCACACAATCTGGGCGAATTAGTGGATGCTACGGTAGCACAGATTGATAATCCTGATATTTCGCTTGAAGAATTAATGAAATACGTAAAAGGCCCTGATTTTCCGACTGGTGCAGAGGTGTACGGTGGTGCTTCGATGAAGCAAGCATACGCTACTGGTAAGGGTTCAGTGGTGGTTCGTGCGGTGGCAAATATTGAAGAACGAAAAAATGGTCGATACAATATCGTAATTACAGAAGTACCATATGGTATGAGTAAAGAAGATTTTATAGATAAGGTACGTGATTTGGTTTTGGCGAAGAAATTAGATCATATTGCGGATGCAAGGGATGAATCTGCTAGAGGAAAAGTACGTGTGGTAGTTGAACTTAAAAAAGATGCATTCCCGAAGAAGATTTTGAATCAGCTTTATAAGTTAACTCCGCTTCAAACATCATTCCATTATAATATGTTGGCATTGGTGGATGGAATTCAGCCAAGAATTTTGGGTCTTAAGGAGATTTTGGCAGAGTTTATTAAACATCGCCAAAAAGTGATTCGTCGTAGAACCGAATTTGATCTTAGAAAAGCCAAAGAGCGCGCACATATCTTGGAAGGTTTAAAGATTGCCTTTGATAATATCGATGAGGTAATTAAAGTTATTCGATCTTCATATGATGATGCTGACAAGCAATTGATGTCGCGTTTTGGCTTGTCTGAGATTCAGGCAAATGCGATTCTTCAAATGCAACTTCGCAGATTGCAAGGTTTGGAACGCGATAAAATAGAGGAAGAATTGAAGCAACTTCATGAATTGATTGCTAAACTTGAAGCAATATTGGCAGATGAAAAAGAAGTATTAAGAGTCGTAAAAGAAGAATTAATTGCCATAAAAGAAAAATATGACGATCCACGACGTTCAAAAATTATTAATCATGAAGTAGGAAAATTCTCAGAGGAAGAGTTAATTCCGGAAGAGGAAAGTGTTATTCTGCTTACTACCGAGAATTACATGAAGCGTGTACCACAGGCAGATTTCCGCCGTCAGAATAGGGGTGGCAAAGGCCGCAAAGGTATGACCACGAAAGAAGAAGATGTGATTGCGCAAATTATGACGGCCAGTTCGCATGATTATTTGTTATTCTTTACGAGTCAGGGAAGACTATTTAGGATGAAAGCTTACGAGGTGCCACAGGCATCGCTTGCGGCTAAAGGTACAGCGGCAGTAAATATGCTAAATATGCATCCAGAAGAGAAGATTACAGCAATTATTAAACAGGGTGATGGTAATGAAGATGGTTACTTGTTTATGGCCACCAAGAAGGGAACCATCAAAAAGAGTGCAATTAAAGATTTCTTTAATGTGCGTTCGAATGGTTTAATTGCGATTAAACTTGATGAGGGTGATGAGCTAAAATGGGTGAAAGAAACTACTGGAAAAGAAGATATCGTAATTTCAACTTCGGCCGGCCAAGCAACACGTTTTAATGAGGAGGAAGTGCGCGTGATGGGACGTTCAGCAATGGGCGTAAGGGGTATGAGGCTTCGTCCAAAAGATGAAATTGTGGGGATGGACGTGATTACTGATCCAAAACAAAAATTATTGGCGGTTTCAGCAAATGGTTATGGTAAAGCGACGCTGGTATCAAACTTCCCGCCGCACAAGAGGGGTGGGGTCGGTATTAAAGTAGCGACCGTAACAGAAAAAACTGGGCCAATTGTAGCTGTACATACTCTTGATCCATTAGCAAAAGAAGTAATTATGATGTCGACTAAAGGTCAGGCAATTCGTGTAGCGATGGCAGAAATTCCAACGCTCGGTAGAGCGACACAAGGCGTAAGGATTATGCGAATGGGGGATGGTGATACGGTGGCATCGATTGGAATTGTACTGCCGGAAGAGAAATCTGACGACGAAAATGCTGAAAAAGCGGAAGCGTAAAATTAATTTAACAGAGGCAAAGAGACGAGGGGTTGCAAAAAAATTAAAAGTATACTTATACTCCTGACATAAATTTAAAAGTCAGGAGTATTTATGACCAAAATCATTCAAAAAACTTTAATTACGGCTGGCGCAATGGTGACTTGTGCTAGTATTGTGGCTCAACCAATTGCGGCAATAATGACACCAGCCGAAAAAGTGGCGGCGGCCTACACTGAAGTGTTTGAGATTAACTCAATCTACCCAAGCGCAGATTACGTAATGGCGCATTATTATGGGCTGGGAGATGAGACTAAAACTAAGGCAATAAACATTTTTTGGACTGACTATTCAACGATTACCGAGAAGGAGGCGGATGCGACTTTTGCTGATTATGGATTAACGACTCCGGAATGGGCGCATAATTTTTACAATAAGACTACAGATTTGACACCAAATACCGAAGATTCGGCAAGTTGGTATTTGACGCGCTATAGGAATACTAATCCTGAAGCACCATTGACGGATGCCCCTGGGGTAATTTATTATACGGTAAAATTGGCTAACGGAGAACTATTGAGCGAAAAAGTAGATTATCGGAATTGTTTGGGTAACGAATATTATGTGGCGGATGGAGGAGCCTGCAAACTTGAGAGGGCAGATAATGGTGAGTTGTATTATTGGCCATATAAGACTGGGATTAGGCTAGGCTCAGATGATGAGCCAAAATTGGACAATGAAGATGAAACTAATAGCGAGACGGATGAAGTTGGTGGGGAGGTTTCAGGGGATAATGATAAAACTGATGAAGCCGACGAAGAGATTCCGGTGGTAGAAGACAAGGGTAACGAGGAAGAAAATGGTGGGAATGGCGGAGTTACTGCAGAGCAGACAGCGGAACGAATTGAAGAGAAAGTTGTAGCCACTAAAATAAAAGCGCCGGAAACGGGTATATTAAAAAATGATGGTGAAGAAACGATAAATACAAATTGGTGGTGGATAATTATTCCTAGCACTGTAATGTTCGGACTGCTAATTTGGTGGTTTATCTTGCCTATAAACGGAAAAAATCGCCATAAATAGGTAAAAATATAAAAAAGGGTGGGATTTTTAAAGATTTTTTAAAAAAGTGCTTGACATTTCGTAAGGAAAGCGATAAGATGGTAACAGCTTGAAACACTGCGAGAAGCTATCTTTGACAGTCTTTAGCGATTTTTAACAATTTAGTTGTGCAATTTAATGAAAATCATTTGATTTTTATTTATCATCGTCAGTTCATTTTATTTATATGAGTTTTCAAACTTATACCTTAATGGAGAGTTTGATCCTGGCTCAGGATGAATGCTGGCGGCGTGCCTAATACATGCAAGTCGAGCGGTAACAGGGTTTCACCGTTTCCTTGACACACCTGACCATTGTGTAGGTTGTTGACTTCGAGGGAACAGTGAAGCTGCTGACGAGCGGCGGACGGCTGAGTAACGCGTGGGAACGGACCCCAAACTGAGGGATAACGCATCGAAAGGTGTGCTAATACCGCATGTGATCTTCGGATTAAAGGATTTATCCGGTTTGGGACTGGCCTGCGTACGATTAGATAGTTGGTAGGGTAATGGCCTACCAAGTCGACGATCGTTAGATGGTTTGAGAGGATGATCATCCAGACTGGGACTGAGACACGGCCCAGACTCCTACGGGAGGCAGCAGTAGGGAATCTTTCACAATGGGCGAAAGCCTGATGGAGCAACGCCGCGTGCAGG
>JAZUGS010000012.1:0-42320 GCA_045641305.1 Candidatus Nanosyncoccus sp.
ATATAAACAAAACTTTTGCCCATATCATCGAGATAGGTCTGGCCGGCATTTACAAGGGTAAAGGCAAGCGCCAAGATGAGAAACGCAATGAGTGCTGCTCCCCAGATAAGAAAAATGCAAATTTTGGCACGCAAAATAGCAAATTCAACATATTCCCCATCCTCGAGGGATAGCTTGGGAAAATCTTTTTTGCTGCGTTCGTGGCGAATATTTGTAAGGCTCTCGTCCATATAATTCCTTTTTTATATTATATCATATTTTAGTATTTTTGAGATGTTCTTTCCCTTTTGGGGTGACAAGGCGGCCGCGGGGAGTGCGCTCTAGCAGGCCAAGCTGTAAGAGATAGGGCTCATAATAATCTTCAATAGTGGCAGTTTCATCACCAGTAAGTGCGGCAATAGTGGTAAGACCTACGGGGCGGTCGCCATAATTTTCAAGCATGAGAGAAAGCATATTGCGATCAGCGGGATCTAGGCCGAGATTGTCGATCTCCATGAGTGCGAGGGATTTTTCAGCAGTGGTTTGATCAACTATGCCATCACCATTAACATCGGCGTAGTCACGCACACGTTTGAAGATGCGATTGGCAATGCGAGGAGTAAGGCGAGAACGGGTGGCCAGAAGTGCAGTGGCGGCAGGGTCGATTTTGGTGTTAAGGATACGGGCGGGGCGGTTGATGATTTGCTCGATTTCTGGCTCTTTGTAATACTCTAGACGATGGATGATACCAAAACGGTCACGCAATGGGCCAGCGAGTGAACCAGTGCGAGTGGTAGCACCAATAACGGTAAAATGCGGAAGGTCAAGACGGACTGAGCGAGCGGCTGGGCCTTTGCCGATTACAATATCGAGCTTATAATCTTCCATCGCGGAATAAAGCACCTCCTCGACAGCACGACGAAGACGATGTATTTCATCGATAAATAGGACATCACCATCTTTCAAGTTGGTAAGAATACTGGCAAGATCTCCGGCACGCTCAATAGCCGGACCAGAAGTGATTCGAAGGCTGGCGCCAAGCTCGTGCGCAATAACTCCCGCCATAGTGGTTTTGCCAAGGCCTGGTGGACCATATAATAATATATGGTCTAGCGTAGTGCCGTCGTTACGTTTTTTGACGGCGTCGATAGCTAGCTTGAGATTATTTTTAAGACGAGTTTGGCCGATATACTCTTTAAAAGAAGTGGGGCGAAGAGAAATCTCGATTTTTTCTTCCTCGGGATCGTGGTGGATAGTGGGCTCAACGAGCCGTTCTTTAGTAAAATCTTCCCTCTCTATTGCCATATTAACTATAGTATAGCATATTTGAGAGAAAAAGTTGATTTTAAGGGTATTAGCAGTCTTGACACGTGAGTGCTAATTTGCTACAATAGGGAAAGATTAGCACTCATGATATGCAAGTGCTAGAAAAAAGGAGAAATAAATGTCTAAAATTATCGGTATCGACCTTGGCACAACCAACTCGGCTTTTGCCTATATGGTTGCTGGAAAGCCAGAGGTCATTACAAACGCAGAAGGCGATCGCACGACTCCTTCCGTAGTGGCAGTCACCAAAAAAGGTGAGCGCTTGGTAGGCAAAGTTGCACAACGTCAGCGTGTCACTAACCCAAAGAATACTATTTACGGTATCAAACGTTTGATTGGCCGCCGTTTCGATGACAAAGAGGTGCAGCGCGACCTTGATATTTCACCATACAAAATCGTGAAAAAAGGTAATGCCGTAGCTGTTGAAATGGATGGTAAAGAATATACACCAGAAGAAATTTCCGCAATGGTTTTGTCTAAAATTAAGGCCGACGCAGAGGCTTTTCTTGGCGAAAAAGTCACCGAAGCAATTATTACGGTGCCTGCATATTTTGATGATTCTCAACGCCAGGCAACCAAAGATGCCGGTAAGATTGCTGGTCTTGAAGTAAAACGTATTATTAACGAGCCAACTGCAGCTGCTCTCGCTTATGGCCTTGAATCTAAAAAAGATGAGAAAATCGTAGTTTTCGACCTTGGTGGCGGTACGTTCGACGTTTCCGTGCTTGAACTTGGCGATGGCGTATTCGAGGTGAAATCCACTAATGGTGATACTCATCTTGGTGGCGAAGACTTCGACAACGTCATCGTAAATTACTTAGTGGATGAGTTTAAAAAAGAGTCTGGTATTGATATTAAAGGTGATGCTGCTGCGATGCAACGCGTCAAAGATGAGGCAGAGAAAGCCAAGAAAGAGCTTTCGTCCTCGACTTCTACCGATATCAATTTGCCATTCTTGTCGGCCGATGCAGAAGGCCCAAAACATTTTGAACATACTTTGACTCGTGCCAAGCTTGAAGAATTAGTTTCTGATTTAATCGACCGTCTCTCTGGCCCAGTCGAGAAAGCTTTGAAAGATGCAAAGTTATCTACTTCTGATATTAACGAAATTGTAATGGTGGGCGGTATGACCCGTATGCCAGCAGTGGTCGAGAAAGTCAAATCCATCTTTGGTAAAGACCCGATGCAAGGCGTCAACCCAGACGAAGTAGTGGCAGTAGGTGCTGCAATTCAAGGCGGCGTGCTTCAGGGTGACGTTAAGGACGTGCTCCTTCTCGATGTTACCCCACTTTCCCTTGGTATTGAAACAATGGGTGGCGTATGTACCAAATTAATTGAGCGCAACACGACTATTCCGACCTCAAAATCTCAGGTCTTCTCTACTGCTTCGGATAACCAGCCACAAGTAGAAATTCACGTTTTGCAAGGTGAGCGTGATTTTGCCGCAGATAACAAATCTCTTGGACGCTTTATCCTTGATGGTATCGCACCAGCACCACGTGGTATTCCGCAGATCGAAGTCACTTTTAACCTTGATGCAAACGGTATTCTTAATGTAACTGCAAAAGATAAAGGTACTGGTAAGGAGCAATCTATCACGATTCAAAACTCTGGCAACATGAGTAAAGAAGATATTGAGAAAGCTCAAAAAGAGGCAGAAATGCACGCCGATGAAGATAAAAAACGTCGTGAAGCAGTGGATGCCAAAAATCAGTTAGAGAACGCAATTTATCAGGCAGAAAAAATGCCAACCGAGTATAAAGAGAAAATCTCGGACGAAGATAAAGAGACTATCAAAAACGCAGTCGAAGAAGCCAAAAAGGTTTTGAACGACACAGAGGCCGACAAGGATAAATTGGAAACCGCAGCTAAAGATTTATCCGAAAAAATCATGCCAATTGGTGCAAAGATGTATCAAGAGGCTGCTAAGGACAATAAAGCCGACGAAGATAAATCTGATGATGACGCCGTTGAGGGCGAAGTTGTCGATAAATAATTGACGCGCCTAAGTTTTCTCCGAAAATCCCCTGAAAAAGGGGATTTTTGGTATAATGGGATTATGAAAATTGTATTTCCAGAACTCAAAAATCCCGTGATTATAGAAGCGGTGAAAAAATGCCCCGAAATCGAGGCGGTGGGGGCGGATGATTTGGCTAGTGGATGTCAGATGTTGGCGCGCGGTGAAGTCGATGCAATGATTGCGGGCATAGATTATGCCACGCGCGACGTGATTTTGGCTTGTCGCGAGTATGTACCGATGGTGGATAGGTATTTTTCAAGTTGTTTTGTGATGAATAAAGGTGATGAAACGCTGATTTTGGCGGATGGCGGAGTATGCAAAAGCCCAAATGCCGAAATGCTGACCACTGTTACCATACAAACTTATAACACAGCAAAAGTAATTCTGGCAGAGGAGCCAAAAATAGCAATGCTTTCCTTCTCGACTTTTGGCAGTGGCGGCGAGGATGAATCAATTAGCAAGATACATGATACTTTGAGGCGCGTGCAGGCAGAACATCCCGAGATTATAATTGATGGCGAAATGCAACTTGACGTGGCGATTGACAAAAAGGTGGCCGCAAAGAAGGCTGCCAGTTCCCCAGTTGGCGGGCAAGCAAATGTGCTAATTTGCCCAGATCTAAATACTGGCAATGTTTTGTATAAGGCGATGGAACGATTTGGTGGATGGACGGCGGCGGGGCCAATTTTGCAAGGTTTTGCGGCGCCAATCTCAGACTTGTCCCGTGGCAGCACGGTGGAAGATGTAGTATTAGTTATTAAAACATTGGAGAAACTAAATCATGAGTAAATTCTTTGGCACAGACGGAATTAGACGAGCGGCAGACGATTTTACGCCAGAATTTTTAAGAGCTGTTGTGCGCGGGTTGACGCGCTATGGTGAGCAATCGGTGGGGGAAAATTTTAAGGTCTTGGTGGGTGGCGATACACGAGAATCTAGCGAATGGATTATCCAAGATTTGTGTGAAGCTTTGGAAAGTCTCGGGGTAGAATATAGCTCTGTAGGTGTATTGCCAACGCCGGCTATTAACTATGTATTTTATGAAATGGGATTTGATTTTGCAATTGACGTAACCGCGTCGCATAATCCATACACCGACAACGGAATTAAAATCTTTGAACGCGGCAGTAAGTCTGGAGAAAAATTGTCTGAAGCAGGACGCGAGGTCGTAGAAGCGGCGATTCAGGAAATGGCAGATTACGATGTGGTTGCAACGAGCTTAAGGGAAGATTTGCATGACGAGGCGGTGGAAATCTACTGCGAACATTTGAAAGAGTATGTTGGCGACGTGAATTTCTCTGGAATACAAATTGGCATGGACTGCGCAAACGGCGCGATGAGCGTTATAGCTAGCAAGATTTTTGAGCAGCTTGGCGCAAAAGTTTCCGTAATAAATGCCGATACTAATTATGGCACTGGTATAAATGATGGCTGTGGCAGCACGCATCTTGAAATGATAAAAGAGTTAGTGTTGAAGGAAAACTTGGGCTTTGGCGTAGCATTTGATGGTGATGGCGACCGTGTTTTGATGGTTGATAGTGACGGCAACATTGTGGACGGTGACCAAATGATTGCAATTTTAGTCGAGGCGATGGGACTAAAAGCGGCCGCAGTGACAGTGATGGCAAACCAAGGGCTACTTGCCTGGGCAGAGAAAGCCGATATTAAATTAGAAATTACAGCGGTGGGAGACCAAAATGTAGCTGAGGCGATGCGTCTTTATAATATCCCAATTGGCGGCGAACAAAGTGGCCATGTGATTTTACCCGGTGAGGCAACTGGTGATGGAATGTTGACCGCATTAATGATTACGCGAGTGGTAGCAGAGAGCGGCAAAAACTTAGCAAGTTTAGCAAAAGTTATGCAAAAATTTCCGCAAATAATTTTGAACATGCCCGCTACAGCAGAGCAGAAAACCGCATTAAAAAATTCCGATAGCGCAAAGAAAGTTCTGCTTGAATATGATGCAAAACTTAAAGACGCAAATGGTAGATTATTAGTGCGTCCTAGCGGAACAGAGAACTTGATTCGTGTCACGATGTGGGGAGAGAATGAAGAAGATATCAATACATTAGGCAAAGAACTAGTTGATAAGCTAAAGGAGGTTTTATGATTGTAAAGGCATTAACTGAGTATACGCCAGAAGTTGGAGCAAGAGTGCGAGAATTATTAATACAATTGTCTCGCAGTGGAAAAGATAAAGGCGAAATACCAGAAGCATGGTTTCATGATATTATTGATTCCCCTTGGCACGATTTACTCATAGCTGAAGATGACGGGAAAATTTTAGGTATGGCAGCGATGTCTGTAACTATGGGTGCAGGGATTCGCAAAAATGCTTATCTCGAAGATTTCGTAGTAGATAATACTACGCGCGGACAAGGTGTAGGCGGAATGCTTTTTGAGGCAATGTTAGAATGGGGGCGCAAAAAAGGCTGCAAACGTATGGAGTTTACTTGCGGAAACGGACGCGAAGTGGCACAACAATTTTATAAAAGTCATGGTGCAGAAGTCTATGATACTAACTTTTTCCGAGTAGAGCTTTAAGCTTTATTTTACAAAGTAGCTTATCACATATAAGCGAAAAAATAACGGCAATAACGCTGGCAACAAGACAAGATAGCAACTCTAAAATAAGGTTGCTATTTTGGGATAGAGAGGTAATCGTCCCAAGTTTGGTTTGGAAGATTACAACGATGAGCTTGTGAAAAATAAGAATGCTCATGGTGTTTTGACCGACATATTCGATGATGTGATTTTTGCCGAGATATTTCGCAAATGCGATAATTGAAAAAGCAAAAGTGGCGCCTGCGATAATAGTTAGAAAATAATTATTGTATTGATAGTCAGACCAAATTACGTTGTCATGCGAATTAAATATGAAAGCTATAAGCCCTAAAATAAATAACAATGCGGCAAAGATTGGCTTAAAGTTGTAGTTTTTAAGAAGATAGCCAAGATAGAAAAAGACGCCGATGGTAAGCGCAGAATTAATACCCCAAGGGAGAATAATTTGACCAAGGAAAATTGTCGTAATGTAACCAATTAACAGCACCGCTGGTAAGAGAAAATATGGGGTTTTTGGATGCCGGAAGATTTTAAGAAGAAAATAATAGAGAAGTTCCGTTGTAAAAAGTGCGGGAAGGAACCATAACGGAGTATTTTGCTTAAGCGCAGAATCGGCGCCACTACCATAAAGGACACCTAAAAGATTCGGCTGAGATAATTCGGAAGAAAAATTGGATCCAAAAAGATAATAAGGCACAAGAAAAAGAATGGCCCAGACAAAATATGGTATCATGATGCGAAGAAATTTGCGCTTAATAAATTGCCAAGTAGTTTCTTCTTTGAGACGAAAAGTCATACCCGAGAGCACGAAAAACAGCGGGACCGAAAAGGCAAAAATAAAACGATATATTTCGTAACAATGTGTGGAATAAGCGATGGTGTGGCCAAGAACAATAGAGAAGATGGCAATAGCGCGGGCAATATCGAGGTAGTGAATACGTTTAGTGGGCATTTTGACGCTCCAAAATTAGAGCGAAAAACGGCAGATAAAGATAGAGATAAAGCGAGTTTGTGAGGCCAGAACAAAAGAGCATGGCGATGAGATAGGCGACGACGAGAGAGATAAGTAATGGAAGGTGTGGGTGTGATTTTGCCAGCTTGATAAATACAATAATGATAATAATGATTAAAATTACACCGATAAGGCCAAATTCGACTAGAAGTTCGGCATATTCGCTTTGAACATTGAGGCTAGGAATGTCGACACCAGCGGAAACAAGGAGGTTTTTCATATCTTCGCGATTTTGTGTGCCTGGGTCAACAAAATCATGGTAAATAGAGGCGCTAGCCCCACCAATGCCCGCACCAAAGATTGTGTAGTTAGGCTGGGAACGCCAGAGTTCAAAAGAAGCAAGCGCTAGAGTGAGGCGACCACTCGTGGATGCTTCAACATAGCCATCTTGGGTCGAAGTTTCTGGAGGCTTAGTCGCATCATCGATACGAAGACTACTGCCCGAATCGGTTTTAGACTCGGTTTTTTCTGGTTCAGCTTTTGGAAAAATCGAAGACAAATCGATAATCCCGAGCGAAAGTTGGTTAACTGATTTCGTGATACCCGTAAAATATGTGTCATCGGTTTTGGAAAATTCTGCAAAAAGACCTTCGGCATTCAAAGAAAAAAGATAAGAAAATAGGACGAGCGGAATCAAGAGCAAAGGTTTGGCAGTTTTTTGCTTGGCAATGACAATGGTAAGAAGGACAATAAAAGCAACTATAAAAGCATAAATGGCGCCACGCGAAAGGGTGAAAAAGAGAGTGGCGGTAAAAATTATCGAAATAATACCACGCTTTAGCGACGGGGCTCGCAAAAGGAAATAGAGAGAGAGTAGGGCAGGAGCAAGCAAAATACCACCAAGATATTGCGGCTCTGCCATAAATCCATTGGGGTGGGGAAAACCAAAAATTTTATAGGTGCAGCCAGAACAAAGCAGAGTATAGGCACGGTCAAGACCAGCAACGTCGAAAATACTTTGTAGCCAGCAAACACCACAAATTACAAGACTAAAATAGATGAAAAATTTAAGACATTTCTGAACAAAATTACGGTCGGCAAAAAAATCGCGATAAAGCCACACAAAGGAAATAACAGCAATATAAATTAGCCAGAGGATACCAGAAGCCAAAAAACCATGAACTGGGCTGCGCGACCAGGAAACAGAGATTGTGGCATAGAGCGGGAAAAGCGCCAAAATAAGAACAAGGCGACGTGGACAGGTTTTGAGAAGCTCGCGACGGTTTTTGAAAAAATAAATTATTGCAACAATGGCGTAGAAAGCCAGAAAAATCAGCGGTAGGGAAAGTTCGAAATTCATTAGCTGGCTGGAGCCGAGATAGATAAGCGGGTGGTAGGAAAAATACAACGTACAGGGAAGCAATACGATGAGAGTTTTGATGAATTGATTGAATTTATTGGATTTTTTCATTGATAAAATCCATTAGTTGTTTGTCGAAATCGGCAGTAGAGAAACCTTTGGCGGTAGCAGCGACAGCGGTGCGGTCGAATTTTTGCGCGTTAAATTTGGAGATGGCATCGGCTAGAGAATCGGCGGTTTGTTTGGGGAAAAGAATACCATTTTTGCCATCCTTAATATAATCCAGGGAACCACCATTACCGAACGCAATAACTGGACATCCCACAGCAAGGGCTTCAACTGGTGCAATGCCGAAAGGCTCAAGACTAGGAAAGATGTAACCTTTGGCGCATTCCAGATATTTTTTTAGTTGCTCTTTTTGCATTAAAGGTTTAAACTCAATTAAATTTGAGCCATTTGCAATTTTTACTAAATTATTGTGTTCTGGGCCTTCGCCGATTACGAGAAGGCGCTCGCCAGTTTTAAGGCAGGCCTTGATAGCTAAATCAAGTCGTTTCCAGGTAACGTGACGGGAAGTGGTGACAAAATAGTTTTCCACAGGGAGTTTCCCTGTTTTCTTGGTGTTGAATACGGAGTTTTCCACAGGCGGGTGCACGACGATCGAATCGCGATGATAGTATTTTTTGATTTGTTTTTTGGCATAATCGGAGATTGTGATAAAATAATCTGGTTTTTTCGATGCTTTTAGATCGGCTTTTCTTAACGGTTTGACGAGCAATTTGAAAAAGAAACGGACAAGCGGGTTTAATATGCCGAAGCCTGGATTTTTGACATAACCATCATACATTTGCCAATAATACTGCGTGGGAACGTGACAATAGCAAATATGAGTAGCGTTTCCCTTTTTGACGGATTTTGCTTCGGCGCCGGTGACCGAAATAATAAGATCATATTCTGAGAGATCGAGATGGGAAAAATAGAGCTGGCGAAGGGGTCCCAGAAAACGGCGAAGAAAGGTCGGGAAAATTTGCAGCCAGCCAGTTTTAACAGTGGCATCGTCAAACCAACTAATTCCCTTTTTGTCGTATTTTGATGTATAAATAGGTGCGTTTGGGAAAAGGTTGTGTATCTCAAGCAATACCTTCTCGGCTCCACCAACATTGGTGAGCCAATCGCAAACTAGAGCAACTTTTTTATCTGATTTCATTTAGCACCTTCTCCTTTGAAGACGGTAGCAATAGTGCGGAAGAAGATTTGCAAATCAAGCATAAGGGACCAGTTTTTGACATAATAAATATCAAGTGCACGGCGTTCTTCAAAAGAAATGTCGCGGCGACCAGAAACCTGGGCAAGACCAGTAAGACCAGATTTGACCGTAAGAATAAGTGAACGATCGCCATAGGTGCGTAGTTCGTTCGGAAGAAGTGCGCGCGGTCCAATTAGCGAAATGTCACCTTTTAGGATATTGAAAAGTTGAGGCAATTCATCTAGAGAGGTTTTGCGAAGGAAGGAGCCAAATTTAGTAATGCGAGGGTCGTTTTTGATATAGTCGCCGCCTTTGCGATATTTTTTGATGAGTTCGGGCTTGCCCATTTTGATGAAGGCTTCTTCGGCAGTAAGACCGCTGTATTCGGGGCGCATAGAGCGGAATTTATAACATTTAAATTTGCGGTTGTACTGAGAAAGGCGGTGGTCGGCATAGATTGGCGAATGTTTAAAATCGGTAAATTTAAGAACGAGCCAGATGACGGCCATAGGAATTGCGGCGATGATGAGCGCGATAAGGCTAAAGAAAAAGTCAAAAAGTCGCTTAATGACGGCGTAGCCACCAGAGAGCGGCGTGGTTTTTACGAGCACAGATGGAGTGTTACCAACAAGCTCCAGTTCGCCAAAATGCGAAGATAATGCGGTTTCGTTGGGGACGAAGTAATAGAGGAGATGATGATTGACAGCTTGCTTGTAGACGTAGGCGGTGTTTTTTTCGTCGGTTTGGAAGATAACATCGGGATTGGATTTTTTGAGGGCCTCTTTGAGCGAAGAATACTGATGAGTTTTGAGATCTCTAGGAATATATTTACGGCTGGCAACCACGCCGGCGAGGCGATAACCAGATTCAGGAAAAGCCGAAATATAACTTGCAAGGTAGTCGGTGTTTTTGTTGTTGCCAATAATAACAACGCGGCGCGTACCGTAATCTTTTTTGAAGATTTGGCGAGCAACAAAACGGATAAGATAGCGTTCAATGATCAAGAATACGAAGCACAAAATGGCGGCATAGACGGCAACGATACGCACAGGAAAGATATTGTCTTCCATAAAAAAACCATAGGTAATAAGCGCCGCTACACCTAGCATTGCGGCAAGAAAGATACGACCAAGCTCCGAGAGTTTAGACTTCCCCATAAAAATGTTTTTCTTGTATAAACCAAGAGCCGCCAGGATGATCAGCCAGATTGGAACCAAAAAGACGATCGACATTGTAAAATCAAAAAGCTCAGACTCAAAAGGATATGGACGAGGATCAACATGTGTGCGAATAAAATATGCAAAAGCAAAAGAAAGGACAATTGCAATAATATCGCCAATGATTAAGAAAAGTCGTAGCAGATAATCGGGGTGTTTCCGCATGGTATTATTATACCATCTGAAGATGTTTTACTCAACCGTAACGGATTTAGCAAGATTGCGTGGCTGGTCAACGTTGTAGCCCTTAGCAAGTGTCATATAATAGGCAAAAAGTTGGCTGGCAAGGTTCATAAGAATAGGGGCAAATAGCTCGGTTTTTGTTGTAATTTTGACAATATTTTCAACCGGAAGATCAAAATCTTCGGAGTTGGTAATGACCGTAACGTGGCCGCCACGAGCAAGGACCTCTTGAATGCCAGAAATGGCTTTGTCGTAGAGCGGACCTTTGGGGAGAAATACTAATTCAAAGAAGCGATTGTCAACGAGAGCAAGTGGACCGTGCTTTAATTCGCCCATAGCGTAGGCATTGGCATCAACGTAAGAGATTTCTTTGAGTTTAAGCGCACCTTCCATAGCGGTAGGATAGGCTGTGTCTCGACCAAGGTAAATTCCGTGGTCATAAGTAGAATATTTTTTGGCGATGGGTTTTAACTGCTCTGGCAAAGATTCTAGATTTTTACGGATTGCAGACGGTAAATCGGCGATTTCCTTAATATATGGCGCAAGAATCTGTGGTTTGACGCCCTTCGCCTGCGCAATAGTAAGACCAAACATCGTCATGGCAATAACCTGCGAAGTAAAGGCCTTAGTAGAAGCGACCGAAATTTCTGGCCCGACATGAATGTATGTACCGCCATCAACCTCACGAGCAATAGTGCTGCCAATTGAGTTAACAATGCCAATTGTCTTAATTCCCTGCTTTTTGATTTCGCGAAGACAAGCTAGAGTATCAGCTGTTTCGCCGGACTGTGAAACGATGAGTGCAACCGAATCTTTAGGAATGTAAGCTTGACGATAGCGATATTCGGAAGCGATAACTGGTTCAATAGTAATTTCTGGTGTAAACTGCTCAATATAATAGCCAGCAAGAATACCTGCATGGTAAGCGGTTCCGCAACCAACGATAATGAGATGTTTGATATTTTTAAGTTCATTTATTGTGAGGCCTGGGCCACCTAGGTGAACGGTGGAGTTTTTGAGATCAAGGCGGCCGCGAAGCGTTTCGGTAAGAGACTCTGGCTGATCCATAATTTCTTTCATGAGGAAATGGTCGTAACCGCCTTTTTGGATGGCGGAAAGGTCGGTTTGGATTTCTTCGACCTTGGCAGATACAGGTTCTGCATTTAATGTTTTAATCTCGATACTGTCTTTGGTGATAGTCGCAACTTCGCCATCATTGAGGTAAATCGCTTTCTTTGTGTGACCAACTAAAGCTGATGCGTCACTAGCGATTAGGGTTTCGTTGGTTCCAACGCCAATAACAAGCGGGGAGCCGGAACGTGCAACAATGATTTCATTAGGATTTTTGGTAGATACAACAGCGATGCCGTAAGTTCCCTGCACGAGCTTGAGAGCCTGAACTACTGCACTGACAAGTGGATATTTACCATCATGATAAAACGAATTGATGAGAGCAGCGAGGACCTCTGAGTCGGTCTCTGATTTAAACTCATGGTGAGTGAGTTGAGCCTTGAGCTCTTTGTAATTTTCTATAATACCGTTATGAACAAGGAAAATATCGCCAGCCTGATGAGGGTGAGCGTTTGTCTCACTAGGTTCACCGTGGGTAGCCCAACGGGTATGGCCAATGCCGATTTTATCTTCACGTTTATTTGCGGCAAGTTTTTCTTCGAGATTGGCGATTTTGCCTTTAGCGCGTAAGAGTGTAGGCTGATTATCTTCCGAGACGGTAATAATTCCAGCCGAATCATAGCCGCGATACTCCAAACGTTTTAGCCCACTTATCAAAAAATCTTGCGCATTCTTATTCCCCACATATCCAACGATTCCACACATTTTATACCTCCTTTTTAGGATTATAGGTGCATTATAACATGGTAAAAAAGTTTGTACCAGTATAAAAAATAAAGTACTTATGTACTTTATTGTAAACGGTTACAGATGGTGATCCGGGTGGGGCTCGAACCCACGACACCAAGCTTAAGAGGCTCGTGCTCTAACCAACTGAGCTACCGGACCGTATCACTACATTATTTATTATACCACAAAGAGCGTCTTTTGGGAATATGGAAAATCCCCAATAGCTGGGGATTTTCCAGGACGGCTATTAATTCCCTATTTCGCGTATTCAGTAGCGCGTGTTTCGCGAATAACATTAACTTTGATGACGCCAGGATAGCTCATGGTGGCTTCAATCTTATTGGCGATATCACGGGCGAGCTTCAGGGCAGAGAGATCATCAATCTGCTTTGGCTCAACAATGACACGAATTTCACGACCAGCGGAGATGGCGTAGGCCTTGTCAATGCCTGGGAAACTGGTGGCAATATTTTCAAGGTCGCGCATACGTTCGGCAAAGTTTTCGGCGGAAATATTGCGGGCACCTGGACGAGCAGCCGAAATAGCATCGACAATTTTAACAATGACGGCTTCAGGGGTCGTAGGTTCAATGTCATCATGATGAGCAGCCATCGCATGAACAACTTCATCGCTCATGCCATATTTCTTGGCAAGCTCCGCACCGATTTCAGCGTGTTTGCCTTCAATTTTATGAGTAACAGCCTTACCGATGTCGTGGAGAAGGGTAGCAGTTTTGGTAATGCGCTTATCCGCACCAACTTCTTCAGCAATCATGCCAGCCATATGGGCCATTTCGATAGAATGAAGTAAAACGTTTTGACCGTAGCTAGTACGGAATTTAAGTTCACCTAAGAGGTGAAGAATCTCACGAGGGATACCAACAACGCCAACTTCACGAGCGGCATCCTCACCGGCGCGGACAACTTCTTTTTCGATTTCTTTTTCAGCTTTGGCGACAGATTCTTCAATGGATGAAGGATTAATGCGGCCATCCTTCATGAGACGTTCCAAAGCATAACGAGCAACTTGACGACGAATTGGGTCGAATGAACTCAAAACTACCATGCCTGGGGTATCATCAACCATGATATCTACACCAGTGGCACGCTGAAGGGCTTGAATATTGCGGCCTTCCTTACCGATAATACGGCCTTTCATATCGTCATCTGGAAGTTTGAGTGCAGTGATAGTACGATCCGCGGTGACTTCAGAAGACATACGTTCCATGGCGGTAAGAAGTGCAGCCTGGGCAGTTTCTTCGATATCGTGCTTGATTTCCTTTTGTTCTTTTGCAACGAGAGCAGCGAGGTCTTGCTTGATGTCGTTTTCAGTCATTTGCATAAGTTTAGCACGAGCATCCTGCTTAGTAAGACCAGCAATTTTTTCGAGTTTATCTTGCTGTTTGACACGAATCTCACGGATTTCGTTTTTGAGATCTTCGAGTTCTTTTTCTTGCTTGACGAGCTTTTCAGACTTTTTCTCGAGTTGATCGAGCTTGTTGTCCAAAGTATTCTCACGTTCAACAAGACGCGCTTCGGTGCGTATCCATTCTTTGCGACGCTCGTTTTCCTCGGCTTGATTTTTTTCGGTAATAGCCGAGGCTTCTTTTTTGGCGTTTAAGACGATGTCGCCAGCTTCGTGCTTAGCTTTGCGAATAAGGTCGTCGGCTTTATTTTTGCCTCCGTTTTCATTTTTCTTGTTGTAGGCGAAAATACCGCCCGCACCAGCAATTATGCCAATGACGGCAGTAATAATGGGAATTGCGATTTCCATGCGTTCCTTTCCTCTAATTGTCGTTGTCGGTATTTTTCTTTATACCGACGGGGTAACAAATAAATATAAATTAATAAGTTTCTACAACAATTATACCACACCTTGCGTTTAAAATAAACTTGAAGCCGAGATACGCGTTTCAACAAAACCAGTTGAAACGTTGCGCACAACTAAATCTACGCCGTTGGACGCACGTTCAATACGATGAGTGACCCAACCAGATGAATTTCGCACCACTAATGAATTTGATACTAGACTGCCCTCAATATAAGAACTGGAGCCATCCGGCGAATGATAAATGACGCCATTTCTTATAAGCATTTCTTCTAAATACCCCACGGGTAAATACCTCCACTTATTTTTTCTAGTGTAAATCAGGTGGAGGAAAAGTGCAAGCCTATTTTTTGATTAACCCCAAAAAGAGCGCTTTTTAGTGTTACGAAATTCTTCGAGAAGTTCTTTTTGTTTTTTAGTAAGATTCTTAGGTGTTTCAACAATAATTGTAACAATATGCGGGCCACGATCGCCATCGGCACGGAACGGAACACCATGTCCAGAAAGTTTAAACGGTGTACCAGATTGTGTTCCGGCAGGGACTTTCATGGTAACTTTACCATCAACGGTGTCGATATCTATTTCGCAACCGAGAGCGGCGTCGGCCATGCTAATTTTTTCCTCAGAGAGGATAATGTTGCCCTCGCGAGAGAGGATTTTATGTGGTTTGACGCGCACTCGAACATAAAGATCGCCTTTTTCACCGCCAGAAGGAGCTTCACCGCCCTTCCCTTTAAGACGAATGGACATACCGTCGTCAATACCAGCAGGAATTTTAATCTTGAGATTTTTCCCTTCATCATCGATTACTTTAGTGGTACCAAAAATAGCTTCTTCAAAAGTAATAGTGACGTTTGTCTGATAATCTGCGCCACGGCGTGGACGACGCGAGCCGCCAAAACCGAAGATGTTGCCAAGGATATCGTCAAAACCTCCACCGCCAAAGTCAAAATTGAAGGACTGTCCGTTGAAATTGAAATTTCCTCCCTGAAAAGGATTACCACCACCGAATGGATTACCGCCAGCAGGGCCACCATTGACACCGGCATGGCCAAATTGATCATAACGGGCGCGCTTTTGTTTGTCACTTAAAACTTCGTGAGCTTCAGAAATTTCTTTGAATTTTTCCTCAGCGGCTTTGTCGCCCGGATTTTTATCTGGATGGTATTTAACAGCAAGCTTGCGATAAGCTTTTTTGATTTCATCATCAGAGGCGTTTTTACCAACACCTAAAACTTCATAATAATCACGTTTGGACATAGAATAATTATAGCGCGTTAGCACTCAAAATGCAAGAGTGCCAAAAGACCCCAGCGAGGTGGGGTCTTTTAAACTTTTTATTTAGTTTTGGTGTAGAGCCTGATTGCGTTTGCGGGTTTGGCGAGCCTTAATTCTGGTGAAGCACCTAGCAAAGACAAGAGCGAAAAGACTGCAGATGGTAGCAATAAGACCAGTGGAGTTATGGCTGGTTGCTTCCATTGAGGCAGTCATGACGCCAGTGTCTGGGGCAACTGGATTTTTGACGAGGTTTTTAATTGCATCTTCGATGGCTTGAGCGGCTTGGTCGACTGTGGATTGCTCATCGATGCTCAAGTCAGATTCAAGCGTAGTCTTGGCGGCTTCAAGCGCCTCGCTAAGAGCAGTGAGAGAATCTTCAGTGTAGAGCGTTTCATCAACGGCTTCGGCGCGCTTGATAGAGTCTTCGAGAGCACTAGTGTCAGCAGCTTCAATGAGTCCAGCAAGAGCGGTTTCGAGGGCTTCATTGAGTGTTTCAAGCTCTTCGTAATATGCATCTTTGCTATCATCTTCATCATCAATATGTTCAGCAACAAAATCGACTACTGCCTTGTAGGCTTCTGGGATAAAACTGTAGGATTGCTTGGTGTAGCGTGTACTATCAAGCGAATCAGTTTGATCAATTAGCGCTGCAGCATTACTCATGGCTTCGGTGTTTCCAATTTTAGTAGCAAGAGCATTAAACAGATTTTCTGTTAGAGTATTAATGTCTTCTTGGTCAGAGGTTCCAAGATCTGCTTCAAGCATTTCTTGAGCTTCTTTATAGAAACTATCTAGCTCACTACCTTCTTTAATTTCAATACAAACAACGTCTGGGTCTTCGCAAGCCGTAGCCATATTGACTAGATTAACGGTCAGGTTGAGCCATTCTTTATTAGCTTTGAGTTCGAGAGAGCCACCTTCAGATTCTAGTTTGCGGGCAAGCGTGATATTATCAATTGCACTAGTGACAGCTTGCTTACCAGACTCACCAATCAAATCATCGTTGTCGCGAACTTCAATGGCGCTTTCGATAATTTCATTAAGAGTCGCAATAGAAGCATTGGTATATTCATCGCTGTGCTCGGAGACAAAGTCTTGTGCTTGCTTGATGGTAGAACGAAGCTCAATAAGATTAACACGATCATTGACGGCTTGCTCGATGGCTTCGGTTGCGGCATCGACTTCGGCTTGACGAGATGCGCCAACTTCAGCATCAACTAAAGCCTGGCCGGCGGCACGAGCGTCTAAGAGATTTTGGAAAGAACCGGCAGAATAGCCTAGATTAACGACTGAAAGTGGTAAAGTCTCAGCGAGTTCGGCAATTAATGCGGTTTTATTGGCAAAACCTTCGAGAGCATTAATGGCATTATTGAGCGCAGTGGTCTTTTCATCGACGTAAGTCTGCATGGCGTCTTTGAAGCCACCAGTAGCCTCAGTGCGTGCGGTTCTCGCAGCAGTTAAAGCAGTTTGAAGGTTGTTCCAGCTTTCAGTCGTATAATTACGGATAATGACATACGAGAATTCTTTTTTACTCTCAGCTAAGGTAATAGCATCTTCGAGAGCACTCAAATCAACATCTTCACGTATTCTTTTGGTGTTTTCATCGAAAGTATATCCTTCAGGGATGGTCATGCCTTCTGGTTTGCTACTAAAGGTACCGCCCGTAGCTTCAGATTCACCAAGTTTATCGCCATCAAGTAAATTAACGGCGTTGGTACCGCCATTAGTTGCAGTAAAAGTGCCGCCAGTAATAGAAACAGTGATGTCGTCGATATTTTCGTCTGCATTACCCTGTGGATTACTTTCGTAGATGGCAGTATAACCCTTAATTTCGCCACCAGTGATGGAGACGGCAATAGGCTGTTTGGTGTTATGTTGAGCTATGGCAATGCCGGCACCTTTGGTAGTATTGCCACTGCCGTTTGGTGCAGAAGTGGTTGGAGTAGCAGTGCGACCTTCGATGGTGCCACCGTTGACAGTGAGATTGCCAGAACGCATTTCAATACCGGTGGAATCGCCAGTAACAGTGCCGCCGTTAATGGTGATAGCGCTATTAAATTGTGGATTAAAGATACCAATGCTGTCATCAACAGCGATGCCACGGACAGTGCCGCCGTTAATGGTAATGTTAGTATTGCCACGACCTTCGTTGCCGTTGCCGACGATACCGTAGTAGTAACCTTCGATGGTGCCGCCATTGACAGTGAGACTGGCAGTCTTGGTGTCATCCTGCAAATCACCACTAGCGGTTAGAGAAATAGCGGCATACGGCTTGTCGGCTGGGCCACCATTAGTAGTAATGGTGCCGTTACCATTGACTGTGAGACTGGCACCATGGGCAATGTTGATCATGCCAACCTTGATAGCTAAATCTGAGCCGGCTTTGATGATGTGGTTATTAAGATTAAGTACTGGATTTACACCAGCTGGGATATAGATAGCACCTGCTGCGTTAGCAATACCGTAGCTGTTTTTAACGACACTGGTAAGGGTGATATCATCAGTTAAGCGCGTTGCATAGCCAGCTGTTAGACAATTGTTGAGAGTATCCTCCGAACGCACCCGGTTACAGTTATAGTCTGATGCTGGTGCAGCAAGAACATTAATTGGCAAGCTGGCAGCCACCATGGCTGCAGCTGCACCATAATTAATAAGGTTTTTTCGCATTTTTTAACTCCACTTATGCTAATAATAATTATAATGTAAGCATAAAAATAATGCAATACCAAAAAACCCTAGGTTTGACTAGGGTTTTTGAGCCAATCAATATTAGCGGTTCATTTTGCGCTTGATTGCGAGCAATGCAAGAGCAAGGGCGGAGCCAGTTACGGCGTAGGCTAAGATGCTAACGACAGTGGAAGCACCAAGTTTGCTATTTGCACCAGTTTCTGGAGTAGTTGGGATACCGGAGACAGTGAAGCTTGCCTCAGCGGAAGTACCATTTTTGTAAAGCGCTTCAATCTTATGCTCACCTTCGCCAAGAGCGATAAGATCATCTTTGGCGATAGCAATAAGAGTAGAACCTTCGGAAACTTCATAATTGGTAAACTCTTCGCCGTCAATAGTAAGACTATCAAACAAATCAAATGGGCCGTCGAAGCGGAAGAGGGCTTTATCAATTTCAGCAACATTAATATCTTGTCCGTCGCCTTCGATAATTTGATAAACTTCTGGCTCAACGACGATAATATATTCTGCATCGGCGGTTATATTCTCGATAATGAGTTCACCTGTTTCATTGAGAATAAATTCGGTTTCCTCTTCGCCTTTTACAACTTTGGAAACTTTGAAACCGTCGGCGATTACCACCTCAAAGATAGCAGCATCACCATATTCGACTGCTGGGATTGGGCTAACACTAGCATGGTCCTCGTCGGTGACGCTAGCAGTGACGTTAAATTCTTTGAGTCCCATTTTAGCGTTGATTTCAATGTCTTCCTTGGCATCAATAACACCTAAAGTTAAGACACCTTCATCGTCATAGACGTGCTCGGTAGCATCTTCAGCGTCAGCATCACCGGCTTTAACCTCAACCTTTTTGAGTTCGTAACCATTGGCTTCATCAGGCGCGAAAGTAATCTTTTCGTCGATAGAGGTAACGGCAAGCGGAGTGTTTACCGTTGCGCCGTCCGCATCACGAGTCGTGTTGATTCTGTAGCTGAGGCTGATTTCGCCGATTTTGACGTCTTCATCGTTTTTAACCTCAAACGGAGTACCAACAACCATACGTTCAGTGGAACCATTAGCAAAGACGGCTTTCTTGAGGTCGGTCCATTGAGCGACAACAGTAAGGTCACGGTATTCGCTACAATAGCCACTACGAGAATGCCAATCAGAACACTCATCTTGGCCAAATTGAGCATTGACTGCGCGCTCACCAATATTGCTCCAATTGCTAGTAGAATAGCCAGCTTTCCAATTTTTAAACTCAAAGCCTTGGCGAATAATATTTTCAGTGGCAGTAACACCATCCTTAATCGCATCTTTGCTATCTAATGCGCCATTAGTAGTGATACCTTCTGTATAGAGACCACGATATTTGTTCTCGCTGCTACCTATAGTCTTTTGTAATGCCTTAGTACCGATGCCATCATTAGCGGTGGTACCAGAATAATAGTTGACATTGGCAGCAGAAACATTGCTAACCATTAAAACGCCACTAGAAAGCACAGATGCCAACGAGCACAGAGTACCTTTAGCGGTCTTTAGTTTTTTATTCATTTTATATGACCCTTTATTTAGACCTTATATAGGTCTATTATAACCATAAGCACGCTAAAATACAATACTATTTTTTGGCATTTGGATTGGTGGTAATGAGAGATTCTTCGGTTTCTGAGGCGATGATCTGAATATGGACGTGATTTTGGCCAGCAAAGAAGAGCCCTTGGCCGACTGGGAAGTTGGCGAGACGACGTTTCTCTTCTTCGGTAAGCTTAAAGACATCAGACAAAACATCTACGGCCGAAGCGGATTGTTTCAAAAGAAGTTGCATAGAAGAGTTTGCGACAATAGCACGACCCATTTTGCTCCCCATGAAATCTTCTACGTCTTGTGTAATCGTGGTGAGGCCAAGATAATATTTACGGGCACGCTTAGCAAGGCTGAAGAGGAAGTTGGCGGAGTCGTCATATTTCATAAGCTGCCAAGCCTCATCAACGATAAGGAGGCGTTTTTTCTGTTCAGCACGCACAACATTCCAGATGTGCGACAAGACAATATACATAGCGACTGGGCGAAGCTCGTCTTCAAGGTCGCGAATATTGAAGACAACCATTTGATTGTTGATATCAACGTTGGATTGCTGTGAAAAGATACCAGCAAAAGTACCGGTGGTATATTTGCGGAGACGCTGTGCGAGTTGTGGACCAGTGCCACCCATATGGAGTAGCGTGTCATACAGATTGATAATTGTAGGTGGAGTAGATTGATGGGTAAGAGGATCCGACGTGATACCAGCGCGGGCATAAGTATCGATAAGAGCTTGGTCAAGATCAGCCTCTTCGTTAGCGGTAAGAGCTGGGACGACTTGGCCACTAGCAGATACTTGATTCCCGCCGAGCATCAAACGGAAAAGCCCATGCAAAGTAACCAGGTTGGCACGCAAAGCATCGTTGGCGTCTTCGGCATCAATGACTTTTGGCAAATCGAATGGATTAATACGCACATCGGAGTTAAGAGAGAGGCGAATGTAGGAGCCGCCTACGGCGTCACAGAGTTTTTGATATTCATTTTCTGGGTCAATAATGATAATTTCAGAGCCAATCATCATCGAGCGCAAAGCTTCAAGTTTAACGGCGAAAGATTTACCAGCACCGGACTTAGCAAAAACCACCATATTGGCGTTCTCAAGGGAGAAGCGATCAAAGATAACTAGGCCGTTATTGTGCATATTGATGCCATAAAGAATACCTTTATCCTGGGTGAGATCGGCAGAAGTAAATGGAAAGCTGGTGGAAATGGCACCAGTATTCATGTTGCGACGAATTTGAAGCTGATCCGTACATTGAGGCATGATAGAATTCATTCCCTGTTCTTGTTGAGAGCTAGCAACCTTAGAGAAAATCATTTGCTGACCAAATATGGTCTCAATTTTTTGCTGAACGAATTTAAGCTCGTCGAGAGAATCTGCCCATAAAGTAATATAAAGTCCGAAACGGAAGAATTTTTCGGCACCGACTTGAAGTTGGTCACGAAGTTCCTCGGCATCGGTAATGGCCGATTCGAGCTCTGGATCACGAACTTTTCCCTTTTCGGCGTTCAAATTCATTGAGGCTTCGAGCTGAGTTACCTTGGTGCGAAGGTTTTTCATGACAACCGCTGTTTCGACTGGGTAAATATACATTGAGATATCTACAACTTCATCAATATTGATGATGGGCGAAATCCAACCAGTGTAGAGGCTACGTGGATAGCCATAAATATAGAGTGTACGGCCGTATTTGGTGCCGAGACGGAAATAGTCGGAATGGATTTCGATAGAAGATGGAGAAATGAGGTCGCGGAGCGTGTTGGTTCCCTGCTCAAAGGCACGTTGGATTTCGGCAGCTTCCATCGCCTCATTTTGCGCAGCAATTTCAGCTGGGGTAAGTTGTCGTTTTTTAGCCATTTTTTTCTCCTTTTTTCACATACATAGTGGCAAGATTTGCAAAATCTACAAGTGGCTCACGGACGGCAGTATCTGGGTTATTGAAGTTGTAATAAAGTTCACCGAGTTCTTTGGTGTTGAGGCGAACGGAATGAATACCGATTTGAAAAAGACCAGAAATGACCGAATCCACACGGTTGGTAAGTTCGGATAAGGCCTTATCGTAAGTGGCGCGGTCGATACGAGTAATTTCGGGGGCTTTGGATTTCGAGAAAGATTTGAAGAAATTTTTGGTTTGCTCGACAACTTTTTCGGCGTCGGGTGATGAATAAAATGGGATGACAATAAAGAAGGATTTATCCATAATGTTGGCTTCTTGCGAGAGAATATCAATGAAGTTGATATAATCATCCATTAAGACGCCAAGAAGCATGTTGTCGTTGTTGCGACGAATTTCGGAAAGTTGCTCGATATATGGGCCGATGTCTACACGCTGAGAGCGCACAAGGATTTGTGTAGTGAATTTGAGTGAGTTTAAGAAATTCTGGTAAGAATACTCAACACCTTCGCGTTCCGTGTCAGACATAAGATCAAAGTTGATAGATTTACAGGCAACAACGGCACGGAAAGAACCGTCCTTCATAATTACGACGTTATCGCGAATTTCAGAAATAAGCAGGGTGGACTGAGTGGAAGTAGGCGATTCAGTATTGGGCGAAATCGGCATGGCTTGATTAGCGGCTACAGCGGCAGCGCCAAGCATCTGCGGTTGGGAAGGTTGCATAGGCGTGGGCTGTTGGCCTGGTAAAACCATTTGGGGTTGATTTTGTGGATTCATACTTTAATGTAGGGAGATGAAAACTTCGCCCTCTTCCTTTCTATTATTTATTCTTTTAGCTTCGCTTGCGATAGTGGCTACTGAAAAGTCTGGATTATTTGCTAATTCTATTATACTAGGTTTTGGTGGGTTTTCTAGAGGCTTTTCGGTAGGTTTTGGGGCAACGGGGGCGGGTGCGGACTTTTCAACTGGAGGCATAGTGGGCTGAACAACGGCAGAGGATTTATAAATGTCATTGGCACGCGGTGAGGCGGCGGCTGGAGCAGAAGTTGGGTCGGAGTGACGAGAAATTGCAGGGGCGGCGCCAGAAGGTGAAGTGAAAGATTCTGTTTTGGCGATAGCTTCTTGCATTTCTCTAACAACAGCAGCGTGGCGCGTAGTTTCATCACGAGAAATCGTGTCATTCAGACGATCGAAATGATTATTTTCAAACATATCAGCCGTAGCGTTAGCTTCTGCGACCAAATCGTCGCGCATGGAGTTATTGGCGACTCCTTTAATGGCATAGCCGCCAGTATCAACGATGTCGGCGAGAAACGACAGGCGATGAGTAGCCTCTTCACCAGAGATGTTGCGGGTACGGTTCTCTTCAACAATTTTGGGCGCAGTAATGGCAATGGTTGATTCACGTTGGCCAGGAGTCCAAGTGCGGGTGCGTGGCTTGAGATAGTATGAGACAATAGCCGCCAGATAAGTCTCCATGGGTTGATCTTTTTTGAGTGGCAAGGCGAGAGCGCAGAGCAACAAAATAGGAGGAACAGGGATAATTGCTAAGAGCGGGAAAATTCTAAAAAGTAAGACAGCAAGAGCAATTAACCCAGCGGCAATCAAAAGATAGATAAATTGCCGAAAATTAAACGGGCCTAAGAGTTTATCGTCGGCCTCAACGTCTTGAGGGACTTTATATTGCGCCATATATTATATATTATAACATAGGCTTTTATTTTTTAAAGGTTATTCAAAATGTCCATGATGCGGTTATAAACAGTCGCGACGGTAGGATATTGACTGAGCGAGGCATTGAGGGCGTCAAATTCGGCGATAGCCTCTGGTGAATTTACAACACTGTTTAGGGTAGTGGCAACTGCAGAGAAGAAGCTGGAGACGTCATTGGAATTTGGGCCAAAAGAGGCATATAAGTCATCGACGGCCTTACGACATTCTGCGAGACGAATCGGACTAATAGGTTGAAAAACATCACCATCAACTGGTAAGCCGTCCTCTTCATCGTCATCTGGTACGGTTTTAGATCTCCTTTGTTCGCCGAATGGGAAGAATTTATCATAAAGTTCATCAGCATGAAGATGCTCGGCGAGATTAGCCTTGGCGTCACCCTGGTAGCCTTTGTGATACATCTTAAGGAAGCCTTTAATGTTTTTCTCGTCAAATGAGTTAATCAACTTATCATCAGCAGCACGACCGTATTGTTCGGTATAACTCTTGTAGTCTTCTTCCTTGACTTTACCGCTAAGAATTTTACCCATAGCTTCGCTACTCTTTTCACTGGCAGAGGTCAATGTTAAGAGATCCATGACGGAGCCGAGCATATCAGATTTTGTGCGACCAATTTGATTTGGCACATGCCCCTTAAGGAAACTACCGCTAACGCGTTTATTCAAATAATCAAGGTAGTCCTTCTTTTGCTCTGGGGTAAGATTGGCAGCCTCATCGCCAAAAATACCTTCCCAGTCAATATTATGATTACTGGTGCCAGTGATACCTTTGGCAAGAGATTTAATCTGCTCACTACCAGAAAGATAGTTAAATTGGTCACTAATAATGTTAGGCATAATGGCGCCCCAAACCTTAGATTGATTCTTCTTGAATTTTTCGTAATTAAAGGTCTTGCGGCCCTCTGCATCAGTATCATACGAGGCGTCACGGATACCCTCAATCATGTTGGAGATTGCGGTGCGTTCCATATTTTTATAAGACGTACCCTCAAGCATATGCTCGATTGCAGCATTAGACTTAACTTTAACTTTGCGAGGTTTGCCGTTTTCAAGTACAGGTTGTCCATTTTGGTCATATTCATCATATTCACCATTAACATACTCGTCCATATCAACATGTGTGTTGTAACGGCGTTTTGCGGGATCCTTATCATTATAGATTTGAGCGGTTTGGAGATTGATATATTTACCAAAACGACGCATAAAAGGGTCATTATCTTTAACTTCAAACATCAAGAAGTTAGCGAGGGCTTGGGAGGAATAGGTGCCGAGCTGAATTTTACGATTCCCGTCAAGGTCAATAAGAGCATCGTTAAGAACACGACGTACGAGATCGGTATCGCCACGTTGGTTGAGAACTTTCATACCAGCGATAATGGCATCGATTTGGTCATTGGTTTGTTGGCGATTGCCATGAGTAAGCTCGCCGAGACGGTGAACAACATCTTGAGTTGGCGCAGTAAGGTCGAAATATGAACGGAAGCGAGAATCAATTACCTGACGTTGAGCATTGAAATTATAGGCAGCATCGGCAGCGGCAAAGTGAATATTTTGCGCGTTATTTTCCATGATGCTAGACATTGCACTATAACGAGCAAGGGCGGCAGCACGATCTTCGATATCATGAGTGCGATACTTAAGCTCACCAGCGTGGAGCTGATCCATATGCGCATTAATAGCGGCAGACGTACGTTCCTGGAAGCCACGGGCGTTTTCAAAATCAATTTGAGTACCACGAGAGAGTTCATATTTGAGGCTGTCGGAAGCATCAACGTTGGCAAGATCGAGCGCAGCAAGACGTGCACGTTGGGAAGCATTGCGAGCTGCATCCTTCCCTGGCTCAAGTAGATTGCCGTTGCGGTCGAAACGACCAATTTGACCAAGGCCCTTGTTGAAGTTGTTCTTATCACGAGCGATAGTGCGCTGATATTGCATATTGCGAGCCTGACGCTCATAAGATTTTTCACCCTTGCGCGAGATAGTGCCATCTGCACGATAATGTTTATTGGCAGCATAAGCGAGGCCACGGTTTTTGGCGGTTTCAGCAGCTTCACTTGTTTCGGCGTCGCGCGCAATTTTGCGGTTTGCAATAAATTGAGTTAAGCGAAGAGATGGCGTGTAGGCATTATTGCTGGCAAGATATTTCTGCTTGGTAAGTTGGCGATGCGAGTCGGCCCAGGCACGGTTGGTAGCAAGCGGACGAGAGGCAAGGCCACGCATACGCTCGTTGATAGTGCCAAGGAAAGTGCCAGACATACGCATGAGAGACCAAGAGAAGAAAAGTGGGAAAATTTGCACAGCGAGACCGAGTAGGAGGCCAAAACCATCTTTGGCGCTTGCGATAATTGCCCAACCGGCAAGACTGGAAGCACCAAAGAGTAAACTAAAAAGTGGGTAGAATACGAGCATTCGCGTAAGAAGATTTTTCCATTTTTTAAAATATTGCTCGGTGTTTGGCAAGATATAAGCAACCATGGCGAGCGGGGAGATCATAATCAACAACGCAACTACGGCTTGGCGAAGAGCGATAGTAATGAGGCCAGAGGCAACAGCAACGATGGCGCCAAGGACGACCGGAATAAGCATCCAGATGGAGCCAGTTTCAAAAGCAATAACACCACCCGCGATAGCGAGCACTGAGCCGCCTGCAAGTGCGCTGTAGAGCTGAGAATATGATACATATACAGATTGCGTATCTACGTTGCCACCCATAGCCGCAAGCGAAGCTTGTTCGACGGATTCAAAAACCCCACGGAGGCTTTGACCGATAATATTAGAGACGTCTACGGCCAGAGAACAAATAACAAAGCTGAGGTTAACAAGAATAGCCGCAATAATTAGCTTTGGTAAAGCCTTTTTGATGCCATAATTGTTAATTCCCATCCCTGTAATTTGAGAATAAACAACAATGAGGAGGAATATAATAAATACGATATTAGTGATATCGCGACAGTATTTCCAGATAGAATAAATTGGAGAATTATCACTTGCTTCAACTGGGTTGATTACCAGAATATCCTCGATTTTTTCGTAGAGCCAGTCAACAGCGTCGGAAATCTTTTCGACGGTTGGACAAACTAGCCAACCGATGGAGCCGAGAGCAGTTTTACAGGTGTCGCCGCTGACTGGGGCAGTGGCCTCTGGGGTAGCTTCAGTGGTAGTTTCTTCTGGTACAGGATCAGCAAAAACGGGGGTAGATGGAGCCATTAAACCGAATAAACCAAGGAATACGAAAAAACAGCCAAAAATGGCGGACAAGAGATGATTTTTTGAGAATTTTTTCATACTCATAGTTAAAATTCGCCTCCCAATTAAGGCGTGGTTTAATTATAGCACGCATAAGCGTTTTTGTCAAGAGGTTTATTGAGCTATGTTGTGAGTAATTTTGGGGTGGACATTTTCCAGTTTCATGATAATATAAAAATAAGTAATTAACGGATTCAAAATGAAAAACATTCTTAAAAAAATTGCTGTAATGATGGGAATAATAATGACTGTTAGTGCGACTTCGGTTGTACCAGTGTTTGCGGACGGTCGTGGTTTTGGCTCGTGTGACGCAACATTTCTCGGTATGACCCCGTGGGACTGTGGGGTTATAGAAAACCCTTCATCGGAACAAGAGCTTAAAGATAACACCCTTAGGATTATATTTAATATATTATCAGATACATCGGTAGTAGCAGCATACCTTACGGTTGGATTTGTGATTTGGGGTGGATATAAATATATGTTCTCATATGGTGATGCTGGTAAGGTAGCTCAGGGCAAGAAAACCTTGGTCAATGCCTTCATTGGTCTTGCAATAGTAATGTTGTCACGGGTGATATTTGATGCGATTAAGTTTGCAACAATAAAAGGAGGTGCCAATTCGGTACAAACCTGTTATTTAGGAGATCCAGATCTTTGTGTTTCACTGGTTAATGCACAGGCAAATACTTTGATTCTTAATACTATTCAATGGGTAGTAGGTATTGGTGGAGCCGTGGCTGCTATCTTTGTAGTATATGGTGGTGTTTCTTATATGACATCAGCTGGTGATCCTGGTAAATTAGCTAAAGCAAAGAGTGCGATTATTAATGCTTTGATTGGCCTCGCGATTGTGGCGCTAGCAGAGATTATTGTAGCATTTGTGCGTAGTATGATTAGCGAAGCAGAGACGAATGCTACAACGACAAGTCATGTGGAAACAGTAGAAATAATAACTCTTGGAAAGGGAGAAGCATGAAAAAAAGTATTAAAAATATAATGGGGACGGTAGCAGTCACGGCAGCAAGTGCATTAGGTATGTCATTGCCGACGCTTGCAGCTGATCCGTTTTGTGATAGCTTAACTGATCATGATATGAGAGTGGCCGCCGGTTGCGAAACAACTGCTACTTTACCAAATGTTATTCAAGCGATTTTATCTGCTATTATTGGTGCTGGAGCTTTGGTGGCAGTAGTTTATATTGTGATTGGTGGCGTTAACTACATGACATCTTCTGGTGATGCTGGTAAGGTTGAGAAGGCTAAGAAAACTATTCTGTATGCTTTGATTGGTCTAGCTATATGTGCACTTGCATTTGCGATTGTGAACTGGGCAATTGGCACGATTAATGGACCAGCGGCGCCGGCAACGCCATAAACTATTGATTTTTTGAGAGAATAGTTATAGAATAAAAGTAAAATAATTATAAAGGATAAATAATGAATAAAATTATTACAACCTTGGCGGCAACTGGCGTAGAAATCGACAAGCTCACCGAGGATACGACCGATTTAACTACGGCCACACAAAGTATCGTTTCTGGTATCATTGGCGCACTCGCACTCGTTGCAGTGGTTGTCATGATTATCGGTGGCGTAAACTACATGACATCTTCTGGTGATGCTGGTAAAGTTAAAAAAGCTAAGGACACCATCCTTTATGGTTTAATTGGTCTTATCGTTTGTGCATTGGCATTCGCAATTGTGAACTTTGTAATCTCAAATGTTTTAAACTAGTCAAAAGATTAAACAAAAAGTCGCCCTTGCAGGCGACTTTTTTGAGATTTAATCTGTTAGGATTTTTTGACAACCGTAACAACGCGCTTGGTGTCGGTGGTTTTTTCTTTGTCGAAGGAGATGGTGAGAACGCCATCTTTGAGCTCGGCTTTAACGCTGTCTTCGTCTTCGCGGACAGGAACAGGAAGAGCGATGGTACGAGAGAATTCACCCCAATAACACTCTTGGATATACCAACAAGTAGTCTGCTCATCTTCGCCACCAGAAAGGACGCCAGAGATTGTCAAGATGTTATTATCAATGCTAACATCAAGGTCTGACTCGGAAATACCAGCGGTGCGAGCTTTTACTACTAATTTATCGGCGGTTTCGTAGACATCTACAGCGAGCTGTCCCGGAAAGTCGTCTGTGTTTTCCCACTCATCTTCGGCTGATTCTGCTTCTTCGGCAGGAGCCTCTTCTGGGACCTCTTCGGCGACAGGTGCGACAAGTTCGTCATCTCCGCCCAAGAAAGCAGCAGCGAGATCATCCTCCATCAGCAAATCGTCACTATTTGTACGAGCCATATTTCCTCCACTTATCTTGTTATGCTTTATTATAGAGCACTTTAATAGTAAAATCAAGAGAATATGGGTCTAATTGTGAAAAATACAACATATCTCGGCCTTGGAGACATACTGTGTCCTTACCCTTGCAAGGGGTGCGGCAGACTGGGAGAGGCGTTTTGTGAGTGTTGTAAAAATGACATTATTTTTGACCATCTAAATTATTGCCCTAACTGCCAGCGCGCAATAATTGATGGGTGTTGTAATTTTTGCCATTTACCGCCAACATTCGTAGCGGGGTGGAAGGACGATGTGATTGGCCAGCTAGTACAAGATTATAAATACGAATCCACGCGGGCACTTGGATGCATTTTGGCGGAGATTTTGGATAGTATTTTACCTGTAATAGACGGCAAAGTAGAGATTGTTCCCTTGCCAACGGCGCAAAAACATATACGAGAGCGTGGCTTTGATCATACACGCAAGGTTGCCCAAAAATTGGCACGAAAACGGGGGTGGAAAGTATCAAAAATATTGGTCCGAAGAAAAGATACTGTGCAGGTGGGTACAACTGAAAAAATGCGTATTAAACAGGCCAACGAAGCTTACGCAGCGGTTGGAAAGGCGGAGGCAGATGTAACATATGTGGTTTTTGATGATGTATGGACGACCGGCGCAAGTATACGCGCTGCAATAAAAAAGCTCCGGAAGGCCGGAGCTCGTAAAATTATGGTAGCAATACTAGCTGTTAGTCGAACTCGTGACTAGGCTGGTTCCCTCTTCGACAGTAGCTTGATTTTCACTGGATGGGAGAGCGTTAATAACGAAGTTGACAATGGCAAAAGCGAGGAAAGAAATGACGAGACCGATAATCGCATAGAGGACGGTATTTTTGGCATCGGTAACTTTTTTGCTATCACCGCCGGAGAGGACGTAGCGGATGCCACCCCAGATGAGCATAATGACGGCGATAATGCCAACGATATAAAGGATAGTATTGGTGATTTGGCGGAAGACGCCCGTATCACCAAAAAGGTCAGTTGGACAGCCATCACAGCGAGCAGCTTCAGCGCCTTCGCGGAGGGTAAGTGCACTAGCGCCAGAAAGACCAGCAAAAGCTAGAGCAAAACTAATAAAAATCGATGCAAACAATTTTGTAACTTTTTTCATACCTTAATTATACCATATTGTTGAAAAAATGTGGTAAAATAGATGCAGACGGAGGGTTACCCAAGTGGCTGAAGGGGACGGTTTGCTAAATCGTTAGACTGGGGAGACCTGGTGCGGGAGTTCGAATCTCCCACCCTCCGCCATTTTTTTGTTTTGTGATTATTACGTAACTAATTGCAGGGTAAACTAATTTGTTGTTTTATATTTTTCGATACGGCCGAACTATTTAAAACTGCTGATACGATTCTGTTTATATCTTCTTCGCTTAGCTCACCGCTGGTAATAGGTTTTATGTCATTTGAATTAAAATTAATCACATTTAAATCCACCATTTTTACGTCATTACAATCTATTATTGTCTGTTTTGTAATGAAGCTATAGGAATTTGCTTCTAGTATTACAGTGGTATGTTTAACGTCTGCAGAATAGATTTTAGACAATATAGCTTTCTTCTTTTCGACTTTGGATGTTCCGTTAACCAATAGTAATGCTTCACCTGGTTGCGGAAGACGGTTTAAGACAACAAAAATATGATAATCTTCACTTTTAAAAGGGGTATCACCTTTCAGCCTGAATATAGAGCCTTGTTTCAAGGAATTTTCAAATATTTTTTTGCGGACATTCCCATTTATTTCCATATTGATATTTTAGCAAAAAATCTGATATAGTTCTTCTTGAACTTGTTTGTTTTCCTTATACATCTCGTGGGCTGCTTCTAGGGTTTCTGCATCTTCTTCAAAATATGCATCGTCGTGTGGATTTTCGAAAAAGTTTTCCATATCGATCTTTTGCCTTCCGCTTGTCGTGCCGTATTTTGCCCATTCTGGATACTTATGGCTAATATTGTCGGCGAGCTCGAATGGGTTTTCATTTTTAAATTTTTCCCAAGCCTCCCCTAATGCTTTTTTGTCGCTATCAGATAAACGATCTTCGCCAGGATTTTTTTGCATACTTGTATCTTTAATGTCGGATGTGAAATAATCGTTCAGATACGAAATATCATCATCATTGAGAGCGATATCATTCATTTGTGCAATATCTAAAGCGAGTGAACAAACTGGACCGTGTGGCATCGCATAATAATCGTTCAAGTTTGTAATGGTTCTACCATATTTTCTAATATGTATTCTATCAGCGGCCCATAAAAGCTTGATAAGTTTTAGCCTATTCATTTTGTGGTTGTCGTCAAGAGATAACAAAAAACCCAATGCCTGAGCAATTCTTATAACTTTTTCTGATGCTTTTATTTTTTCTTCCATCGCAAACCTTTATATAAAATTTTAACATAAAATTAATATTTTGCAAAGGATGATGACCTTTCTCTATCATTATTATACTATAAGTATTTTAAAATACCAACATGTGTTATAATTGAAATGTCTTAAGTTTAAAACCGCAGTACTTGTTTGCGCAACGCTCAATATAGGGCACCGCGCGAAACAGAAAGCATTGCGCTTGCTGCGGAAAACGACTTAAGACACCGTTGCGGTGTCCTTTTTGTTAATGGATGGCGCAAAGACAGTATTAATTAAGCTTTCCAGAAAGGAATTAAAAAAATGGAGAGAGATAAGATTGTAAAAGACGAAAACTCATCCATAGATACGCAATCAGCACAAAACAATAAAGAAAAGATTAAACGAATCTTGAATAAGATTCCATATAAAAATAAGAAATTTTGGTTTATTGTTGGTGGTGTGTTTTTCGTATGTCTATTAGCTGGGGTTATATCGTATATTGTATCTCCAAAATATGATTATGAAAAAATCGATGTGAAAGGAAAAACAATTGGTGAAGCCTGCGAGATTGTCAAACAACACGGGTGGATTGTTGACGGGGTGTTAGGTGGGAACGATGCTACCGATTGTTATAATGAGAAATATATTGCTAGGGGAGCGAATTATAACGAAAAAACAAAAAAGGTTGCCATACTATATACATTGCCACAGATAGAGGATGAAGAAATAATAGGTTTGTCTGCCAACGATGCGTGCAAAAAGTTGAAAGAGGCTGGCTGGCGTGTCGAAATTCGCCAGAATGTGCCTGGAAATTACGAAATAATTGGTTCGTGCGGTGGCGTAGAATCGAAAGTGGAGGGCACAACATACGAAGAAGACAGTCTCCGTGTTAAACTTTTTGTTGCTTCAACTGGCCAGCAACGGGAGACTAAGACTGAGACCGAGACCGAGACCGAAACCGAAACAGGGGCGGAATCAAAACCCCAAGCACAATCCAGTTCAAGTAGTAGCTCCGAGTGGAAACAACTTTTGAAAGACTATGAGGCTTGGGTTGATAAGTATATCGCATTTATGAAAAAATATAAAAATGCGAGCGCGAGTGACTTGGCTAGTATGATGAGTGACTACTCATCATTAATGTCCGATATGGCTACCTGGTCTGAAAAAACTAAAAATATGCAAAATAAATTGAGTGGCAGCGACCTTACTGAGTATATCAGTACATTATCAAGAATTACCCAAAAATTAAGTTCAATTTAAAAAGGAGTAAAAATGAGTAAAAAAGTTAATATTGCAATTTTTCCAAAAATCGTTTTAATGATTGCGGCTGTTGGCTGTTTTATAGATTTATTCTTGCCTTGGGCGATGAATAGCTCAATTGCCAAAATGATGCCATACTCAGCTAGCGCACTTGCCCCATTAGTCTTGACGGGCGCAATTACTCTAGCTCTAAATATTATAGCCGTAGCAACTAAATCCAAAGGAGTTAATAAGGCTGGAAATATTTTTGGACTAATTGGCGGAATCACTTTGGTTGGTGCGGTTTTATTGCAGATGTCCGCATCATCAATGGTAAACTTGGATCTGGATGAATATCAAATTGCTTTTTGGATGAGCCTAGTTATAGGAATTGTCTTCATAATTTTTTCAATTATCTCTATGGCAACAAGCAGAATAAAAGACTAGTTCAAACCACATACGAATACTATTTTGTAAACCCCCAGATCCATCTTCTGCGGGTTTACATCTTTTGATAAAAGTGTTTAGTTTCTATCTAGTAATTTATTACTTATCCATAAATGTGATATAATTAGGTTATGGCAAAAGAAATTAGTCCGGTCGCGTGGGAGGCCGAGGAATATATCGTCAAAGATCGAAATACCTGGTGGTATGTGGGTTTGTTTGTTGTAGGTGGAGGATTAGGTGTGCTTGCGGCTTTGCTGGAGTGGTGGACTTTTTTAATCTTGATAGTTTTGAGTGTTGCGACAATTGTAATTTCAGCAGCGCGCCCGCCACGCAAGATACAGTATTCGCTGGACAAAGCCGGTTTGACCGAGGGTGGACAGCTGCACAAATACGAAGACTTTAAGGCTTTTGGGATTTTGAAAGAAGGCAATAATTTTTCAGCAGTCTTGATTCCAAAAAAACGTTTCGGAATGCAGGTAAAAGTATATTTTCCAGAGAAAAACGGTGAAGCAATTGTGGATATTCTAGGTGCGAGGCTTCCAATGGAAGAAGTAAAATTGGATTTTCTTGATAAAATTGTAAATTTCTTGCGTATTTAGCAAGGTTGTGATAAGATTGATATTAGCATAAGAAAAATAATTTAAAAGGTGGGCAATATGGATCAGAACCAGATGGACAATAGCGATTTACAAAAAGCTATTGACGATATTACAAAAACGACGAGCGTTGACCCGGTGTTTTCGGATCCGGTTGCAGCGCCTTCTTCCGTTCCGGAGGGAGATACAGGAGCACTTGGCGAGCCAATAGGGCCATTCCCAGAGCCACAAGTAACAATTCCGGCACAATCGCCAGAGCCGATGGCGCCATTAATGACAGACTTTGCGATGCCGCCACTACCGGAAATTCCGGAAGTGCCAGCAATGCCTGTTGAGCCAGCAGCACCAGTGATGCCAGCTGAACCTGTAACAGAAGTAGCACCAGAGATGCCGGCAATGGGACTTAATATGGCACAGGTTAAAGAGGCGGCTTTGCGTGATTTGGCACCAATCTTGGATCACATGAACGTAAACCCGGCACAAAAATTCCGTATTTATCGCGATATGTTCCAAAGTTTGCGTGATTATACAGTACTTGAGCCAGCTTATCGTGCAGCTAAGGAGATTACAGATGAGCACGAACGTGGTGAAGCTTTACTGTTCCTAATTGAAGCAATCGATAAAATGTAAACTCCCAAGTTTAAAAAAATAACCCCGACACCGGGGCTATTTTTTTGTTGGTTTTAGTACATTCCACCCATATCCGGTGCAGGGGATTTTGGCTCTGGAATATCCACAATCAAAGCACCCATAGTAATTGCGGTAGCGGCAATAGAAACAGAGTTTTTGACAGCTTCTTTGGTAACCTTAGCTGGGTCGATAATGCCCGATTTTTTAAGATCAATGAGACCTTTTTCTGGGGCCATGACATTGATACCTTGACCTGGCTTAGCTTTTTCGACATCTGAAAGAAGTGCCTGAGAATTGAGACCAGCATTTTCCATAATATGAACAAATGGAGCTTTTAGGGCATTTTTAACAATACGTGTACCATCATCGGTGCTGGTAAGGGTATCGGCAAGATTGACCAATGTAACGCCACCCCCTGCGACAATTCCCTCGGCGAGAGCTGCTTTAGTAGCGGCTACCGCGTCATCAACACGGAATTTTTTCTCTTCAATTTCGGTTTCGGTAGCACCACCAACTTTGATAACAGCAACTTTACCAGAGAGGGCAGCGGCGCGTTTTTCGAATTCTTCACGTTCATAATCAGATTTGGCAAGTCCAGCTTGAGTATGAATGAGTTCAATACGGGCTTTTACAGCGTTATTGTCACCAGCGCCTTTGATAATAGTAGTTTCATCTTTGGTAGCAATCACTTTGGCGGCGGAACCAAGAACTTCGAGGCCTACTTCTTCAAGTTTCAAACCTTTGTCGCTTGAAACAACGGTAGCATCGGTCAAGATGGCGATATCTTCCATAATTTCTTTGCGGCGCTCGCCAAAAGATGGGGCCTTTAGAACTAATGAATTAAACACGCCTTTAAGTTTATTAAGTACCAAAAGTGATAGAGCCTCGCCTTCAACTTCTTCAGCAATAATAACAAGGTCTTTTTGACCAGCACTAGCACATTTTTCGAGCAACGGAAGAATATCGTTGGCAGAGGAAAGCTTGCGGTCTGTAATTAGAATAAGTGGTTTATTAAAGATTGCTTCTTGACGATTGGCGTCGGTAACAAAGAAGGCAGAAGAGAAACCCTTGTCATAGCTAAAACCTTCGACAATTTCCTGTTCCATCTCTAGGCCTTGACCAGCCTCAACGGTGACCACGCCATCTTTGCCGATCTTCTCAATAACTTCAGCGATTAACTGGCCGATTTTTTCATCGCCAGCGGAAATGGTGGCAACCTCAGCAACCTTTTTATTGTCGCCTTCGATTTTTTCGGCAGATTTTTCAATGCCAGCAATAATTTCGGCGCCAGCTGCTTCGATTCCCTTGCGGAGTTCCATAGGATTGATACCGGCGGCGATTAGTTTATTGGCCTCACTTAGAATATTATAGGTAAGAACAGTAACGGTAGTGGTACCATCGCCAGCGACTTTGTTTAATTTTTGGGCAGCAACCTTGATGAGTTTAGCGCCAATTTGTTCGCCGAGATTATCTTCGGATGAGCCAAGATCGACGGCTTCGGCGACCGTTACGCCATCGTGAGTGATTACTGGTGCGCCGTATTCTTTTTCAATGATAACGTTTTTGCCTTTTGGACCAAAAGTAACTTTGACGGCGTCATAGAGTTGCTTGGCGCCAGCAAGGACTTTTTCGCGGGCTTCAGCTTCGTAAAAAATCTTTTTTGCCATATTTTCTCCTTTTTTAGAGTGTCGCTAAGACATCTTCTTCTTTTACAATGATAAAGTCTGTATCTTCAAGTTTGATATCAGTAGTAGAATATTCTTTGTAAACGATTTTGTCGCCAGGTTTAACTGATTTAACCTCTGGGCCGACAGACTCAACAACGGCGTAAGCGGGTTTTTCTTTGGCTTCGCCAAGCAAGATGCCAGATTTGGTCTTTTCGAGAGGCTTCTCGATTTTCGCAACAATGCGATCTTTTAGTGGTTTTAATGCCATATTTTCTCCTTTTACTCTATTGTAGCACAAAAATTAGCACTTGCAAGCCTTGAGTGCTAATGCTATAATGTCAGGTAATGAAACAAGTTGACGACAATGAAACTGCGGAAATTTTAAGATTAGCTAGAAGCGTCATAAATCTTCCAGGGGGTTTTGTGGAGATGGGATGCTACGAAGGCGATACTTCTCTCATGCTAATGCAAGAGTTGCATGACAAACAACGTCTATGGATTTATGATTCGTTTGAAGGTCTACCAAGCAAGACGGTGGAGGACGAATCCGAGGCGGGTAAAAATTTCCAACAAGGTGTACTGGCCGTATCAAAAAAGGTAGTTAAAGCAAGGTTTCTTCGAGCTGGTTTGCCTGTGCCGGTGATTAAAAAAGCTTGGTTTTCTGATCTAACCGATTCGGATATGCCAGAGAAGATTTGTTTTGCTTTTTTGGATGGTGATTTGTATCAATCTATTAAAGATTCTTTGAGGCTCGTAGGTGACAAAATGGTGGCTGGCGGGGTAATTATTGTACACGATTACAACAATCCAGAATTACCAGGAGTAACAAAAGCAGTTGATGAGTGGTTAAAAGATAGAGGTTTACAGCTAGAGCAACGATATAGTCTAGCCGTCATTACCTTTTAATTATAGCATATTTTTGAGATATTGTCCAGTTGGAGTATTGTCGCGTTTGGCGAGATCTTCTGGTGTACCCTCAGCCATGACTTGGCCGCCTTTGATCCCCCCTTCTGGACCCATATCAATAATCCAGTCGGCAGACTTAATGACATGTAAATTGTGTTCAATGATAATTGCAGTGTTGCCGCCATCAACAAGGCGATTTATGATTTTGAGTAAACGTTTGACGTCGTCGGTATGAAGACCAGTAGTAGGTTCATCGAGGATATAAAGAGTCTTACCAGTGGAGCGGCGAGAAAGCTCGGTGGCAAGTTTGATACGCTGAGCTTCACCACCAGAAAAAGTAGTGGCAGATTGACCAAGTCGAATATAGCCGAGACCAACTTCTTGAATAGTTTTGAGCTTATTAGCAATGGCTGGAATGTTTTTGAAAAATTCGGTAGCTTCATCGATAGTCATATTTAAGACTTCGGAGATGTCTTTACCTTTATATTTAATTTCAAGAGCTTCACGATTATAACGTTTGCCATGACAATCTGGACAGGTAACATAGACATCTGGGAGGAAGTGCATTTCGATTTTGTTGACACCGTCGCCTTGGCAAGTTTCACAACGACCACCTTTGATGTTAAAGCTAAAACGGCCGGCTTTGTAACCACGAAGTTCGGCTTCTGGTTCGTGAGCGTAGAGCTCGCGAATTTGGTTGAAAACTCCAGTGTAGGTAGCAACATTACTACGAGGGGTGCGGCCGATTGGGGATTGATCGATAACGATAGCTTTATCGAGATATTCAATGCCTTCAATATTGTCATGTGCGCCGGAGACGGTTTGAGCACGATGAAGGCGAGCGAGAAGTTCGTTGGCAAGGATAGAATTAACAAGTGTAGATTTACCAGAACCAGACACACCAGAAACTACGGTCATGACGCCGAGTGGAAAATGCACGTCAATATTTTTGAGATTATTTTCGCGGGCACCACGCACAACAAGCTCGCGACCAGCTTTGGCTTTGCGACGTTTTTTTGGAGTTTCAATCTTCATAGCCCCACTTAGATATTTACCAGTTAACGAATTTGGATTGTTTGCTACTTCATCTGGGGTACCTGCAGCAATAAGCTTGCCACCTTGATTGCCAGCACCGGGACCAATATCAATGATATAATCGGCGGCGCGCATAGTGTCTTCGTCATGCTCCACTACGAGGACGGTATTTTTGAGATCACGAAGATGCTTCAAGGTAGCGATAAGCTTGTCGTTGTCGCGCTGATGAAGGCCAATAGAAGGTTCATCCAAAACATAGAGAACGCCTTGAAGTCCGGAACCAATTTGAGTAGCAAGACGGATACGCTGCGCTTCACCACCAGAGAGTGTATTGGCAGCGCGACCGAGTTCGAGGTACCCAAGGCCCACGTCTTGCATGAATTTAACGCGTTCGCGAATCTCTTTTAAGATTGGTGCAGCGACAAGATCCTGTTCTGGTGTAAAATGAAAATCTTTGAGAGTTTCAAGCAAGGCATCGACATCGAGATTACATATATCAACAATGCTAAGATCCTGGACGGTCACGGCGAGAACGGCAGGTTTAAGGCGCGCACCATGACAGGCCTGGCATTCGTGCACGCGCATAAAACGCTCGATGTCGTGCTTCATAAAGTCGGAGATTTTAGGATCATTATAACGACGTTCGAGCATTGGAATCACGCCTTCGTAGGTAGTCTCGTAAATAGTGCCATCGGCGAAACGGCCAGAGCCAGAGATTCTCATTTGATATTTTTCGTCGCCGGTACCATAAAGAATCATTTGGCGAGCTTCGTCGGAAAGTTCCCCAATTGGCACATGAACAGAGAAATTATGTTTGTTACCTACGGCAATAATACGTTTGAGCCACCAAGAATCTTGGTTGACACGATTAAACGGGCGAATACCACCCTCCGAAATAGTAAGATTTTTGTTGAAAACTAATTCTGGGTCAATCTCCATGCGGCTACCAAGGCCAGTACAAACCGGACAGGCACCTTCAGGAGCATTAAAAGAAAAGAGACGTGGCTCGAGCTCAGGAATTAACTCATCCGGATGGTCTTCGCATGCGTAACGTTGTGAGAATGTAAAGGTTTCGGTGTCATTTGTAGAAATATTTTTTTCGCCAACTGCTGTCACGGTATCATTAATTTTAAGAATTTTGATGATTCCCTGACCAATTTCAAGAGCTTGTTCAATAGAGCCAGAAATACGACTATAAAGTTCCGAGCTTAAGATAAAACGATCAACAACAAGTTCGATATCATGACGTTCGTTTTTATTGAGCTCAGGGAATTCATCTAGTGCATAGACAATGCCATCCACACGTACACGAGAAAAACCTTTGGCGCCATATTGTTCGGGAATATGAAGAAATTCGCCTTTCTTTTGTGAGGCGATTGGAGCGAGCAACATTAGTTTGGCACCGAGTGGCAATTTCATAACTTCATCAACAATATTTTCGACGGTACGACGACTAACTTCTTTGTGACAAATTGGACAATGTGGTACACCGACACGAGCAAAAAGGAGACGCAAATAGTCATAGACTTCGGTGACAGTGGCAACGGTGGAACGAGGGTTGCGGCTGGTGGATTTTTGGTCGATAGAGATAGCTGGAGAAAGGCCTGTAATCATATCCACATCTGGCTTATCCATGACGCCGAGAAACATGCGCGCGTAAGAGCTGAGGCTTTCAACATAGCGACGTTGACCTTCGGCATAGATAGTATCAAAAGCAAGGCTGGATTTACCGGAGCCCGATAGACCAGTAATAATCACGAGTTTGTCACGCGGGATGTCCACATCAAGATTTTTTAAGTTATTTTGACGCGCACCGCGAATCTTGATAAAATCTTCCATAAACCCGTATATTATACCACTATTTTAGTTTTCCAGCAAGACCGCGGAGTTTCAATTCTTTGCAGAGATTTCTGATGGCAGAGTTGTAGCCATCCTCGATAATAATACGCGAACCAAAGATGTCGCGTAAGGCAGGTTTAATATCAGCAAATTGCGTGCAACCCAAGATAATAAGCTGGGGATGAAAATCCTGAAGGTTGGCTAGGTCTTGACGAATACGATCTTCCGTAAGTTCGCCATCATCAATTAGCTGGACCCAATGATCACAATCAAGGATTTTGGTATCAAGACCAAGCCGATAATTAAAAAGATGCAATGTAAATGTTTTATCAAGAGCTTTGGTGGTAAGGATGAGGGCAGTTTTGGCTCGGATGCGATTGGGTTTATTGAAAGAAAAACCCGCAAATTGTTGATTTTTATATTTGCGACGAAAATATCTGAGGCTCGTAATGGATAATAAATAATTTGCGAAGAAAATAACGTCTGCCTTGCCAATATATGGTTGCAAGGCAAGCCTAGCCGCCTTTCTGGCATCATTTTTACTTTTGATAAACTTATCAGAATTGCGCCAATCGATGACGCGCGCAATTTCAAGAACCGGCACCTCCTCCTTTAAATAATCAGCAAATAAATCACCACCAAAACCACTATCAAAAACTACAATTTTCCTCATAAAAACAATTATAGTGAGGCAAAAATGGCCCAAAACGCTATTTTCACCCCTGTAGGACAAAAAGCCTAGTAGGTGATACAATAGAGTTATGAACAAGGCATTAGTTTCGGTGATTGTGCCGATTTACAATAATAAAAAATATTTACCTAGGTGTGTGGAGTCGATCTTGACACAAAGCTACGATAATCTAGAAGTTATTTTGGTGGATGATGGCTCAACAGACGGCTGTGCCGAAATGATGGATGATATTGCGGCAGCTGATAAGCGGGTAGTCGTAATACACCAAGAAAATGGCGGGCAATCACGCGCACGTAATGTAGGTATTGAGATTGCACATGGAGAGTTTTTGAGCTTTGTGGATGGTGATGACGAGATTGCTGAAGATTTTATAGAAGAGTTAGTAGGTCACCTTGATGCGGACGCAGCTATTTCGGTATGCGGGATGCATTATAAGTGGCTGAGCACTGGAGATGCTAAAAATGTATACATTAATCCGCTTCGTGCGCAACGCGCAGGAGAAAGAATTGAATCTTACATACCGTTTCTTTTAACGATTGATGGCAGGATGTATTCATCAGTAAATAAATTATATCGCGCGGAAATTATCAAAAAACACAAAGTGCGTTTTCAGGAAGATTTGAATTTTGCTGAGGATACAAAATTTGTGCTGGATTATTTAAAAAAGAGTACAGGAAAAATTAGTTTTGTACTAAAGCCTCTTTATTTTTATAATTACGGAACCGAGACGAGTACAATTAAAAAAACTGGCACGAGTTGGAAGAACTGGCAAAGGTCTTACGAAACGTTAAAAAAATGGGTCGGCAAAAATCCTAGCGTGACCGAAAAATTTTGGCTGGCGACAGTGTTGGCAAGATGGCGTGTATCATATTTGAAGTCTAGGATTTAGTGTTTGATTTTGCGAAATAGACAATACGGCATTCCTGAAAAAACAGTAGACAATATAATATATATGCGAAGCTTTTGGCTAAGATAGGGGTTTTTAGACAATCTTTTTTGATTTTCCCTGATCCAATTTAGATATTTTTGCGTCGAAAGCTTGAGACGACCAGATAAAATGTTGTCGAGAAAAGCAAAATAAGCGAGAAGCTCCGAAATTTCGGCAGCGGCAAACATCTTTGGATCATTCTGAAAATAATTTTTAGCTTCTAAGGCAGCTTCGAGTTTTACCTGAAGACGATTCTCAAGCTTAACCTTATCCATGATGCTTCCCTGGCGAGTTCGGTATTGATAAAGAGGTTCAGCAACGGAAGTAACCTTGGTGGCTGTGGCAAAAAGTTTGTAAGTTGTGAGACTGTCTTCATGAATTTTGCCGATTGGGAAATTGATATTTTGAAAGAGCGTCTTGCGATAAAGCTTGTTCCAAGTGACTATTTGATAATTTTCCTGCTCAGTGAGTAGTTTGGCGGTGGCTTGGATACCAGACATGGTAGTGGCGGATGGAAGTTCTATGGCTACAACAGGAAAAGTTTTAAAACCACAAACAGCAATATCAGCGTGACGGTGTATGATAGCAGCGAGAAGCTTTTCAAGATAATAAACATCTAGACAGTCATCACCATCAACAAAGGCGAGATATTCGCCAGATGATTCTTTAATGCCGCGGTTACGTACGGCGGAGAGTCCTTGGTTTTTTTGATGAA
>JAZUGS010000013.1:0-67777 GCA_045641305.1 Candidatus Nanosyncoccus sp.
AAAGCCGAGTTTTTTCGCTTCGGCAATGCGCTGGTCGGCACGGAAGGCAGAACGAATTTCGCCACCAAGACCAACTTCACCAAAAACGACATACTCCTCGCCAAGTTTACGACCAGCTACGGCAGAGGCAATAGCCATACAGATAGCAAGATCTGCAGCGCTATCATTTAGTTTCATGCCACCAACAACGTTAATAAAAATATCTTTATCGCTTAAAGTAAGTTTGGTCCTGCGTTCAATGACGGCAATTAATAGATTAAGGCGGTTAAGATCGAAACCAGAAGCTGTACGTTTGGGATAACCAAAATTAGTAGTGGTAGCAAGCGCTTGAATTTCAACCAAAATTGGACGGTTCCCCTCCATGGTAGCGAGAATGATTGAGCCGTCCGTGTTCTGCCGTTCGGCAAGCAGTGCGGCGGAAGGATTTTCGACTTCTTTCAAGCCTTTTTCATTCATCTCAAAAATTGCAACTTCATTGGTTCCCCCAAAACGATTTTTAACGGCACGAACAGTTTTAAAGCCACCATAGCGATCGCCTTCAAAATTAAGAACTACATCTACTAAGTGCTCGAGAGTTTTTGGTCCAGCAAGGGTACCGTCTTTGGTAACATGTCCAACTATCACGACTGCCGTATCGGTAGCTTTAGCCGCGCGAATAATAAGGTTGCCACAGTTGGTAACTTGGCTAACCGTGCCGGGTGCGGAGGAGATTTCATCCATGGCGAGAGTCTGGATAGAGTCGACGATTACGAGGTCAAATTCGGCAGACTCGATAGTCTTTGCTATGTCATTGCCAGAGGTAGAGCTTGCAAAATTGAGTTTTTCCGAATTGGCGCCTAAGCGCGCCGCGCGTAGCTTGACTTGCCCCGCAGATTCCTCGCCGGAAATATAAAGCACGGTTTTGGTTTTGGAAACTTCGGCACAAATTTGCATGAGTAAAGTAGATTTTCCAATACCGGGCTGGCCTGCTAGCAAATTAACTGAACCTTGCAAGATGCCACCGCCTAGCACAGCATCTAAATCTTTGAAATTTGTCGCGAGACGAGCCTTAGCGTCTGATGGAATAATTGAGTTGAGCTTGACATAATCAAGCTTCTTGCCAGAGAGTTTTCCCTTTTCAAGAGCAGATTTTTTGTCTGCGGAAATTTCGATAGCCTGTTCAACTAGCGAATTCCAAGCTTGGCAATTCGTGCATTGCCCAACCCACTTAGTAAAGCTAGCACCACATTGTTGGCAGATAAAATTAGTTTTTGGTTTAGCCATAGTTTTATTGTATCACTTTTTTGCCTTGGGTGGCAAAGCGTCAGTTGATATAGACGCTCTGCCTAGAAGGAGGAACAAGTGGCCACACATGATCTGTTTGACCACGAGGCGACGATAGCACGGCGAAAAATTTTTTGCAACCCCCTTTGCAAAAAAATATCCGGTGTTTTTTCATGATAAGCCTAGACGGAATAGCAAAAAGCGGAAGTGGAATTGATTTCGTATTGTGGGGTTGCTAATGGCGACAACTTATGTATTATAGATATCGGGTTGGAGATTTTTAATTTTCGAACATTATAGATCCTTCGTGTGAGGGGGATTTATAAATCGTGACAATTCTAGATAAGTTGGGTAAAGTCCCCCAAAGTTTAGTTAGATAAAAAACAAAAACTAAGGAGGATGCTATGGAGATTGAATTTCATTTCAAACTTGTAGTGAAGCCTAAAATTAAAAAAGTTACCGTCCAACTAGAACGGTAACCTAACCCAAACGATAGGTTTCTAGAGCCTATCCATATCTACATTCTATCACTTCCTCCTTAAAAGTAAAGCACCATCAAGGCGCTTTACTTCTTTTGCGCAGTAATGTTAGCAGGGCGACCATAGTTGGGAATAATAATGTCAACTTTTTCGCCGAGATGATTATAGAGCGGAATATTAAGCTCAGAAGCAAGCGCATTTACAACGGTGGCACCAATGCGGAGACCAGTAAACGAGCCTGGTCCACTCATAAAAGTGATTTCGGTGAGGTCTTGCCAGGTTTTACCATTTTCAGCAAGTTTATCGTGAATAAAAGCATGCAAATTTTCCGCTAAATCACGACCAGATTGCCAGCGATATTCATGGTCGTCCAATTTTAAGACCGTTTCGAACGTAGATGTATCAAGATACATTTTCATAGAATTATCTCCCTCGTGCCATCTTCATTGTAATTAATATGGATTTTGACACAGTCTTTCGGCAAAATGTCCTGAACAGAGTCCGCCCATTCTACAACCACCACTGCGGTGGGGTCAGAAATGGACTCATTTAAATCATCAAGCATAAGCCCTGGATCTTGAAGACGATAAAAATCGTAATGAATCAGTATCCCGCCAGCAAAAGCATATTCTTTTGAAATCGTAAAACTTGGGCTCGTGACAGGCTCCTTAACGCCAAGCCCCTGAGCCAAACCGCGCACAAAAGTAGTCTTACCGGCGCCAACATCGCCAATAAGTTCAATAACTGCCGGAGTGTGTATTCCCTTGGCAAACTCGGTAGCAAATTCGATCATCTCTTTTTCAGATGCAATTTTCATGGTAAAATTATAACATGAAAATTTATATTTCGGGAATTTCAGGAACTGGTATGGGGCCGCTAGCTTTGATGGCTAAAAATGCCGGCTTTGAGGTTGCAGGATCAGACCGCGCAGAGGGGGCAATTTTATCAGAATTAATACAGAATAAAATTGATGTAAAGATAGGCGATCAGGATGGTAATTTTTTGAAAACAAAAATCAACGAGGGGTACGACTGGTTTGTGCATACTTCGGCTCTGCCAGAAGATCATCCAGAACTAAAACTAGCGCGCGAATATGGAATTAAGATTTCAAAACGAGACGAATTAACTGCTTTTCTCGTAGAAAAACTCGGGCTGAAAATGGTCGCCGTAGCTGGCACACATGGCAAGACAACTACTACTTCAATGATTGTTTTTGCCAGCTTAAAGCTTGGGCTACCCGTTTCTTATATTGTTGGTACAACTCTTGGATTTGCGCCAAGCGGCTCATATCGTCCTGGTGATAAATATTTCATCTACGAAGCGGACGAATATGATCGGAACTTTTTAAAATATCGTCCGTGGTTAGCGGTTTTGCCTTTTGTATCATATGATCATCCAGATGTTTACCCTACGCATGCGGATTATTTAGCGGCTTTTGAACAATTTAAATCGCAAAGTCAAAAAATTTTGGAAAATATTCAAATTGATCAACGTATTAATTTGGCGGGAGAAGCGCGTAGACATGATGCAACATTGGCGCTTGCAGCAATCAAACTAATGGCCTCAGAAATTGATGAGGAGAAAATTGCATCAACACTAAATCAATTCCCTGGCGTGGGGCGTCGTTTTGAAAAAATATCAGACGGCATTTACACAGATTATGCGCATCACCCAGAAGAAATTGCCGCCACAATAGAAATCGCAAAAGAAGAAGCTAAAATTAAAAACAAGCGTGGTGTGATAGTAGTTTATCAACCGCATCAAAACACACGCCAGCACGAAGTTATGAATGGCTACAAAGATTCATTCGTGGGAGCTGATAAGGTTTTTTGGTTGCCAACTTATTTAACCAGAGAGAACCCGGAACTTCCTGTTCTAACTCCAGAAAACTTGATTACTAAAATGGACAATGCCGAAATTGCCGAGCCGGCAGAGTTAAATGACGCATTGGCAAACACGTTGAAACAATACCAAAAAGATAATTATCTCGTGATTTTAATGACGGCGGGACCGGCCGATGGTTGGCTACGCACGATTTTTTAGTAGATAGCGTACAATTACCGGGACGAGCATCATCAAGAGGCAAAGAATACTAAATTGAATTAAGATTGAGGTGAGAATAGTGCGGCTACGATGCGGCCCAGTGACGGAAGTTTCACCAAGCGGAGTAGCAAAAGTATCATCATAGGCCAAGGTAGTGTCTGGCGTCGTAATGGCGAGGTTGGTAAGTTTAAGGTTAAATGCTGAGGATGCGCTGTCGCGATTGGCGTGGAAAATATGCAATGTGCCGCTATCGGGAAGCTGAGCGGCGGCAGTAATAGCCGGATGAATACCGCCAAGGTCTAAAATTAGGTTATCGTCAAGAAATACCCAAGTATCATCATCGGCGGTAATTTCTAGAGAACTATTCCTAGAAGCCAGGAACGGAATCGAAAGATTCATAGTAAAAAGTTCGGTGTCTACTGGATGAAAATTGTCGGCGGTAAAAGCATACGCCCCGTCAGCAGTAGAATACAAAAGTTTAAACGTGCTTGATTTTTCTACACTTAGACCTTCGACAGCGTGAAACCAGCGAGTAAAATTGCTAAAATCAATTCCGCGATTTGGCAATTTTGCACCACCAGCACCAACGACCGGCAATAAATCTTCGCCAAGAGTCGCGCTAATAATTCCCTCCTCTAGTGAATCTTTTTCGTAACCGCACTTAGACCATTCAAATTGGCGATTGTTTAAAGCGACCCCCGAATACGTATCGTAAATATTCACGCATTCATCGGCAGTTTGAGTAAAATAAGTGACTGGCAACGAAATAGTTGAATTGGTGGCTGGGGTGGCACCTGCTAAAACAATATCTGTGGATACTTCATCGTTAATTGCAACTTTGAAACTGGAAACCGAATTTACAATGGAGTAAAAAGATAGGCCAATAGCGGCGATAAACGCCGTTACCAAAATAACTTTGAAAACGGGAGATTTAGCCATTGATTTTAGTATAAGCCCTTTTTGTCAAAAATGCAACATTATTCCGTATCATCTTCTGGGATACCGAGGGAGCTATCAGACATGGAATCTGGATCGAATGGACGTTTAAAGTCCTCGAGTGATTTGATCTCTACGCGAAGCTGTTTGAGGTATTCATCAAGCGTTTCCGCATCGATTGGACCCGTCTCGGAAAAAATATAATTTTCTTGATTATCTTTGTTCTCTTCTTTCTCAATTTCCTCCTCATCTGGTAAAAATCCGGGACGTGAGCGGTCGAGATAAATGTCACCAGAGGAATGATAGACCGCAAGCGAAACGCCAGTTGTGGTGACAGCAATAAGCAACGAAGCTACACCGAGAATAACAAGGTTACGGCCACCACGCGTCATAGATTCTCCTTCACCGTTTCGACAGCTTTAATGTGTGTCGAGATGAGGCTTTTGAGCCTGGTGACGTCTTTTGCCATAGTTTCACGCTTTTCGCGCACAATCTTGAGTTTATCATAGAAAGTGGCAGGCTCAGTTTTGCAATTAATAGCGAGTAACTCCTCAAGGGATTTTTGATAGTCGATAAAATCATCGGTAAAATCTTCCCTAGCGGTAGCAAAAGACGACTGGATATTGGTGAGTTCAGCATCGGAGAGATTATTTTTGATGAGACGAAGATTAAGTGGAATGATAAATTTACTTAAAAATTTTTCATAATAACCACCAAGATATACCCTGGTGCGAGAATCCTGGCTTTGGATGGTCTTGAGCGTATTATGAATCGAGGTGCAGCCATCAGAAATCGCGCTAGTTTGTTCTTTAGTAATAGCAGAAACTGGAGCAGTAGCCATGCATGTGATAATCGTAGCAAAAACAGTGAAGAGTTTTAATCTCATATAATTATGATATCATGATTTTTATAAATTGGGATTTAAATCTGGATAACGTTATTTAGAATGTAGTTCTGGCCATTTTCTTCTAGAAAAATCATCACCTTGATTGCTGAACATCGCTACGGTCCTGGATACAGAATTTTCCCATGCTTCGTCGCCGCGTGATCGTTGTTTTATGTAATCAATACATTCGTCAATACTTTGACCATCTTCAAGCCGTTCCATTGCGCTCATTGCTGTCATATCAATTGCTACTGCTGCAGGATTTTTTCTGTCAAGGTGTGCGAGCCAACGATTATATTTTTCATCATCTTCAATAATGTTTTCTCCTTGGGTACTAAGATAATTGACTCGAAGTACCGTCTTGATGGCCTCAGCAGCATCACGGCTTTTTTCACCAGAATTTTCCTGTCTTGTCACATCCCAGAATTCTTCTTCGAATTTCTCTCTTGTTTCATGCATTTTACGAATTTTTTCACCTTTAAATTCTGGGATACCATCTCCATAGTATTCGCGAGCTACATCCTGCGGATTCGGTGCGGAATCAGTCTCACTACATCTATTGGTTTCAATATTTTCCATATACCTCCTGTTTACCAGTATTATATCACGAGTTATTTAATTTTTTCGAAATCTACATCGGTAACATCATACCTTTGATGATTTGAGGTGAAAGTGAGGATTTTGCGGGAGAGCCAGCCAACGGCAGCGAGGATGAAGAAGTAAATGAGACCGAACAAAGTAAATTCCGGTTCGGATTCTTGAAAGAGTCCAAGGATAGCGGCACCGGCACTCATGGAGGTGACGATAGTGAGGCTATCAACGGATTTACTGGTAATGTCTTCCTTGAGGCTGTCGAACTGCTTTTGAGCAGCCACGACATAATTCTGCGTCATTTCCCATAGATATTGGACATATTGCAAAGTATCACTCAAAGTCTCATATCTATAACCAGAAATCTCTAAGAACTCTGTCAAGCCTTTATCACCTTTGGCAATCTTTTCGCGAGTAGGAAGATAAGTGCCCATTTGTTTAATGCGACCATCGATTAGGTTGATGGTTTTGGCGTAGCCTTCGAGTTTGGTCGCGAATTTGACGATTTCAGACCCTTTCACTTTAGTATAGGCTTTCACGTCATCGATCTTCTCCCAAACGATTCGATGGATGTTGAGATAGCGATGAAGTTGGCCTTTAAATTCACGAATAAAAATCTGCTCTTCGATATAGCGTTCAATTTTATCGATGGAATTTGATTTATCATTAACGAAATAATATTTGTCACCGCGAACAACATCATATTTGTCATTTTTGAACTCGAAATATTTTTGCTTTTCGGTTTTAACAAGCAATTGTTCGATGTCTGATTTGGTGGCATGATCGCAGACGACAAAATATGGATAGATGTTTTCAATACTGGCAAGTTCTTTGGGGATTGGGGCACCGAGACTGAAAAGATAGTTGATGGCTGGAGATAAATGGTGTTCATAATAATCTTGAACTTTGTCTATGTCTGCAAGGAGGGTTTCTTCACTAACGGTTTTGTTATTGAGGATAATAAGACCGTCTTCAAATATTTTAACGTCTATACCAAAAGCCGTAGAGAATTTGATATATTCTTCACCGCATACGCCATAATCTATGCTCCCGATGGCCAAGTTTTTACGCAGCTCGTCCAGTTTCTTTTGGTTTAATTTTAGACCGCTTCTACCATCACGCAAGAAATCGTAGATTTCGGAAAGTTGTAACATGGTACGTTGAAACCACCCGCCGATATAAACATTGCTAATTTTCATTTTCCTCCTTTTTCGATTTCTTTAGCAAAGAATTTACAGTCAACAACTTCGAAGCCGTATTTTTTATACATAGCATGAGCAGCTGTACGAAAATTAAGTGACCAAAGCTCAACTTTTTTACAGCCACGGGATTTGGCAATAGCAAAACAATGGTCAAGAAGCTTGGTGCCGATGTGTGCCCGGCGAAATTCTGGTTTGACACAAATGTGATTTAAGATTGCATAGGTACCCATTTCGTCATAGATCGTGGGAATAATAGTTATTTTGGCATGGGCAACTATTTGACCGTCCAGTTCGCCGATGAGGTAAATTTGGTTGTCGTCATATTCGTATTTACGGAATATTTTCTTAGCTTCAGTCATTTTTGTGTTGTCACCAAAAACCTCGTTAGTAAGCTTGATGATGCCCGGTAAGTCTGCGACGTTGGCGGTGCGAAATCGGATAGGATGTGGATTAGATTGTGGATTTCTGGTTATACCCCCCCCTGCGGGGTGGAAATCATGGGGTTGCCAAGTGGGTTTTGGGTATTCTGTGGATCCATTGTACTAGTTATTATAGCACAAGCATTTTACAAATACTAGTTACGTTTTAACATCACCGTAAAGGCTTCGGAAGGAATGTCAATTTTGCCAAAACGTTTCATGCGGGCTTTGCCGCGTTTTTGTTTTTCGAGAAGTTTAGCTTTACGATCGCGATCTCCAGTATGAATTTTTACCGTAACGTCCTTACGATAGGCGCCAATAGTTTCACGCGCAATAATACGAGCGCCCACAGCGGCTTGCAAAGCAACTTCAAAATTCTGACGAGGAATAACTTCCTTTAATTTCTTAGTGATGTCGCGACCAATTGCGTCGGCCTCGGTGCGATGACACATGACGCTGAGTGCATCAATTTTGTTTCCGGCGACAAGAAAATCTACCCTCACAAGATCCTCGGATCTGTAACCATTTAGCTCGTAGTTAAAAGAAGCGTAGCCAGAGGTTGCAGATTTTAATTGATCATAAAAATCGGTCAAAAGGTTTGCCATTGGTGCTTCAAAATCAATTACGGCACGGTCCTCAATATAACTAAGGTTAGTTTGATGACCGCGTTTTTCGTTAATTAGACTTAAAACATTGCCAATCATATTTTGTGGCAAGATAATTTCCCCTTTTACCCAAGGCTCTTTAATCTCAGCAACATTGGAAATATCTGGCAAATCGGCGGCAGATTTAATCTCGAGTTCTTCACCACTATTCATGATGACTTGATAATTGGTAGATGGATTCGTAATGATAAGGTCAAGTTTAAACTCGCGCTCGAGACGTTCCTTTATAATGTCCATATGCAGAAGTCCCAAGAAACCAATACGAAGGCCAAAGCCAAGAACGGGAGAATTTTCCGGCTCAAATCTAAGTGCAGAATCACTAAGTGAAAGTTTCTCTAGCGCCTCCTTCAAATCTTTATATTGGTCATTTGAAACTGGGAAAAATCCAGCATAAACAAATGGCAACACGTCTTTGTATCCAGGAAGCGGAGCTGCTGCTGGTGTTTTTGCCAAGGTTACAGTATCACCAACCTTAGCTTCACGTGTGGTTTTAAGATTGGTTACAATGTAGCCAATTTCGCCTTCACCTAGCGTACTTTTTGGAGTCATTTTAGGAGTTAAGACCCCAACTTCCAGAGCTAAACCATTTTTTTCGGCAGCCATCATACGAATTTCTGCATTTTTTGGAATTTCACCTTCAAAAATTCGAACATAGAGGACAACTCCGCGATAGTCGTCGAAATAAGAATCGAAAATAAGTGCTTTGGTCTCTGTCATTTTATATATTATAACACTTTTTCCATCGACCACAAATACCCCTTATATTTTAACGGTTATGTTATAATTATGATATGGATAATTTGGTATTCCTAATCATCGCAATAATCACTTTATTATTTGGCCTAGCATTTTTGAGCTGGGGCATCTATCAGATTAAGACTGGCAAAATGGTTGCGAAGCGCGCCAAAAACCCCGTTGATGAACCAAAGCAAGTCGGTATGCTATTTATTTATGTAAGCCTAGTTGGTTTTTGGCTAACTTATATATTTATGATCGCTTTTCTCTCAGCGGATCCTGCACCAGCAATCAGTATCATTTTTATGGCAATCAGTGCTGGCTTTGTGATGACGGCAGCAATTTATGGTTTAATAAGAAAACGGATTTTTGGGCTTAAAAATACCGTCAAAGTCGCTAAAAATGTACGCAAACACTACGCAACGGTGAACGTTGCTACGCTTATTATGGTACTAGCCTTTTTGACGCTGTTCTCTAATGTTGTAGTCTCTAGAGCAAATACTTTTATTCCAGTCGTATTGGCTGGAATTATCCTTTTAGCTGCTTTCACGATTGTGTTTTTATTAGTCAAAATTAGACAAGATTCTAGAAAATAGTTATTTTCTAGGTGCAGGAGCGCTCGAGATAATCTCGTCAAGGACTTTTTCAACATTCATGCCAGTTTTAGCGGAAACACCAATAATATCTTCTTTCTTACAGCCAAGGAGATTGATGATTTCGGCAGAGACTTTTTCGACGTCAGCAGCAGGGAGATCAACTTTATTGATAACTGGGATAATCGTAAGATCCTGTTCAATCGCAAGATAAACATTTGCAAGCGTCTGCGCCTGCACACCCTGAGTAGCATCAACCACAAGGATTGCAGTTTCAACGGCCTGGAGGGAACGTGAAACTTCATAAGAGAAATCTACATGGCCTGGCGTATCGATGAGGTTAAGCGTATAGCCTTTCCAGTGCATCGTGACAGGCGCCAGTTTAATTGTGATTCCTTTTTCGCGTTCAAGCTCCATGGAATCGAGAAGCTGCGATTTCATTTCGCGCTTCTCGACCGTACCCGTAAGCTCCATCATGCGATCGGCCAGGGTAGATTTACCGTGGTCGATGTGAGCAATGATGCAGAAATTGCGGATTTTATCAGTATTCATTTTTAGTCCAAATTACGCATTGTGAGGGATAAGCGACCCTTGTCATCAATAGCGACGAGGCGAACGCGAATTTTATCACCTTCGTGGAGTGCATCGGTGACTTTCTCAAGACGTTTGTCGCTGATTTGAGAGATATGAAGCATGCCGTCGATGCCTGGCATAATGTTAACGAAAGCGCCAAAATCTTTAATTGTGACAACTGTTCCTTCGTAAATTTTGCCGACTTCTGGTTCCTCGGTGAGAGATTTAACCCAATCAAGAGCTTTTTTGATCTTTTCTGGATCGTTGCCAGCAATAGTAACAAGACCCGAGTCATCGATATCGACCGTGGCACCAGTTTCGGTAGTAATTTTATTGATCATTTCACCACCTTTACCAATTACGGCACCGATTTTTTCAGGCTTAATCATGATCTTCTCAATGCGAGGTGCATAAGGGCTGAGCTCTTTCTTTGGCTCTGAGATTACAGAAAGCATGTGCTCCAAGATGAACATGCGTCCATCGTGAGATTGCTTGATGGCTTTTTCCATAATTTCAACTGGGAGGCCGTGAACCTTCATATCCATTTGAAGTGCAGTAATACCCTCTGTAGTACCAGTAACTTTGAAATCCATATCGCCCGCAAAATCTTCGGCGTCCATGAGATCGGTGAGGACGTAGGCTTTATCGATATCGTCAGCAGTAATTTCCTGCCCCTTAGGCACATCCACCATAAGGCCTATAGCTACACCAGAAACCGGGCGCTTTAACGGCACACCAGCGTCCATCAAGGCCATACAGCTTGAGCAGGTTGCCGCCATCGAAGTTGAGCCGTTCTGCGACATAATCTCGGTGACAGAGCGGATTGCATATGGAAAATCTTCCTCGGATGGCAAAACTGGTATAAGCGCACGTTCAGCAAGATAGCCATGGCCAATCTCACGACGTCCTGGAGAGCCGATGCGGCCTGGTTCGCCAACCGTATAAGATGGAGCATTATAGTGATGCATATAGCGACGTTTGCCATCTGTGACTTCCATCGTGTCAAGCTCTTGCGCAAAGGAAAGGGGTGCCAATGTCACGATATTCATAGCTTGAGTAACACCACGAGTAAACAATGAAGACCCGTGCGTGCGTGGCAAAATGCCAGTTTGTGAGCTAAGTGGGCGGACTTCGTCTAATTTGCGGCCGTCTGGGCGGACACCCTCTTCGACGATACCACGACGAACTTCATGATGAACGGCAAGCTCAAAAGCTTGATCATAGACGTCGCGCAAGTTTTGGTCATACCATTCAACTTTTTCGTTGTCGGTTTCACCTTCACCGTGTTTCAAAGCCATCTCATCATGCATGGCATATTTAATTTCGTCAAGAATTTGCGCACGCTCCATGACATTGCCACGAACTTTGGAGCCAAATTTACCATTTGTCCACTCCTCAACTTCCGTTTGAATTGCTTCATCTGGGAGAACTAGCTCGTATTCTTGTTTTTTCGCATCAACTTGTTTGGCTAATTCACGTTGCAAATCAAGAACTGGTTTAACATTTTCAACTGCCCAATGCATGGCTTCGATAATAGTATCTTCTGGAACTTCCTTAGCACCAGCTTCAACCATCATGACTTTACCATCTTTACAAGCAACGACAAGGTTGAGTGGAGATTTTTCGCGTTCTTCTGGATTCAAAAATGCTTTAAATTCGCCACCAAGACGGCCAATACGAAGCCCGGCAACTGGACCATCAAATGGCACGCCAGCATTCATAAGCGCAGCCGAAGCGGCAAGCATTGCTACGCAGTCTGGACGAAAACTTGGATCCATCGAAAGGACGGTGGTAACTACTTGTACTTCCTGACGATAGCCTTTTGGGAAAAGTGGGCGAATTGGGCGATCAATAAGACGACCAACAAGAACTGCTTCGTCGGCAGGCTTGCCTTCGCGCTTGATAAATTTGCTACCACTGATTTTGCCAGCAGCATAAAACTTCTCTTCGTAATCGATTGAGAGTGGGAAGAAATCTTGCACAACAGGCTTTGTTCCTACAACGACCGAGCCAAGAATAACGGTATCGCCATAGGTAACGAGTACTGAGCTAGTGGTGCGAAAACCAACGCGGTTAACCTCGAGGGTCAACGTGCGGCCGAGCCATTCGGTAGAAACCTGCAGGGTTTTCTTACCGTTAGGGTTAATAATATCCATGAAAAATGTTCCTTTCCTCAGGAAAACCTCAGATATAAGCCCGCCTCTTGTATCTGCCGTCTTCCCGATGGTTAATTACTACTATTATTATATCTTTTATTGACTTTTTCGTCAAAGTGTGCTATAATTAAAGGACAAATCGTTATTTTCATGTCGATACGGGGAGGGTATCAAGAGTGAGTAAAGAACTTTATAAAAGACTAATCGTTCAATATGAGAACGCCATGAATACTGTAATGGCACAACTGCAAAATATGCAGCACGAGCTCTCAGAAAGCGACGCTATTCGTAATCCCATAGACAGTTTTAAACCTAGAATTAAAACTTACGAGTCTTTGACTGATAAATGTATCCGTCGTGGGATTGACCCGAATGATATTCGCCGAATAAGAAGTGAGATTCGCGACATCGCGGGCATCCGCGTCCTTTGCGTCTATCGAGACGATATCGATCGAATCGAAGAGATGATTGGTAAAATGCCCGGCCTCTGGATAAAGGAAACAAAGGATTACGTAACGAATCCAAAGGAGAACGGATACCAGAGTAAACATTTGATTGCTTATGTAGAAGTAAGCTCTCTGACGGAAGGACAGCTCAAGGTGCCAGTGGAAATTCAGATTAGAACCCTAATGATGCAGGCTTGGTCACAGGTTGAGCATCGCAGTAAATACAAGGCAAAAAATCCGAATCCCGAAACACCAGCAAAATTGCTGAAAGTGGCAGAGTTACTGCACGAAGTCGACGATATCTTCGTCGAAATTAGGTTGCAAGATGGCGAAGGATGAAGGTTTTAACCTTCTTTCGCCTGTCCCCCTCACGGACCCCTTCCCGTGAGGGTTCACCATAAAACCCCCGGCTTAAAAACCGGGGGTTGTCTTTTTTTAATTTAGACGTACTATTTGCGTAAGCCAAGTTTGGCAACAGTCTTTTTATAAAGCTCGAAATCGGTGGTCTCGAGATATTTGAGGAGCTTTTTGCGCTTCCCAACCATCTGCATTAAACCTCTTTTAGCCATAAAGTCATCTCTGTTATTCTTGACGTGCTCCGTAACTTCTTTGATACGTTCGGTCAAGATAGAAACTTGAACTTCAGGAGAACCGACGTCGGCCTTTGAACGCGCGACCTTGGCAATAGCTTTGTCTTTATTCTCTTTTGTTATCATAGGGGTAATTATATCACTTTACACCAAAATCTTCAAGAGTTTTTGCGTCTTCTACCTTATAATCCGCAATTTCAGTACGACGAAGTGCCGTGAGATAGGCTCCAGTGCCGAGTTTTTTGCCAATATCTTCGGCAAGTGTACGAATATAAGTACCACTTGAAACATGAGTTTTGATTTTGAGATACGGATAATTGTATTCGAGAATATCAATAGAATAAATTTTAACTTTACGAACTGGCGTCTCAAAAGATTTGCCGGCACGTGCTAGTTTATAAGCACGCTGGCCATCGATTTTAACAGCGGAAAAGGCGGGGACACGTTGGGAGATTTCACCTACCATGGACGAGATTACTGCTTGCAGGAGACGCTCGCTCGGTCCCGTAGGCCTTCGGCCTTCCGCGTCCCAAGGGGCGGTCGTTACGGGCCTCGCTTCGCTTAAACCGCTCCCCGTTGGTCGCGGACACTCCTGAAAGTCAGTAATCTCGTCCCCGCAAAGATTTCGGGACATGGTTTCAAGAGATTGAACTTGCACTTCAGTAATCTCGCCCTCGGGGTCGCCGGTGGTGGAAGTATAACCAAGCTTCAATGTAGCTTCGTAAGTTTTGTCAAAATGAAGGAATTCGTCGGATTTTTTGGTCATTTTACCAGTAAGCAAGATAAGCAGACCGGTGGCAAATGGGTCGAGGGTCCCCGTATGACCTACTTTAACCTTTTTCCCTGCTTTTTCGGACAAGACACGGCGAATACGAGCCACAACACCAAAAGAGCTCATGTCAGCGGGTTTATCAATCAATAAAATCTCATTTTCCATGCCCCTTATTATAACATATGATATAATAAGGTTATGTTAGTCTATGGCTCACGTCTTAAAAATATGCCAATTATTGGTTTTCAGGAAAGCGAAGTTTTGGGTTGGGTCAAGGATTTTATAATAGATCCAGACACTTTAAAAATTCTCGGATTCAAGGCGTATGGCAGATTGGTCGGGCAACGTGATGAAAATATTTTAGATATTAAAAGTATTCGTGAGTATTCGCCGCTAGGCATCGTAGTTGATTCACTAGATGAAATGGTAGCGAAAGACGACGTAGTAAAAATCGCTAAAGTTTTAGATTTAGGGTTTGCTCTTGACGGATTGAGGGCGGAAACCAAAAAAGGCACGAAGCTAGGCAAAGTAATTGATTTTTCTTGCACAACTGAAGATTTCGTGGTGCAACAAATCGTAGTGAAACGCCCGGTAGTAAAAGCATTTTTAGATCCCGAGTTAATTATTCCACGAAAAGAAGTCGTAGAAATTACTGATTACAAAATTATTATTAAGGACGAAGAAAAAACCATTAAAAAGAAAGCCGAAACTACTGAATTTGTGCCAAATTTTGTTAATCCGTTTCGGAAGTCTGAACCAGATTACGCGCCAGCTCAAAGTCAAAACCCTGACGGACAAGATACTGAATAAGCTTTACATCGTCATATTTGTTGCGTTTTTTTGCGATAACTTTTTTAATTTCTTCTTCGTCGTTACGCAGGTTGCTTGATAGGACTTGTTCGATAATAGCACTAGATACACCTTTCTTCATAAGTTCCATCTTGAGGCGTTTTTTACTAATTCCCTTTTTGGTAAAACGATTTTCGGCGTAGTACTTGGCAAAGGCATAGTCGTTGAGATAGTGCTTTTTCGTAAGAGTTTCTAGAATGTCTGAAATAGTTGAATCATTTTCTTTCAGCTTTCTCAATAAATAATCATGCGTTTCTCTAACTGAGCGAGGGCGCACCAAAACCCATTCTAGGGCACGTTGATAAAGTTTACCAAATGCAGATGCTTGCTGGTATTCAGCAAGCTCCGCTTCGGTGATTTCTTGTCCTATTTTAAGCTTAAAATCTACTAGCTGAGCAATATCCAACGAAAATGAATATTTACCGTCAATAAAAATGTTGGCACGATTTTGGTTTTTGACGCCTTGCTTGATATCGGTAATCCGTAATTTTTTATTGATAATTTCCATTAATCTTCGGCAGCAGCTTTTTCGCGAACTTTAGCTTCAATTTCGGCCATTAATTCTGGTTTTTCTTTGAAAAGTTTTTTCACGGCTTCACGACCTTGACCAATAGTCTGACCATTGTACTTGATGAAAGCGCCGGCTTTTTCGAGAATATTGTTTTGAACGGCGAGGTCTAAAATGTCACCAGTCTTTGAGATACCTTCATTATACATAATGTCGAATTCAGCCGTGCGGAATGGCGCAGCGATTTTGTTTTTAACGACTTTAACTTTGGTACGGTTGCCAGAGATATTATCGCCATCTTTAATCTGGCCGATACGACGAATATCGAGACGAACAGAAGCATAGAACTTGAGAGCATTACCACCTGTTGTGGTTTCTGGATTACCAAACATGACACCAATTTTCATACGAATTTGGTTAATGAAGATAACCGTCGCTTTGGATTTACTAATAATACCCGTGAGCTTGCGCATGGCTTGAGACATAAGACGTGCCTGAAGGCCCATTTGGGAGTCGCCCATATCACCATCAATTTCGGCCTGAGGAACTAGGGCCGCTACAGAGTCAACTACGATAAGATCAACTGCGTTGGAACGTACGAGAGTTTCACAAATTTCAAGTGCCTGCTCACCATTGTCTGGCTGAGAGATGAAGAGGTTGGCGGTATCAACGCCAATTTTCTTAGCGTAAGCCGGATCGAGGGCATGCTCGGCATCAATAAATGCTGCTTGACCGCCTTGCTTTTGAATTTCAGCAATCGCGTGAAGCGCCAGAGTTGTTTTACCCGAAGATTCTGGACCGTAGATTTCAATAATGCGACCTTTAGGATAGCCACCACCGAGCGCCAAGTCCAACGAGAGTGAGCCGGACGGCAAAAGTTCTACATCCATTTTGGGATTTTCACCCAACTTCATGATTGCACCTTCACCAAATTGTTTGGTGATTTGGGAAATCGCTAGCTTTAGAGCCTCGGATTTGCCGTCATTTTTAGTATTATCGTCCACCGCTTCTGATTTTTTTGCCATAGTATTACCTTTTTTATGATTGATATTATTATACCACATAGCACGCTATTCTTTATAATACAACCCCATGATATAATAATGTAATGAAAGTCAAAGAGAATGTGCTTATTTCGGAACTTACCACCATGCGAATTGGCGGTGCGGCGCGTTATGTGCTGGAAATTGAAAGGCCTGAAGAAGTTCCAGAGGCTTACGAATTTGCCAAGTTATATCTTTTGCCAACTTTTGTCCTCGGTGGCGGAGCAAATACGATCGGGCACGACAGCGGTTTTAATGGCGTAATTTTAATGAATAAAATGCGCGGAATTACTCTTGATGGCACAAAAATTCGTGCCATGGGTGGCGAAAACTGGGATGATGTAGTAGCATTTGCCTGCGAGCATGAGCTTACTGGCATTGAAGCGCTCAGCAAAATTCCTGGAACAATGGGTGCGGCACCAGTACAAAATATTGGTGCATACGGCCAAGAGATTGCAGCGGTGTTTGAATCTGCAGAAGTATATGACACCGAAGAAAAAACTTTTAAAACTTTAACAAAAAAAGATATGAATTTTTCATATCGTAAAAGTATCCTGAATACTACAGGGCGCGGACGCTATTTTGTAATTGCCGTTACGCTTAATTTAAGCGTAGGCAAGATGCGCCGACCATTCTATAAATCGATCGAAAGTTATATCGCCGAACATAATGAAACAGATTTTACTCCTATGGGAATTCGAAAAATTGTTTCAGAAATTCGTGCAGATAAATTACCAGATCCGGCGAAATTTGCAAGCGCAGGCAGTTTCTTTAAGAATGTCTATCTTGACGATATTGAAGCTCGCAAAGCGGAAGGTCAAGGGCTACCAGTGTATCATGGTAAAGATGGAAATAAAATTAATTCAGGTTGGTTAATAGAGAAAGCAGGGTTTTCTGGTAAAGTTTTGCATGGGATGCGCGTGAATGAAAAAGCGGCATTGGTTTTGATCAACGAAGGTGCCAAAGGATATAACGATCTAGCAGCAGCACGCAACGAAATTGTGAACACAATTTACGACAAGTACGGTTATTGGCTAGAACAAGAGCCAGTGGAGATCCCAGAATGAAAATTTTAGACGGAAAAGAACTTGCAGGCTTTATTAAAGAACGACAATATCACGTCGTTTCTGGAATGCACCGCAAACCGAAATTGTTGATTATTCGTGATAGCGATAATCCCGTAATTACGAAATATGTTGAGCTTAAAAAACGCTACGGTGACGATATTGGCGTAGTAGTAGAAGATTTTTACGCAAGATCGACAGACGAAATTCGCGAGAAAGTTTTGGCAGCGAATATCGATACATCAATAGACGGAATAATCATTCAGCTGCCAATTATTGAGCGTGAGAAAACCGATGAATTGACGGGGCTGATTGCGGCGGAAAAAGATGTGGATGGGCTTAGTGATAATGGCGATTTTGATTCGGCAACCGCCACGGCAATTAATTGGCTACTGGCTGGATACGGGATTGAAATGTCGCAGGCGGCAATCGCATTGGTGGGGCGTGGCAAGTTGGTGGGGGCGCCCCTCTACAAAATGTGGACAAATTCAGGATACCACGTAACGATGTTCCATAGAGGTGATGACTTGACAAAGCTTAAGGATTTTGATATAATAGTGACAGCGACTGGTAGTCCGCGTTTGATTTTGAATGATTATGTAAAATCTGGCGCCGTAATAGTGGACGCAGGGACTGCTTCGGAAAATGGGGTTCTAATGGGTGATGTTGATGATACCATAAGAGAGCGGACCGATCTTGCTGCCATTACGCCAAAAATTGGCGGCGTGGGACCTTTGACCGTAACCTGCTTGTTCGAGCATGTGATTGAGTCCGCAAAAAGCAAAAGCGCCTAGTGGGCGCTTTACTTTAGAAGGAGGAAGTGATAGAATGTAGACATGGATGAGCTCTAGAAACTCATCGTTTTGGTTGGTGATTACTGTTCTGTTTGAACAGTAATCTTTTTAATTTTAGGCTTTACTACAAGTTTGAAATGAAATTCAATCTCCATAGCATCCTCCTTAGTTTTTGTTTTTATCTAACTAAACTTTGGGGGACTTCACCCAACTTATCTAGAATTGTCACGATTTATAAATCCCCCTCACACGAAGGATCTATAATGTTCGAAAATTAAAAATCTCCAACCCGATGTCTATAATACATAGATTGTGTAGTTTTGCAACCCCGTGAGAAAATTTTGTGAAAGATAGGGAAATTTTAAGCCTAGGCGGGATGAATAAACTACTATGCAATGCCAAAGAAAGTGCGTACTTCGGGCTTGAGGTTTTGTTTGAGGCGCGGATTTGTTTGAATACGATTTTTAATAGCTGCCAAATCTCCTGCAACTGGGGAACCGCTCATACTGCTACTACCGGCAATAGCTTCTACCATATCAATAGACATCTGGCTCCATTGGGTATCGGAGAAAGATTTGAGAATGCCACTACGATCTGTAGTACAACGTTTTTGAAGAAGCTGTAATGCATATTGGCGGTCTTCGCCTTTAGCAGCGAAAGCAAGGTTAGCAATTTGTGGCGATGAGATAGCATTAAGAACTCCACTATTATTGGTTCCAAGTATAAACTTAATAGCATCTTTATTGGCAGTATTGAAGCCATTATCACCAAGTGGCGCTAGGTAGGCTCCAAGCGAACTTACTCCACCATCTGCTCTTGGCGCAGCAGTACCTTCAACAAATTCTTTAAAGCTGCCAGAGCCGCCAGCAGCAACATATTTACCATATTGTTTAGCAATTGGTTCAGACATAGTAGCCATGAAATCTGAAACTGTTTTACGAACGAATGGATCTGTAATGTTAGAGTTATAAACAACGGACATAATGTCTTCAACGCCACCCTTGTCATAGATATCTTTGAGTGCAGCACCAACGCGGTTGGTATCAGCATTAGAATTAATGATCTCAGAGGCAAGTACTTTCTTAACATCGCCACGAGTTTGACGAGCAAATTCTTCGGCATGTTCCTTGAAGCGAGCAGCATCTTGACGTTCTCTTGCAAGACTGGTGGCACGCTCATGAGAGATACGAATTTCACCAACGGCATTAGTGGCGCTTTCTAACTCGTATTGGTTAGAAAGCTTGTTGGTGCCAGTGTCAACGGCCTGCGTGAGCTGTGCGGTGGTCTGGCCAAGAGTAGCAAGGGACGGCATTGCGGCGGTGAATGCGGGTCCGGCTACTCTGGCCGCTGCGGCAGCTAATTTATCATCCACTCCAACAAGATTGGCAATTTCTTGAAGTGATTTCCCTGTAAAGTTTGTGCCACTACTCGATAATGCGTTAGCAAAATCTATTTGACCTTGGCTAAATGTGCCGTTAGTGTTACTAGTAATATACGAAAGACTTCCCGCCATAGCTGCTGCAAGAACCGGAGCAAGTGCGTTATTGCTAGAGACACCTGAAACACCACGCATAGCAGTGAGGATATCCTGAGAGGATTTGCCAGCCAAAGATGCCCCGGTAGCATCTTGAAGCTTGCGGGCAAGCTCGCGTTGACCGTTAGTATAAGCGCCCGTGGTATCATTGATAATAGAAGCAAGATTACCGGCTTTAGCAGCACGACTTACGGCTGCGAGTTCACTAGATGGCGGCAGCGAACCATTTTCTGGTAGATTACCTAGTATTGCTTCTCTGCTGATATTAGTATCTTTCAGTCTGTCTGCGGCTTGGTTGGCAGATACAGTGTCTTTAAGTTGCTGACCAGATTTGATAGCGGCCGCAAGACGACTAGTCTCTGCAGAACCAACACCGTATTCAGATTCAAATGTACGAATAGCGTCAGCCTTGCCAAGTGTGCTGTTAATCTGTGAACCAGCATCCGTGAAAGCATTCTGGCGGGCGGCTGTACGCAATTCTTCGGCATTCGTTTCGGCGTGGCGTTCGGCATTTCCAGCACCATTAGCTTGCTGCGCAGATTGCTGGCGATAAACGCCTTCTGCAATTAAGGCATCGCTAGCAAAGCGATTGTTTTCGCGTTCTAATCTGCGTTTGGTGTCCGCTTGGTTAATAGAAGCAAGGCGTGCAGCACGAGCATCGCTGAGTTTGTATTTGGAGCTGTCTATCTTTTCGTTTAGCTTGTTGTAATCTTTTAGATCTTGGCCTTTTAATTCTTCCCCACTGCGTATACGCTGGCGGAAACCTTGCATCTTGCTACGCTCTGCTTCGTTTAGCGCTCTATCCTGGCGTCCTTCCAGACGACGACGCGCACGATTATCTAGGCCACCCTGGATACGATTGCGGCCAAAATTTTGACCTCGTTTGTAGGCTTCTGTGCCTTTGGCGGCATTAAGACCAGATTGGTAACCACGTTTGAGGCTATTACCAATGCCGGCGAGTTTTTCACCTACCATACCAAGACCAGATAATGTCTTTTTAAGTAAGGACGGGAGAATAAGCCATGGCATGAATGATGCAATTAATGCAACCATAGCCATTGGAAATTCTAATTGTGGACTAGAAAAAGCAATGGCACGAACTACAAAGCTTAAGCCATACATAGCGCCACAAATTGGATAGACTAAGAGTGCTGCTTTAAATACATTCCACCATTTTTTGAATAGGATTTGAGTGTTAGGCAAAATATAACAAGCGCAAGCGAGTGGCGCGAGGCCAATGAATAATGTAATGATAAGAATGCGCGCAGCAAGAGAGGCGAAGAACATTGTGACAGAGACAACGACAATAAGCAATACAAGAACAGCGATAATTACAATAAGACCAACGCCACTAGCACCTGCACCAGCAACAAGAGTGATTCCTGAAGCTAATGCTCCAACTCCGGCAGCAGCACCGCCAGCTACAGCAATAAAGCTACCAACAATATCTGAGACAGTAACGCTCTCTGCCTTGCTATAACCAGGCATTCTTTGCGCAATGATTTGGAAAAGCTGGTTAAGACTAGTACCAAGAATGTTAGAAAGATCCACAAGCACTTGGCAAATAATAAAGCTTAAGTTAATTAGTATGGCCATTGCAATAAGGCGCGGAAGAATCTTTTTAATGCCGTAATTATCTATGCCTACACCTGTAAGTTGAGAAAATATGACTACTAGAAGAACAACAATGATTAGCACGTTGGCAATATCACGGAAGGCCGCCCATGCCTCGTGTGCTCCACTATTTGAATCATAGAGGTCTGTTTTTACTTCAAGCCATTGATCTATCCATCCTAACAAGCCATCCGTAGTCTTGGTTAGATTGGATTGAGCTGGACACAGAATCCAGGACATAGATTCAATATCACCAGAGTAGCAAGGGTCACTAGTTGGGCCATTCTCGCCAGCAACTGGATCGGTATAATCTTCTACGTCGACTATAACATCTGGAACATCAACACATTGCAGTCCACCAGCATCCGTCGCTGAAGTATAATTGCCGCTACTTTTAATATTTTTAAGTTCATCAAGTTTAGACTGAGCTTCGGCTTTTGCTTCTTCGCTAGATTCGGCATTATTGATAATCTCTTGATTTTGTGTAATTTTTTCGTCTACAGCACCTGCAAGAGCGGTTTTGCATTGATTCTTAATTTCAGTTTGAATTTTTTCTTGGAATTCTTCTGCGTAAGTATTAATCTTATCTACCAACGCACCACATGTTGTGGGGCCACCGTCTACAAAAGAACTATGAGAATTACTGTTGTCCGTCTTGCCGTTGCGATTATAATAAACTGTGCCAATTTCGCCTTTATCATTAACTGTCTTGATGCTAAAATACAAATCATCGTGTTTTAGTTGCCCATCATATTCTTCTTTAAAGATACTGCCGCTACATGCAGTTTTGAAATCATTAAGATAAAGATAGTAGCCGTCTATTTTGTCGTAATTGCCAAGCGAATCAAAATCTAAAAGATATGGATTGTTTGCACCGCTTTTATACTCATCATAAAGTTGTTTAATATAGGTATCTCCGCCATAAATATCTTTAGACGCGTCACGATTAAATACTGGATCATTAGTATTATATAAATAAGTGGACGCATTTGAACAGTTTTTGTTTTCTCCCAAAACATATCTATAACCACCGCCATAATAACTTCCGGAGGTAGAGTCGTATTCTGCTGGAGCAAGTAGTCCACCGTAATATGGATCTTTTTTATTACAGATAATATCATTTACACTAACACCAATGGCCTGGGCGAAAAGTTGGGTAATATTTGCGCTATCATCATTTGAACACCAAATTTCACCATTTTGCACTTTACCCTGAATTTTGTTCTCAAGGTAGGCGCCGGATAGGACATTTGTCGTGCCGGCGAAAAAATTACCAGTTTTGGCGGTTGAACTAGAAATTCCAGTAGAACTGATAGAGCCGTGACCATCATCGCCGTAACCAATACAAGCTTGAAATTTTTGAGCAACGAGATGAACCCAGGCTGCTTGCTCAATTTGCTGACGGACGTTGTCTACTGTCACGGTTGTAGGAGCAGCAACGGCCATTGGGGAAAGTACCAAAGAGATTAATACTACAATTGTAAGAGCCCATGCTGAAAATTGTTTTAGACGTGTTTTCATTTTTTAGGCTCGCTTTCTTTAATAAGCTCAACGATATGATATATTTTTTCTTCATATAAAAAGTCTGTCTCTGCGGAAAAAATTTCTGTTGCCTTTGAAGTGTCATCTAATGGCAACACATTATCTTCGCTACTATAGGATTGGTAAAAGGACTCGTAGCTAGAAAAAGATCTTTTGTATGCTTCAACATCAGATATAATTTGCGCGAGAAGTGCTTGATATTCTGCCTTTACGTCGTTATTAAAAGTTTTTTGCGAAAGCGTAGCCAACTTGGTTGAGAATGATTCAAAGTTCTCCATGTCTTGGCGAATTGAGTTATAAGTGTCCGGCTGAATGATATCTACGACTCTTAAATCTCCGTCTTTGGCAGCGAGAAAGATTTCTTGGAGATGATTTGCAGACGGGGCATATTCTTCAAGAGTTTGTGCCAATTCGGACTGATTGGAGTGGATTTCTCTTTGCTGTGAACCCGCAAAAAAATACCACGCGGCAGCACCGGCGGCGAGGAGAATGAGGATAATTAAGACAATGACAAGGGGTTTCTTGGACTTTTTGGCGGGAGCGGAAGGTGACAAAATGATATCACCAGTATTCGGGCTAGGTGAAAAAACAGCATTATTCTGAAATGGGTCCATACATTTTTAATTATATCATAAGCATTTTGAAATGACGATAAAAAACGCAACAAAAAATCCCTCACGAGGAGGGATTTTTCGCATTAACGTGAAGCGGCCAAGACTACATCAATTTTTTGCGGCTAGCAACATAGTAACCAAGGCTGGTCACGATAGAACCGGCACCGATTGCGCCAGAGACGATGGTACCAGCACCGGTATCAACGATAACTTCTGGAGTTTCGCCTGGATCATCTGGAGTTGGATCATCTGGAGTTGGCTTGTCTTTACAAGTCTCGTCGTTTTTCTCAACCATTACTGAAGCGTCGTCTTTGGTAACTTTAGAGTTTACCGTAGAACTTGCCCAGTTAACAAGCTTGTTGGAACCACAAGCAAGAGATTTGTCGGTAACTTTGGCAGTGAAACGAACATAGGCGTTACCCTTGGCAGAGTAGCTACCAATGTTGATGCCAGAAGTTGTGACAGTGTTATCTTTCAACTGAACACCAGATTGGTATTTAGCATTGTAAAGATAGGTAGAATCTTTGACATATTCCATATTGGTTGGAAGAATGTCGCGGATCATAACGTTGTTAACGGTTTCAGCAGAAAGGTTAACGTATTCGATTTGGTATTCAACCTCATCACCGATTTTAGCGGTAACGGATTCAGACCAGTTTTTAGTACCTTTGATACGAACGGTCTTGGAAAGTTTGGTAGAAACGGATTTATGGACTTTGACGTTAATAGTAACGACACCGTCATATTCGTAACAACCAGGGATTTTACCGTTTAAGGCTTCATAACCGATAGTTGCACCAGAGGTGATAACTTTGTTTGGAAGAGAGACGGTACCAAGTTTGGCGTTGGTATATTTAGCAGAACCTTCGACGTATTCGATATAAAAATCGTCGTTAGATTTCAGGGTTACTTCATCCCAATAACGGCCTGGAGTGGCGTTTGAAGAATCAAGATAACCGATTACAGTATGAGAGGTAGAAACGGTGGTTGGAAGGCTAAAAGTAGCTTTTACGCCTTCAGCAATGGCTTCTTTACCTTTTGGACTGTTATTGTGAACGTAAAGACGGATAGTATAAGTTTCACCATCTTTGACGTTAATTTCATCAGCTTTCCAAGTTAAGTTGGAAGAGCCGGTGTTGCTCCAATCAATTTTGGAGGTTTCGATAGCACCGACGAAGTTTTTCTCGTCGCCGATTTTACCATCGGAAATAGAGTTAAAGGTAATGGTGTCACCGAGTTTGCCATCGTTGATTTCAGCGATAGTGTAGCTAGGACGACCATTATCAGAGTCACCCCAAGCACGTACAATGGCTGGGGTAGCAAGAGCACCAGCAACCGTAGCAACGGCAGCGATACTCAAAATAGTTTTAGAAACTTTTTTCATAAGCATCCTTTCTAATTAATTTAATTTAGGTTGGTTTTTGCTAGCCGAATTGTTAATTTTCGTCTTTTACCACCAACCGAATCGTCTCAGTTTCAAATATCATAGAGTTGCCTGGCGGTTTTTATGCCGCCAGGCGGGAAAGTGCGGTCTATACGATGACGAGTTTGACTCAATCTGCGGGTCCCCCCCAGGATCCAGCAGGATTACTCTCGTCATTTGCAATGGTATTGCCATCACTAGTTTTTGCCTCATCCTCTACAGGAGTCGGCGTGTCGATACCACCGTTACCGGTGCCCTTTGCAGAATTATCATCGACCTTGGTATTTTTATCCTCAGTCTTCGGTTTCTGCTGCTCTTCCTGATCTTCGTTGGCCTCTTTGATTTCTTCGATCGCCTCTTCATACTCGTCGTAGGTCATATAATCAGAGTTTGTAGCCTGATCTTCGGTTGAGATAGTGGCGCCTTCACCATTGTTGGTATCTTTGCCAGGTCCCTTGTTGTCATTCGAAGCAACGAGATCTCCCTGAGTACCCTGGGTTTTGTCTTTATTGTAACCAGAGTCATCGGAATTACCAGAGTCATTACCGCCAGAATTTTCAGTTTCGGTCTCAGAAGTCGACTTGGACTCAGCCGGAGTGTCATCCAGGATTACCGGTGCGCGGTCATAGATGTCGAAATATTCAACATACAGAACCTTACCTTTTTCCTTTGTGAGGTGAGTAATGACAATAACATCGTTATAATCCTCATCCTCAACATACTCTTTCTTGATGGTTTTCAACTTGGATAAGTCGAAAGTGCCATCCGCAGAGTAAGCCCCGGTTTCATCCAGTCTCCAGACATACTTGGTGGTAACGTCTTTCCTGACTTCCGTGGTAGTACAGTCGAAGAGGAGTTCGCCAATTACCGCGTATCTAAGATACTCTTTGGTGAGCAAGAATTCTCCGTCTTTGTTCTGCTCCTCAACAAAATACTCTACGCCTTTCTCATTAAAGAGTTCGACATATTTCTTAACTGCCGGGTACTTGTCTGCCACGGTGGTGCCATCCTTGTAGGTGATTTCGGACAATCTGTCGAAACGAGCTGCAAGCCAAATGGGGTTTCTGAGCTCGTCCATCAGTTCGTCTTTCATCACTTTTTCGGATTTGCCGCTGCTGAGCGGGATGCTGATACCGTCCTCGAACAACCTGTCTCTCTTAGAAGAAGGAAGACTGTTGCAATTAAGGGTGGCGTCTTTCAAGCCAGATTTTTCGAGAATGACCTCAAATTCACTGTCCGAAAGGCTCATGACCTTAGCAATTTCACTCGCCTGGGCATCTACTTCCGTTTGCTCAGCTTTGGTTAGGTCATCGTTTCCAAAGCTGAGCTTAGGAAAATTTGACCAAGCACCTCCGGTGATGAGCATGATTGCCAGGATAATGGTGAACACACCCATCAGCACTCTGCCGACGACAAGGTGATTACGACCGATCCCCAGGCTATAATGCCTGTAGAGGAACCAGAAGACCACGAATACGCCAATGCCACCCACCAGAAGCAGGCTCGGAAGAAGCATAATAAGGCTTCCCCAAAATGCGCTCTGGATAAGTGCGGCAGTCATTGCAGCGGTGGATTTGGTAGTAAAGAATACCACCAAGAGCAAGAGTGTAAGCCAGAAAAATTCCTTGACTTCACATGCTCTGATGCGTCCCCACGCAATGATACCGATCATGACGGCGAGCATAGCGATGAAAAACACCGGTGCCAGCCACAGCAGATTTGCCAGTTCCGGAGTGAAATAATTGATTGCCCCTACGCCAGCGCCAAGAATTGCGGACATCATCCAAGTGGTGCTGTCGGTTCTGTTGAACCAACTAATTTTAAACGAAGGGTTGCGTACAAATAACGTTCCGCCTGCAAGCAGGTGGAAGCAAGTGGATGCAATCAGCATGATGCCGATCGCTAAAGCGATTGAAAAAATGATTAAAAACAACATAGTGTTTACCTCCTTTTGAGATTTTTATTTTTCAGATTGGAGGCAAACACGCCTCCGTTTGGGGGGGTGTTTGTAGTCATCGTATAGACTTTATAAAAAACAGATTTCAAAATTTGAAATCTGAGATGATTCGGTTGTTAATGGCCGTCAAGCTTAAGGGGTTTCACCTCTAAAGCTCAGACTACTTACATTGTATCACACTTTAGCTAATTTGTCAATATAATTACCATATTTATTGCTTATGGTAAAATTTTTCTAAACAAAAAGAAAAACGCCGGATAAACCGACGTTTTCCCCCTTAAAAGGTGCGTAGTGTAGTTGTGTACCCAAGTTAGCCGAGGTACTTGATCTTGTGAGGTGAAGCGGTAGCAAGTTCGTAGCTGAACTTATCGCTGCCGTCCGCCTTGACGCCAATCATGACACGAGCAAGCTCGTACCAAACGACAGGATCGTCGTAATCGTTCGCTTCCGCAAACGAGGTGAAAACTTCGCTACCATCTGCAGCCGCGAGGGCGTAGGTGCGAGTCTTCTTAGTCTTGCCGGATACAGAGGTCTTGGTGATAACCGGAACGCTGAGCTTTTTGCCGTTGAATTTGATTTTGAGCTTCTTGACGGAATCGTCATCAGAATCTTCATCATCAGGATCATCGGTAGCTTCGGGTTCGTCGGGGTCGCCAGACTTCTTGGGCTTTTTGTCCTTGTTGCCCTCGCTCAGCGTAGTGATAACAGGGAGGCCAGCATCATTATACGAGATCTGCTGGATGTTCTTTCCCTGGTTCATCGCGGCAATCAGCTGCGGAATTGCGAGCGGATCATCTGCTGCGATGGTGGCGCCGTCGATGAGGTAGTAAGCCTTGGGCTTATCCTTATCTTTGGCGGAATCGCTGGGGTCGTCGTCATCGTCGTCTTCGTCGTCACCGAAATAATCGGAGGCGAGATCAGAGAAGGTGGAGTAGCGCTTCTTCATGATCTCCTTGAGGTCATCATGAGAAAAAGGCTTCTTGCCTGCTTCAACGGCCTTGACGTCGCCAGAGAGGGCCTGGCCGAGGTCATTCAGGATAACCTGAAGATCCTCTTCGATAGCCTTGGACTTGTCCTTCTTGCCATTACGGTCTGCAGAGCGCTTTGCGCGGGCGGCGAGCGACTTGACATAGTTCATCACATCACCGTACTGGTGGCGAATTTCTTCCGCGGTGGGAAGAGCAGTTGTGGTTTCGGGTTTCTTTGAATAAATGTTCTGAGGCATGATAAAATCTCCTTTTCTAAAAATCGTTCTGTGGCTGGACCACAATTTTTGGGACAGGCTAACTTGTTAAACTACGGTTTTACAACTACGCTTTCATTATAGCACATATGTTAAAATATGTCAATAGTTATATCATAAAAACCATATGCTTAACAAAAAAACAGCCCTCGCGGGCCTCCGTCCAATCCTCAAAGACTTGTTGGTGCGAGTGGAGGGAGTCGAACCCTCATCCCAAGTTTGGAAAACTTGTATACTAACCGCTGTACTACACTCGCATTTTAAGGGGTATGGGGCGAGATATCGGGATCGAACCGACGACCTTCTGGACCACAATCAGACGCTCTAACCATCTGAGCTAATCTCGCCATGTTTTGTATTATATCACACTTTATTTTGGAAGTAAAAGAAAGGCAATAGTGCCGACAGTGGCGCCAAAGATAATGGTCAAAATGATTGTGATAGCGAGGCCAACTTTGGACTCTTTTTTTGGCTTATCAATAATCGTGATAGTGGCAGCCGGCTCCTCTTTGATAGGCTCTGCCAAAGGTTTTTTATAGACATTTTTAGAGAGCGGACGCTTTTTGATGGCCGTGGTATTGATAAATTGTGGCTGAGTGGCACGGGCAGCAGGTTTTGCGGGCTCAATGTTAAATGGCTCGTGTTCGATTGATTGAGATGTGAGAGAAACAGTGGAAACCGATTTTTGAGGAGTAGCAGGCTGAGTGGCTGAGGCAATAGGATGCTTAACTGGTGCGGCAGGAGTTTTAAGTGAATGGTCTGAGATTTTGCGAGCTTTAATAATTTCGATTTCGGTTTTTTCAACAACAAAATGTGGGGTCTCTTTGGGAGTAGCTTTTACAGTAGCCTTAACTGGAGTGGGTTTGACAGGGGTAGGTTTAACCGGCTCTTTATTAGGTTTTACTGGGACGAAATCGATATAACGTTTGTTCATGATTTGACTCGTTTAGCAATTTCGATTATATCAGCAAATTCCCCTAATATCAAGCTGGAACTACCAGCAAGCAGGCCGTTAACCCCTGGGACGGTGAGGTAGGCGCCAGCATTTGATGGATTGACGGAGCCACCGTACAAAATAGGAATAGATTCGGATAGCTTTTTAGTGTATGTTTCTTTTATGGTTTCGCGAATTAAATTGACAATCTCTGAAACTTCATCAGGGGTGGCAAGCTTAGCCGTACGAGTAGTAGAAATTGCCCAAACAGGCTCATAGGCAATAATAACCTTGTCTAAATCCTCCTCAGAGACATCTGCAAGACCGCCAAGGAGCTGGTCGCGAATGACGTCTGCTGTTTCGCCAAAAGCACGTTCGGACTCAGTTTCACCAATACAGAGGATAGGAGTAATTTTATTACGAATGGCAGCCGCTACTTTATCCCTAAGGGATTTGTCGGTTTCATGAAAAACATGGCGGCGTTCGGATTGGCCGATAATACAATAATCAACAATTCCCCGTAGTTGCGAAAAAGACGTTTCGCCGGTATAGGCACCATAATCGCGAGGAAAAGCGTTTTGTGCGGCAAGCTTCATCTTGTGACGGTCGATTTGCAGAGATAGAGGTTGCAGAGCGACCGTTGAAGGCGCAACAACGACTTCGATATCACGATGCCCCGGAATAGTTTTCAAGAGTTTATGAAGATAGATAGAAGCTTCACCAACGGTGAAATTAAGCTTCCAGTTGCCCACGATATAAGTTTTCATATTTTAATTATAGCACGCCGAGAATTCCGCGCAAGGCATAAGCGGTATCTTCGTGATTGCGAACTGTAATTGTATCGATGCCCATCTGGACAACAGGGTAATCGTTGCCGCCAGGCTGAGTCATGTCGCCAAAATAAAGGATATCGGATTTTTCAACTTTTAGTTCTTCCAAGAGATGCGTCATACCGAAAACTTTGTTCATGCCAGGAGTGATGGCGTTTATAGAGGTAGTGCCACCAATTTCATACTCAAATTCTGGGGCAAGCTCTTTGCAACGTGCAACGATTTTTTCGCGTTTTTTGCAATCTGGATCCCAGGCATATTTGGCCTCGGTGCCAGCTTTTTGGCCAAGAGCTGAGAAAGTGACCTGAGAAAGACGGTTTTCGATGATTTCATCGCCATCAGCAAGCTTATCCTCTTCCCAAAAGCCCAGTTCCTTGGCGGCCTGTTCAATAGTAGCAGTAATCTTAGCAACTTGCTCATCTGTTAGCGGATAGTTATAGACCTGTTCCCAATCGTTTTTCTCGGCGCTAAAACGGTAGTATTGCGTTCCCTGGGCCACAAAAAGGTGTAGGTGGCTTAAGAGGGCTGGAGTAGGGTGTGGGAGCCGGTTGACAATTTGAATAAGGAATTGGTCGAATTTTTGGCCCGAAATAGGGCAAATTTCGAATTTTTCGAGACATTTCTCGAGCAGTTCAGCAATGTCGTCGGTAATAGGGGTTTTGGCGACATTAAGAGTTTGGTCAATATCGAATGCTAAAACTTTTTTCATGATATAATGATATCATGAAAATCTTGGTTGTGGGCAATATCCTGAAAGATGTGTATCTAAATTTGGATTCTCGGACAGAGAATTTTGAGACCGACAGGGATGGCGTGCAGTGGTTGAATCTCGGTTTTGATAACAGTGAACATCATTTTTTCCGAAGAAATAGCTGCTTGGGCGGTGCAACAATTACTCTCGAAGTGCTACAAAAAATGGGACTCTCGGCAACTATTTCGGGAAATAAGGTAGATTTTACAGAAGATGGGGTGGAATATGCTGGAGTAGCAGATAGCTATCGGTATATTTTGGTGGCGAATGAACAAATTAGCTATTTAACATCAACTGGGCGACGAACAAGCATTTTTGAGGCTCCTACAGAGGCTGTGGATTATATTTTCGTGGATCGGTCGGCAGAGCTAGACGAACAAGTTGCGCGACGAATCATGGCGTATCTTGACATTTCGCCAGCAACACGATTAATTTTGCATGCTAGAAAGACTTCTAGAGGAGATTTTGAAAAAGAATTGATACGGCGGTCGGCAATCGTATTGGCGGAACGAAGACTTGATGGCGCCGAGGCTGGACGAGTGATTTATTTGGACGGTTTTCAAAATGAACGCGAAAATCTATTAACACATTTGTCGGTGTTTTCGATTGCCGCGGCCACGATACTCGGTGGAATTTTGGCTGGCAAAGATGAGGAGATGAGCATAAAAATGGCGAAAATAAACATCGAGGGGTCGAGCCTCGACGCAACTTTAAGTCTTGATTCAATTATGCAGCGTGTTTGACGCGCACCATTGCTGGACGTAAAACTTCTTTTTCGTAATAATAGCCTGGGCGGAGAGTTTCGGCGATTACTTCCCTGTCTCCTTCGCCGTCATCCATTGAAATGGCATCGTGAAAATCAGGATTAAAATCGGCACCTTCGGAAGAGTCAATTTTTTCAAGGCTTAGCTCTTGCATGGCTTTTTCTAGGGATTTTTCTAGAGGGGCAAGTTCTGGGTAGGTAGCAATAGCGCGGTCGATATCGTCAAGCAACGGGAGAAGCTTATAGACGGTAGCAAGCTTGGCGGCATTTTTTTCGTTAGCTTTTTGAACGTCAACTTGTTTGCGGAAATTTTCAAAATCAGCACGCGTACGCTGAAGATCGGCAGTAAGTTCGGCTATTTTATCTGGGGCTGGGGTTTTTGGCATTTTTTCTCCTTTTTATAATAAATTTTCTAGCATACTACCAGCATGACGCACGAGAGACATGACACGAGAATAATTTTGACGGGTTGGACCCAAGACTCCGATATAACTATTATCGGAGTACTGGGAACGGAATTTGGAGATAATAAGTGAGACTTCAGAATTTTTGCCAATTGGGTTCTCGTGGCCAATAAAAATATTGAGAGCTTCGCCTGGGGCAGCTTCACGAAGCCAAGGCTCAAGATTATCAAGGAGCTTGGCGACTGCTTGAACGCGCGAAGTATCTAAAAATTCAGGCTGCGTAAAAAGGCGAGAGATACCAGCAAGGTAGAGTTGGTCGCCGATAGTAGCGAGGCCAAGATTGCCGGTAAGCTCGACAAGAGAGTCGACGGCGCCACGAATGGCAGCATCAATGCGAGATTGTGAGCTAACGCGAACTTCGAGAGCGTGCGCGCTGCGACTTAGTGGCTTTTCTTCATCTAGCATAGGGTCGGTATCCTCAAGGCTATTTACATAATAGCGGTAGCCAGCATCGGTAGGTACACGACCAGCTGAAGTGTGGGGCTGAGCAATAAGACCAAATCCCTCAAGACGAGCCATTTCGGCACGGATAGTGGCGGGGGATACATCAAAAAGCTTGGCTAAAGTAACGCTACCAACAGGGGAAGCGGTCTCGGCATATTCCTCAATAACAGCATAAAGAATATCTTTTTGACGCTCAGTTAATTCCATAAGAGTATTATACAAAATTAGCAGAGTATAGTCAAGAGTGCTAATTTCCAACTTTGATTACGATTTTGCTTGTAATCCCCTGATATATAGAGTATAATTATCCTACGCTTGGCCGCTAAGAAGGGGTGTCAAGTGAATCGCACTTTTTATAGGAGGTTGTAGTATGAGTTACAAATGTTACGAGGTTGGTCGCGAGCCGAGAGAGAACCATAAGGGACAACAGAAAGCTGTGCTTTATTGGATTCATGACGGAATCAAGGAGAAGGTGAATGTATGGAAGCCGGGTTACGAAGACCCGAAGGTGCCCCTTGCTGGCATTCCCGACATTTCGCCGCAAATATGGAAGGAGTTTGAGCAGACGAAAGAAGATATCCGCATCGAAGAAGAAGCCCTTGGCCTCAACGACTGGTGATCCACCTGTCATTTTAAACTTTATACCCACTTCATTTCCCTGCGCCCTTTACGGCGCGGGGATATTTTTTTATGCGAAATATGATATGATAAAGATACTATGGAAGAGAAAATTGCAAAAATCCGAGAGTGGCTCGGAACGGGGTCGATAAATATTTTTGGCCTGCCAATGTCTGGAAAAGACACTCAGGGAGTGCGGCTGGCAGAAGCCCTAGGAGCAAAATTTTTATCGTCTGGAATGATTATTCGGGCGATGGAGGCAGAAACTCATCAAGGTTTGACCAAAAATGGCGAATTAATCCCAACCAATATATTTTATGACTGGGTGTTACCATATTTTGAACGTAGGGATTTGTTTGATTATCCGTTGATTTTGTCATCGATTGGGCGTTGGCATGGCGAGGAAACTCAGGTAATGAGCGTGGCTGCGGGAGCCGGACACGACATTAAGGCTGTCGTCGTGCTAAATGTGTCCGAGGCGGATGTACTTAATCGCTTTAATGAAGCTAAGGTTCTAGGAGACCGTGGAGAGAGGGCGGACGATAAAGATGAAACAACATTTAGGACTCGGCTTACAGAATTTCGCGAAAAAACTTTGCCAGTTTTACAGCATTACCGTGAGCTTGGGCTGCTAATTGAGGTTAATGGCGACCAGAGCCGGGACGAGGTTTACGCGGAACTCGTCGAAAAACTTTATCAAAAAGCCGTTTAATTTCGTGACGAAATTCATAAATAATATAAACTAAGCCGGCGGTGGCGACAATAATGACAGCGATAAGTGCGGCAAAAGACGATTTGCCGTCTTCGGTAGTGGCAAGAGAATATTCGGCGCCATCATTATCTTTAATTTTCTTGCAGCGGTTAGTTTCGGGGTTGAGATAATATCCCTCGTCACAGACTTTTTCTTCGGCAATTTCGTATTTTTTGCAGCGATTAGTGAGAGGGTTAAGATATTTCCCCTCTTCGCAGACTTTATCAGCTTCATCAGCAATTTTAACGCAATTTCCCGTATCGGTATTGATGACTTTCCCAGCCTCACAGGTACGGTATTCTTGATAGATATTTGGCTCGCCTGGAGTGGGATGGTAAGTAGTGCGCCAAAGTTCTTCCCCACTATTATCGTAACCAACCATAGCGTAAGAAGTGGCTTTCTTTTGGCCGTTTGGGTAAGTAAGGGTATCGGCCGTGGAACTATCAGCGTCAATTAGTTCGATAGTATTGGAAGTGGTGGGATTTTTAGTAAGTGAAAAATCATCGAGTAAGCGCAGAAAATAACCGTCAGGTGAAACAGTGCCAGATAACGGATAGAGTTTATTCTTATATTTAATTTGGCAGTGATTAAGTATAATTGGATCAGCGGTTGGATTGTAAAATTCGATAAATTGTTCAGACTTGGCCGTCTCATAATAGCTTAGAATTTCAGAGAAACGGAGATTATGGCATTCACGCGGAAGAGTTTCATCGTTCGTCACTTCGACGTAATAACTTGGGTGAGTAGCATCAAAAGACGGTAAGTAAGCGGATTGATGAGAAAAGTCAAAAGAATCAAGATCGCGCACGAGTGTAGTAGGATTAGCAGCAGAAAAAGCGGGGAAACAATCATTCCTGCCTGTCCAACAAACACTATCAATAATTTTGTCGTTTAGATTTAGGGTAAGTGGGCCAGCAGAGAGAGCGAGGGTCTTGGAATAGTTGAGGTCGGCTTGAGGAGCTTTGGGCGAGCTAGCAAGGCGAAGCAAAATGGTGTCGCCGGTCATCCATGAATTGTCGGGGAACTCGTAGAGGACGACCGAGTTGCCACTAGAATTCGTATAGCCAATAGATAGGCCGGCGAGCGATAACGGGGTGTCGGAGGAGGCTTCGGAATTTTCGGGGGTTTCGGGAACGCGGGCAAGTTCGATAAATTCTCCGACGTTTGAACGACCATCAATGGTATAGCCTGGGTTGATGGCTTTTATAAAAATGGCAAATGATAGTAATATATTTTCCATGAGACGAAAGCTAACAGAAATTATCTAGGATTGCAACCCCACATATGGTATAATATAAGCATGGGCGTTTTGGTATCTTTGGGAATTGTTATATTGGCTATGCTTGTTCAGGCTTTTTTGCAGTTAACGCCTGGGCTTTATATGCTTTTTCGCCATCAAGCTAATGGCAAATGGCGTGGTTATTTTGCTTTGGGTGCGGCCACGACAATCGCCGTTCTTCTAATGATAGTTAACTATGTGGTGTTTGATAGCGTAACTTTAAGATGGATAATGGTGGGCGTCTTGGTAGCATATGGTGCTTTTTGCTTTTTCTCTTACTATCGCAAAGGCGAAGGGACAGAGTTGATTCTTCCACGAAAAGTGGCGAAAACTTTAACAATTCGAGCAAAGCGTGCTAAGAGTGGTTCTGACGCTTTTATTCTGGGTGCAATGGGGGAATTTGCAGAGTCTATCTTTATAGTGCCGCTCATGATAACGACCGTACTTGGAGCAAACGGCATAGATGATGCGCGTCTATGGGTGCTTTTGTTTTATGTAGTGGCAGCAGTCATGCCATTGCTTGCTATGGAGATTTATTATCAATGTGGTAAAAATCTGTCGGAAATCCAAAAAATTAGAGTAAAAAATAAGAATTTTTATCGTATTATGATTAGTGTTTGTTGTTTAGTGATGGCGATATTGGTGGCTAATGTCGGGGTATTGCAATGATAGACAAAAAGCTAGAGTCTGAAATTGTCTGCGATTTAAAAACCGATGCAAAGGCATTAGGCATTCCGAGTGGTGCGGCAGAAATTTTTATTGAAAAATCACTCTCGGCAGCGAAGAAAACAATTAAAACAAAGAAAATCATCACAATGGATGATTTGGAAAGGGCGATTTATAAAGAGCTAAAAAAATACAATACTGATTTAGCTTATGTTTTTCAAAATCGTGATAAAATAATATAAAATGGGCAAGAAGTTTGACTTTGAATTTATTGTAATCGGTAGCGGACCAGCTGGTAGTGCTGCGGCGCTTGATTTGGCACGCGCCAAAAAACGTGTAGCAATTGTAGAAGCTAACAGGTTTGGCGGAAGCAATCTAAACACGCGCGACGTGCCGGAACGGGCTGGAATGTATTTTTCACATTTGTATGCCAATTTGCGTGATAGTGCAAAATTTGGGCTTACTGCAATGAATTTAAATTTTAATTATCCAACTCTTGCAAGCTGGAAAGAGCATGTGATATCGGAGGCTGGCGGGGATAGGCGTAGGATATACGAAGAATCTGGAGTAACTTGCATTCGTGGATACGCCAACTTCTTGGATGGACACACCATAGCTGTAGGAGACAGAAAATATACCGCTAGCAAGTTTATTTTGGCGACTGGATCCGAATTGACTACTGGTGGAATTTCGGGGGTTGAAAATGTTGGTTTCTTAACGCCAGAAACCGCCACTACACTCCGACGAGCTCCACGCGCCGTGGTTGTTGTGGGTGGTGGTGCGGCAGGTTGCGAAATTGCAGAACATTACGCTGAACTCGGCGCTAAAGTTCTGATCATGGAAATGTCTGGACGATTATTACCTCGTGAAGATAAAGAAGTAGGGGAAACTCTAGCAAACTATTTCACTAATAAACTCGGGATGATGGTTTTAACTGGTTCGCGAGTAGTAGCCTTAGAACAAGACGACCAGGGTAAAAAGGTAATTTTCGTAAACAACGGGAACGAAAAAATGGTGCGCGTAGAAACAGTAGTGCTAGCTACTGGATATCAACCGGCATTAGATTACGGATTGCAGAATGCGGGAGTAAAATACCGCAAGATAGGAATTTTAGTAGATAAGACATTACAAACGACAGCTAAAAATATTTGGGCGGTAGGCGACGCGATTGGTGGAGAATCTTCAACCGAGCGCGCAAATTATCAAGGTTCATTTCTCGCGAATAGTTTGCTTAGTAGGTCTAAGACCTTGTTGAATTATAGTGGTTTTATGCGAATAGTAAAAACCTTTCCAGAGATCGCCGTAGTGGGGATGAATGAAGATGATCTTATAAGGAGAGATCGCAAATATAATAAAGTCATAGTGCCTTTATCCGACGTAACGGCTAGTAAGATTGCTGATTTTAGTGATGGCTTTGTGAAGTTAATTACTGATAAGAGCGGGAAAATAGTTGGGGCGACCATCATGGCTCCCGAAGCAGAATTGATGGCTGGCGAAATTGCAGTAGCAGTAAGGCATCGTTTATCCGCGCTAGAGATTGCCAGTACTCCGCATGCAGTAAATAGTTTTGCGATGGCAGTGAAGTTGGCGGCTAAGCGATTAGTAAAAAATCAGCGCTAGTTGGGGGGGCAACATAGCGCTGATTTTTTTCCTGAATATTTTGGTTGCGGGGGTTGGATTTGAACCAACGACCTTTTGGTTATGAGCCAAACGAGCTACCAGGCTGCTCTACCCCGCGGCGTACAACCGTGGCATAGTATTATTATAGCGCAGTCTGGTAGATTTTGCAACCCCTAGCCTAAAAATCGTATTCGGAAGTGGTATAGAAATCTTTTTGGAGATTTGCGCTACCATCATTGCCGAGTAATTGAAGAGCATAGTCTGGATATGAGAAATACGAATTGGAGTTGTCTAGACGGACTTCGACACGACGGAAGAGGTCGTTGGCGCGTCCGGTGGAGTCGATGAGGACTTGAGAACTGATTTGAATTTTGTCGTTGTTGCCGCTGGCATTTTCGAGGTCGGTATATTCAGAGTAGGCTTTTTTACTACAGACACTTTCGGTACAAAGTTCGATAGCAAAATCGGTGTCTGGAACGCCGTAAGGCAAGGAGACGATAAACATTAGAGTATCGGGATTACGCGTATCGCCAATAGGGCGCGGAATAGAAATAGAAGCGGAGCAGGCAAACTCGGCACTAGAATTCTCTGGACAATAAATAGTGTATGGAACGTTGATAGCGGTTTTATCGTTGGCTTTGACGAAGGCATTGGATCTAATAACATTGTCGTTCTTGGTGGAATCCCAGGTGGCAAGATGATTAGAAATATCTGTAGAGGAAGTTTCCGTTGATTTAGTAGGGACGAGATAAATCGTGCCGCGATCGGTTTGGTTACCTTTGGACATAGTGAGGTCGTCTAATGTAAATGAAGAATTGGTCTGGAAGAGTTGAAGTGAGAGCGTAGGAGGAACAGAAGCACTAGTAACATCAAGCGCAGGAAAAGTTACTTTATTACCATTAACGTTGCCATAATTATAGACGGTGCCGTCGTTTTTGTTTGAATACCAACTGAGGCGGATGGCATTGAGGCTATTGGCCTCGTCCTCGGTGAGACTAATGTTGATGGCGCGCGACGAAGTGGACTGCGTGAGGCTGGAACGATAGTCGTTGAGTTTGTTTTGAATTTTGACACAAGTGTAAGCCTGCTGGAGGTTGTTCCCTGTGCCAGCAGTGGTGGTTTCCTCGACTAAAACTTCTTGGCTATCAGATTTGCGAATACGACCGAGGATATGACCGACCATGTCGCAATCTGGATGATTCATGTACCAAATGATTTCTCCACAGGTGAGAGTATCATTGGTAGTATTAGGTGTCGTTTCTTCGTAACCTTGATTGATACAACTTTGATAGTTGAGTAATGCGGCCTTCGCGTCCTCGATGCCAGCGAGTGCGGAATCGTAAGCAGAGGCGGAAAGATCGCTATTGGACGTGCGGACAATTTCGGAAATAATTACAGTAACAAAGCTGAGCGCGATAATGCTTAGAAGAAGTGTCGAGAAGGCAACGATATAAAATGCGGCAGCGCCAGATTTGGTACGAACTTGTTTCATGTTTTAATCTCCAGTCGCCTGAATGGCGAAGTTAAATTTGTTGATAGCACAGTAATTAAAATCTTGAACTTTGTAGTTTTCGGGGGTAGAACAGTAATTGCCGCCGGCCATGATATTGATGCCACCCTTAACCGTAGCGAGAATGAAAGTACCAGAATAAAGGGCGTTTTTGGTATATTCGTTTTGAGCAGGTTTGGCAAGATTAAGATCATAGAAAGCGAGATTGTCGTTGCCACTACTTAGAATAATGTCGATAGGGTCTTCGGAAAGTTTGCCAAAGCGATCGGCGTCGGAGATGTCAAACTCGGTATTGAGATCGGCGGGGGCTTCGTAATTGTCGGCGTCGGTTTTGGTAATGGACGAAACGCAAACGGAGCGGTTGGGATCGAGAACCTTTAAGAGTCGGAAGTTACTGATGGTTTTCTTTTCGTTGGCATTGTTGCGGTAAGTGAGACTGGCCTTGTCGGGAGTGGCAACGATATAGCTATTAGAATCAAAGAAATATCCGCTATTCCAGAGATAGGAATAGGTACCTGTACAGAAGGCGCCATAGACTGGGGTGCTCGAAATAACGGTGCCCTCAGAACCAGCATCTTTGCCAATGGTGACAGTGGCGGTGCGGGTGAGGGAGACAAAATTGTAGGCGCCGTCAGATTCGCAGGCTTCGCGTGGGGTAGAATTAGCATAGACCGTGGAGCAAAGATTGGTGATTTCCTTGGCGGAAGAATTGGAGATGGCGCTCTTCAAATCGTCGATAATATCCATGCCAGTGGTGTTAACCTGCTTCATGGTGAGGCCACGTTGATAAGCGGAAACGAGATTAGTAGTGATAACCGCAACTGTAATAGAAAGCAGAGCAATAAAGCCAATAGAAATAGCAAGCTCTACAAGAGTAAAACCGGTACGTTTCCGTGTATTATGCATATGTTTATTATAACACATTTGGTATTTTACTTGCACCTATTTTGACTTGGATCGTCGAGTGGGATTACCTCGACGCTGGAGGAATTACGAGCGCCAGCAGAGAGGCGGACGTTGCGACGTTTGCCACCATAAAGAGTATCGTCGCTGGTGCTAATGCAAAAATCAACATCTTCGGTGTTTTTGAAATTGCTGAGCGCGGCGAGAAGTGGGTTGAATGGGTTGCCGGTCTGGTTGTGAATGGCCTTGTTGACCTCGACGGTCTGGTTGCTGAGTTTTTGCATGACGTAGGTATAGATAGTGCCGGACATGGGCGAGCGAACCACCATGATGGCGCCGTAAAAATCATTGCCATTCGTGTCCTGGAGTGTGGCGTCCCACTTAAGCGAGTAGCCTTCGGCATAGCCGGCAGGGGTATAGGTGGTATCACCGTCTTTTTTAAGGACGACATTGGCATTTAATGTTTTAAGTGCAGCGAGAACATCACTACCGCTAATGGCGCCGTCGGCATCGCCGATGATATCGTAGGTGAAGATTTCTTGACGATTATTGTCGCCACCACCAAGATTGACAGATTCACCAAAGGTAACGAGCTTGCCATAAATGGCTTTGTCGGAACGACCTTTGTCGATTCCCTGCGGGTCAGAAACTTTGGAATAAATGCCACGGAGAAACTCGGCAAAATCTTGAGTAGTGTCGTTGTAACGCTGTTGCGAAATGGAATTGTTGGTACTAACCATAATGCCGGCCACAAGAAGCCCAGTGATAGCAAGAAATAAACCAATTTCAATAAGTGTAAAGCCTTTGCGCATTTTGCTCATGGTTATATTATAACAAAAAATCTCGACTGTGCGTCGAGATTTTTTAGTATGCGGCTAACTAGTTGTCGTTGCAGTAGGCACCGCTTTCGAGGTAGCCGTAAACGGCGTAGCGACGATCGCCGAGCTTGCTATCAAACTCTGGTGCACCATCAGTACATTTTGCAGATTTAATTACATAGACAGTAGTAGCGCCACTATCTGAGCTGAGAGTATATTTCTTACCAGCTGCACCATTTTGAACACTAACTAGGTAAGTATTACCGTTTGGATCTATGAAACCATCCTGTAAGTATGACTTGAGGAAGCCATCGGTATAGGTGGATGCGCCGATTTTAGCATTGGAACCATTCCATGCATAAGTGGCAATAGCTGGCAGAGCGCCACGGTTGTTGGATGAATAGTTAGTAATAGTGGTGGCAAGCAAAGCATAATCATCTTTACGCTGCGTATCACGTTGCGAGCTTTGAAGTGCTGGTAAGGCAACGAAGACCATCAAGAAGATGAGACCAGCGATAGCAAGCACGAGCACGACTTCGATGATGGTGAAGCCTTTTTTAGCTTTGGCCAAATTTGTTTTTTTCATTAATATCCTTTCTTTTATTAATTTAATCATAACAAAAACTCACAAAAAAGCAATAGCAGTTTAATTCCCTTTTTTGCGATTTTTAGATTTTGCCACAAGGTAGATGATGATGGATATAATAGCAAAGATAATAATGGCGAGCAGCCAGATAGGGCAGACAATCAGATTTTTCTCAACAACCGAAATCTCTCCAAAGATTTTTACCACCTGCTTAGCCCTAAAAATCCCAACGAGTGGTAAACTACAAGTTTGTGAATGATAGCGATTGGTTTCTGGCATTACCAAACTTTTGTCTGGATTTTCTTCATTCGTACAGAGTTCCTCATTAGAGAATAGTGGCCAAACTTGCAAAGTGTATTCGGCATCAGTATGAATATTGCCGTCATTTTTCACCATTGAAGTCGCAGACAACTCATTGTTTAAGCTAAAGCTTGGAATGCTATTTTGAAGAATTTGTCCTTCTTCGCGGGTTTCACCAGCGATTTCGGCGTATATAATATATGCAATTTGCCGGTTTTCGACGATTGCAATACCTTCTCCGCCTTGATTTTTGTCACTATTGTCACGAACAAGAATTGTTGCATACTGGCCACCTGCCGGTGCATCGTTCGGTACATTGATAATATAGTGGATTTGTTGCGTCTCGTTAGGGGATACGCTCCCAGACTCTGTTATAACTTCGATCCAATCTTTAATCTGGTTATAGCTAGATGTTGCCTCGACGTCTACACTACCATAATCATCACCAGTCTTTTCGTCTTTCCCCTGGCTAAAAGAACCGACTGATGTTATAAACTCCAAATTAGCCTCGGCATCGTTAGGATTGGAGATATTAAAATACCCATCATATCGCTCGCCGGGCGCCAAGATAATAGAATCAGCCATTGGTGAAACATTCATCGTAGATGTTGCGAATATATTTCCTGAACTAGCTAATCCGAAGAAGCCCGCAATTATTGCGGTAAAAACCGCTACTTTAACTTTTGATAATTTCATAATCTCCTTTACTTATTTATTAAATGTGCAAGAAAAATTCTTGTCTTCGTAGTTTTTTACAACTTCATCTGCTGACGAAAAATCGAGTTTTTCAAATGTGTCCGAATCGATATAAAACAACTTTGCTGTCTGGCTTGTAAGTTGACCTATCTCGCCAAATAAATTGATCTGCATTGAGGAATCCGTATGGGAAAAAGAGGGTGAGAAGGATTCGGGATTTTTTGAGGTAGTACTCATAAAGATATTGTAATCGGCATGAGCAGAAGCATCTGCGTATCTTGCGCTTTCTTCTGAGCCGTATTCGCCATTATAAGTGAATGATATTTTGTCTGCTGTGCCACTCCTAAAAGTAAGTTTTACGGTATAAAGCGAGGATTCGGAAATATCCTCAAAAAACGAAACAAAAGATGGTTTTGAAGATTTGCAAATAACTGGGCTAATACTGTCCTGAACTTTTTCCACTGAGGTTGTAGTAGTTTTTTCTTGAAAAAGAAAATATATTCCAACGGACACAATGATAAAGCACAGAATTATTATTGCATATTTAAAAGTATAATCTTTTTTCTTATCCATAATTAGTCCTAAAAGCACAGCCCCCTAAAGAGCTGTGCTTAATAACTTGCCCACTAGCAATCAGGCACCTAATTAGTTCTTAGGGTGTGCGAGGGTGTAGGTTACTTTACCAGTATAGGTATCAGCTTGTTGAGTGTCGCTGATCCAGACTTGGTAGGTAGAAGTGATGGTCGTACCAGCCTGACCAATAGAGCCGTCAGTGTCAGAGGCAACATCGGTTGCAGTAGATGGAATGGCCATAAAGGATTTGTATCCTTCTACAGCTTTGTCACCAGCAACTTTGAATGCCCAGTTGGAAGTTGCGCCAGAAGTTGCCGTACCAGTAGCGATATCGGTGCCATTTTTAGTAGCATTCATTGCGGTTTTATTAGTAGTATCGTCACCAGCTCCAACAGCAGTCAAATGCCAACCAGAAACATCGTTACATTTAATAGTTAATTCTGAACCAGCAAAGTCGCTTTTAAGTTGGTTGTTGGTCATAGTTTCTGTCGGGGTAGCACCAGTGCCACTCAAAGAACAAGCTGAATCGATGGTAACCGTAACTGTATCAGTAATTGGAGTTAAGGTATCCGCCGCAAGGACACCCATAACTGGAGTGGCGGCTAAAGCTGCAGCTGCGACTACACCTAAAGTTTTTTTCATATTAATATGTTTCCTTTCCCACCTTTTATGGCGGAAATTATAGTTTATATTTGTGTTAAAATATGACCTTTAACATTTCTTATTATACGTAAGCGTAATGTGGTTGTCAAGCATTTTTGTGAAAAAATTTCTACATAAAATACGGCAGGGTATTATAGCTGAGCAAAATTAGCCGTAATTGATTAATGCCTCAAAAAACCGGCATTCGCGGTCGGTACAAGAACCAAACAGAAAATAATTGCACGCAGATGTATATACCGAGAGTAGATTTTGATATTTTACAAATATTTTGTGAGAAAATTTATACAAAAGCTTAGGCTAAATTACTCTAAATGCTTGATATATACGATTCCTATTATCTGTGATAAAATATAATTATGAAAGAAAAAAACCGTCAATTTGTAATATTTGGGGATTTTCGCAAGATTTCTTCTGGCGAACTAACAGAGAAACTTGCAAAGCTAAAAGACACCTTTAAGTATCAACCTGGGTTGTCGCTAGATCCGGATAGCTTTGGCTTAGGGCAACCTAGCTTTGTCCCACAATTGTCTAGACCAGCGTTTTATTCACAAAGTGGTAACGAATCTATAATTTTTGGAGTTAATAGAATTGTCCTACAGGAAAATACGGCCGACATAGACAACTATGATGATTTTATTCTAAACTGCATTAACATAACAGAAGAAATTATAAAAAAATTGGGAACTCGTGTTGCGCGGATAGCGGTAAATGGAGCTTTCTTATCCGACCAGACGCAAAAGACAGACGCTATCTATGATAAAATATTTAATTCTGATTATTCTTTGTGCGATAGTTGTTCTGATGAATGGAGAATAACGACAAACGGCAAAAATAATGACGTGAATTTAGGTTGCTCCATCAATAGGGTTGTAAACATAATAAGGGGTAACGGAATTATTTCACCGGATGGAGCAATTGTTGGTCCCCTTGTGACTATGTATGATTATAACACCGAGGCCGAATATGCTGGCGATTTCCATCTTAAAGATATAAAAATTTTTGCAGACACAGCTAAAGAATTCAGGAAGCAAGTAAAAAGTTTATGTTCCAACCAATAGCAATACCGCAACCAGAAACATCATATATATTATACAACTGCCCAAGCGAGGATAGCTTATCGATAAGTGTGCCTGCAAAAAATTTATCTTCTGCTTTTAGTGATAGTACCATACAATGTACAAACAATTATAAAAATAACGGCGACATAGCAATATATAGTCTTATCACAAGGTTGAGTACACTTACCGCGGAAGATTTTTTACCAAGCAACGATACTACGTGGTATTTAGATGAGATTGCAAAAACAAAATATAGCCCTTGGTATAATTCGCTTCTGTCCAAGATTAAGAGTGCTCCATTTGTTGTTCAATATGCGTTTCTGTCATTTTTGTCAGACCAATCTTATAATGAAGTTAATCCATACGAAGAACAGTTGACGTTTAGTGTGTTAAAATCCAACGATGTCATTTTGCAAGAACGAGCGCTTAATGTCCTATTATCTTGGGGAAATTTTTCAAATAAACAGGCTCTGGTTGGTATAAAAATAAAAAATAAGTTTCTTAATAAGATTTTTATGGATTTTATAAATGCCTAATCCTAGCGGCAGATATTTTGCACGTCTACTCACGTTTGGGGTAGGACTTTGGCCAGACGGCGAAAATACTCCATTTGAAAATGTGAATAAAATATGTGCAGATGTTATAACGCAAGAGTTAAAAACGGCACAAAATACTTTGTCTTGGTGGGTATTAGATAGTCTAGACGATAACAATATTATAACTGCCGTTGCAGCCATAATATCTACTTTTAATAAACCTATCGATGAGATAATGTACTTAGTGGCTATACCCGTGGAGGCTATGCCTGAAAAAATAGTATTTAAGAACAGCCCAGAAAATGCACGCGTTGCGATAGTTGATTTCAAGTCTAATCATTTTGATTCTGTGGACATGAATTATAATAGCATAGGGATTGTCGCAGAGATAATTGCGCGAGGAACTAGCGGGATTGATGATACGATAAAAATAATACCAGTATGTACAAAAAATGCTGTAAAGCTATTGGCGTCACTTAGCGAAGAAGATGGAAAACTTGATGCAACCGCACTTGGAGATAAGATGCGGAAGCTTATCCGGCAACAAATAGACCAACCAAAATGACCTCGATCGTATAGTTAAATACGAAATTTACGATTCCAAGACTTTGGTATAACTTAATTTCGTTGTGTCATCCCTGCTTTTTTGATTATTTTATCTTGTTCCCGTTTAGCTTCACTTAAAGAAACACGAAAGATAATTCTGGCATTTTCGCTCATATTCGGCGAAACCATATCATCTAATGTTGGTTTATTTTTCATGAATTTAAGTTTTATTTTATCAATCATTTAAGATATATTCCTTTAAGCTTTCTCTATTATAACAGTTATATTGAATTTTGTCAATTTCATTTATTGAAACGTCTTCCTTATAATCGCCTACAATATTATCCTTATTTTTTACAACTACATCTAATATTATTTTATCACATTCTATTTTTACATCTTTTATATTTTTTGTGATTTTAAAATAAGAATCAATAAAGCCATCTATGGCAATAGCACGATGTTCGACCTTCTCCCTAGCGAGAGTAAAATTCCATGCTATTTTTGGGTCTTGAAAGATGTATATGATTTTGACCTTATAGCCATGCGAAATTGCCCTTCTTACATCAAAAAGCGCACTTTTACTGCTGAATGTGCCGTCCATAATAAAATCAATGCCTCTTTTCACTACGATGTCATAAGTTTTATTTAGTAAAGCTGATGCTCCAGCTCGATATCTATCCGCTATCTCTGGACTATATCCGTCAATCTTCGTGGCGATTTCGTCCATATCCAGACGAACCACATTTAAATTGGATAAGCGGATGAGGCTCTTTGTAAATTCCGTTTTTCCAGCTCCAGGGAGACCAGCCATAAATATGGCTGTTTTTTGGCCATCTGATTTTGCACCAGATTCGCTAATCAATTTGTTAGCAAAATCTTTTTTATGTGAATTAATCCATGACTTTATCCCTACATAATCCATGTGTATATTTTAACACAAATATAAACTATAATTTCCGCCATAAAGGTGGGAAAGGAAACATATTAATATGAAAAAAACTTTAGGTGTAGTCGCAGCTGCAGCTATGGCTGCTACCCCGATGTTTGGCGTTTTGGCCGAAGGCCCAGTAGACGTGACTTCGCACACTGATAATATTTCGGTCAACATTGGCGCAGTTTGTACTCTCGGTGGCGTTACTGAAGGTGTTACTACTGGCGTTAATGCCACTACTCACGCAAATGGCGACGGTTCTCCAGCTTTGGGCGCTTGGGATAAAAGTGATGCTTCTGGGACCAATACACTTAGCGGCACAATGATTCCGGGTTCTGCCGATGCAGATTTTGGTTCTAGTACGTTCACCATTAAATGCAACAACGCTAAGGGATATACGCTTTCCGCTATTGGTGATGGCACCGAAAACCATACTACCCAACTTTATGATTCAACAAGCGAAAAATCCATTGCCACTGCTGATGGCACTCCAGCTAAAACTTCGTCCGCTTGGGCATTCAAGTTTGAATCTACAGCAAAGAAAAAAGATGGCAATACTTCAATCATTGCCACTGGCTATGATGCATTCAAAGGCATCCCAGCAGCTTCTACTGTAGTTGCTTCTCAAGACAAAGCCAATGATTTGGCTACTGGTGAGACCGTTAAGGTTACTTATGCCGTTAGTGTTTCTACTGCACAGGAAGAGGGTACTTATACCGGTGCAGTTGCCTATACGCTCGCTCAAGTCAACTAATTTGATTCAAGCTAGAGGCTTTAAAAGCTACCGTCTGATTGTGGGCGGTAGCTTTATTGCTAAAAATATTTAAGGAAATACCATGGGATCAGAAAAATTAGAGAAGAAAGACGGGGATAAAAAAAATAAGGCTACTAGTATTATGATTATAGCCACGATTTTGGCTGCCATAATTATTGTACTACTAACATTATTGCTTAGCGGAAAAACTACTACTACCGGCAATTATCCAGATAATGAAAGTAACAAGTCATTGACATGTGTTAGTAATGATATCAATTATCCTATCTTTACTTATGATAATTCCACTAAGAAAGAAGCTAAAATTAATATATTATTTTCTAATGATAGCATAAGATCTATTGCTCTTACATACAGTTTGTATTATGGCGATGCTACTAGTATTATAGCTAGCGAGGCGCATAATCATGCAGCGATGAACATCAGCTTTGGTGCTAATAATTTAGGCACAGACGCCCTTAATGCGAAATATGCCAAATTAGAAAATCGTATGCAAATGAACTTATATGCTACCAATAGCGAAATAAATAATGTTGCTTTGAGATATTTCTTGATAAACATAGATAATGATCCTACCCCTGATACCGTGTCTAGTTACAAGGCTATTTATGAAGATGAAGGCATGAATTGTGAAGAAAGCGAATAATAGAGAATGAGCTCTTAAAATTATTAATAACAAGGAGATATATGAATAAATTAAAGAAATTGGGCAATAAAATAACCTGCGGTGTTTTAATGATGGTTTTTACCCTATGTGGTGGTAGTGCTAGCGTGTTTGCAAGTTCACAATTTTCAGTGTCGCCGATGAATCAACGAATTATTCTTACGCCAGGTGAATCCTATATAGGCTCTTTTATGGTATCAAATCCAGCAGATAGCACTAGTGATTTTAACTATAAAATTACCGTTAGACCAGTTTATATTGATAACAATTATAATGTCGTCAGTGAAAATAATGGCGATTTTAACCAAATAGTTGATTGGACCAAAATAAATAATCCAGAGGGGACTCTTGCGCCAAATGAGGCAAGGGAAATTACTTTTCAAGTGAATGTGCCAATGGATGCGCCTGCTGGTGGGCAATATGTTGCAATTAATGTTATGTCGGCCGACCCAATTGGGGATGATGGTGCTGTCAATATTCAGTCTAAATATGCCATTATGCACATTGTATATGCTGAAATTGCTGGAACTACGATTCGCCAAGGTGAAGTACAGGATGCTCATATACCTAGTTTCTTGTTTTCTGGAAATATCTCTGGTATTTCTACAATTAAAAATACTGGCAATGTACACTCGGATGGTATTTATAAACTCCAAGTGTTCCCTCTATTTTCAGACGAGGAACTCTACACTAATGAAGAAAATCCAGAAAAAAAGATCATCCTACCAGATCGCACCCTCATGAATACTACATATTGGGAGGATACTCCGTCCGTGGGCATCTTCAATGTGATTTACACCGCCGAATTCGAAGGAGTAACCACCGAGGTTAAGAAAATGGTCATCGTCTGCCCTATCTGGCTCCTTGCCATTATCATCTTTGCCGTCATTTCCATTATCATCTACCTCATCACAAAGTCCAAAACGCGCAAAAAGTCTAGCCGTTAGTCGCTGGCGATAAAAAAGTTTCAATAAATAATCCCTAAAACGGGGATTATTTATTTTTTCATACTATCATACCTATATGAAACCTATTTATTCCCAAATCAATCAATATCTGGACTATTGCGAGCACGCGCGCAATATGTCGCCAGCTACTATGCGCGCCAAACGTAGTATTTATCATCGTTTTGCTGAAGTTATCGCGTGCGACAATCTCAAAAAACTCACCAATGCTGATTTTGATCGCTGGACCCGCTATGGGCTGTCGCGCGGAGCTTCACCGCGTAGCATTAATGCTTATAATGCCAATATTATGGCAATGCTGAATTATTATCGGGAGATGGGCATGAAAATTCCCCTCAAAAGCCCACTAGTGCATAAACTCAAAGAAGGAGAGGTGCGTCGGAGCTTTTATACGCGCTCCCAAATTCGCGAAGTTTTGCGCTATGCCAATCCTACAACCGCGCTAATGATTAAAATCTGCTTTGACAGCGGTATGCGTATTGCTGAACTTACAAATCTTAAACTCGCCAATATTCATGAAAATCGGATTAATTTTGTAGGCAAGGGCAACAAACCGCGCGAAGTATATCTTTCTGACGGCACAATGCGGTTGCTGCAAGAATATATTAAACGCCACCAGATTAAAAATTATCTCTGGCCAAGCCCGCGGAATAGTGGAGTGGAGCGACCTCTTACCGTTCACGCTGTTCGCAAACGTCTTCGCCAACCTTTTTACCGAGCGGGGTATATAGATTTTTATCCTCATTCCCTGCGGCATTCTTTTGCTACTGATCTTGAGTTTCGTGGCGCTTCTGTCGCCGAAATTCAACAGATGATTGGGCATTTTTCGATCGCAACCACCGAACGCTATGTCCATGCGCTAGATGGCCATCTGGCGGAGTTATTTGCTAAATATAGATAAGACAATTTAGAACATAAGATTTAAGAACAGGAACCATTTTTCGGGGTTGGTGCGGGACTTTTCGACGGGTTCGGCGGTGACGGTTTGATGCTTGGTCTTGGCCGTGGTGCTATTTTCGGGGAGATAGACTAGGTGCTCGCCTGGTAGCTGCTTGTTTAGGAATTTGCGAGCGGCGAGTTCTTGGTATTCTTCGGTCTTGTAGTAGGTGTTTTCGAGCTCTAAGGCTTCGACTTCAAGGCTGATTAGATCGAGATTTTTCTTGCTATTTGCGAGGGTTTCGGTGAGTTCCCAGCTGCGCGACATCGAGCAGATGGATTGATAAGTCCAGGTGAGACAGAGAAAAATACCGAGCACGAGCACGACGTTTTCAATGGTCAAAAAGTCGTGTTTTAAGCGATATGTGAGCTGATGAAATTTTTGTTGAATTTTAATCTTGCTCATGCTTAGTATTATAACATTTTGTGGTAAAATAGAGTAGTCGGGGGTGTAGCTCAGTTGGTTAGAGCATGCGTCTTATACACGCAATGTCCTAGGTTCGAGCCCTAGCACCCCTACCAGATTTACTATTTTGCACCCGTAGGCTATCGCCTTCGGGCGCGGCATTCGTCGAAAGAGCAAGAGCAAGCTCTTGTCTTTCTCCTCATTTGCACCCGTAGCTCAGTGGATTAGAGCACTTGTCTTCGGAACAAGGTGTCGTGGGTTCGAGTCCCTCCGGGTGTACCAGGTTTGAAATTTCGAAAAAATTATACTAAAAGAGTTTATCAAAAACAGCCCAAAGAAATTTGGCCACGTAGTGGTAGAATAATATATTTTAATTCGATAAGACGCCGCCACCCATGATTGGGTGGCTTTTTACGCCAAAGTGCCAAGTTTATGATATAATTACTACATAAAAGTCCCGCCATCCCCCAGGATGGTGACGGGATTGTATGGTTTTGTAGTTAACTAGCCTAGCTAGTTAACTTTTTTAGTTTTCAATCTCTTGATTGAGAGTTTAATACTAAACTTAAAGAATTTAATCTCGAAGCTCATATTTTCACTCCTTTCCGCTGGGAGACCTCTAATAGCCTGGGTCTATCGTTCAGCAAGATCGCCCGTCAAACCCTCAAAGAAACTTTAAGAATTGGCACCTCGCCAGAACAACTAAAAATTTTAACGAACCACACGGGGAGGATAGCATGGCTGGGATGGTTTTGCAACCGCATGAAAAATATTTGTGGAAGCTAAGGAAATTTTAAGCCTAGGCAGGATGGGTTTTACGCCAAAGTGCCAAGTTTTTATCCTCTTGCGCTTTGGGTTTGTTTGGTGTATAATGTGGGGGTAAATCCCGTAAGGGTCGGCCCTGCTTAAGCGGGGAAAACAATCTCACAATAGGCGCTTTAGCCTATTTTTTATTTCTGCCAAATCTTCTTTCTTCATTCTCCCCATTAGCTTTCCTGAAATCCTTGATGTATCAAACGCCCTCAACTGACTTAAAATAGCTACGCTATGCTGATTATCTAGAAATGTAAAAGAAAAATAATATTTTCCAGATTTATTTCGTGAAGTCAATGGCACGCCCCAGAATAATTCTTTTGAAAAACCACGAATTATTGCGACTGGCCTAGAAAATAGTTCACCTTTGCCGTCCTGCTCCATACCGATGTTATCGCCAATTAACACCCAATAAATGCCGCCTTCCTTGTAGTTGGGTCTAGCATCGGTATTATTGTTTACTACCATTTTAACTGGTGTCCATTTTTTATAATCTTTTTTCATGTTTACTCCTATTTTAATTTAACAAAAAAACGCGCTGAGCGCGGTAGCGCGATTGTAGCGCGGATGGGTGGATTTTGCAACCCCATGAGAATTTTTAAGCCTAGGCGGGATAGTTATAGATGATAGCCATAATAAGTGGCTATTTTTGGGCTTAGGGAAGGTGCGGCATAATAAAATAGTAGGTAGTGGGCAAAAGGTGGGAAGGAACAATAATTAAAGGAGGATAGCATGACGAATGCTTCAAACACTACCCCAAAAACCCAAAACACCAAAAATACTAATACTACCGAAAACAAAACGACAAAAAGTAAAATAGTAGAAATAAACACCATTGCAAAACTTGAACAGAAAATCAAAGGCCTACAAGTATCAAAAACAAAATCTGCTAAACAGGATATTGATGAACTTAAACGGGAAATACGGCATTTACAAGAAAAATATAAAGCCGCCGCAATGGAGCTGGAGAAAAATAATCTATCGGAATTAATATTCATAGACTCTACAAATGGCTTTAAAAAATTAGTGGGAAATTCGGCACTATTTTACACACACGATATTGCTAAACGGATTGGGCGTCGCGTCAACCTGTTGGCGGATACGGACCGTTATTCCCGCTCAGAAAATGGTGTAGTTTGCTTAAAACTTACGGGCGATTTAGAAAATAGTTTGGCGAGTGTATTTATTGTGCGAAGTTCAGAACAACAAATTGAGGGTTTAACTCGTTTCATGCTACCAGCAAAACATTCAACAAAAGAGTTAGAAGAAATAAAAAATGATGCCAATAAAATTTCGGAGCAGATTAATACTATAGTAGTACCAAAATCTTTGATACCAACTATTTTTAGTGATTTGAGAGAGCTAAATGTGATCGTCTTTCAACATACGCAAAATATGCCACCATTCGCGAGAAACATTATCGGCTCCGAATTATTAGCAACTAGTGACAAAATGTTGCTAAGGTATTGCGAAACTACGAATGGCGATTTAAAAGTTGAAGACGGTTTGCTGCGAATTATAAAAGGTGCAAGATTTATCAAATATGAAATGAAAAATGTAGAAAGTTTGAGGTTGATGCATAATAAAACGATTATGCAGATTTTGGAACTAGTAGTCAGAATTGAAAAAGAGGCTTTGAAAGAATATAAGATTCGTAAAATGGCAGTTGAGAAAATCATTAAGAACGCAGTGCGCGAGGAGCAAAAATGAGTCAGGCGTTTAGTGATTGGCTATTAAACCAATTATGGATTGCGTATTTGGAGGCAAGAAAGGGCAAGCGTAAAACCGTTGACGAACATAGATTTGAAACAAATGACATGGCAAACGTTATAGCTTTGCGTGATGAAATTATGGAGCGAAGATACCATCCGCGACGTGGTGAGGCGTTTATTATCTATGATCCTGTGCGCAGAGAAATTTTTGCGGCACCATTTCCAGATAGAGTAATACACCATTTTTTATACAATGTATCGGCAGATTGGTGGGACAGGAGATTCATTAATGATTCTTATTCTTGTCGGGTGGGCAAGGGGACGTTATATGGGCATCAGCGTCTTACGAAACACATCCGTCAGGTTTCGCAAAATTATAAAGAACCCGCTTTTGTCGTAAAACTTGATATTCAAGGTTATTTTATGAGCCTTAGTCACAAAAGACTATACGAGCGCGTGTGTTGGGGGCTCGACAGACAGTTCAAAGACGACAAAGGGCAACTTTACAGAACAGTAAAATATCTTTGGCGGGAAGTCATTTTTGATAACCCAACTGACAAAGTCCATATTAAAGGTAAGCCATCAGACTGGAAGGATTTTCCGCGTAATAAATCACTATTTTGCCAACCAAAAGGTCAAGGTATCGTAATCGGCAATCTCACGAGTCAACTATTATCTAATATCTATTTGGATCAAGTGGATAGATTCATTACAATGAAACTAGGATATAAGCATTATGGAAGATATGTAGACGACTTTTACTATGTTGTTCCCTGGTCGCAAAAAGACCGTGCAATTCGCGATATTAAAGTGATTGAGGATTATATGAGAAGTTTAGGTTTGACGCTACATCCGCGCAAGAGGTTTATGGGAGATTCAAGGAAAGGTGTGCCTTTTCTTGGCGTTGTAGTCTATAATGGTTACACGGTACCTGGGGAGCGAGTAAAGAAAAAATGTAAAGCAGCAATGGTAAAATTTGCCTGCGGGCAAGATGGTGCAAAATACGAATCGGTAGTATCCTATATGGGGCATCTTGAGCACATAAACAGCAAAAAGTTTCTTAAAGGACTTTTTGACTCTCTGGGATGGGATTATCACTTGTGAAAATTTGAGAAGATCGAGGGGCGAACACGCGGAACTAGGAACCGCCGAAACCCTAGCGAGCGACACAACGCACGGACATGCCGTTGTACCGATTGTTGTTGTTGGACGGGTTGACGTTACTGGAATTGAAGTTCAAGTTGTACGCGTTGCTGCTATTGTTGGACGTAGACGACCAGTAGTTGCCGTTGTTGCCGGTATTGTAGACAGCACCGTAATTTCCGTTGTAGTTGCCACTACGCAGGAAGTAGAAAGGCGAAAGGACAAAACATCAACCACCGAAAAACCTACTTTGCTATCATAAAGACCTTGACCCTTATGAAAATATCGACCTGCGCGCGTCGCTAAAGCGACGCGAACAAGGAGGTTTTAGATCTTCTCACGAGTCTAGCGGGAGGCGGAGCCAAATCCTCAATGCCTCAGGAATAGACCCACGGGAGAACATTACCCGTGGGTTTATTATACCATACATGCAGTAATAACCTAAAGCGTTTTTTCTCCGAGTTCAGAAGATCGAGGGGCGAACACGCGGAACTAGGGACCGCCGAAACCCTAGCGAGCGACACAACGCACGGACATGCCGCGGTACCGATTGAGGTCGTTGGACGGGTTGACGCTACTGGAATTGAAGTACAAGTAGTACGCGCAGCTGCTATTGGTGGACGTAGACGACCAGTAGCGGCCGTAGCGGCCGGTACCGTAGACAGCACCGTAAAGCCCGAGGTAGAGGCCACTACGCAGGAAGTAGAAAGGCGAAATAGAGATATTAGATTTTGTTAGCCCCAATTTACTAAACTCACCAGAGGAGCCACCAGTTGGTAAGCGCCAGCCTTTTGGACAGATGGAATCAGAGACGTTAGTACCGCTACTAGTTACGCTGGCATTTCCGGAACCAGCTGTAGCAGCAAACCACGAATAGAATGTACCTACGCTCCAGTGAGCACAAGTTTCAGCACTATTGCCTGCACCTATACAGTCGTCTTCAGTCTTCCAATTTACGAATGTAGTGCCGTTTTGCATATAGACTGGGGAGAAATAGGTATCGCCGTCATTGCCATAGTCGCCAGAGGTGCCGGCTGCTACGTCTGAGGCGGGACGGTAGGAATGAGCGGTTGTGTTAAAATCACCATCCCATTGACCATCTGGATCTTCAATGCCACTGGCGGTCTTATATTGATGGTCTTGAGTGCTGCGATTTGGTGTCCAGCCATTTGCTACTGCTGTGGCAGAGTTTAAATCTGTATCTGCGGCGGTTAGAGTAGTTCCTGTGTCTAACACAAAGTCTAGGTTCTGCGTCATCCAGATGTTGCCGTCGGCTTGCTTGGCAGCGTAGTAGGTTTTACCATCGCGCTCATCGCAGAGTTGAACTTGGGTGTTAACATCCTTAAATAGCGTACTTTTGAGATTAGTGATATTCTGCATGGCAGGAGTGGTACCGCATAAACTGGCTACTTCCCAGATAGCATAGAGGGTCTTGGTGGTGTTTTTGGGGACGGAGATGGTAGCTGGGGTGTAAGAGTTATTGTCGGGGTCAAATGCATAGGTTGGGGTGGTAGCAGTGGAGTTTTCGTCGTAGCCGAGGAAGTTGTAGCCGGAGCGAACTGGCTTGCCTGTAACATTGAAGCTGAGTGATGCGTCGTCAGGATCGTCACTACTATCTTCTACGCCTTCTGGAAGGCTGGTAACTGTATCGGTGGTGTTTTTGTTGTATTCTAGATAGAAGAAGTTTTTGATGGTGAAGAGGTTTTCTTTGGTGTGGGTCCAGATGCCAGTCTCGACGGCGACATCGTATGAACCAAGTGCGAGACTATTTGGCAATTTGCAGCTCAGAGTGAGGGGGTTCTGTGTGGTGATAACGATATCTGCGCAGGAAGATGTGGTGTCGCCATTGGTGAGGTTGACGGCAACGTCGCCGAGGTAGAGGTTGGTAGAAAGGCTGGTGGTAAGGTGGATGGTCTTATTGCTGTAGTCGCCCGGGATGGTGGTTTCGCCCTCGGCAATGTCAATCTCGCCAATAGTGGAGGCGGAATCGACAAGGTGACCGATGACAAGGTAGCTTAAGGTAGTAGTGTAATCGCCTGGAGTGAGGGTCATGTTGGCCTTGGTACCGAGGTAAACGGTAGTGGTCTCTGGAGTGATGGCAGAGGCGGTCTTATGCTTGATGGCTTGAGTAGTATCATGATCTACATTAGCATAAAGCGGCATGGCGGCGAACTTGGCATCGGCGGAAGGACTAGTGGTATCGTAAGTAGCGTCAAAATTGGCAACATTAGCAACGGCATAGCCCCAAGAATTATTATCTAGCGCAGCAGGACTGGCGAAAGTGCCAGTGGTGGCATTGATAGTGTTGGTGTTGTCCTTGGTAGTGGCACCTTCGAGGTAGATTTTATTATCTGTGACGCCTTTATTGGTGGCGATGTAAAGTGTGTAGCCAGAAGGGGAGTTGGCCGTGACGCTGATACTGTTCTCGGCGATACCAACTGCGCCTGATGATGACGGGTTGATAGATAGATTAGTACTCTGCGGTGTGGAGAGGGATAGAGAGTAATTTTGTGGATCGATTTTGGCCGTAGCGCTGTCATCTCTACGGGCCAGAGGTAAGATTGTAAAGAACAAGAGAAGGCCAAGCGTGCCACAAGCAAAATAAGGCACAAAATGTCGCACTTGTGGGGACAATTTGAGCCTGTTTATTTTATTTTTGTGACAGCTATTAACCATAACTACATTTAATTATACAATGCCGTGATGGTTTTGTGAATAGGTTTTATGCTAAAAATCTATTTTGAAATAGCCTAATAGAGATTTGAATTTGTCTTGTGCGGCAAGGCAGGTATCACGGAGGTAACCTGGCTGATTTTGCCATTCTTTGAGACCACGATAATAGAACATTTTGAGTTCATCATCAATAATAAATGGCACGATGCCAAGGCGGAGGCACTCTTTAAATAAAATGAGGCGCCCAACGCGGCCATTGCCGTCTTGGAAGGGATGAATCGCCTCAAAACGATAATGAAACTCCAAAAGGTCATCGAGGCCGAGTACCTTGCGTGAGCGATACCATTTGAGAAGCTTTTTCATTTCCTTGCTAACGTTTTCTGGTGCGGTGGTAGACTGACCACCAACTTCGTTGGGGAGCTTCTTGTATGCGCCGACAGCGAACCAATCTTCGCGACTATCAGAGGTGCCGTTTTTGAGGATGAAATGGAGGCGGCGAATCATGGTCTCGGTAGGCTTGCGCTTGGCGTTTTCGATAATATAATCAATGCAACGGAAGTGATTGGACGTCTCGACAACATCATCGGCACGAACGCCAGCAAACTTATGCTCAATGCCGACGGTGTTGGTCTCGAAAATGTAGCGAGTCTGGTCGTGGGAGAGGCGGCTGCCCTCGATATGATTGGAATTATAAGTGAGGTCGATTTGCACACGATGATAGATGCCACCAGAGATATTTTTGCGGTCTTCGAAGCGGAGCACAGAAAGCAGGTCGCGAGTAGGCGACTGGCTAGCATTGAGGCGAGCAGGCTTGGTGGCGTTGGCTGGAATATACCAAATTCCGCCCTCGCACTTGGCGCCTTCGATACGCCCCTTGGCGCAGTAGTCGCGAACAGCGCGCTCAGAAATCTGCCATTTTGTGGCGATGACGGGAATAGTAACATAATGTTGATCTGCCATAAGCCTATTATACTCTCTTAAACGGCAAAAATCAAGAATAGTTTTGCAAAACTTTTTAGGTTTTTGCCGATTGGTTTTAGTACGAAAAAATGCCACCGAAGTAGCATTTTTTCTTGCACCTAATTAACTTGCGCGCTGGTTATTTTTTCTTGAGGGTCAAGAAACCGTTGCGTGGATTTTCGCAGACCATACGGTCAGCAGGGAGATCACATGGTTCACCTTTACCGGCTTTGTCATCTTTGACGAAGAAGTAGATAGTTTGTGGTTTACCACCGCGAAGAGTAACTTCGGATTTATGAAGGTAGTATGTGGTTCCCTTGCCGTTGGTATGTTCGTAAGCCATTTAAGCTTTCCTCCTTAAGTTAATATATCTCTATCTTATGACCCCAGCGAGATAAAGTCAAGAGGGATTTTGGGAAATCTTGAGTTTTAGAGAAACAATAGAGAGAGGCGGAGGATAATCCAAATAATAAAGCGAATAAAAATTACAACAATAATAAGCGCAGTGATAAGTAATAGAAAGCCAGAGAGAGTGGGAGCCCAGATGGGAGAGGCGTAATTTTTGCGATAAAGTTCGGTAGAAGGAAGTGCGGCGGTGATTTGGTCTTTGATGTCGTCGGCGGCGGGGTATTTTTCGATTTCACTAGTCATACAATTGATAAACTCTGGAGAACTCCAAGTCCAACCATTGGCGATAGCAAGAGGTCTACAAGTATTCGAGGCCATGGCATAGACGTTGCCGTTGGGATTCTCGTCGGAGGCGAAGGATTCTTCAGCTTCTTCTAAAGCCTTCTCGGCGGCGCGGCGATATTGATGCTCTAGATAGAATGGGCCAGTGCCAAAAGCGACTTTTTGGATACCATTATCATCGGTAACGTTAATAACAATATTGCCAAAGGTGTAGTTCTTGAGATTATCGAGAGCTGAAGCGAGGCGCTCGTCATCTTCGGCTGCGTCGGCAGCGAGGACAGCATCGCGCAGTTCGACCATTTTGAGGTGATCGAAACGCATAGCCGTAGCATCGAGAAAACCGAGAGGAATAAGTACCAAAAGTAATTGCCAAGTTTTGAGCTTTTTGAATTTAAGTTTATTTAGTACCACCCTTTTATTCATATTTAGTCCTCTTCAGGAATAATGGCCAGATGGGTTTCATCGAGCTGTGATTGATCAACTACGGACGGGGAGTTCATCATGAGGTCGACACCGTTACCGTTCTTTGGGAAGGCGACAATATCACGAATGTTGTCGGTGTTTTCGAGTACCATGAAAATACGGTCAATGCCAGGAGCACAACCAGCGTGCGGTGGAGCACCAAACTTGAAAGCGCTGAGCATTCCGCCGAAGCGAGATTCGACATATTCGTTGTTATAACCCAAAATGTTAAATACTTTGTACATGATTTCAGGGTTGTAATTACGGACGGCGCCAGAGCAAACCTCATAGCCATTCATAACCATGTCATATTGGTCAGCGACAATGTCGAGCTTATCCTCGGTTTCTTCAAGTGCTTTCAAGCCACCTTTTGGCATACTGAATGGGTTGTGACCAAAGTCGAGTTTGTTGTTTTTGTCGTCCCATTCGTAAAATGGAAAATCTACTACCCAACAGTAGGCAACGATATTGTCATCCTTAAGATGGAAATGGTCGGCAAAGGCGATACGGAGCTGGCCTAAGACTTTGTTAACTTTAGCGCGGTCGTCAGCGCCGAAAAATACGGCATCACCATCTACTGCGCCGGTTTTTTCCTTGACGGCGGTGAGTTCGGCGGGGGACATAAATTTAGCAATAGGAGACTTGGCTTCACCGTTTTGATAGAGAATGTAGGCGAGACCACCAGCACCTTCTTTTTTGGCTTTTTCGGTGAAAATGTCGATTTCACGACGAGTGAGGCTGGCACCACCTTTGACGCAAATAGCCTTGACACATTCGGCTTTGAAAACTTTGAAATCGGTATTTTTGAAATCATCGGTGAGGTCGATAAGCTCCATGCCGTAGCGAAGGTCAGGCTTATCAACGCCGTATTTTTCCATAGCTTCGCGATAAGGAATGCGGGGGATATCCTCGGAGAGGAGTTTCTTACCAGCGAAATCAGTTACGAGTGCCTTATAGAGAGGCTCGATGGTCTGGCGGACGATTTCACCATCCTCGACAAAAGCCATTTCCATATCAAGCTGATAGAAATCACCATAAAGACGGTCGGCACGAGGATCTTCGTCGCGGAAGCATGGGGCAATTTGGAAATAACGATCGAGGCCACCCACCATTAAAAGCTGTTTAAATTGTTGTGGAGCCTGGGGGAGAGCGTAGAACTTGCCCGGATGCAGACGGGATGGCACGAGAAAATCACGAGCGCCCTCAGGTGATGAATTAGAAAGAATCGGCGTAGCAACTTCGGTAAAGCCGTGGTCATACATGTAATTGCGCAAAAAACGGATAAACTCGGAGCGACGCTTGAGAATTTTTTGCATAGATGGACGACGAAGATCGAGATAACGGTAGCGAAGACGCATCTCCTCGCTGGATTTTTCGCCATCGTCATGAGTATTAACCGGGAGAGGTTCGGATTTGTTGAGTAGGGTAAGGTTTTCAACGACAAGTTCGATGTCGCCGGTGGCGATATTAGGGTTCTTGAGCTCGGGGGCGCGCTCGCGCAAAGTACCAGTAGCGGAGAGAACGAACTCATCGCGGACAGATTCAGCAAGTTTGAAGGCGTCGACAGTTTCGGGAGTAACAACAAGTTGGATAATTCCCTGGTGATCACGCAAATCAATAAAGATAAGGCCGCCATGATCGCGGCGGGAATTCACCCAGCCCATGACAGTTACAGTTTTACCAAGGTAGTTTTTTAGTTCGTTAGTCAGAATTCTCATAGAGGTTATTATACCATAACTTGCATTATTTCGAAAGCTTTGCTAAAATATTACGATATGCGTATCAAACGACTAAAGCGTTCAGATGAGCGCAAGAAGTCCAAAATCGCTCCTGCCGCTTGGCAAGAGTTTATTGAAATTTGATTTCGGACAAAATCCCCTTAATTTAAGGGGATTTTTTGTTACAACTGACTGGTTAATTACCGAGTTTAGCGTCAACAATATCGGTAAAGAGGTTAAGAAGGTCGGACTCTGCACCACGGGACGAGTCCCACGAGATAGTCTTACCGTTTATAGTAATGCTACCAGCACCGCTCCAGTTGATATTTTGGCCATCAACATAGAGTGCTGGAGTTCCGCCAATATCGATACGTTTGGCAATGCCCATGTCGAAACTGATTTTCTTTGATACCTTTTCACTTGCAATATCTGCGTTGAATTTATCGAGGTCGCCCTGATTATTGGTGGCTTCATTAAAGTATTTATTGAAATATTCGGTGCGGTTAGAAGCATTGGCATATTCCCATTCCGCTTGATTGTCAAAAAGTATGTCAGCATAGGATTTCCAATAACCTTGCAGGCCAGCAGCTTCGGCGGCAGACGCGGCGGCAGTGCCGTTTTGATGATAAGAAAGTAAGAAGCTGCGATAGACTACAGCAACTTCGTCGCCTAGCTGGTCGAGGATATTATTAATCTTGGTATTGATTTGCGCACAGCCTGGGCATTGGTAGTCGGCATATTCAAAAATGAGAACTGGCGCGGTGGCTGAACCTTTGACATGATCGCCGATAAACCCATTATCCGCACTAGGCTCGATAACTGAGTAAAAATCATATTTTGCGAAATCGGTAGCCTTGGAATTGCCGTCAATGATTGAGTAGGTAGCAAAACCGAGCAAGGCAGCTCCAGCCACACCGATGATAGTACCGATAATTTTATTCATAAAACTCCTAGTTAGTGTATAATTATTATATCATGTGGGAACAATTTATGCGGAAATTAGTTGCGTGGCTCGACCCAAAGCTAGAGCCTTACCGCAAAAAGATTCAGGCGCCTAAGTTTGCTCCGAAAACTTTTGAAGAATTTGTGGAAGTTTTGAAGCGGACGCCACGCAATATCTTGAGTAATGATGACCGCGCAAGAATTGCGGCGGTAATGGGATTTGAAGGACGAAAAATTGCAGATTTAATGGTGACGAAAGCGGATATGGTTTTTGTGTATGAAAAGGACTTTTTGGGTCCACTAACATTGGATAAACTGTATCGGTCGGGTTTTACGCATTTCCCCGTGGTAGATGAGAAAAGTCATATTAAAGGCGTGATTCATACTGACGCATTAAATGCTTTAGAAATCAAAAAGACTGATAGAGCAGCAAAATATTTGGATAAAACTTTTGAATTCTTGCACGAAAAAGATAGCCTAGAATTCGCAGTTGAAAAAATGCTCAAAACAAATACGTTTTACTTTATGGTGGTCAACAAAAATGAAGAACTAGTGGGGTTCTTCACGGTGGAAATGCTGATAAACTATTTGCTAGGTAAAAAATAATGGTAGGGCCAGCAGGAATCGAACCTGCATTGTAGACTTAGAGGGTCTATGTCCTATCCGTTGAACGATGGCCCCAACCTATTATATTATATCACACGTGAGACTTCTTCGAGAGTAGTTTCACCACGAAGCGCGGCAAGAACGCCTTTTTGCTCGAGCGTAAGCATGCCGTGCTGCTTGGCAGTTTCTTCGATGGCTTTAGTGTTGATGTCTTTGACGTCGCCACGAATAAAGGCTTGGATATCATCGCTAACAACAAGTTGTTCCATAATAACGGTGCGGCCAGCATAACCAAATGGGTTGTCTTCGGTCTTGGTCGCGTCGTAGAGTGTGATATGGCCAAGATCGATACCGGCAAGATGGGCAGGGTCGATACCCTCAAGAGTGGAACGAATATAATTACGTTCAGCCTCAGTGGCTTCACGTGGAGTTTTATTGTCGACTAGTTTACGGATAAGGCGCTGTGCCACTACGAGACGAATTGAGCTACTGAAAATTGGGTTAGTACCAATAAGATCAATCATGCGTGAAAAAGCAGCAGAAGTAGAGTTGGCATGGAATGATGATAATACTAAGTGGCCAGTAATGGAAGCCTGAATAGCAGTTTTAGCAGTATCGCCATCACGGATTTCGCCAACCATAACAACGTCAGGATCAAGACGTAAGACGCTACGCAACCCTTCGGCAAAAGAGCCGCCGTTGCTGGTGTTAATAGGAATTTGCGAAATACCGGTAATGCCATATTCAATCGGGTCTTCCAAAGTAATAATCTTACGGTCGGTAGTATTTAAAGCATTTAGCATCGAATAAAGCGTTGTAGATTTACCGGAGCCGGTAGGGCCGACCATAAGCACAAGACCGCGAGGATGTGAGATGACTTCGTTGATTTCTTTGAGTTCGGCTTCGGAAAGGCCAAGAAGATCGAGATTTAGTAGCGATTCGTCAAAATTGAATAGACGAAGTACAGCATCTTGCCCATACATAGTTGGAATTGTTTCGACGCGGATATTGAGAAGATGAGAAACACCATCGCGATAAATTTCTTTTTGCATGTGACCGGATTGTGGAGTATTCGAGGCAGTAGAAACGTTAGAACGAGAGCTGAGCTCACCCATAAAAATACGATAGCGATCTTTGTCGATAGTAGCGACAGGATGGAGTAGGCCATCTACACGCATGCGAATACGAATTTCGTTTCGCATATTCTCAATGTGGATATCGGACGATCCGAGCTTGTCGGCTTGGTCGAGAAGAAAATCAAAAACTTTTTCGGTAGAAACCGAGCTCAAAGTTTTGGATACGGCAGCGATAGTCTCGGAGTCTCCTTCATCGCCAATCTTGATATCGTCGTATTGAACCTGCTGTGGCGGGTCGTAGCGAAGCATGAAAACTTTGTAGGCAGAATTCGAGATAAGGAAGAAATCTACACGCTCGCCTTCATCTTCATACTTGCGATGCATTTGGGTAATCAAAGTACGAGGAGTCTGACTGGTGACCATAAACTGAAAATGATCTTCCCCACCGCCTTTTTGAAGTGGGAGAATGAAATTTTTATGCATTTCATCAATAGTGAGAAGTCCTTGAGTTAAGGGGATATCATTTTCAAAATCACGCGTATCAAGATATGGTAAACCTAAAATACGAGCACGGCCAGCGGTCGCTTGCTCTTCGTTGATACGACGTTTGTTTTGTACCTCACTTTCGTCCATAATTTCATTATAACATAAGTTCAATAAAAAAATGGCGGAAAGGACAGGATTCGAACCTGCGAGGCTTTCGCCCTCTGGTTTTCAAGACCAGTGCCATCAACCACTCGGCCACCTTTCCGCTATCTATTATATCACACTTTATTCTGCATTGGTATGAACTGCAGTAACATCGTCCAAATCATCAATTGAATCAAGGAGTTTTTCGAGCTTTTCTGCGGTTTCGCCTTCTACTGGAACAGTATTATTAGGGACATATTGAAGCTCAGCAGAAGTAACGGTCATCCCCGCCTCGATAAGCGCCGCACGCACCTTCATAAGATCGGAAGCTGCCGTATAAACCACAATGCTTTCATCTTCTTCGGAGGCATCTTCGGCTCCAGCCTCAAGCGCAGCCATTAAAGCTTCTTCGCCTTTATCGGAAATCTCAATCACGCCTTTGCGAGTAAATTGAAACATAACCGAACCCGGATCGGCCATACGACCGCCACACTTATCAAGGGTATGGCGAACTTCTGGCATCGTGCGGTTTTTGTTATCGGTAGCAACTTCAATAATAATGCCAACGCCACCAGGACCATAAGCTTCGTAAGTTTCTTCGATAAGCGCGGCAGCAGATTTATCGGCAACGCGAGCAATAGCTCGCTCAATGTTAGCTTTTGGCATATTTGCAAGACGAGCTTTTTCAAGAACCATAGCAAGAGACGGATTCATGGCAGGGTCAGTTCCGCCACGTGCAGCGATTGCGATTTGATTTCCGATTTTTGTAAACAGTGCTCCGCGCTTGGCGTCAACGACTGCTTTCTGACGCTTGGTGGTCGCCCACTTGCTATGTCCTGACATATTTTCTCCAAAATTAATATTAGATTTTCTTAATTTTAGCATTTTTCTCTTAAAAAGTCCAATGATGAAAGGTGCGAGGATAGGCAAATAGAGTAGAAATATAAGTGGGTTGTATTTTGGAATGGTAATGAGAAAGCTAGTTTGCGCACCAAAAAAGTTGACTATGCCAATATGGAAGTCTAAAATCCAGGTAGCGAGAGTTTTGCAGAATTTGCCAAGAACTCCCGCACCCGCGGTTATGCCGACAGTAAAAGTGGCAATCATGGCATATGGCAAAGTGGGAAGAATGAGAAGATTTGCAATAATAGAAATGGGCGAAAACGAACCAAAGAAATACAAAGTGACGGGGATTGTGGCAAGAGTGGCAGCAACGCTTGTTAGAACAGTTTCAGCGATAAAGCCAATCTTGCGCTCGGCAAAGAAAAATTGCTGCAAAGCGGGCGATAGGAGCATAATACCCGCAAAAGAAGCAAAAGACAGAATCCAGCCAAGGTCCGTGAGATATGCTGGATTAATAATTAGTGTGATAGACATAGTGATAAGAATCAGGCGCCAAGGAGCAAACTTACGTCCAACATACCACATGACGAGTGAAAGGATCGCCATAATTCCAGCACGAAGTATGGACGGCGTCCAACCTACCATAACCATAAACAAAATTGTAAATATAGTTGCAAAAAGTAGGCTGGCAAAACGTGAAATTTTGCCAAAAATTTTACGCACAGCATCTGTAATAATCGAAAGATGCGCGCCACTAGCAACCACAATATGCGTGAGGCCCACAATACGCAAACTATCTTTCAGCGTAGTTGGAAGATTATCGCGAATACCAAGCAAATACGCAAGGCCAAGGCCGGATTCGGTTTCTGGTAGTTGATTAGAAATTCGTGAAGCGAACCAATCACGAATCTGGACAGCCCACGACCATTGATCCATAGTGTCAACACCATTTTGTAATACATTGGCAATGCGCACAAATATAATAATATTGCCAGCGAGAAAAGCCAAAATTAGAAAAGTATGAGTTGGACAGAAATAAGCATAGGTAAGCAAAAGCAGCGCGCAGATTACCCAAATTGGTGATGATAAAAAACTCCAGCGAAAAACTATGCCCAAGACAGCTCCCGTAACAATACCGAGGCAAAACGCAACGAGAATATACGATTGATGGAAATATTTGCGCAAGATGGGGCGTATTATAACATTGCTGTCAAATAGCTACAACCTCACGACTAAGAATTGATTATATCTACAAAAAATGGTGGTACCGGGTGGTCTTGAACCACCGACCTTGGGCTTATGAGTCCCACGCTCTAACCAGCTGAGCTACGGTACCAACTTTTATCATTATAACACATTTTTCCGTGATATAATAGAGTTATGAACAAAAAAAGTGGATTTACTATCTTAGAAATTTTAATTGTAGGAGTTTTTGCGACTTTGCTGCTTGTATTATTCTTTGTTCAGAAGTCAAATGTAGATGCAATGGAGCGCGATGAAGATCGTAAGACTGCTATTAATGCCATGTATTATGCTCTCGAGGAAGGTTTTTATGCTAGTAATAAATATTATCCAGAAACTATTTCGGAGAACAACTTAAAAATGATTGATCCAGCGCTTTGGACTGATCCCATGGGAATCAATCTTGGCGTGGAGGGTAGCTCTTATTCCTATGAACCAGCAAACTGCACGAACGGTAAATGTAAAGAATATACTTTGAAAGCAGTATTAGAAAAAGAAGATATTTATCTTAAAAGAAATCGTAATTAATTGTTAGTCGTCTTTCTTGGCGGCTGAAACAAGTTTCGTAATAGAATTTAGATCCTCTGGAGCGACATTGACGAAACGGGCAGTATATGTGGTTTCATCGCCAACGGTAGAGAGACGGAGAGTACCATAGCCAAAGAGTTTTTGTAGAATGCCATTTTGACGAAAGCTAACATCCTCAACGGAAGAAAGGTCGATAATGTTTACAGATGTGGACATCGGAGAATTCATGACCATCTGTATGACTCGCATATTAGTAATAAAAAGTTTGTTGCCGTGGTAAATCATAGAAGCAATAATTCCGCCAAGAATAGTTGCCGCAAGGAGAGCAAATAAGATAATATAAACAAAACTCTTACCCATATCATCGAGATATGTTTGACCGGTATTAACCAGAATAAAAGCTAACGCTAGAATAAGAAAAGCGATTAGTACTGCTCCGCAGATAAGAAAAGCACAAATTTTGGCTCTTAAAATTGCAAATTCAACAAATTCCCCATCTTCAAGCGCAAGCTTTGGAAAATCTTTTTTGCTACGTTCGTGGCGAATATTAGTTAGGCTCTCGTCCATATATTGTCCTCTTTTATATTATATCATATTTTGACGTTCTTTAAATGTTCTTTCCCTTTTGGCGTAACAAGACGGCCGCGGGGAGTGCGCTCTAGCAGGCCAAGCTGCAAAAGGTAAGGTTCGTAATAATCCTCGATGGTAGCGGTCTCGTCACCAGTAAGCGCGGCGATAGTGGTAAGGCCAACTGGGCGGTCGCCATAATTCTCAAGCATGAGAGAAAGCATGTTGCGATCTGCAGGATCTAGACCGAGTTCGTCGATCTCCATGAGTGCGAGGGATTTTTCAGCAGTGATTTTATCGACTATACCGTCGCCATTGACGTCGGCATAATCGCGAACACGTTTGAAGATGCGATTGGCAATGCGAGGAGTAAGGCGAGAACGCGTGGCAAGGAGTGAGGTAGCGGCAGGATCAATCTTAGTGTTTAGAATATTAGCGGTACGGGTGATAATTTGCTCAATTTCAGGCTCTTTGTAATACTCTAGACGATGGATAATACCAAAACGGTCACGCAATGGGCCAGCAAGTGAACCAGTGCGAGTGGTAGCACCAATAACGGTAAAATGCGGAAGATCGAGACGGACAGAACGAGCGGCAGGGCCTTTGCCGATTACAATATCGAGCTTATAATCTTCCATCGCGGAATAAA
>JAZUGS010000014.1:0-36447 GCA_045641305.1 Candidatus Nanosyncoccus sp.
TGGAGGAAAAATGTTCGGTGACTGGACGCGCGTTGTATATGGCAGATAAGATTTCGGCACTTATCGTAACACTTTATTTAAGTTCCTGCGATGACCTTGCAACACCGTATGTTACCCTTAACGATCCGTATCTCACTACGCGTGACGCTCAAGAAATGGCAATCATTCGTCAAGCCGATGGGGACATGAACCCTCGCAGACGTTTTAAAGCCTCGGAAATGTGGGCCGTTGATTATTTTATCTCGAGAGAGATCGAACAGTATGATGACAGTGGCTTTTTCACTGCTATTGTCGTTATGATAACCTTGCTACTGAACAACAATGAGTGGTATCAGTGGCGTAACCCCTAACCTAACTTACCCTGGGAAAAATTCCCGGGGTATTTTTATTTTGAAGAATTTTTGATATACTGAAGAAAATGGAGGTATTATGAGTAAGTTTGATAATGCGTATCTTGATTTATGCGAACGGATTTTGCGGGATGGCGAGAAAATCACGACCGACCCAAAAGTGTTAGAGAAGAAAACTTCGGCGACACGTGGGACGAACATGCCGACACATCTGGCGCAGACCGCGAAGCCGACCACGACTTATTCCCTGCCACATCAGATTTTGACTTTTGATCTAGGCGAAGAATTCCCGATTTTGACAACTAAATTTGTGGCGTTTAAGACGGCAGTACTAGAGATGCTGTGGATTTATCAAGCGATGAGCAATGATGTGTCGTGGCTACACGAGCGCGGAATTAAGATTTGGGATGAGTGGGAAATTGGCGCGGACGGCAAGTATATGGGGCGCGATTTTGGCAAAGAATTTGCCGGTACAATTGGGACAGCGTATGGTTGGATTGTGAATAAATATCATTTGACCGAAAGTTTGATTGAGACTCTGAAAACTGATCCGTGTAATCGCCGGATGATTATGAGTTTGTGGCAAAATGAGTGGTTGCCGACGGCGGCGTTGCCAAGTTGCGTATGGAATTCCCAGTGGAATGTAACGGGTAAGCGGTTGAATATGATGGTAACCGTACGGTCGAATGATGTGCCACTAGGCATGCCGTTTAATGTTTGTCAGTATGCAGTACTATGCCATTTGATTGCTAGGGTATGTGATTTACAACCAGGACAATTCACTTATGTAATTAATAATGCACATATTTACGAAAATCAAATTGACGGTATTCGTGAGCAGCTTAAACGACGTGATGAAAAAATCGCAACAGATGGTAAACTGTTCGATGCGCCAGAGCTTTGGATTAATCCGGACATAAAAGATTTCTTTAAATTTGATAATTCAAAGGAACTAAAAGACATCAAATTGATAGGTTATGAGCATCAGGGTAAAATCGTGATGCCGGTGACGGAGTAGTTTATGATTAGTATGATTGCCTGTATTGGAAAAAATCGCGAATTGGGGCTAAAAGGCGATTTGGTATTTCATATTCGAGAAGATATGAAATTTTTTCGGGAAACTACAATAGGACATCCTGTAGTGATGGGAAAGAAGACTTTCTTGAGTTTGCCAGGTGCATTAAAGGGACGCAAGAACTATGTTATAACGCATCATGCAGAAGATTTGCCAGAGGGTGTTGAAGCAGTGAAAGATTTGGCGCAATTTGCGCAGGTTTGGACAAATAGTGAAGAAGAGATTTTTGTGATTGGTGGGGCAGGAATTTATGCTGCAATGCTTCCCTTTTGTGAAACATTATATTTGACTGAGGTTGATCAGACGGCAACAGCAGATGTTTATTTTCCTGAATTCGATAAGAGCAAATATGATAAAATAGAATTAAAGAAAGGCGTTCAAGATGATCTAACTTATACTTTCAATAAATATACAAAGAAAAAATAAGGAGTTTTTGATGAAAGATTTTGTATTTGATTTAATTGAAAGTGAGAAAACGCGCCAAAGTGAAGGACTTGAATTAATTCCAAGCGAAAACTATGTATCGGCAGCGGTGCTTAGGGCGATGGGGTCGGTGCTAACAAATAAATATTCCGAAGGTTACCCATGCTTTGAAGGGGTGCCAGGGTGGGATGAAGCAAAAATCGCTGAGGAGATTTTGCCTAATTATCGTTACTATGGTGGACAAGACAATGTCGACAGGATTGAGCGATTGGCAATTGATCGGGCTTGTAGATTATTTCATGCCGATCACGCCAACGTACAGCCACATTCAGGCGCGCAAGCAAATAATGCAGTGTATTTTGCATGGCTAGAGCCAGGAGATACCGTGTTGGGGATGTCGCTTCCAGCAGGGGGGCATCTTACGCATGGTGCGCCGGTAACTTTGAGCGCACATATTTATAACTTTATTGGTTATGGAGTAACAGAAGATGGGGATATCGACTATGAAGATTTGGAACGTTTAGCGCTTGAACATTTGCCAAAAATTATTTTGGTAGGTTATTCAGCTTTTATGAAAATTCCAGATTTTGCACGTGTGGCAGAAATTCGTGAAAAAGTTACAGAAAAAGCTGGACACGAAGTACTTTTGATGGCCGATATGGCGCATGTGGCAGGACTAATTGCCGGCGGAGTGCATCCAAATCCGCTTGATTTTGGATTCGATGTAATGACGACCACGACTCATAAAACTTTGCGTGGGCCGCGTGGTGGGCTGATTTTATCTCGTGGCAACGTAGCTTCGCCGCTCCGTAAGCCAGAAAAAACTTTAGCAAATATACCAATTTTGATTGATCGTGCAGTATTTCCTGGCACTCAAGGTGGGCCGCTAGAACACATCATTGCGGCTAAGGCGGTGGCATTTGGCGAAGATTTGCAGCCAGAATTTAAAGACTATGCAGCGAAAATTATAGAAAACGCGAAAACTTTAGCGGGTGAACTTACAAAGCTTGGCTTTGTTTTGCAGGGCGGTGGCACCGAAAACCATTTGATTTTGATAGATATGAAAAAAAGTTTTGGAATTGACGGCAAAATTTATGAAAAGGCACTTGATATGGTCGGTTTGACTTTGAACGCCAACGCTTTGCCAACAGACAAGGGTGGGGCGTTTAGGCCATCTGGCGTGAGATTGGGTACGCCAGCAATAACCACGCGTGGGCTCGATGCGCAGGAAATGAAAGCAATTGCGGGATGGATGAAATCCGTGGCGGAAATTTGTGTTGAAGCTGGAGAAGAATCTGCGTTAGAAAAATATAACGATAAATTGGCTAAAGTACGACGGGAGGTTAAAGAGTTGGCATTAAAGTTCCCCGTGTCTGGCTGTTAAGTCTTGAGGCTATCAAAAAACCACCTTTGACGGTGGTTTTTTGCGCTTTGCTATTAGAGCGTAAAATCGTAATAGTTGGAATAATCTTCTTGGACAGTAACACGAATTTTGCGTGCTTCAATATCATAGACTGAATTATGGGTGGTGTGCCAAAAACTGTTATTAGCTGGGTTTCTAACATCATTGGTGACATAATTCCAATAGTCTTTACGAACAGCATCAAAGAACTCTAGATAAGTAGCAAACTCTGCAGAATCTTGATCTTTAATAAGTGATTGCGGAATAGATTCGGAATACCAAGCTGGGTAAGTTGCGTAATTGTAGGCGTTGGAGTATTTAACGCGCTTCATTAAATCACGCATGCCGACAAAAGTAGAACCTTCATCGTAGTTTTCTTTCAGAATCTCATAGCGCTCAACACCAGAGGCATGTTCGGTAAGCTCGGGGACGTTACGGTTGAAATTAGTCATGATTTGCTCATCGCCGGTTTTTTCTTGAGCGACCATTTGGTTGTCGAGGAGCTCAACGATATAGGTTTTCTCTGGGTCGGCAATCATGACATGAAGATACCAGCCATCAACAGCGGTGCCGTAAAGGTTACGGGTTTTGAGTAATTCGACAGCATGGTCGGCAGAGTCGGCATTATCAAGAATGAAACGGACGACTTGTGCCATATCGAGATCTTCACCATCAGGGTTAGTGCCAGTGAGTTTTCCAGAATCTTCTTCACCTGGAGTAACGTTGATAGAGGCAATAACGCCAACATCATTGATGCCGTCAAGAGTGAAGTTTGGAATAAGCTCTAATTGTTTGTCGTATTCGCCTTTGGCCATGATATTCTCACGGAGCCCGTAATGAGTGGCCACACCGATAGAAGCATGGCGAGTATCGGTTTTGGAAACACGAACAACAAATTCGGGCGTATCATTAAAAATGTAATCATAATTGCGACCATAGTAATTGCCGTTACGGACCGACGAACAGCCAAAAACTTCGGTAGTTTTATGGGTAATAGATTCTGTGTCAGGCGTATAATCAGTATAGTTAATTTCGTAAAGATATGGCGCAATCTGTTTAGGATTGGAATAGGTGGCCGATTGGGCAGTGTCAGCCTTGAGCTTACCAACTAATAGCATGATTAGATAGGCCACTGCTGCTAAGGCAACAGTCGAAAAAACGCCAGCCAGAAAAACGACCAGCGAATTAGGTTTTTTAACGGATTCTTCTTGCATTATATCTCCCTTTTTTGATGATGCTTATAATATATGCGTGGTGGAGTGCAGGAGAATCGAACTCCTCACCTCGACAATGCGAATGTCGCGCTCTACCAAATGAGCTAGCACCCCGACATTTTTATTATAGCACAAAAAATAACCCCTTGCGAGGGTTATTTTTTTGTAGCTTTGTTAATAAATTAACGTTTGCTGAATTGTTCGCGGCGACGTGCAGAACGAAGACCATATTTCTTGCGTTCTTTTTCGCGTGGGTCGCGCTTCATCATGCCAGCTTTCTTGAGAACTGGACGCAAATCTGGAGCCTCGGTAGTGATGGCTTTAGAAATTGCAAGCTTAATGGCATCAACTTGACCTGCAAGTCCGCCACCTTTTACAATGATGGTGATGTCGTATTCGTTTTGTTTGCCTGCAAGAGCGAGTGGATCGGTGATTTCAGCAAGATAAGTTTTATTCCCAGAAAGATATTCGAGAGCTGACTTATTATTGATAGTGATTTCACCTTTGCCTTTGAAGAGGCGAGCACGTGCTGTTGCAGCTTTGCGACGACCGAGACCATAACTATATTTTTTAGTAGCAACCATTATTTAATCTCCTTTGGATTTTGAGCAGTATGAGCATGTTCGGCGCCCTCAAAAACACGAAGGCGTTTCATGCGCTCAGCTGCCAATTTATTCTTCGGGAGCATTCCCTTGACGGCAAAACGAATTGCAGCCGAAGGATCTTTTTCGATAACTTCTTCGAGCTTTAATTCGGTAAGACCACCTGGGAAGCCACTGTGGCGATAATATTTCTTATCAATCATTTTGTTACCAGTGACCACAATATTTTTGGCATTAGTAACAACGACGTAATCACCATTGTCAATATGTGGGGTGTAAGTAACCTTAGATTTGCCCATTAGCTTATCGGCAATAACGACGGCGAGTTTACCAAGTGGCAATGCGGAAGCATCGATAGTCCACCATTCGCGGTTGATTTCAGAGCCTTTTTGACTATAGGTTTTCATTATTTGGTCTCCTTCTTTTCGAGCGAAATCTCATCGACGAAAGAGATGGTGCCCATCTCGGCATTGTCACCGCGGCGGAAGCCAGCGCGTACAATACGAAGATAGCCAGAATCGCGTTTGATTTGCGGGGCAATTACGTCGACTAACAAGTCGGCAACTTCAATATCGTTCAAACGAGCGATAATGAGACGGCGATTAGCTAGTCCGCCTTTTTTGGCGAGCGTAATTAATTTCTCAGTGCTACGGCGAATTTCCTTAGCACGAGCAAGTGTAGTCGTAATCGACTGATATTTAATCAGGGAGCACATCAGCCCACGCACAAGTGCTTGCCTCTGATCGGTTTCGCGGCCAAATTTGCGGCCTTTATATCCGTGGCGATGCATATTAGTGATTTAACTCCATTAATTTTGCTGTAACTTCGTCTAACGCCTTCGTGCCAAAACCTTTGAGTTCCTTCAAATCGCCTTCGGAAAGGCTGCGAAGTTCATCAAGAGTCTTGATATCGTTGTTCAGAAGTGCGTTAGTGGTGCGAGCAGAAAGACCAAGCTCTTCAACTGGTGCAAGAAGTGCTGATTTTTCTTTCTCTTCTTTGAGCCCTGGAGCAGGTGCAGATTCGACAATTCTGCCACCAGCAAGAGCGGTATATTGATTAACCAAGATGGCTGCAGCTTCCTCAAAAGCTTCTTCTGGGGTTAATGTACCATCAGTATCAATAGTAAGGATAAGCTGCTGAAGATTGGTGTCTTGACCAACGCGAGTGTTTTCGACTTTGTAACGAACGCGAAGAACTGGCGTAAAGACGGCGTCAAGTGCAATCATGTCGCTATGGATGCGCTCTGCACTGGCTTTATCGATTGGCAAGTATCCACGTCCGGTTTCGACGATAAAACGCATTTTGAGAACGAATTTTGGATCGTCAATGTGGCAAATGACTTGGTTTGGATTGGCGACTTCCACACCTGAAGGAAGCTTGATGTCACCAGCGACGACACGTTTATCGCCATCTTTTTCTGATTGCTTGTCACCCTTAATTTCGAGCGCAAGTTCAACAGGTTCATCATTTGCACATTTGAAACGAACATTTTTGAGATTAAGCATAATGTCGACGACGTCTTCGCGAATTCCTTTAATGGCGGCGAATTCGTGAGTAGAGCCTTCGATAGAAAATGCTGTAATTGCGGCGCCCTTAACACTTGAAAGAAGAACGCGGCGCAAGGAGTTGCCAAGAGTGTTACCGTAGCCATAATATAATGGCTTAATCACGAATTCTGCACTATTGGTGCCGAGTTGATTAACTTCGGCAAGGTTGGCTTCATGAATAGTTTTAGTAGTCATATTCTTGTTTCTCCTTAACGTGAGTAGTACTCAACGATTAGTTGTTCGTTAATGCCAGCATCGGCGTCTTCGCGCTTAGGTAAAGCGGTAACTTCGATTTTCATCTTTTTGGCATCAGCTTTAAGCCATGAAAGTGGCGTAGCACCAGATGCGCTAACGATTTCTGGGAGACTTTTGAAATACTCAGACTTAGTGGATTTTGGACGAACTTCTAAAACATCACCCGGGTTAAGACGAATCGATGGAATATCGATACGATGACCGTTCAATAGAAAATGTCCGTGAGAGACAAGCTGGCGAGCTTGACGACGAGTAGTCGCAAAACCAGCACGGAAGACTGCGTTGTCGGCGCGGCGTTCCAAATACTCAAGAAGTTTTACGCCGGTTAGACCTTCGGATTTTTGAGCTTCTTTCATTAATTTTGCGAATTGCTTTTCGAGTAAGCCGTAAGAGCGGCGAACTTTTTGCTTTTCGCGAAGCTGAGTGAGATAGAGGCTTCCGCCACGCGCGCGCATATCACCATGTTCACCTGGAATACCAGATTTATGACTCATGACTTTATGAGCTTTTGGGGCGAGAGCGTAACCTTCACGACGGCTCTGTTTTACAATTGGAGAATGATCACGAGCCATTATGGTTTCCTTTCTCCCTTAGGACGCACACCACCGTGTGCGATTGGGGTTACATCTGTAATACTATCAATCTTAATACCAACGCTTGAGACGGCGCGGATTGCGCTATCACGACCGAGGCCAATACCTTTAACGTATACATCAACGGTATTTAATGCGTGGTTTTTCTTGGCAATTTCAAGAGCTTTTTCAGCTGCAATGCCAGCAGCGTAAGCGGTACCCTTCTTGGAGCCACGGAAGCCGTTGGCGCCTGCTGAAGATGCGGCGAGAATTTCGCCTTTTTTATCCGTTACACTGATAATAGTATTGTTGAAGGTGGCCTGGATATGAACCTGGCCAGAATTAACGATTCTTTTACCTTTTTTGCCAGCTTTAGTCTTAGGAGCTTTATCGGCTTCTGACGCTTCAGCGGCAATAGTAGTTTTAACTTCTTCTGCCATTTTATTACTCCTAAATTATGTTTTACTTGCTGCTTTAGGTTGTGCACCACCGACCGCGATCGCCTTACCCTTACGCGTACGTGCGTTCGTGCGGGTACGTTGGCCGTTTACTGGCAATTTTGCCTTGTGGCGGATGCCTTTGTAGGAATTAATATCCTTAAGGCGCTTAATATTATTGGTCACGAGGCGGCGCAAATCACCTTCAACATGATATTTCGTGGAAATAATGTCGTTGATTTTTTGTTCTTCAGCCTCGGTGAGATCTTTCACCCGAGTGGTAGGCTCGATTTTGGCCTCCGCAAGGATGGCTTTGGAGGTTGTGCGTCCGATTCCGTAAACATAAGTAAGGGCAATCCAAACTTGTTTTTCAGAAGGGATGACAACACTAGCTATTCTAGCCATATGTTTTAACCCTGCCTTTGCTTGTTCTTAGGTTTTTTCTTGTTGATAACACGAAGAACGCCTTTGCGGCGAACAATGATGTCATCAGGGGAGATTTTTTTAACACTGGCACGTACTTTCACAGTGTAAATCCTTTCTCGTTATTTAATATTAATCTTTGAGCCGAAAACTGATGCGACCCTTCGTGAGATCGTAGGGTGTTAGCTCAACCTCGACTCGGTCACCCGGAACAAGACGGATGTAATTCTTGCGCATACGTCCGCTCATGTGGGCAACAATAATATGACCATTCTCGAGTTCAACCCGAAATTGGGTATTAGGCAACGCCTCAACGACCTTGCCGGTGAGTTTAATCACTTCCTTTTGACTAGCCATAAATTACCAATCTATTTTATCATAGTTGGTCAAACTAATCAAGTGGATTAGACGATTTTTCTTAAAATTATTCTACTAAAACTGCACGCGTGAATTGACGAGAAAGATAAGTGCTGCGCTCTTGAGACCAGTCACCGGTACACGTAATAATAGATAATGATTCTTTTCCTGTTACTGGAGTGTGCAGAGCAACAGCCATATGTCCGTCCGCTTCATCGAGTGGCACTGTAACATTCTCGACTACTTCATAATTAAAGATTGTGCCGTCTCCTCGTTCAACTATAATTTTGTCACCTTCCTCTAGACTTGGAAGATATTTAAAAATGCCAACTTTGGTGGGACCGCCATTGTGTCCATCTAAAAGTAAAGTTCCACCTTGGCCAGGTTTACCAGACGCATCATACCAACCGGCATCAAAAATGTTATTTGGGGTGCCGAGTTCTCCATTGGTTGTAAGCCCAACGGAAAGGATGCGCGCATTCTTGATGCCGAGTTTTTCAATCGTAAGATAGCGTGGGCGATCATAGGCGACGGTGTATTCGACAATTTGTTCTTCTGTTACCTCTGTTTCGTCGACTTCTGGTGCCGGTGTAGGATCTTCAACTACTACGCGTTCAGAGCCCTCTTTTTCACTATAATATTTTGCTTCAAAAGTGGCTACTCGGATAAATCCTGCAACAAAAATCCCTGCAACGATCAACCAGATTGCACCGAGAATAAATTTTTTCCAATTATTTATTTTTAGGCTCATGTCCAAAATCGTCATATGTTACCATTAACGCACGGGAATCAACAGAACGAAGATTTTCTAGGGCAACCGTGACCACAATCAAGAGACCAGTACCAGAGATGGAAAGACCGATTGGATAACCAATAATCACAATGAAAATGTAGTCTGTAATGAAAGGAAGCATTGCAATAAGGCCGAGAGCTAGCGCACCAAAGAAATTGAGACGATTGACGACCTTGCTAAGGTATTCGGCCGTCTTAATGCCAGGGCGAACCCCCTCGATGAAGCCACCTTGTTTCTGAAGATTATCTGCAATCTCATTTGTATTAAAGATAATCGAAGTGTAAAAATAGGTAAATAGAAATACTAGTAAGAAATAAATCGTAGGATAGATAAACCATTTGCCGGTAATACCGTCAGGATAGAGGGCCTGGAAGTTATTGGCCGATGGCGCAGTAAACAGCGAAGTTAAGGTTGCCCCAAAAGTGTTTTCTGGATTTATAGTTGTAATGACTTGACCGATTAATGCTGGCAAGGACAGGAAGGCGGTTGCAAAAATAACAGGAATAACGCCAGCAGCAATTAATTTAATTGGTAAGATTGATTTGATACCGCCATAAGAAGAATTACCATGAACACGCTTTGCGTAATTAATAGTGATAATACGTTGTGCTTCATTGAGTTTAACCAAGAAGTAAACAACAATAAGCATAGCTATGCCAAAGCCAAGTGTAATCCAGAAAATTGTAGGATTAACTGGTAGCTCTAGCCAGCCGAAGAGATTAAGAGTGCCAGCAGAAGTGTCGAATAATGCGGTGCCAAGAGAGGCAAATGTGGTTGGGAATTGAGAAATGATTGATGCAAAAATCATCATAGAGATACCGTTGCCAATTCCCTGTTCCGTGATAAGTTCTCCCATCCACATTAGAATTAAGGATCCGGCGGTCATAGCGGTGATGGAAAGTACCCAATCGCCAAGCGTTGGGGTAAATTCGGTAGCGATATTTGCGGAAATGGTTGACTGATAGAGAATATAGATATAAGCGATGGACTGAATAATTGCGAGAGGAACGGTTAAAATGCGGGTCCATTGATTAATCTTGCGGCGACCAGTTTCACCATCGTTAGATAGCTCTTCTAATGATGGAATTGCTTTGGTTAAAAGTTGAACAACGATGGAACCCGTAATGTATGGTGAGAGACCTACGAGAATAATACTAAAAGAAGCAAGTCCGCCACCGGAAATTAAATTAAGAAAACTCGAAAAGTCGGATTTTTCAATAAGGTTGGAAACCGCTTCGCGAAATGTGGAAGCATCGCCCATAGGTACTGGAATTTGTGCCAAAATACGATAGGCAACTAGAATACCAATAATGGCAAAAATGCGCTTGAGCATGTCTTTATTTTTTAGGGATTTGAAAATAGTCTTGAAATGCATAGAACCTCTGTCAATTACTGTATCTATGATATCATAGTTTTTATAGAATTACCATTAAAAAACCATCAAAAAATCTCCCTGAAGGGAGATTTTTTGCACCTACAAGTCTGTAAACTCTTCGGTAGTAGGTTCGGCAGTTTGGATACCAGTTCCTACTGGGATCTTGCGACCGATGATTACATTCTCTTTCAAACCTTTGAGGCGGTCAACGCGGCCGCTAATTGCAGCGTTAATAAGAACACGTGTTGTGTCTTGGAATGATGCAGCAGATAAGAAGGAATCCGAGAAAATAGAGACTTTAGTTATACCGAGTAACAAGTTGATATAGCTTGCTGGGGTTTTTCCAGCAGCCTCAAGTTCTTGATTTTCTTTGATGACTGCAGACTTTGATACGATATCGCCAGAGACGAATTCAGAATCACCAGCTTCTATAATTTGAACGCGGCTAAACATTTGGCGTACAAGTATTTCAAGATGCTTTGGTGAAATTTCATGACCTTGTGCGGCATAAACATTTAAGACATCATTCATAATGTAGCGCTCTGTAGCCTCGATACCCTTATATTTCATGAGGTCTTGGAGATTCAAGGAACCAGTAGTGAGACGATCGCCCGCTTTTACAGAATCACTCGACTTAACCAATAATTCGGCATCGCCAGGAATTTCAATGCGAACAGGTGCATTATCTGCGGCCACTAATACAACGGCATCCTTGACAAGCTCCACGATGCCGTCGTGAGGAGCCTTAAGCGCGGCTTTTTTGCCATCTTTTTTGGCAATAGTAACGCCAGCTTTGATAAACTCACCGTCTTTAACTTCTGCCTTGCGTCCCTCTAGTTCTAGACGGGTAATCTCGCCAGATTCTGGAGAAATCTGAACAACATAGTGTCCATTATCTTCCCATGTCTCAATGGTACCATTGATTGGCGAAACGTAAGCTTGACCTTTTGGATTGCGAGCTTCGAGAAGCTCTTCTACACGTGGGAGACCTCGTGCGATAGCGCCAGAACCTGCAACACCCGAACCGTGCTTTGTATCAAGCGTAAGCTGCGTGCCTGGCTCACCGAGGGATTGTGCGGCAATAACACCAACAGGCTCATTGGCCGCGACTAGCTCACGGGTAGACATATCAACACCATAAGCTTTGCGTGGAATACCTTCAACTGCGGTAGTGGAGAGAATAGATTGGATCTTGACGGATTCAATATTCTCATCGGCCTCAATTTCGGCAGCAAGTTCTTTGGTAATGAGTTTGTCGGCCTCTAGGTAGCCTGGAACAGCTTCGGCGGTGTAACGACCGGCGATGCGGGCAGCAAATCCAATTCCTGAGAGTTCAGTTTCGTTGCGATAAACAGTAAAGCCTGGATCTTCGGCATCTTCGTCGGTAGTAAAGACATCTTGAGAGACATCTACAAGACGACGAGTGAGATAACCAGAGTCAGTAGTACGAAGGGCTGTAGAAACTTGACCTTGACGTGCGCCACGAGTAGCGATGAAGGACTCAAGTGTGTTAAGACCTTTTTTATAGCTAGACTTGACTGGAAGCTCAATTTCGTTGTTATTAATATCAACCATGATACCGATTTCTGCTGAAGCGAGCTTGATGTTTGAGATGTTACCACGAGCGCCAGAGTTGACCATGACTGCGATATCTGTATCCATTTCGGAAAGTTTTTCCTTTAGGAAGTCAGAAATACGTTTATCGATGTCACGCCAGTTGGCAATGGTTAGTTTATAGCGCTCATCTTCAGTGACGAGACCGTCATTGAATTGTTCTTGAATGAGAGCGGTTTTAGCATCACCCTCAGCGATGAAATCGTCGATTTCGTCGTAAGTTGGGTAATCGTCCTTGGCGGTAGAAATCGAAGCGATAGTTTCGTATTCAAAGGCAAGATCCTTCAAGGCGTCAGCGGTTTTGACTGTCATTTCGGCGCCGTACATATCAAAGATATCAGCCATGACTTTGGAAAGATGCTTTTTGGTTTGAACGGAATTATCAAATGGATAATCTACTGGCAAAATTTCGTTAAAGATCACACGACCAAGTGTTGTATTGCGAATTTCTTTTTTGGCGAATACACGAATTGGGGTTTGCAAGGCAATGATTCCCTGATCGTAGGCCATTTCAGCTTCGTAAACAGAACTAAAGGCTTTTGGCTCACCTTGGTTGGTACCTGGTTTGTCGTAGGTTAGATAATATGCGCCAAGTACTACATCCTGGTAAATAGCGAGCACTGGTGCACCATCAGCTGGCTTTAAGAGATTTTTATCTGCGGCCATTAATTCACGAGCTTCAGCTTGAGCTGCGTCAGAGAGTGGTAGATGAACCGCCATTTGGTCACCATCGTAGTCGGCGTTAAAGCCTGAGGCTACGAGTGGATGAAGTTTGATAGCTTTACCATCAATAAGACGTGGCTGGAAAGCCTGAACAGAGAGACGGTGTAGAGATGGGGCGCGGTTCAAGAGAACATATTTCCCCTTAATCACTTCGTCAAGTGCATCCCAAACAACGGTTTCTTTGGCCTCGATAAGACGGGAAGCCGAACGGATATTATTGGCATATTCATTACCGATGAGCCATGAGATAACAAATGGCTTGAATAGCTCGAGCGCCATCTGCTTTGGTAAACCACATTCGTGAAGTTTGAGTTCTGGGCCGACTACAATCACCGAACGACCAGAGTAATCAACGCGTTTACCAAGAAGATTTTGGCGGAAACGACCTTGTTTACCTTTGAGAAGATCAGAAAGTGATTTAAGCTTGCGGCGACCATTCTGAGAGCTAGCGCCACGCGAGCCATGAGCGGCAGAGTTATCAATCAGAGCATCAACAGCTTCTTGAAGCATGCGCATTTCGTTGCGGCAAATAACTTCTGGAGCATTGAGATCGATTAATTTTTTCAAACGGTTATTGCGATTAATGACGCGACGGTAGAGATCATTTAAGTCCGAAGTGGCGAAACGACCGCCTGGGAGCGCAATCATTGGGCGTAAGTCTGGTGGAATAACTGGAATAACAGTCATGATCAGATCGTTTGGCTTGATACCAGCGGCTTGCATACCTTCAAGTGTTTTGAGGCGTTTTTGAATGCGTTTCTCTTTCTGCCCCTTTGATGTCTCAGCTTCATTATGTAAATCTTCAATCAATTTATCAAGATCGACTTCGTCAAGCATTTTCTTAATGGCGCTAGCTCCCATTTGTACGCTGATAAGATCTTCATATCCTTCTGGAAGATTACGATATTCAATCTCGGTAATAACACCACCTTTTTTGAAACTTTCAAGAGTAGCTTTGCGGGACTGAAAATCAGTTTCTAGATCCTGTAATTCTTTGGTCTGTTGCTCGGCCAATGCTTTAATGTCAGCACCTTCAACCTCAGACTCCTTCTTGTAGCGAATCTTAATTGCATCACGGGCAGCATTGGTTTGCCCTTCGAGGCTTTCGAGAGTTTTTGCAATTTCATCCTTTTTGACTTCCGTCATTAAATATGTCGCAAAATAAACAACTTTTTCGATATTCTTAACCGTGATGTCAAGCAATAGGCTCATTGCAGAAGGCATACCGCGCATAAACCAAATGTGTGCAACTGGCGTAGCAAGGGTAATATGCCCCATACGCTCACGACGAGTGATCGATTTAGTAACAATATTACCTTCTTTGTCGACAGCAGCTTCACGAGAACGAACACCCTTAAGCTTGCTGTCATGTGGATTAATATCTTTGACTGGGCCAAAAATGCGTTCGCAGAACAAGCCATCACGTTCTGGTTTTTGTGTACGATAGTTGATCGTTTCTGGCTTTGTAACTTCACCATAACTCCAGTTCAAGATGTCGTCATGACTAGCAACACTTAACCTAATAGAGTCAAAGTCAGAAGCACTAATGAAATTATCCATCCAAGCCATATTAGAACTCCTCTCCGAGGTCGGTTGTTCCATCTTCATCCGCCTCAATTATACTGATGCCGTCATCCTCATCCATTATCGCCTCAATTTCATTTTCGTCGAGATCGATAGTTTCTGGCTCAGTGTTTTTTCTATGTTGATCATAGATGGATTGATCATCTTTGTCTTTTTCAATTTCACGCGATGTACGTTCGATAACGTCACCAGCATCATTAGATTCGCCATGATCTAAGAGGTCAACTTTAAGGCCAAGACCTTGAAGCTCTTTCACGAGAACATTGAAGCCTTCTGGAAGTTTTGGACCTTCGATTGGCTCATTCTTAATGATAGACTCATAAGCACGAGCACGGCCATAAACATCATCAGATTTAATAGTAAGCATTTCTTGAAGGGTAGTAGCAGCGCCATAAGCTTCGAGCGCCCAAACTTCCATCTCTCCGAACCGCTGACCACCATTTTGAGCTTTACCACCAAGTGGTTGTTGAGTAACCATAGTGTATGGACCAGTAGAACGAGCATGAATCTTGTCCTCGACCATGTGGTGAAGCTTAAGCATATGCATAACACCTACCGAAGTACGCTCGTTAAATGGCTCGCCAGTAAGACCATCGAAGAGTTGAACGCGACCGTCTTTATCGTAGCCGGCCTTTTCAAGTTCTTCGGAAATCTTTTCATCTGGAACACCGTTGAAAGATGGAGTTGCAACTTTGTAGCCGAGAGCACGGGCAGCCATGCCGAGATGGGTTTCAAAGAGCTGACCGAGGTTCATACGGCTTGGTACGCCCATTGGAGACAAAACGATGTCGATTGGGGTGCCGTCAGCCATAAATGGCATATCTTCAACTGGAAGAACACGCGAAACAACACCTTTGTTGCCGTGACGGCCGGCAAGTTTATCGCCAACACCAATCTTGCGCATTTCAGCAACAAAGATTTTAATTTGCATAAGAACACCCGCCTTAAGATCGTGACCTTGTTCACGAGTGTAAACGCGAACGTCAACAACTTTACCAGTTGAAGACCCGTTCATGCGGACTGACGTGTCGCGAACATCTTTGGCTTTTTCACCAAAGATTGCACGAAGCAAGCGTTCCTCAGAACTTAACTCCTGTTCACCTTTTGGTGTAATTTTACCGACGAGAATATCACCGTTTGAAACTTCTGAACCGATAGTAACGATACCATCTTCGCCAAGATGACGAAGAGAATGCTCAGAGACATTTGGTATGTCACGAGTAACTTGTTCTGGACCGAGTTTAGTTTCACGAACTTCAACATCAAAATCTTTGATATTGATAGATGTTAATGTATCATCCTCGACAAGACGATTAGAGATAACGATAGCGTCATCCATGTTATAACCACGCCATGGCATGAAGGCAACAAGAAGGTCGCGACCAAGGGCTAGCTCACTGTTGTTAATAGATGCACCTTCGATAAGAGTGTCACCTTTTTTGACTTTTTCACCACGCGCTACGATAGTGCGTTGATTATAGCAACGGTCGTCGTTGGTTTTTTCAAAATGAGTAAGCTTGTATTCTTTATCTCCGCCCTTGTCGTAGGTGACGATGACTGATTCGCCATCGGCTTTCTTTACGACGCCGGCACCTTCAGCCACGATAAGCTGAGATGTATTAACGGCGACTTCGCGTTCAATACCGGTACCAACGATTGGATTGTCAGTACGAAGAAGTGGAACGGCTTGCTTCTGCATGGCGCAGGCCATGAGCGAGCGGTCGACGCGGTTTTTCTCAACAAATGGGATCAAGCTAGCTGAAACACCTAAAATCTCTTTGTGTGCAGCATCGATATGGGTTACGCTCTTGGACTCAACCTGAGCAGGAGCACCATGGATACGGGCAGAAACCCAATCTTCAACGAACTTACCGTCTTTGTCTAGTTTAACGGAAGCATCAGCGATCACCATGTTGTTTTCGGTAGCCGCATCAACATAGACAACCTCGTCGGTCACTTTACCGTTTTTAACGACGCGATATGGAGCTTCGATAAAACCGTATTTGTTAACGCGAGCATAGGTCGCAAGGTTCAAAACAAGACCCACGTTGCCACCTTCTGGTGTTTCAACTGTACAAATACGACCATAATGAGTTGGATGGGCATCACGAACATCAAAACCGGCGCGTTCGCGAGTAAGGCCACCTGGACCCATAGAGCTAAGACGGCGCTTGTGTGCTAGCTCGGCAAATGGGTTGACTTCGTCCATGAGCTGTGAAAGTTGTGAGGTAGCAAAGAATTCCTTTACAGCAGCTACGACTGGACGGGAGTTAAGGAGCTGGGATGGGGTGACTTCTTCTGGATTAGCCATCGACATACGGTCTAAGATATTGCGTTGTAAACGAAGCATACCTAGACGGAATTGACGTTGTACAAGTTCACCAACCAATTTAACGCGACGGTTAGAAAGTGAGTCAATATCATCAGCTGGCTCTTGCGTATTATTCAAACGAATGATTTCAGAAATAATCGCGACAACATCGTTCATTTGTAGAGTACGATGAGCTGGGTCATTTGGCGTATCAAAACCGAGACGATAGTTAATCTTGAAACGACCAACCTCGGAGTAGTCATAACGCTTTGGATCAAAGAAAGTACGCTCAATCATTGACTTGGCGTTTTCAACTGTAGCAAGATCGCCTGGACGAAGGCGGCGATAAACTTCAAGCAAAGCTTCGCCTTGGTTGGAAGTAACATCTTTCTCAAAAGTTGATTCGATATATTTGATGTCGCCTGTATCCACTTGTTCGAATTTGGCTTTAATCTCAGATTTCGTGAGTCCTAATGCACGCAAAAATGTCGTAACTGGAACTTTGCGACGACGGTCAATTTTGACATTGATACAACCATTAGGCGAAGTCTCAAATTCTAGCCACGCACCACGGCCAGGGATAACCTTGGCGCCGTAGTAATTTTTAAGACCTACGGTTTCGGCATTAAAGAATACACCAGCTGAGCGAATGAGCTGCGAGACGATAACACGTTCGGTGCCGTTAATGATAAAGGTGGCACGATCAGTCATCCAAGGATAGTCGCCAAAATAGATATCCTGTTCCTTCTTAACGCCAGTCTGTTTGTTTTCAAGCTCGACCAAAACATGGAGAGGAGCTTCATAAGTCGCAAGATTGTATTTTGCGTCACGCTCATTCTCCTTTGGCTCTTTAAAATAATAATCTTTGAAACGGAGTGAGAGTTTTTGTCCGGTATAATCGTCAATTGGATTAAGCTCGGTAAAAACTTCCCGTAAACCGTTTTTGACAAAGTCTTCCCAAGAATCCTTCTGATGTGCAATCATATCAGGGATTGGGAGGGCTTGATCACCTTCGGTGAAAAACACGCGTTCACCGGATTTCGGTTTTGTAGCCATTCTACCTCTTTTTTATTAGTGTTGATAATCTTGTAGCGCCGAAGATTACTGCCTTATTTTACTATCAAAATTGCCGGTTTAGATAGCTCGCAAAAATAGGGCACACTGCTTCTTGTGGTTCATTATAGTGGATTTGGCTACATAAATCAAGTGTATTTTCTTAAAATCCGCCAAAAAACCACCTAAAAAAGGTGGTTTATTGGACATATAAGCTCTCAACTTCTTATTTGTAAGTTAACTCGCAGTTAGTTAGCTTATGTTTATTTTAACGTAGCCACGAGTAAAAGTCAAGAACTTTTTTAGGATTTAGAGCTCGATATCATCGTAGTCGGCAAGCTCGCCTCGTGTTTTCTCGGCAAGAGAAACCTCTTCATTCTCACTTAGAGAAGGCGAATCAGTTTCGTCGGTAGCTGATTTACTTGATGCGGAATAGTCATCGGTGTTAACAATTTTAAGATTATAGCGAGCATCATTTTTGGTACCTAGAGCACGAAGCAGAGTACGAATAGATTGGGCCGTAGCGCCACGCTTGCCGATAACGCGGCCAACATCCTCTGGATCCACGTTAAGTGATAGGAGAACACCCTTTTCATCGATAGTGCGGTCGACGGAAACTTTGTCGGGATTGTTGACGAGCGTCTTTACGATATATTCTACGAATTGTTGGTCGATAGTAGCCATTTTTTTCTCCGATTAATTGTTAGTATAATAATTATAGCACAAAAATAATGCTCATGGTGAGCATTATTTTTTAAGTTTTATTCCGCAGCTTCAGCTGGTGTTTCTTCTTTTGGTTGATTTTTGCGAAGCTTGTCAGCGTGTTTTGCTGCTTTTGTCTTCTTGGATGCCTCTTTATACCAAGATGGAAGTTTGATGCCTTCTTTTTTCAAGATGAAGGCGACACGTGAAGATGGTTTTGCGCCATTTTTAAGATAGAATTCCACCTTTTCTTTGTTTAGGACCGTTTTTTTAGTCTCTGGGTTGTAATTGCCGACCTCGGCCACAACACGACCCGAAAGAGGGTGGCGCTGGGATTCTTGGACGACTATCCGATACACTGGGAGGTGCTTACGGCCATTACGTTGCATGCGAATCGCGAGCATTGTTTTTCTCCTTAATTTGTTATTTTGTTATTATACACTATTTTAAGCAGATTGAAAAGGCCTATTTGTTTAAATACTTTTTTACACCTTCACGCGCTGACATGATTTGCGCTTCCTGCTTAGAGTGCCCAACGCCAAGGCCCTTTAGCTCTTTATCAACATACACGCCGACGGTGAACGTTTTATCATGATCTGGTCCCTCTTCTTTCAGAGTGCGGTAAACTGGGGTGCAGCCTTCATTTTTTTGAGCCAATTCCTGTAAATATGATTTAGGGTCACGCCATGTACCCTCGGCAAGAATTGTATCCATCTTACTTAAAATATGCTTGTATATAAAGTCCTTAGCGGCATCTTGACCTTGATCGAGATAAATTGCGCCAATCACAGCTTCAAAACAGTCGGCCAAAATTACGTCGTGTGCGCGTTCTGTTCCGTGTTTTTCACCTTTAGAAAGACGAACTAGCGGTTCATATCCTAATTCTTTGCCAGCTTCTCCGATAGATTCAGTACGAACAAGGGCTGCACGCCATGCGGTCATAATTCCTTCTGGCTCATTGTAATTTTTATACAAAAAATCAGAAGTAATTAATTCCAATATTGCGTCGCCAAGAAATTCAAGCCGTTCATTATGCAAAACATGTTGGTCTCTATGTTCGTTGACATAGCTACGATGTGTAAGCGCTGTCACCAGAAGACCAATATCGTTGAACTCAAAGCCCAGTTTTTCTTTGGCAAAATTTTGATATGCCGTTGTATCCATTTTTTTCCTTTCTATTTTTAATAATCGCCGGAGCGAATTTTCTTTTTTGCAATTAGCATTAATTTTTCAATATCGTCATATTCGATAGCATTAAGTGCATCTGCGAAAGGAAACCATCTAATGCCTTTCATCCATTTCTCTTTCATAGGCATTTCGTTGGCATTAAGTGCTTCTATGAGGTAGATCTGCGTAGTCATTAAGACTAATTTATCAAGTCTGCGATATTTAAAGTGAATTTTACCAAGCCACGTCAAAATTTCAACGTCTCGTAGACCGGTTTCTTCTTCAATTTCGCGACGCGCAGTCATTTTAGCGGTCTCCCCCGGCTCAATATGACCTTTTGGAATGGTCCAACGCTCTTTAGAATCTTGAATTAAAAGGATTTCTATATCCTTTTTATCTTCGGAAAACCTAAAAACTATCCCGCCTGAAGTTGGCTCGCGAACAATTTCTTGAATAGCAGTTTTTTTATGAAAAACAGCAGACGTAAGTTTTTTAAGAGGTGACTCTTTGATTTTTTCTGTAGGCAAAGCCTCAGGAATTTTTAGTGTTCTCCTCCCCATCGGTTCCGCCGATGGATGCGGTTTTTGATTTATCATGTAATTCTTCTTCTTCAATATGAAGCTCGCGATAAGCGGTGCCAAGAACTCCGTTAATAAATTTCGAAGAGTTATCGGAACCAAAAGCCTTAGCTAACTCAACGGCTTCATTAATGGCAACCTTAGGAGGAATCGCATCGCGACACTCCGAAAGTTCATAAAGTCCCATCCGGAGGACATTACGATCGATCGCAGCAATAGAGGCGATTGGCCACTCTGGGGCCATCGGTTGAAGTGCTTGATCGAGGGTTTCAAAATTAGCAGTAACACCATGCGCGAGATTGTAAACAAACTCAGTATCACCGAGTGTCTTCTCGAATGGTTCAATGTTTTTTGAAACGATAACGTCCAAATCGACTGCTGGGTCTTTTGCTAATGTTCTGAGCTCATATTCATATAAGCTTTGCAAAACAATTACCCTACCTAAATGTCGATTACTTGCCATAAATTATTTTGTTTTCACCTTTAGATTTGGGGTTTTTTTAGCGGTTTCAAAAACTTTGACCGGAGAGGTCTTATTAACTCTGCGAGCGAGCTCCAAGCGAAGGTGGCTGCGACGAAGGCCAGTTTTCCTTGGGCTGCTTTGTTTTTTAGGTTCAGGCATTTAATGCTCCTTTAATAATAGATAATTTTCTTCATTTTACCACTTTTTTATGGGGAAAGCAATAGGTTGACAATTTATGTTTTTTATGCTATAATGGAAAGATAGGGCTAAGCTACGATATTTACAAGCTTGGCTTTTTTGATATAAATCGTTTTTTTGATGCCATTTTCAATATACTTTTGAATTTTTTCATCATTTTCGGCAAGAGATTTAATTTTTCCTTCATCTTCAAGATCCGATACTGGAACTTGAAGCTTGGAACGCAATTTACCGTTAACCTGCACAACGACTTCAACGGTATCAGCCACAAGATATTTTTCATCCCAAGTTGGCCATTCGTCATAGGAATTTAATTTTTCAAGCATTTCTGATGCAAGGTGTGGGGCGAATGGCTTCAATAGCTTTGCTAAAACGACTAAATCTTCATTCGTTGCGCTATTTTTATAAAGCTCGTTGACATACTCCATAAGAGAGGCAACAGCGGTATTAAAACTATAGCGATGGATATCTTCGGTAACTTTTTTGATAGTTTGGTTTCTTATAGTTGCATTATCAACGTTTAATGGGTTTTCTTTTGCCCCTGATGATGCAACAAAGCAGAGATTCCAACAGCGGTTCAAAAAGCGGTAAACACCGCCAACGGAGCGTGGGTCCCATGCCGCATCTTGATCATATGGACCAATAAACATTTCATAAGTACGGAGGGTATCAGCACCGTAGCCATCATTGATAACGTCGAGCGGGTCAATTACGTTGCCCTTGCTCTTGGACATTTTTTTGCCATCTGGTGCATTGATGTATCCGTTATATAGAAGACGTTTAACGGGTTCACGGAAGGGCAAGTAACCTTCGTCGGCGAAAAATTTGCACCAAAAACGGACATAGAGTAAGTGTGCAACAGCGTGGTCCCCACCGCAATAATAATCTAGTGGTTCCCAGTATTTGATAGCGTCGGGATTCCATGCATGTTCAGAATCATGTGGCGAAGCATAGCGCCAAAGATACCAGCTAGAACAAGCGTAGCCATCTAAGGTATCAGTTTCGCGAGTCATTTCTTCCCCATCAATAGTCACCTTAAGCCAATCTTTAGCCTTAGCGAGAGCGGAGCGCCCAGAATTATCTGGCTTATAATCATCGACTTCAGGGATAATGACTGGCAACTGATCTTCTGGTATAGCATGCGGATTACCATCTTTGTCGTAAGCAATTGGGATCGGGCAGCCCCAGTAACGTTGACGAGAAATTAACCAATCGCGCATACGATAAGTGGTTTTTGGCGTGCCAAACTGTCCAAAATCGCAGAGCTCGGCTTCAACTACTGGTAAGTTGAATTTTTCGGCAAATTCGCGGTCGCGCTCGTCATAGGCTGGCACCGCCATAATGGCACCCGTACCATAACCAGAGAGCACATAATCGGCAACGTAAATTGGAATCTTTTCCTTGGTGGCCGGGTTAATAGCATAGCTGCCCGTAAAAACACCGGTTTTTTCTTTGTTCTCTTGGCGTTCAATTTCAGATTTTCTAAGAGCATCTTTACAATAGCTATCGACAGCTTCTTTGGTATTTTCGTTGGTTAATGTGGAAATTAGTGGGTGTTCTGGCGCAATAACCAGAAAAGTAGCTCCATAGATTGTGTCTGGCCTAGTAGTAAAGACTTTGATGACAGGGGCGCCTGAAGCAACTTCAAAATCAATTTCGGAGCCCATCGATTTTCCGATCCAGTTTTTCTGCATGGTCTTAATTTTTTCTGGCCATTCCAGAGAGTCAATATCTGCCAAAAGCTCGTCCGCATATTCTGTGATTTTGAAAAACCACTGTTTCATTTTTTTCTTTTCAACTTCGTGACCACAGCGCCAGCAATGACCATTTTCGACCTGTTCGTTGGCAAGAACAGTCTGATCAACTGGACACCACCACTGATAAGATTCCTTTTGGTATGCTAGACCTTTTTTGAAAAGTTGCAAAAAACACCATTGCGTCCATTTGTAATACTCTGGATCGGACGTATTTATCTCGCGACTCCAATCAATTGCATACCCCAAACGTTTGGCTTGTTTGCGGAAATTATTAATGTTGGTTGCAGTCGCATCTTTTGGTGAAATCCCAGTCTTGATGGCGTAATTTTCAGCAGGCAAACCAAATGTATCATAGCCAAAAGGACGCAGTACATTCATCCCTTGCTGGGTATAAAAACGAGTGAGTACATCGACAATCGTAAAATTACGGACATGCCCAACATGAAGGCCAGCACCAGAAGGGTACGGGAACATCTCGGCAAGAAACATTTTTGGGGTACCGTTTTTTTCGGTAGCCATAAAGGACTTTTCCTTCTCCCAACGTTTTTGCCATTTTTCTTCAATTTTGAGCGGTTCGTATCTATCCATAGAAAAAATTATACCATATTTTATCAGATTTCGACAATCAAATCACCTTGACGGATAATCTTTGGAGACTCAGAAGTGAAATCTATAATCGTTGATGGTTTGTGGCCGGTCTCTGATTTTGGTGTGCCACCACGTGGATTTGCAGAGGTTAATAAGAGGGGGCCAAGCAAATCAAGGTATTGCCTAAAAAATGGATGGTTTGGAATACGAATGCCGATACTACTAAAATTATCATAGTAAAAATGTTTAAATTGAGGATTTTTAGGCAGAATCAAAGTAATTTCTCCTGGCATATGTTCCGTTATTAAACGTTTGGCAGCGTTCGGGATTATGGCATATTTTGAAATATCTGATTTATTTTTTGGGACAAGCGTAAATACTTTACCTGAATTAAAATCTCGATCCTTGATTTTCATGAGTTCTCTAATTCCATGTTCGGCGTTCAAACTAACGGCATAGCCAAAAACTGTTTCGGTAGGAACGGTAGCCACTTGTCCATTTTTTATTTTGGAAACGATGTCAATAATTTGCTTTTCCATAAATTATATTATATCATATATGATATGGAATTAATACTCGCACTAGATAATATCCGTTCAACTTACAATGTGGGCGCAATACTTCGAACCGCCGAGGGATTTGGTGTATCCCGTGTGCTTTTGTCAGGTTATACACCCCGGATACACGATACGTCGTTGCTGCCACATCTACGTGACAAATTAGATCGAGAAATTCACAAGACCGCACTGGGCGCAGAAGATATGTTGGATATTTATTCGTCTGGTGATATAATTTCTGAATTAAAGAATCTTAGGGAGAGCGGGTATCAGATTGTGGGCCTAGAAAATAATATTATTGATGAACGCTTGCATTCTCTTTGTGATCCTATCTTAAAAACAAAATTATCGAACAAAGTAGTATTAATTTTGGGCGAGGAAGTGCATGGTATTAATAATTCTCTTTATAACTTAATTGATCTTTTTTTGGAAATTCCTATGCGTGGCAAGAAAGAATCCTTCAATGTATCCGTAGCGGCAGGCATCGCAATTTATGCTATAATGAACTTATGAAAATCGTAATTTCAACGGCCGTTTATTACCCTATGACAAACGGGGTGGCGGTTTTTTCTCATAATCTTGCGGTTGGAATGGTAAAGCGTGGCCATAAAGTAATGGTGCTATGCCCAAGTCTAACCGGAAAAAATCATCTCGAAATTCAGGATGGCGTACAAGTAATGTATCTTAGCTCAATAGAAATCCCTTTTTATCCCGACCAAATTCATCCCGTTCCCGAAAAAAAGAAATTATTTTATAAAGATGGTTTTCATGTTTCTGTGTTTCCAGACCTAGAAGTTAGACGCGCGCTTAACGCTTTTCAGCCGGATGTAATTCATTGTCAAATTTCCGATCCTATCGGACTAACTGTAGTAAGATATGCCCGCAAGAATCATATTCCGTTAGTAACTACTGAACATAACTATCCAGACGTTATTACTGATCCATTGAAAATACCTAAAGAAATAAAGAAACCCATGAATAAAATACTTTCAAGCTTTTTTGTAAGTAGGCAGAAGAAAAGTGATTATGTTACGATGCCAACCCAAATGGCGATTGATGACTTAATTTTGAGCCGTGATAAAAACTTTCATGTGCCAGTAGAAGCAGTATCAAACGGTGTTGACCTAACGGCATTTAAGCCGGGAAAAGCCACAAAAAATTTTTACGAACGTTACAAAATACCCAAAGATAAGCCGATCGCTTTATATGTGGGGCGGGTGGATCCTGAAAAACAAATTGGTATAGTGATTGAATCCTTTTTGAAGGCATTAAAGAAGCTGCCAGAAGCAATACTGGTAATAGTTGGGGATGGGGTGGATCGGGTGCGGCTGGAAAAAATGGTAAAAGATTTCGGAATAGAAGAATCTGTACTATTTCTTGGTCGAATTTTGCCTCCAGATTTATATGAGATTTATAAAATGGGCGATGTTTTTGTGACAGCGAGTGAAATCGAAACGCAAGGTATCGTGTTGATTGAGGCGGCGGCCACTGGGCTACCACTTATTGCAGTTAATAAAGGCGCCGTGCGCGAAATATGTCAAAATGACATCAATGGCGCATTATGCCAGCCAAAAGATATTGACGGAATTACGCGAGCATTAGTAAAGATTCTGGGAGATGTGAGCCTACGCGAAAAATATAGTAAAGCAAGCCTCGAAATTGCCAAAAAACACGATATTGGTAATACGATGGCTAAATTTGAAGAAATTTACGCTGGCTTAATTAAGTAAACCAGCATCCTTAAGTGCGCGTTTAATTGCGGGGCGATCAAAACCCACAATACGATTGTTGTTGATTTCTGTCACTGGCACAACTTCGATATCTGGCATATTAGTCGCATCAACCTCTTCGTATTTGATTCCCAACTCGTCGAGCCAGTCCATAAGGGCGTGGCAATACGGGCAGGTAAGCGTAGAATAGACTTTGATTTGACTTTTCATTTTTATAACTCCTTTGCTTTTTCGAGTTGTGGATCTTTCATGGTGTTAATATCTTCGTATGTACGTTCAACCTCAATATCCGGAGTGATTCCTACTCCATTGATAGAACGGTCGAGCGGAGTGTGCCAGTCGGCGGTTGTAACCTTCAACATTGTTCCCCCACTGAGATCAAAAAGATTCTGAACTACACCTTTACCATAAGTTGTTTCGCCAACAACAGTGGCTTTCTTGTAGTCTTGTAAGGCGCCAGCGGTAATTTCGGAAGCGGAGGCGGTTGAGCCGTTAACAAGAACAATGGTTTTCATATCAGAGAGAATTGCTTTGCCAGTACGCGTAGAAGTGGTGGAGTCCCCGTAGTGTTTAGATTTTTGGATGAGGATTTTTTCGCCATCAAGCCAGAGACTCAACAAATCTTGTGCGGCCGAGACATATCCACCACCATTATCGCGCAAATCAAGTATAACTTTGTTGATGCCGAGCCCAGAGAATTCTTTAGCGAAATCTTGAACCATAGTGCCAGTATCATTATCGAAACGAGTGAGCGTAATAATAGCGGTTGTTCCATCATATTCGACATAAGCCGAAACATTATTAATGGTTTCCCTTTTCATGGTGAAGGACAATTCTTCTCCGTCACGCACAACAGTGACCGTGACTTCACTTCCCGTTTCACCACGAACTTTACTGGCAATTTCATCAGTCGAGAGCGAATATACCTCTTCGTCGTTGACTTTATAAATTATATCTCCTGCAAGGATGCCAGCTTTTCTTGCTGGATTGTCGGGTAGAGTACGCAAAACGCGGACATAACCATCGCGCAACCCCATTTCGATACCAACGCCAGAACCAACATTGCCATGCAAGTCATCATTAAAGTCACTGGCGGCCTCGGAATCCATGTAAACAGTGTATTTATCACCAATAGCATCAACTAGACCTTTTTTCGCCCCCTCAACGAGGGCGATTTTGTCGATTTCGCCATTATACGTTGAAGAAAGTTTATTGTAAACTTCATTCAGCGCAGACCAATCGACATCTGAAGTATTTGAGGATAGGCCAAGGTATGGCGCAAAACCAGAGAATAAATTTGGTGCGTTAAAACCAATTGCCAGACCAAGCACCAGCGTGACGGCCGATATAATGATGGCATTACCTAAACTTGTCTTTTTTTCCTTCCACTCATTCTTCATGCTACTATTTTAGCATAAAAATTACCGAAAATGGATAAAATATGTGTCTGCCGTGCCAACATTATCACGCGAACAGAAATCACCAGCATAACATCCGATACTTGGCCAGTTTACATTATATTCTGTGATATTGATTGTGCCGTTATCATTAACGCTTTCGACCCACATAACGTGACCATATTCACCATCGGTTTTGACTGCAATAGTATATGCCTCAGCAATGCGATCTACATAGGTGTAGGCGCCACTGTTTGGGACATATTTTCCGCCAGCGTTTACATAATTATATGCATTACCTGTGCCTGCGTAAGCAATTCCCCATTTTTCGTAGGCCTTCCAGTTAGCATAACTCGTACACTGACATACCGCACCGCCATAAACGGTGTATGCGACATTATCTTGTGGGCAGTTATCTTGGTATGGATAAGTATTCGGACCATCATAATTGCGGGTACCCCAACCGACAGTATTGGATGGTGGTGTGTATGCAAGCCTTTTTAATTCATTTTCCCAGTAGTCCGCAAGGACACTGGCATTATCGGCATTTTTCTCAAACTGCGCTCGCAAACGTTCTTGATCGGCGCGTTTGCTATCAGCGATTTTACGGTTGTTCTCGTTGGTTTCCAGTTTCATTTCGACTGAGGATTTTTTCTCCTCGAGATCATCTTTCATTTTTTTGACTTTTTCGCTGGCTGCGGCAATTTCTTGTTTAACGACAGTCTCGCGAGCCTGCTTTTCGGCAAGATCTGAGATGGATTTAGATCCCGCAAGGATTTTGATGGGTTCGGCATCATTGTTGAAATGCATATCGACAAGCATTTTAGCCAAAGCTGTCTGTTCCTCGGAAAGTTTCTTTTCGGTGGCAGTAATTTGCTTGTTTAAATCTTTAATTTCAGACTCGTTTTTAGCGATTTCGGCAGTAATTTCTTCGATTTCGGCAGTAATTTCTTCAATAATCTCAGCAACGGAATTGGCCTTACGTTTATTCTCAATAGCAACGTTTTGATTGTTCAACATGTTGTTTTTTGCGGCTTCACATTCGGTGTCGCCTGATTTACAGCTGTATGCACCAACCATACTGGCCGACGCAAATACACTCAAAAACATTAGAGAAAATATCAGAGCCCACAATATTGATTGTTTAGAGCTTTTAAGTATTACCATACTTTTATGGTAGCATAACAACCCGTAATTGTAAAGAATAGCTTAAGCTTTGTTGAGATAGCGAGAAATAGCAAGACGAGCAGAAATACGGCCAATAATAATTCCGGCGAAAATAAAGGCGGCATATACCAAAATTAGACTATTAGATGATAATATACTAGTAATCGATGCAACATCGATACCGTAATCCGTAAGACGTGGTGCGAGAACCATAAAGCCTAAATAGCTAAGTGTAGCAGACACAACCCCAGAAATGACGCCACAAATTTCCGCTTCAATTAGAAATGGCCCACGGATGAAGCTTTTATCAGCGCCGACCAGTTTCATCATATAGATTTCTTCGCGGCGACTAAAGATGGCCATGCGAATAGTGCTAAAGATAATAAGGATTGAAATAACCAAGAAAACAATGCCGAGTATAATTCCGCCCGCGCGCGCAATGTTGGCCCAAGATGTAATAGTGGCAATCTCGACCTGATTAACGTCATAAGTAGGTGATTTTTCAATATCGATATATTTATTAAAATTTGGGTCGGTAGCAACTAGCTCTTTAATACTCGTAAGGTCATCAACGTTATAAACTTTAATGCGCATAGTGGATTGCATTTTGGAAATCATAATCTTTTGCATATCTTCATCGCCGAGTACGCCAAGAATCTCTTCGCTTTCGACATTTTCCGCAACAAATTTATCATATTCTTGTTTAGACGTGGCAGTTTCGACCGACTTTACATTGCTGTCGGTTTTAATAGTGTCCGTAAGGGTTGATAGAATTTCCTCTGAAGTGTTGGGCTGAAGATAGATAGTAATGTCAATTTTTTCACGCATGAGCTCGGCGGTATTGTTAAGGATAACACTTGCAACAACGGTAACAAAAAGGATAATAAGAGTAATCGCCATAACAATAGTGGCGGCGGTAGAAAGCCAGATATTGCGCACAAAACCACTAGCACCGTATTTTAATACACGGCCTTTGGCACGCAAAGGATGGTGGCTGCGATTTTTTTGCATGGTTTTAAGATTTTTCTTGGCGATAGATTTCAAAGTCTTTTTGTCGTGTGTGGCAAGCTTATTTTTGCGTATCATTATACAACCCTCCTGGTTGGTGTAACCGGCTTCGTGGTCGGCTTGGCTTTAAGTGCGTGACCTGGAGTCTGAATGGGGTTCTTGGGGACTGGAGTACTATCAAGACGGTAGATACCATGCTCTTTTTGATCATTAACAATTTTGCCATCTTTCAGCGTAACAACTCTTTTGCCGAGGTTATTAACAATACTCTCGTTATGTGTAGTAACCAAGATAGTAGTGCCGAAGTCGTTGATTTTTTTGAGAAGACCGATAATCTCTTCAGTAGTAAGCTTATCGAGATTGGCTGTAGGCTCATCGGCAATTAATATTTTCGGTTGTCTAGCAACAGAACGGGCAATCGAGACGCGTTGCTGTTGGCCACCAGATAGCTGGTTGGGGAATTTTTTAGCTTGCGGCAATAAATCAACAAGTTCAAGCACTTTTGGCACGGTTTTTCTGATTTCTTTACCGCTCATACCGGCAATTTCGAGAGCAAAAGCGACATTTTCATAAACGGTGCGGCGTGGTAAAAGCTTAAAATCTTGAAACACAACGCCGAGACGACGACGGTATCCTGGGATGTGACGTTTTTTTACAAAATCAAGATCGATACCACCGATGATTATCTTGCCAGAATCAGGATTTTCCTCTTTGGTAATCATTTTAATAAGGGTAGACTTGCCTGCGCCAGATTTGCCAACGAGAAAGACAAATTCGTTTGGTTCAATATGGAGCGATACGCCATCGAGAGCGGGTTTTTCGTCGCCTGAATATTTCTTCGTGACGTCATCAAGTAATATCATATGATGATTATATCATAAGCATGATATTTTTGCCATGATTTCAGTAATTTCGTCGCTAGACAAAGTTTTATCTGGGTGTGAGAATTTAAGATGGAAGGATATATTTTGCTTGGCTTCGTCCTTTGGCTGATAGATAGACACTGGACTAACCTCGTTAATAAGTCCGGCCGAATCAAGGATATTCTTAATATTTTGTTCAATTTCCGCATACTGCTTATTTGCAGTGATCGTAACATCACGATAAACAAATGGGTAAGTACTGATTTTATGGTTAAATATGTGAGTTTTTTGATTAAGCAAGAATTCTAGCCCAAGTTCAAGTGCGGCAGTACCAAGCGGCAATTTGAGTCCGCGCGCGACACTCCCTTTAATTTCACCAATGGTACCGATTCTATTGTCATTAAGATAAATATCAGCGCTACGTTTCGGCTCGTAATAAGGCTCGTTTGTCGTTTTTGTAAAATTACGCAGAGAAATAGTAAGTCCAAGGGTTTTAACGAGATCCTCAAGATATAATTTTAGCCTGTAATAGTTTGTAGAGCCGTCTTTGGTGGCAGAAACTAGTGCAAGATTATGCTTTGGAGATGGCACACCATCCTCATCGATGTCTTGGTTGCGGCCATAGACCTGATTCATTTCAAAAATTACAAATTCACGATGTCCGTCCTTTAGATTATCGTATGTCTTGGTTAATAACGACGGGACTATACTCTGGCGAATATATTGCAGGTCGGGAGATATGGAATTAATAATACGATAAGCATTCTTTTTATCTTGTCCGACTTTTTCCATTAAATCGCCATGGGTAAATGTATAGGTCAGAAGTTCATTGGCGCCGCGGCTTTTTAGGATTTCGCGAATTTTCGACTTGAGTTCTAATACTGAGTTTTTAGTTGCGGTGGCATGTAATGGAAGGGTTGGCATAATGTTATCGTAGCCAAGTAAGCGCCCAACTTCCTCAATGATATCCTCTTTGATATGAATATCAGTACGCCATGACGGAACTTGAATTTCTAGCTGTTCAGAGTTTTTAATTTGGAACCCTACATTGCTTAATGTGTATATAATCAAATCGGTTGGATAATTAGTACCCAAAAGAGAGTTGATTTCTTCTGTTGTGATTGTTATGATGATTGGTTCGGACTGTGCCGGATATGAATCAATTTCTTCTGTAATTATGAAACCTCCGCTTAACATTTTTGCGCATGAATTAGCCACGTTTAAGGTCTGGTATGCTGGTTGCCCTTTTGTGAAACGCGTAATAGCTTCGCTGAAGATACCGTGCGCCATTTGGGTTTTGCGAAGATTGTATAGGCTAAAAGTTGCAGATTCGAGAATGATATTTTTGGTATTTTCATCAATAGCTGTAGATTTACCACCCATAGCGCCCGCGAGAGCAACTGGGGTATCATTTGAAGTGATTACGATATCGTTCTCATTCAATTCAATTTCTTTATCGTCGAGCAATACGAGTTTTTCAGCTTTTTTGGCTAAACGAACGCCAATTTCTGGAGTCTCACTTCCGCCAACGGCAACAAATTTATCATAATCAAAGGCATGAAGTGGTTGCCCAGTAAGCAACATGAGATAATTTGTAGCATCGACAATCGAATCTACTGGGCGCATGCCAGATTTCGAAAGAATGGTGTCTTGCCAAGTGAGGTATTTATGTGTAAGGGTGCCGTGTTTTTCGAGGATGAGTGCGGAGTATCTGGGGCAAAGATTGGAACTCGTGATTTTAATTTTTGTTTTCTTCAACCCCGTTCGCTCAATCCCGCCGTCGCGGGTTTCGCTCACTTCGCTCGCCTCGTAAGGCTCGCGGGACACGGTTTCAGAAAAACAAAAATTCAAATCCGAATCGAATTTCACACCGAGGATGCCGGCAACCTCACGCGAAAAACCAATAAGACCAAAACAATCTGGGCGATGAGTAAGTGATTTGTTTTCAATCTCTAGAATTTTATCATTTAATTCAAAAACATCCGCGAGTTTGTCGCCGGGTTTGGCCATAGTGGGGTCTATTTCTACGATACCAGAATGGTCGTCACCAAAATCAAGTTCATCTGCGCCTGCAAGCATACCAAAGGAGTCATACTTGCCAAGCATTTTACGCTTGCCGATGACAAATGGAGCATCTTCGTGAATGCTGGCGGGGACAACAGCGCCTGGTGCAATCCAAGCAGCGAGCATGCCAGCATGAACATTGGGAGCACCACACACTACTTGTACCAATTCGGTATCGCCAACATTTATCTGACAAAGTGACAAGTGAGTACCTTCGATTTTTTCACAAGTTTCAACTTTTACGACGAATATATTATCGTATTTTTTAGTTTCGTCGATGACGCCTTCCACTTCGACAAGTCTTGCGCCAATCAAACGAATTAAATCGTCATCAGAAATTTTAATATCAACGTATTTTTTGAGCCAATTGAGTGAGATTAACATTTTAAAACCCCTTTAAGAAATTAAGATTACCAGATTCGAAATATCGAACATCTTGCAAGCCATAGCGAAGCATTACGAGACGATCTATGCCACCACCCCAGGCAAAACCGTGGTATTTTTCAGGATCAATACCTGCCGTTTTGAGGACATTTGGGTGGATCATGCCGCAACCGAGCATTTCAAGAAAGTCGCCTTTTTTGCCACCTAGGGCTTTTGGTTTTTCAATCATAAATTCTAGTGATGGCTCGGTAAACGGGAAATATCCTGGTTGCGTGCGGATATTTAATTTTTGTTCGTAATATTTTTCGAAAAATTCACGCAAAATGCCTAGCATATCTGACATTTGACAAGTTTCTGACACATAAACTCCCTCACACTGATAAAAGGTATGTTCATGCGTAGCGTCAACATCTTCATTACGGAATACACGACCTGGAACTACTACAGCGATGCTTTTCCCTTCAGTAAGATTATGCTTGTAGGCTTTGAGAACCCGATGCTGCATTGTAGAGGTGTGGGCAGGAGGAATAAAACCTTCATCCGTACGGAAAGTATCATAGCCGTCACGAGCAGGATGGCCCTTAGCGAAATTAAGGCTGTCAAACATGTGAAATTCATCATCGAGTTGACGCGATTCAACCACGTCAAATCCCATCATCTGATAAATTTCAACAACGCGGTCGAGTTCAGTCATAAGTGGGTGAGCAGACCCGTGATTAGCGGTAAGGAAAGTAGGGATTGGCTCGTTCGGTGCAGTTGGAGCAGTAATATCAAGCGGCGTTACCGATGTTTCAATGGCGGCATCTTCAGCTTGCTTAATTTTTTCAAGTAATACAGCCTTTTTCTCGTTCATCTCGCGACCAAAATTGGCGCGCTCCTCTGGGGTGATATTTTTTATTTTTGCATACTCAGCATTTAATGCTTTTAATTCGGATTTTAACTTTTCGAGCTCTAACATAGGTATATTATACCATATTTTGTAGCGGTTTAATATCTTGGCGCTAATTCACGTTGGAAAGTGACCTGGAGACTTGGAGTGGTGTTGGCTTCACCGGTTGTCCAGTAGAAAGTAGCTGGAGTGACATTGATGATTTCAGCAGGAATACCGGAAGCATCACCAGGACCAGCACCATAGGTACGACCAAGAGTAAGTTTGTTTGCGATGATGGTGCCGTTGATGGTAAGTTGATTGGAACGGTCTTCATCGTTGTAACTAGAGTCTGCATCTGAACAAGTGTTAACTTTGCCGTTACTGTTTAGATCTTTACCTGCTACTAAGATAGCATCTACACGTTTTACATTACATTCTATATTGATATTCTTTTCTGCATAGATAACATATTGCGGCATTTGGTGAAGGCTGGCATAGCGATCATCATCATAGATTAAATCTCCCGTGATAGTAACATTGCCTTTGGCATAGATAATGTGGGCGGTGTTGCGAATAAGGCTGTCTGATGCGTAGATACTAAGATTTCCGGAAGAATAAGTGTAGCGGGTGCTGTCATTAATAGTTTCATCTTCTTCATAATTTGCGCCGTTAGATAAATCTACTTCGCCTAAAACAGCTTGGTAACGATTAGTATCCGTGGGGATAAAGTAATTGATAATACCAGTTTTTACGCCAGTGTTGCCACTGATACCGGAGTTACCAACCACCCTCAACGCATTGCTACAGGAAGTATTAGCGATAGACAATGGGCTATGTTTGCAAAAATCGTTTGTAGAGCTTCCACCCGGATCCAGTGCTAAGTTGCTGTCGGAATATCCATATGCGGCACCGGAAGCCATGCCGGAAATGTTTTTACTACCAATAACGCTATACTCTCCCCAGGAACCAAAGACATACTTTGGGGTTTTATTTTCCGGGCTATAGGTATTATATCCGGCAACTGTGGTTTTGGCGTTCACTGAGGTGTTTACGATACCGTCTGAATAAAAGTTCCCGCCCCAGACTTGGAAAGTTGGTTTCTTGGCAATGGTGGTACAGACGGAATCTGAGACTCGCCAGCTGGAGCCAAGAGATGACCAATCTGAACTGATATTAGTTTCAGTTCCACTATCTGCCGGATATACGGCTGAGGCTACACAAAACTGAGTACCGGCAGCCGAATCCGGAATACCAAAGGAGGTGTTTTTGCTTTCTGTTGCACCAGTTGTGGCACCGCCGGAGTTGAGGGTTTGCCCGGTTTTTTCGCCGGTGGTATAGCAACCATCTGAAACTGCACTACTGAAATATGAGCAAATATTACTGCTGTTATAGGTTCCCCCGCTCTTTTCGCTACCGATATAGACGACAAATTTATACTGGGCGTTATCTACTTTAGTAGCGTATGTTCCGTCCGTTGTATTATTACGTTTGGTATTAATCTTAATGGTGGCAGTAGCGGTAGCAGTTTCACCAGCATAAACTCTGGTGGCATAATTGCCATCAAATTTGGTAGAGATGGTGTTGATGAAATTATACGGAACATTAGCTGAAGCGTCGTCACTGATCGTTCCAGTATTAACATCTGCAGTCATAGTGGCGGAGCCTTCGTCAAAAGTAAAGGTGACTTGGCGAGGGGTAGTTTTAACGGTATCATTTGTGTTGGTCTTGGCGGTTTCTTTTAATGTTTTTCCTACATGAGAGTTTGATACCGATACCGAGTTTTCTTCGGTCTTTTTATCTGTATTGCCGGCAGTATAGGTTTTATTTGCGGAATAGGAGAAGTTTTCGCCGGTGAGGTTAAAAGCGCTTTTCCAGCCGGGAGAAACTTTGGTATTAAAGGCAGAGCCAAGAGTTGAAGAATTTGAGAAGGCCGTGCCGGAATCAATCTTTACTTTACCCGGCTTGAGGTTGTAGGTATATTGGAGAATTGGGTTATAGATAGTTTGAAAACTAATAGTGTCGCCCGGCTTTGCATAGACGATACTATCCGTATATGAATTATAACGTGAAACATTATTATTTTTGACCTTGATATCTAGTGTGGCATCACTACTGCCAGGGTCTGGGTTATTTGGAACTTTGCCTGTGGCGTAGGCACAAGCTTTGGTGGTAACGGTAGTACTGCTGCCAGAGCTAGGCTGGAAGGTTAAAGTTTCACAAATGGTTTCGCCGGTCCTGATGGTATATGTGCCGTCTGTTTTCTTCATCTGCGTACCGCCGATAGTACCAGTAGCTATAGTGGTGCCGCCTTTCTTGATAGTGTAACTTGAGGTCTTATCACCTTTGGTGCGCTTGCCACCGTGTTCAAAGCTAACAGAACAACCATTATTGCACCCCGTTAAGTTGAGGTATGCGGTGGTAGTCTTATTTTGCCAACCAGTTGAACTGCTATTTGAGTCACTGATAACTTTGGAATAGCCTTCGAAGGTAGAAACCGTGACTTTGTCCGTAATACAAAAATAACCTGTGGAGTCTGGAATTGCGGTGGTGCCATATTCAAGATTGTAAATTTGCTGAGCAGCGTAATGTGTAATCTTGAGGTTGTTCGTCAAACTTGTCATGTTTTGCAAATCTGAGAAACTTTTTGCTCCGTAGTTATTCCACTGTGCGTTCGCAAGAAGGGTAGTGTTCCACTGCGCTGGGCCAGTCTGCACATTGCCCCATCCATTGGCGACGCTACCTTCCCACCCCATAGGAACATAGCAGCCTTTGCCGGCACATTCATTTTGAATATACGACGTGGTCACACTAGGACCGTGCAGCATACAAGAGGGTGGTTGAGG
>JAZUGS010000015.1:0-52022 GCA_045641305.1 Candidatus Nanosyncoccus sp.
CCATACAATTATCACCCCCATTAATAGCTCAGCTAGTATTTCCGTTACACCAATTTTTGCCCCACATTTTCTACATTTCCCACCTAGTACTATCCAAGAAAATACTGGTATATTATCATACCATTTTAGTTTTTTCCCACACTTCAAACATACCGATCTCTTCCCTAACTTCTTCTTGCCAAGCTCTTTATATCTCAATCTCCACGCCTGACAGCACAAAAACGACCCCATCGCTGCTCCCACCACAAACATCAACACCAAAAACACAGTTTTCCCAACTTCATTCATACCATTATTATATCATAAGAACTATGCTAAATGCTAGACACCAACGAGTAAATCGGGAGTAGCGTACCACCAACCACTACGCCAATAAGTCCAGCCATAATCACCATCAAAATCGGCTCAATCATTGTTGAAATGTTATTAATTTGCTCATCCAGTTCATTCTCATACACTTGTGCTGCCTTACCAAGCATCTCGTCAATCTTGCCAGATTCCTCACCAATTGATGCCATTTGCGGCACAAGAGGTAGCATATATTCCCTGTCTTTTAATGATTCGGACAGCGCCTTACCACCTTTAATGATATCCAAAGATTTAGCATATTCCGCCTCTACCACCGTATTATTTGTCGCATTAATTGCAATTTTGATTGAATCCAACATTGGCACACCAGTCGCAAGCATCATCTCTGCAGTCCTCGCAAACCGTGATACGTATAATTTTCTAAACAATCCGCCAAACACTGGAACATGCAACTTAAACGAATCTACCACCTTTCTACCGGCTGGTGTTTTCTTGATGAAGTAGAAAAGTCCACCCGCCACAATCATAATAATAATAATTACCAACCACCAAAAATCCCCAAAGAAATGCGTCATATTTACCAAAAACAAAGTTAACCCTGGTAACTCTTCACCCAAATCCTCGTACAACCCCTCAACCTGTGGTACTACCGCAATCATCATAAACGCCAAAACTGCAATAATAACTCCAAAAATAATCCCAGGATACACCAAAGCACCACGAATTTTCGACATCATTGATTCATCTTTTTCTTCTTGGTCTGCTAAGCGTTTTAACGCTAAATCTAGTGTACCACTCATCTCGCCTGCGCGAATCAAAGATAAATATACTCCATTAAAAACCTCTGGAAATTTCGAAAACGAATCAAACAAGGTTTTACCAGCTTCCACATTCGCCAAAATCTCTTCAATTACTGCCCGCATCGGTTTTGATTCTGTTTGATTTGCTACAGTTTTTAAGCTACTTGAAAGTGGCAAACCAGCACCAATCAAAGTTGCAAATTGACGCGTAAACATAATCCTATCTTTAGTTTTAATCTTGTCCTTGATTTTCGCTAGTGGATTATTCTCACCTTGTTCAATTACCGAATCAGGAATATATCCCTGCTCCAAAAGCAACTTCCCCGCCGCTGACTCATTTTCTGCCTGGATAAATCCCTTTACTACTTTCCCAGTAGCTTTATCCCTTGCTTTGTAATTAAAACGTTTCACTTTTACCCCCTCATCAACCGGTCAAGTTCCATCACATCCACCGCATATTCCCTTGCACTATCATAAGTAATTACGCCGGTTTGTACTAATTTAGCCAAAGTCCTATCCATTGTCTGCATGCCTTGGTCTACACCAGTTTGTATTGCCGTATCTAGCTGATGAGTTTTTCCTTCACGAATTAATGACCTTACTGCAGAATTCGCCGTCATAATTTCTGCGCCACAAACACGTCCACCACCAATTGCCGGAATTAAACGTTGTGAACAAATCGCCATCAAAATATTCGAAAGCTGTGATCTTACCTGTGGTTGTTGATGCGCCGGGAACACGTCAATCATACGGTCAATTGACTGTGCCGCTGAGTTAGTATGTAGTGTTGCAAAAACCAAATGTCCAGTTTCCGCAATCGTAATCGCCGCCTGAATCGTTTCGAGATCGCGCATCTCACCGATTAGCACCACATCCGGATCTTCACGAAGCACAGAACGAAGAGCCGCTGCAAACGAATATGTATCATAATGTACTTCCCTTTGGACAACAACTGAGCGTTGAGATTTGTGTGTAAACTCAATCGGATCTTCAATCGTCACAATATGTACAGACTTTTCACGATTAATTTTATCAACTAATGCCGCCAAAGTCGTTGATTTACCAGAGCCCGTTGGACCAGTAATTAGCACCAATCCACGTGGATAGTTCGCAAACGTTTCAACAATTGAAGGCAACCCCAAATCGTTAATTGATTTAATTTGATTCGGGATTAAACGAAATGCTGCCGCAATCTTCCCTCTCTCATGGAAGGCATTTACACGAAAACGTGCAATATCACCAAAAGCAAATGAATAATCAAACTCTTTGTCCTTTAAGAAAATTGCTTTTTGCTCTTCGTCTAAAGTTTCAAAAATAATTTTTTCAAGCATCGCGTCATTCAAAATCGGCATACCCGTAATTGGCACCAATGCGCCATCTACACGTAAAATCGGCGGCAATCCAAATTGCACATGCAAATCCGATGCATTCCTACGAATGCATTCTTCAAGTAAAACCTCGATTGTTGGTATTTTTTGCCCACTATTTTCCATAAATCTATTATACCACAAGCATTACGATAAATCACTTGCTACGCGGTTTACCTCCTCTATTGTTGTTATTCCTGATAATACCTTAAGCATACCGTCTTGCCTCATCGTCACCGTTCCTTTCTCCTTTGCTAATTTCATAATCTCACCTGCTGTCGCGTGTGAAATAATCAGCTTTTGAATGTCATCATCCACCTCAATTGTCTCATAAAGACCAGCACGCCCAGAATAGCCACCGGGTGTTTCTTTTGTTACTATACCCTTAACAAGCGTATAGTGGTCGTCATTTCTTACCGGCAATCCAGGATAACCCAAATCTTCACTTACCGCCGCCACATCAGCTTGTGTTGCTGGTAATAAATCACCAATAATCGAATTAATCCCTTCAGTCTCAGCACCTGAAGATTTATATGTTTCCCTTTTCTCCGTCACACGTCGCACCAACCTTTGGCCAATCACAGTATTAAGTGTCGAGGCTAGAAGAAACGGCTCAATGCCCATATCAAGAAGACGCGGCAAAATACCCGCCGCAGAGTTGGTGTGTAAAGTCGAGAACACAAGGTGACCAGTCAATGCTGCCTGCACGGCCAAGTTTGCCGTCTCTGAATCACGAATCTCACCCACCATCACTACGTCTGGATCTTGACGAAGAATTGACCTTAGCCCAGAAGCAAATGTCAATCCAGCATCCACATTTACTTGGATCTGGTTAATTCCATCCATCTTATACTCAACTGGATCTTCCAAAGTAACAATATTAATTTCTTCCGATTTAATCTGCTGAATTAACGCATAGAGCGTCGTCGATTTACCAGAACCCGTTGGCCCGGAAGTCAAAATCATACCATTTGGCTTTTTAATTCCCGTAAGTACCGAACGAAGAGCTCGTCCCGACATACCCATCTTATCAATCTGCATCGTTGTGCCTTTTTTATCAAGCAAACGAATCACCACTTGTTCCCCCCAAGTCACTGGCGAAATTGCAATACGAAGATCAATCTCTTTATCATCTACCAATACCGTAAATTGACCGTCTTGCGGTACACGATGTTCATCAATTTTCAAATTGGATAAAATTTTTACTCTCGACACCAATGCCGGCGCAACTGTTCTTGGCAAATCCATAATCTTTCGAAGCACGCCATCAATCCGACAACGGATAATCAAAGAATTTTCCAATGGCTCAATATGCACATCCGAAGCTTTTGACTTTGCCGCAAAGCTCAAAATTGTCGTAAGTGCTTTTGAAATTGGCGAATCTTGGACAATTGTTTTAACATCCTTTTGCTGACCATTTTGTGCGACCTCGGCATTACTTTCAGCCACCGCTTCCTTCACCGTCGAGAAATCACCACGATATTGCTCCAACGCTTCCCTAATTCCTCGTTCCGAAGACATCCATACCCTAATTGGCTTATTTGCAAGATTAGATAAAAAGTCCGTCGCTTGCACGTTGGTTACATCAAGCATCGCCACATTGAGCATGCCGTCCTTCATGCCAAGTGGTACAGCCATCACGCGATTACAAGCATCTTGCGGCAAAAGCGATAAAGTTTCTTGTTCAAATTTAATATTTTTTAGCTCAACATATGGCACCCCAACAATCAAAGCTGTTGCATGGGCTACCATATCATCACTGATAATTTTCTTTTGTACCAACTCCGCTAGAATTGGTTTACCATTTTGCAAAGTCTCAGTCTGAATTTGATGTACCAACTCGCCATCCGCTAAGCCTTCATCGACTAGCAGTTTTACAATCCTATCCTGCGCTGCTTTGGTTAAAAGCGCCATTATTCTCCTCCCACATACACTTCCACGGTCGGATTCAAGGCATTAAAATTAAAAACATTTTCATCCGGCGTTGCAAGATCAGAGGATACATCATCACCTACAGTCTTAAATGTTACCGGCTCAATTTCCCCCAAAAACAAATTACACACCAAAAACGCCACTATCGTTCCGATAATCGCCACTCCCACCGATGCCCAAAAATCTGTTTTCACTTTCATTATTTCTCCTCCTTCACTGTCAAATCCGGCGACACTTCCACTTCTTGTTCCTCAACACCAGACGCCTCAACATAATACGCCGACATCTGCGCCTTAAGCGATAACGAATTCTCGCCACCCCATTCAATCGTTGCTGTATTTACGTCAAATGTTCTAATCGAACGTTCAATATTATGTAAAACATTCATCGTCGTCTCTGTGTCGGCCTCTACCAAAAGCGATAATGCCAAAGGTTTCAGTTCCGATTCTTCTTCATCAGACACATCGTTACCGCTAGGCGCCAAGGATTCCGGCTCCCAATCCGAAATAATAAATATTTTATTCAAGCTTGCTAGAAGCGCCTCTTCGTTTTTAAACGCTGGCAAAGCATCTGGAATTACACGCAAAGCCGAACAAGATTTAATTAAATCGCTCGCCTCTGCCATTGCTGTGTCGCCACTTGCTTCGTTGTATATTTTGTTCAATTCTTCATAGGTAAAATTTTTGTTTGTTTCCGGGTTTATACAATTCGAGTCATCATCCTTCGGTACAGAATTCAACTCCATACTCGCTGCAAGATCATTCAAAATATTTGCCCGCAAAGTCCCTGGAATATCCGCAATTGGAATACTATCTGGATTACAAGTTTTCAATTCATCTGCAGTATAAGTATTACCTTTTGGCGATCTACATACGCCCACATTTTTAATCACATCCGAATAGGCTTGAATTGCCTCATTTTTCTCGCCAATCACCATCGCGTTGAATGAAATTAACTGCACAAAATGGATCGATAACGAAATCGCCACACCTAGAAAAACCGATGCTACCGCTACCGAAAGCAACATATACTGTTGCGCTTCCGAAATTTTTAATCTCTTAGAGATTGCAATCTCTTTTGTCGCCATTATCGTCCTCCTTGACTATTGGCGCTACAAGCCGTATCGCCCTCTTTACAATCTTGCGCTCGTTCTGAAAACATTTTTTGCACCTGCACATAAGAATCTGTTACATTATACCTACCCGAAGGCGCAACTGCCAACATGTGCTTATTCGTGAATTGATAAACTTCTTTATCTAAAGTAATCGACGAGGCAAACCTTAATACAAGCTCTCCACTCGAATCGCGTCCATTAGAAGATTCTGAAATAGTAATTCCTTCTGATCCACTCGGGACCAACTTGCAGGTGTCGTTTGTCGTAGTCCATTTTACTTTACCGTCCTCTCCTTGCTGACCGCTATACGAAATACACGAACTCGCAAAATGTGGCACACCCGAAATCATTCCATCAAGTCCCATGTATTTACCATTTAACCATTCGTCATATTGTGGCGTTCTCCAAATCCTCACCATCGACTCACCTTTATAATCTTCACGCTCATACTTAAACGGCTCCGTTCCTTCTGGCAAATTTGCGGCTGCGGGATTACAACCATCACGATCAATTGTCCAATATGCGTACATTCCACGGTCTTCATCCGCAAACATAGCACCATTATCACCACTCTCAATCATGCAATATGTCGGAATCTCCACCCCTTCCCCATCTACATAACGTCCATAATCATATGTTAAATATGGCATACTTTTCTTAAATGCATCTAAGACGTTATAATCGATAAACGGCTCCGCTCCAGCATTTGCTTGAGCCTCAAACGTTAGCATAGGCGCTTCCCCAGACAAATCTATGTTTAATTCCGAAATCGTAATACTATCCGACCCAGTAGGCAGCATTGCCGACAGAATTCCAAATGTTCTAGACAATACATTCTTATTTTCTGAAATTGTTGAAAGCTGACCTAATTGATTTTTTATAGTCAAAAAGTCGCCTAAATCATCATATGAATTAATTTTCTCAGACATTGTTTTAAGAGTCTCATCTTTGCCGTTCAAAGCAATACTTTGTCCACCTACAATCGTACCAAGAATGAATACCGCACCTACGCTAGCCGCCGCTACCGCTAAACAAAGGAAGAAAATAAAATTACGAAGCTTCAACGCCTTAATCATTTCACCCTTAATATCGGGCACTAAATTAATCTCGCGTGCCATTACTCATTACTCCTTTCCGCCAAACCAATCGCAACAGCAAACTCACCTGCTACATTTGCCAAAATTCGCTGCTGTTCTGGAGTTACTCTCACATATTGCCATGGGTTACCCCTCATCGTTGCAATCCTTGTCTTTGCCTCAATGTATTCTGCAAAAAACGGAATCATTCCACCATACCCCGAAAGCACAATACCGCCAAGCTTACCGTTTACATACTTAGTCTGAAAAAACCTTACCGACTTAGTCAATTCTGAAGCATAGTTATCAAGCAATGAATCTAACACCCTAAACACTTGCCCTTCAACCTTATCCTGAGCTAGACCAAATTTCAAAATAAATTGTCTAGCCTGATCTTCACGCACATTCAGAGATCCCGCAACTGCTTTTATCAACATGCCAAGGCCTCCAGGAATCGAGCGTACTAATCTTGGTTGATTTTTATAAACAATCACAAGATCGGTTGCTTTCTCGCCAAAATCCACGATCATAGTTGCATCAATTGCACCCATCGGCGCCAAAGCACGCGCCAAAGCTAACGGTTCTGGCTCCATTGCTACGATATTTAGGCCAGTTTTTTCAATCATTTCCATCTGCATTTCGGCATACTCTTTTGCCACCGATGACACCAATACTTCGGTCTTTGCTGGATCATTTGGGCTTGGCCCCAAAAATACATAATCAGCCTTTGCATCATTCATGGCCATCGGTACATATTTATCAATTTCATACTTAAAAGTTTTATTCAATTCTTTCTCAGGTAAAGTCTCGGTCTCTACGATCGAGGTAAAAGTTTTTACTGAAGGCAAGCCCAAAGCAATATTCTTCGTTTTTAAGCCAGCCTGATTAACTGCCCCAAGAATCGCTTCCCCCAGGCGCCTCTTACCTAAATCACTAGAATCCTGCGTCAATTTTGGATCAATCGGGATATAAGCATACTTAGACAGCGTCCAACCTTTTTGGTTGTCACCTAAAAGCTGTACGATTCGCATCGAATTCGTTCCGATATCTAGCGAGAAGAAATCGCCCACACCATGCAGTAAATTCATAATCCCATTATAATCATAAGCGTAACAAAAATCAAGATTTTATTTATAAAAGATGGTACAATTTTAATATCATGGCCAAAGCAACCTATCTTAAAATATGGCGCAATGCCGAAATTTCCCAAAATCCCGCCGTTTCTCTTTTTGCCAATGGCAGTACCGGCACTCCCGCAGCCAATGGCCTGCTTATTACCCACGAATCATCCGATGCAGAACTCCCAGTTGCTTCTCTTACCAAAATCATGACTGCTTTAGTCGTGCTCGATACTAACCCAGATTTATCAAAAGAAGTCTCTATCACCACAGAAATGCTTCAAAACGTTCCTACCGAATTTTCTGTCGTTGGTTTACGTATAGGCGACGTTGCCACTATTGAAGATCTACTTTATGCCCTGCTTCTCCCCTCCGCTGCTGATGCCGCTGAGGCCCTTGCTGTTACTATTTCAGGTTCAACCGAAAATTTTGTTCTCAAAATGAACGAAACCGCTACCGCTCTCAATCTCACCCATACTCATTTTTCCAACACCTTTGGAGATGATACCGAGAACTATTCTTCCGCTAACGATATTGCCGTCATTCTCGAAACTGCGCTCAAAAACCCCACTTTTCAAAAAATCTTCAACAGTTCTAGTTATGATTTTGCGCCACTTGGCAAAACTATCTATCACACGCCAAACAACGTTTCCGCCTACACGAGCAATCTCAACAATTTTACTCTCACTGGTTCCAAAACCGGCTTTACCAATAGTGCTGGCCGCTGCCTTGCTTCTACCGCCAACATTGATAATACCGACTACCTTCTTATTACCCTTGGTTCAGATGCCTCTAGTACTACATCTCATCTTAAAGATTCCGCCGCTATTTATTCTGAATACGCTGCCAATTATTCACTCACTCCCATCATTAAAGCCGGTGATGAAATCGCAAATTTCACAATCGCAAGCGCCAAAGAAAAAACCTATCATTTCATTGCGCCAAACAACATTTACGCCTATCTGCCTATAAATACTGATATCACCACTACTTTTACCCCTATCGAAAATCTCCCCATAAACAACGATCAAACTATCATCCCGTATAATTATGATACAAACAGTCCACTCGGCACTTTTTCTATTCATACCGTTGCCACTAGCAACGCCTCTTCCGAACTTCTCTACGAAATTCCCATCACTATTACTCCCGCAATTCATTTTTATGATTTCCCGCTTTATATTTCCACCATCTTTCTTGACCTTCTTGCCGGCTTTGCCATTTTCAAACTTCTTCGCGCCAAAGCACGTGTTCGCTTCAAGTGGCCAATCTTTGCCCTTCTTATATTGATGATTCTTAGTGCCTCCATCTTTGCGCTCTATTCCTTCCTCCAACCCGCACCCGAAACTATCCAAAACGAAATCGAATATCACGCCGACTATTCACCAAGCCCGGTTACCGATTCCTCAACTTCTTCCGAAGTAACCGATACCCCTTCCACTAATACTTCTCCCGCCACTACCGACTCCTCAAACTGCACCACAAACTTTGGCAAGCTAATGCTTATCAACCCCAATTTTACCGTTTCCACTAATTTTATTTCTGCCCGTAAATCCGAGCTCATCTCCCTCTCTAGTACTTATGGCATCCGCGAGGGCAACGCTGGCAACGGCGACAACCTTCTCGATGCCGAAGCCGCATCACACTTAAACGAAATGCTTAATGATTATCAAAACACTCACCCTGGCCACGAAATCACCACTCGCTCTTGTTTTCGCTCCGTTGGCACAACTTGTGGCCGACTTTGCTATGCTACCGGCACCTCCGATCATCACACCGGCTACACTTGCGATCTCGTCGATGACGCTTATGGCGATTCTCTCGATACCGACGCTCTCGATAGCCACCCTGAATGGCAATGGCTCCATGCCAATTCCTACAAATATGGTTTTATTAGCCGTTTCCCTTACGAATGGTGCGGCGGCAATTGTCTTGCCGACTCTTATCCCACCGTTAATGCCGAAGGCACCACTGGATTATACGAGCATTGGCATTTTCGCTACGTCGGTGTTACTGCTGCCACCGAAATCGCCACCGGTATTTATAATAATGGCGAATATGACTCTCTTGAACATTATCTCAAAGCTTCCGGCAAGCTTACAAACCTTCTTGATTCCACTAGTTGCCAATAAACTATTTTGCTAATTTCAACCAATAAAATCTTTCTTGGTTACCATTTTTACCCACTACCTCATTATCATGTTTTTTGAGTATCAAAAATTTATTCATTTTAAGCCACATCTCAAAATCTTTAATAATTTCCCGTCGAACCTTTTCATTTTTAACAATTCCCTTCCATAACTGCCTATTACTTGCTTCAAATTGAGGTTTTAACATCACCAAAAAATCTGTATCAAAATCTGCAAATTGTTTTGCATGCCACAAAATCTTCTTGAGACTTACAAACGACACATCCGCCAAGACGGTGTCGAAAGTTAAAGATAAAGCCATTTTGACGCATTTCGGAGGCTGCTGCCGAGAATTAGGGCTCGAGACCTGTGAAGACAGGTTCGAGAGACCCGGCGACAAAACGGCTTGATCTTTAACTACCGAAAAGAAATCGGTCTTTTCGTGTAATTCAATCCGCGAATCGAAACGCAGCGGCGCTTTCATTTGGTTCGTGCCTTTTTCAATCGCTACTACTTTTTTCGCGCCTAATTTTAATGCTAGCTCAGTAAAACCACCCGTAGACGAGCCAATATCTAGCACTATCTTATTGCGAAAATCATAAGAAAAAGCCCGCACCGCCCCTGCGAGCTTTCCCTCCGCGCGTGAAACGTAATTATTTCCTGCGTTCACGGTAGGCATAAGTCTCCGTATCCACAGATACCACATCACCTTCTTTAATGAATGCTGGCACCTTAATTACTACGCCAGTCTCGAGCGTTGCGTCCTTCATTACTGAAGTAGACGTATCGCCTTTTACGGCAGTCTCAGTATATGTTACGGTAAGCCAAAGATTCTTTGGTAAAGTCAGGTTGATAGGAGTTCCGTTATAAAACTGAATTTCCATCTCGTCCCCATCTTTCATGAAATCTTTGGAATCACCCACCATGTCGGCAACAAGTTCGTATTGCTCAAAACTTTCTGGATCCATGAAATAAAATTTTTCATCATCGCGATAAAGATATTGAACTTTACGTGTCGTTACCTCAGCTGGTTCAATTTTTTCTTGTCCTTTAAAAGTTTTAGGCAAAAGTGCACCGGTTATCAAATTTTTAACTTTAACATTTACAATGGAACCACCTCTACCCATAACCTTCTGAGAATACTCGACCACCTTATAAGGCTGTCCGTCCAAAGTAATCAGAACATTCTTCTTCAAATCTGTTGGTCCGTACATAAACCCCTTTCTCTTAGTTATTAGAAACAAATGGCAAAAGTGCCAAATGACGTGCACGCTTCACGGCAGTAGCAAGTTGACGTTGTTGTTTAGCAGACAAACCAGTTTTAGCAACTGGCTCGATACGGCCATAAACATCCAAGTAACGTTGCAATGTTTTTGTATCACGATAATCGAAATACAAATTTGGATCGTTTTTAATCCTTCGCATCATTCACTCCTTCTTTAATCTTATTATTAAAATGGGATTTCACCAATTTCAATTTCACCTTCAGGGATCTCTGTTGGCATTACTTCCTCAGCAGGCTTCACTGAATTATTCATTTCTGAAGCCACCGCAGCTGCACCAAAATTACCCTTAGCTGAATTTTCTTCATTATTACGCTCACCTTGGCAGAAGTTAAAATCTTCCACAACCACTTCTACACGTGAACGTTTTTGACCAGTATTCTTATCTTCCCAGCTATGTTGAGAAAGGCGCCCACAAACCAGAATTCCAGTACCCTTTCTACCATATTGCGAGATGATTTCTCCTGGTTTACCCCAAGCCGAACAATCAATAAACGAAACTTCCTCCTTCGCTTCACCATTTGAGTCGCGATAATTACGATTTACCGCCACTGAAAAACTACAAACCGAAGCACCGTTTGGTGTAGAACGTAGTTCTGGGTCACGAGTTAAATTACCCGTAATGATTGCTTTGCTAAAACCGCGCATAATAAATTATTCTCCTTTAGTTTCTTCTTGAGCCTCATGCTCTTTTTGCTGTGCTTCCACCTTAGCCCTACGCTCATCTGCCACCACCAACAAATAGCGAATTACCTCGTCGGTGATATTAAGCACGCTGGAAATCTTTGCAGGTGCTTGTGCAGGAAGCTGCACATCAAAATAATAATAGACAGCAAAATCTTGGCCAGCGATTGAATAAGCAAGACGCTTCTTCCCATCGTTTTCCTCTTTAACGATTTTGCCGCCACTAACCTCGATGATTTTTTTCACCTTGTCTAGTGCGGGGTCTAAATTCATCTCGAGATCAGGATGAAATAGAACCGAGAGTTCGTAATTTTTCATTACACTCCTTTGGATTAAAGCAAACGCGGACATTCCCGTTTGCTGAGCTAATATACCCCTCAATTATAGCACCATCTATCTTATTTGTCCACCCCTATAATTTCAACTCTCTTCAAACGGCTCTTCGCTCCGCCCACAATCATTACACAACTTTTTGCTACCCCAAAATATTCCGCCAAGGCCCGCACCAGCCCCTCGTTCGCTTCCCCATCATGCGCCTTCTCCTTAAGCCGCACCACATACATTTCTCCCACTTTTTCTACCCCCAAAGCGCCCTTTACCCCCGGCTTTACTTTTACCTCAATAATCACTACAATCCCGCCAATTCATCAAACTCTTCCATTGAAGAAATCAAAACGTCACGTGGCTTATTGCCATTTGCTGGACCAATTACATTAATTTCCTCAAACCAAATTGCAAGACCGGATACAAATCCATGACCCTTTCCAAGATAAGTCTGAAGCATTGCTGTCGAAAATTTCCCTTTTGCCAAGGTAATCTCTACCGCTTTTCTCACCACTGGATCATTTGGATCATATTTTCTGCCTAAATCCCCAAATCCGCCACCATCGCTTGGCCCCATACCTTTGATTTGCACCGGTTGCGCCACTACTTCATTATTATATTCTGGCGGTCTTTGTTCCCTCAAGAAATCAGTTACTTTCGCCACATCCTCATCCGACGCCCATGCACCCTGAATACGGCGCGGCTTCCCCATCATTTCAGTCGTGAGAAGCAACATGTCACCTTTACCAAGAAGCTTTTCTGCACCACCCTGGTCCAACATAATACGAGAGTCGATCTGTGAGCCCACCGCAAAAGCGATTCTACCAGGAATGTTAGCCTTAATAAGCCCCGTAATCACCTTGACTTCTGGACGCTGAGTTGCGAGCACCAAATGAATACCCGCCGCACGACCTTTTTGTGCAATTCTTACGATTAACATCTCAAGATCCTTACCCGCCATCATCATCAAATCCGCCATTTCATCCACTACAATCACAATATACGGCATCTTACCACCATCATGCTTCTGCTCGTTACCATCACCATCCTTTACAGCTACAGTTCCACTCTTCGCCATCTTCTCATTATAATCTGAAATATTCTTTACCTTCTCTTCTGCCATCAAAGTATACCTACGCTCCATCTCGTTTACCGCCCACTTCATCGCCGATAAAGCCTTCTCTACCGACACAATAATCGGAGTCAAAAGATGTGGTATATCATTATACTGTGCCATTTCTACTTGCTTTGGATCAATAATAATTAATTTCATATCGCTCGGCGCATTACGATAAAGAAGCGAAGTGATTAATGTGTTAGTCATCACAGATTTACCAGAACCAGTCGTACCAGCGATCAAAAGGTGCGGCATCTTTGCCAAATTAGCCACCACCGGACGTCCCGAGATATCTTTACCTACCGCAAAAGTCAAAGGATTATCGGCTTTTTTCCAGTCAGAACTCTCCAAAACCTGTCGAAGTCTTACGTCTGCCGCTTTAATATTCGGAATTTCCACCCCTACCGAACGTGTTCCAGGAATTGGAGCCTCAATCCTAATCTTATCTACCGCAAGATTTAGCGCCAACTCTTTATCACGCGCCAAAATCTTCGACAAATTCACACCAGCAGGCGGTCGCATTGTATACTGTGTCACCCTCGGCCCTACATTGGCCTCTTCCATTTCCACATTAATTCCAAACTCCGCAAGCGTTGTTCTAATAATCATTGCGTTCTGTTGCATATTTCCACCGTCCGATGGTGATTGTTTTCTTTCCAACAAATCCACACTCGGCATCTTCCAGTTCGGATCCGATACCGCCACCAAGGCTTTTTCTTCAACTGGCGCCGCCGAAGCTGCTTTCATTGCTGTTGTACGAATCGGTTTCATTTTAGCATTAGCAGCCACCGGTTCTTCCGCCGCAATTCCCGAATTCACTCGAATTTCCAAATTCCCCAACTTTTTCTTTTTACCTTTTTCTTCAACTTCAAGCGGTTCACCATTTTTATTATGTCTGACTAAATTTTTTGTTCCTTTGAAAAAGGTTAACGGCGAAAGCTGTAGAATAAATAACGTCGTAATGAAAATTAATACTATATATATAATAATCACTACACTACGATCAAGGACCTGTGTTAATAAATTGTTCAGGCCTTCACCGATTACGCCACCACCATCCCAAATTCCAGCAATCCCAGCCACCCACAGTACCATCAAAATAGATGCCAACCATACTGCTACCGCTACTTGATTTGTTTCGCTACGAAAGATTTTTACTGCAAGATATGTCAAAAGAAGTGGTAGCACAAATACTGCCGCACCAATCACTGTCAAAAACCACTTGTGTATCTCATTCAACACTGTTCCGCCATGACCAAACCATGTCACAATAGAAAAGACCGCTATCGCGATTAATAAGACCGCAAAAACTTGCCTCCAAAAACCACCCGGCATCTCATGTTCTGGCCGTGTAATTTCCTTTGTATTCTTTTTACGTTTTCTACCTCGCTTCTTCTGAGCCATAACCTTATTATACCATATAAATCTCTACTCTTCCCAAAATCATTAAAAAGTGCTAAAATATCATCATACTGGGATGTCGCCAAGTGGTAAGGCAACGGGTTTTGGTCCCGTCATTCGCAGGTTCGATCCCTGCCATCCCAGCCATTTTTGTGTCTAGCTATCGCACTATCTCCATCCATCGCTTTTCCGCCGTTCGCATCAACTCCGCCAAGACCTCTGCCCAACGCTCAATATCTACAGTCTTCATTCCCTCTTTCACCCAAACCGTTAGTACACCAAGCACCTCCCCATAGAACATCTCAAACAGCCGTCCTGCCAATTTTTTCTCAAACCTTGTCCAACTTGCACCATTTTTTTCTGTCGCGCGCTTCACCATATTTCTTACCAACCGATCATCCGTCTGCTTAAATTTTGTCACAAATGCCTCTTTATATAACATCACTCTCTGCCAACCTTCAGCTGGTGTTAGCTCATCAAATCTTATCTTCAAAAAATCCATCCACATTTCATGGTCATATTTTTCCAAAATCTCTTCAAAACTATCACAATGATTTTTAACCGTCGAACGCACCGTCTTGGCCTCTTTACATAATGCTTTTGTCCTTAATCCAACTACATATTTATTACGAAACAATAATCTATTTAATCCACTATACAAATCTCTGTCTTTTCTTACATATCTCGGATCATTTTTGTTTTTCGTTTTTTGTGCAGACATTTTTCTGCCTCCTTTTTATGTTAAATTTTAACATATTATAAAATAATTAACAAAAAAATGCTATAATAATCCTATGAAAATTCTAGGTATCGAAAGTTCCTGCGATGAAACTGCCGCCTCAGTCGTTGAGGACGGTACTCATATTTTGAGCAACGTAATTGTTTCCCAAATCGACATTTTCGCTGAATACGGAGGAGTCATTCCAGAAGTCGCCGCTCGCTCCCACCTTGAAGCTATTATTCCAGTCGTAAATAAAGCCTTAAAAGACGCCAATTGTACTTGGAGTGATATTGACGCTATCGCCGTTACACATGCTCCCGGCCTCCTCGGGTCCCTACTCGTCGGCACCCTCACCGCCCGCACACTTGCCATCCTTCACGACAAACCTCTTTATGCCGTCCATCATCTCAAATCCCACATTTATGCTAATTGGCTAAACGCCCCGCGCGAAACGCTCGAGAAAAGCTGCTTATTATTTCCTCTATTAGCTTTGGTTATTTCCGGTGGACACACCCAAATCCTTTATATGAAACAGCACAACAATTTTAAGATTATTGGCACCACTCACGATGATGCTATCGGTGAATGTTTTGATAAAGTAGCCAAAATCCTCGGTCTTCCCTATCCGGGTGGTCCTGCTATCTCTAAACTCGCCAAATCAGGTAATCCCAACAAGTATAAATTTCCTCACCCCAAAACCGATAACCCACTAGATTTCTCTTTTTCCGGCCTCAAAACCGCAGTCCTAAGGGCCGTTCAAAAAGAATGTGGCTTGCCTATCACTCACCCCTCAAACGACCTCAAAAACCATCTTTCAGAGTCTCAAAAAGCCGACTTCGCCGCCAGTTTCGAAAACACCGCCGTTGACATTCTTCTTGAAAAACTCCAAATCGCTCTCAATCAATATCCCGAAGTCAAAGCCGTCGCCTTCGCTGGTGGCGTCTCCGCCAACCAATTATTGCGAGAAAAGTCAAAAACTAAACTTTTCGAAGAGTATAAGCGTAGTGCGGCCGGAGCGCAAAGCGCCCCGCGCGAAACGCTCGAGAAAAGTTTAGTTTTGACTTTTCCTCAAACAAGTTTTTCTGGCGACAACGGCGTCATGGTCGCCTCCGCCGCTTATTTTGAAATCCAATCCGGCACTCACCCCACTGACCCATATTCACTCAATATTTATCCCCGCATCGAAATCTCCTAAAATTATTCGTCTCATGATATAATTTCTTCATGATTACTATCCTAGCCGGCGGCAAGAAGCATCAATCATGGCTTGAAACGGCTATTAATGAATATGAAAAACGCCTTCATAAACCTTTTACCCTTAACTGGGAATTTTATGATGAAGAAAAACTTTTAAAAAAACTCGAGCCTTGGCCTTTTACTGGCAACGATTTTGTTATTATAACCGACGAACGCGGCAAAAATCTTTCATCCCCAGAATTCGCTTCCACCCTCGATCGCGCCATTACAAATAGCAAAAATATTATTATCCTCATTGGTGGAGCTTACGGTTTTCCGCCTGAAATCCGTGAAAGAGCTAATCTGCTATGGAGCTTTTCCAATCTTGTTTTTCCTCACCAAATCGCTAGGCTCATTGTGGCCGAACAAATTTATCGCGCCACACAAATTCTTCAAAATTCCCCCTACCACCATGAGTAGTGCTATAATTATATTATGAAATTTACCGTTTTATCTCCAGAAGAATTTACAAACTTTGCTAATAGTCATCCAGATAAATCTTTCTTCCAAACCACTCAAATCGCTACCATTCGCGCCCTCAATAATTGGGAACCCCACTACGTTGGTGTCAAAGAAGGCGAGACTATTCTTGCTGCCACTATGATGGTTGGAAAAAGCACTTTTCTCGGCTTCAAAACTTTCTATGCTCCTGGCGGTCCTCTAATCGACTACGAAAACACCAAACTTCTCAATTTCTTTATCACTCACCTTAAGTCATACTTGAAATCTCAAAAAGCCTACGTCTTCCATATCGACCCATACTACGAGCTAATCGAGCGTGACCGTAACGGCCAGATCGTCGAAAATGGCTTCAATCATCAAAAAGCCGCAAATAATCTTAAGAAACTCGGTTTTAAATCTCTTAAAATCTCCGAACAACCCAAATATCTTTTTGCTCTTGATCTTGAAAAACGCACCCCCGACGAACTCCTTGCCAGCTTTAAGCGTAATACCAGAAACCATATCCGTAAAACCGAAAAAGAAGGCGTCACTGTCCGCGAACTTAGTAAGTCTGAACTTCCAATTTTCAAAAAAATTACTGCCAAAACCAGCGAACGCCGCAATTTCACCGATAAACCCCTTTCCTATTACGAAAATATGTTTGATCTATTCGGCGACCAAGTTAAATTCCTTCTCGCCGAAGTCAACATTGACGGTAAAACCATTCCCCTCTCTGCTGCCATGTTTATGCTCTATGGCGACGAAATCATTTATCTTTTCTCTGGATCCTATAAAGAATATATGAATTATAACGCCCAGTACGCCATCCAGTGGAATATTATCAAATATGCCGCAGAACACAATTTTAAACGCTATAATTTTTATGGCATTCAAGGCCTCCCCGACCCCACCGCCAAAGATTACGGTGTCTATGAATTCAAAAAGGGCTTTGGCGGCCGCGTTATTGAGCTTCTAGGTTCCCACGAATTACCCCTGTCGCCCATCTATTATTTACACAAAATCCTCGCTTTTTTCAAAAATCTCTAAACTTTTCCACAACCTCAATTTCCTCATGTGGAAAACTCCCCTCTCCCTGTGGAAAACTTTATGTGCTATAATAAAATCATGCAAATTCCATTGCTCCAAACTTTAGAATGGCAAAAATTCCAACAAGACCTCGGCAAAACTACTTTTTTTGAGCAAAACGACGGTTTTTCTTATCTCGCCATCGTCGAAACGACCTCCAAAATCGGCAGCTACCTCTATCTCCCCTACGGCCCCGTCGCCCGCGACCTCAAATCTTTCAAAAAAGCGCTAAATTCCCTCCAAAACCTCGCCAAAACCCAAAAATGTTTTTTCATTCGTCTTGAACCGCAAAACCAAAATTTTGAAAAATACCTCAAAACTACCCCAAATTTTATCAAAACCAAAGATTTGAACCCCAAAGACACCTGGACGCTTGATTTAACGCCTGAAAAGGCCACTATTTTGACCAATTTCTCCCAAGGCACCCGCACTCGCTACAATCAATTCGCCAAAAAAGGCCTCTCCGTTACTACCTCCCAAAACCCCGCCGACATCAAATATCTAGTCAATTTACAGCAAAAACTCGCCAAAACCAAAAAAATCGGCACTTTTTCCGAAAAATACCTCGAGACCGAACTAAAACAAGATTTCGCAACGCTATATCTCGTGCATTTTGACTCCAAAATTATCGCCGCTTCCCTGTTTTTTGACGACGACACCACTCGCTATTATATGCAATCCGCCGCTGACGCCGACTTCAAAAAACTCCCCGGCACCGTTGCTCTCCTCTCAACCGCCATTTTTGACGCCAAAGCCAAAAATCTCCAAAATTTCGATTTTTGGGGCATCGCCCCCGAAAACGCCCCCCCAAATCACCCGTGGGCCGGTTTTACCGAGTTCAAAAAATCTTTCGGCGGCACCGCCATTCATTATTGCGGCACCTACGACCTCATTTTAGACCGCCCCAAATACCGCTTTTACACCCTACTTCGCCAGCTAAACCGTATACTTCGTAAGATTAAATAGCGGATTTTTATCCGCATCAATAATTCCCTGCGCTTTTTTAAGCAGTTTTTTTAGGGCAACCTCCGAGTTGGCCGATCCCACGTGCACCGTCCGCACTACTTTTCCCTGCTCTTTATAACACACCTGCACACCAACAGCCCCCGACGCAGTTTTGAATTTTCTAATAAACGCCATAATCACATTTTAGCATACTTTTCCACCGCATCCATAAGCATTTTATTTATTATTCCCTATTTATTAGCAACCACTTGACTTAGCATCCCGCCTGCGCTAAAATAAAAATAACCATGATCGCAATCACGCGAAATTGGGAGATCAAAATCAACTTTAGCAAGCTAAAATAGCTCAAAAGCTTAAGTTTTTTGTGTTATGCAATATAAAGCATAAGCAGTCAAGAAAAAACACAAGTTTTTTGCTGGACAAAAAGCACTTAAAATGGGTGATTATTTTTTAATAATCGCCCATTTTTCACCCCTATTTTCTTCAATGTGGTACAATAAGCCTATGGCAAAATTATATTTCCGCTACGGTGCAATGGGGTGTGGCAAAACTATGCAACTTCTCCAAGTCGCCTTCAACTATGAAGAACGGGGAATGACCGTCTGCGTTATTAAACCTGCAACTGACACCAAAAATAACACCAAGCTTTTAACCCGTATCGGCCCCGAAAGGGAAACGGACTTTACTTTTTCTCGTACCGACAATATCTTCGACAAAATCAAGGCAAACTATTCTAATGTTGCCTGTGTGCTCGTTGATGAAGCACAGTTTCTCACACCCGCCCAAGCCGATGAGCTCATGCAAATCACCGTTCGTCTCAATATCCCTGTTATGGCTTACGGGCTTCGCCTTAATTTCCGTCAAAAAGACAGTGGTTTTGAAGGTGCCACCCGCTTACTTCAAATCGCTCATGACATCGAAGAAATCAAGACCATCTGTGAATGCGGCCATAAAGCCACCTGTAACTGTCGTTTTCTCAATAACAAACTCGTCACCGATGGTCCAGACATCCTCATCGATGACGGCAAAACCACTATCGAGTACCGCGCCCTCTGTCCCGCCTGCCTCGATAAACATCTTAAAGAGCAAAAGAAGAGCAGAAATTAAACTTCTTAAACGAGCCTATATCAAGGCTAAAAATTTAAAAAAATAGTGATGGAAAGCCGGTACTGTAATACCGGAAGGTTCCCATCAAATTATTTTTTTAAATTTTTACCTTAGACGAGTATAAGAAGTTTATTTTATATTACGTCTAATTCTTTTTTAAGATGTGAAATCAATTTTTCTTTCTCTTTGATTCCGTCGCGCGTTTCTTTCACTAACGCCGCTGGCGCCTTATCAACATAATTCGGATTCATCATACGCGCATTTAAAGCATCCAATTCTTTACCTACTGTCAAAATCCTCGCCGTCAACGCTTCCTTATATTCGGCAACCACTTTTTCTGGCACATCCAAATATAACTCGTCGTTCGCAAGCGCCAAACGAATTCCTCTCGGTGAACCCTCGCATGTCGAAACAAATGGTACCTTCGCCAAAGTCTTAATCAAAAGGGAATTATCTGCCACTAAAGCATCCTCACCATACAATAAACCCCATTTTTTGCCGCCTGGAATCGCCTGTAAGGTGCCTCTCACCTCCACCACGACATCCATCAACCTTTCAAACGAAACGGCCGAAATTGGGTCAAATTTGAGCTCTAGCGGCCATTCTGCCGTAGCTACAAACCCATCAGTCCATGACAAATTCTGCCAAATCGCTTCTGTCACAAATGGAGCAAATGGATGAAGCATGATAAGAATCATTTCTAGAGTTTTCTTCAAAAGTGGAACATTCTTATAGATCTTTTGGCTCTCAATAAACCAGTCCGCATACTTATCCCAAATTGTCGAGTAAAGTACTTCAACCGCTTCAGAGAAACGATATTCTTTCATTCCTCGTTCAATTTGTTCTTTACATTCGTTAAGCTCTCGGCAAATCCAGTCCTCACCCATAGAAAGAGTTGTGTACTCAGTAATCTCGTCATTTTCATCCACGATAGACTGTATATATCGCGCCACATTCCATAATTTATTACACAAATTTCTTCCTGCCATCACTGAATTCTCTGAAAACGCCTGATTCATACCAGCAGAACGTCCCCTTAAAATTCCCAACCTAAACGCATCTGAACCATACTTTGCAACTAATTCAATCGGATTAATTACATTACCTTTAGATTTAGACATTTTCTTTCCATGCTCATCCAATACCAAACCGTGCAAATATACCTCACGGAAGGGAACTTCACCAGTCACATACACGCCCATCATAATCATACGTGCCACCCAGGCAAACAAGATATCCGCCCCTGTTTCCATCACATTTAATGGATAATATGGGCTTCCTTTTTCCGGCGTCCAATCCGTACATACGATTGGCCAGTGCGAGCTTGAGAACCAGGTATCAAACGTATCTTCATCGCGCTCATATTTTACCTCTCCAACCTCAATCACCTTAAGATTCGTTCGTCTGTCAAAAATCCACTCACCGCTCTCCGCATTCTTAAACATCGGAATTGCAATCCCCCAAGGAATTTGCCTCGAGATATTCCAATCTTTTAAGCCCTTCAGATAGTTAATCAAAACTTTCTTCTTGTTATCTGGATAAAACTTAATTTCGTCCGCTTCAAGATGAGAAATTGCCATAGCTGCCAATTTCTTCACATCGATGAACCACTGCTCTTTAAGTGTTGGCTCAATCACGGTTCCGCACTTATAACAATGCGCTACCGCATGCGTGATTTTCTTCTCGCCCACAAGCAAATCTTGCTTTTTAAGCTCCTCTAGGACCTTTTTACGGCATTCCGCAGTCGACAAGCCATCCCATGGCTCTCCACAGTTAATCATGCACCCAGCCTCATCAATCACACGAATACGTGGCAAATTATGACGTTCACCAACCTCAAAATCATCAAAATCATGCGCTGGAGTAATTTTCACTGCACCAGTTCCATATTCCATCTCAGCATGCTCATCGGCCACCACTGGAATTTCTCTATCAGTTAATGGCAACTTAACAAATTTACCCACCAAATCCTTATATCTATCATCTTCGGGATTTACGGCCACCGCCGCATCTCCAAACAACGTCTCCGGGCGCGTCGTGGAAACAACAATTGCACCACCATCGTATTTATACTTAATATCCCAAAGTGTACCAGCCTCATCTTGATGCTCGACTTCAATATCTGCAAAGGCTGTCTGATGCTTAGGGCAAAAATTCACCAACTTCTCACCCCTATAAATCATCCCGTCTTTCCACATTTTTTCAAATGTCAAATAAACTCTATTCACTACATTCTCATCCAATGTAAATGTTAGGTCGTCCCAGGCGCACGACGCACCCAAGGATCGCACCTGTAGCTCCATATTTCCACGTTGTTCCGCTACGAAATCCCATACTTTAGCATAAAGCTCGTCGCGCGAATATTCAAACCTTGTATGGCCTTTCGCTTCAAGATTACGCTCATACACAACCCAAGTTTCAAAACCAGCATGATCCGCGCCTGGAACATACCAAGCCGAATCCCCCCTCAAACGATAATAACGAGTCAACGAATCTTCAAGCGCCATCGTTAATCCGTGGCCAATATGCAAATTTCCATTTGCATTTGGGGGTGGCATTACAATAGAAAAAGTCTTGCCATCTGGCACTTTAACTTTTTCAAATACTCCATTTGCTTCCCACGCAGCATAAATATCTGATTCAAATTCCCCCGGTTCGTAACTACTCGCAAATTTCATGCCTATATTATAACATATAAAACTTGCTTTATCTCAATCCAGTCTAATCAGGTTTTGTATATCACTCATTTTTTCCGAAGACAACTCCAGGATTCGTCCATGCTCCCAATTTTCATCAAGCGGCATCAAATGAATATGTGCATGCGGCACGTCTGTCCCTATTATCTTCCATAAAATTCGTTGCCCTAGCACCCCCTCCATATGTTTTGCAATTTTCTTTGCCGCAAGCATCAAGGATGTATAATCTTCTTCAGATAAATCGTAGATCTTGTCAATCTCTATTTTTGGAATCACCAAAGTATGACCCACCGTCTCTGGATGAATATCAAGAAATGCCAAGTTCTTTTCATCTTCATAAATTTTATAACAGGGAATTTCGCCCGCTACAATTTTTGCAAACACACTACTCATTTTAATCCTTTCTTTAATTTACATAAATTCGTGTAAAGTGAAACCAATGTTACACTATAAAGCACTCCAGCTACAATATCCGTCGCCCAATGCATTCCAGACAGCAAGCGTCCAGCAATCATTACCATTACTGCCACAGCCAACATCACGCGTAGCACCGTATACCAAATCTTATTCTCTACATATTTTGGCAATACCAACATGACCGTTATCCCTACCGTTGCCACCATCATCATATGTGAGGAAGGGAATGATGCCGCTAGTTCGCCATCAACCAAAATAGGCCTATTATTAATCGCTATTTTCTCAAATGTCACATATAACACCCCTAGCATCGCATAAGTTATACCTAGCATCAAAATTTCCCAGTCCACCTTCAAAATTCTCTTTCGCTGAATCAGTTGAATTAGCCCCATTATCGCAAACACTACTCCACAAGAAAACACCGCGAGCATTATCACATTAGTAATTTCATCCCATATCAAATTTGAGCCAAAAAATCCAAAAACCGCACTATTAACTGCCGAAAACCCCACCACCGATCCCTGTGGACCTATTGGGCCTAGATCAATCATTTTAACCGCAATCGTAAAAAGTAAAGTTATAATTGTTAGTACAATCGTAGACCCAAATCTTTTCATGGCTCTCTATCTCCGTGCCATCAAAGTCTGGTATAACGACACCGCCGTCATACCATACAACAAACCGCCGATTACATCTGTAAACCATCCAGTGCCAGCCAAAATCACACCCACCATCATCCAAACCATTAAAGTCGGTAAAATCGTATTCACAGCAATCCTAAGTACTCGTTTCTTAAGTAATGATGTCAAAATTATTGCCGATATCATCGCGAGCACCACGGCAACCAAAACGTGCGTAGAAGGGAATGAAGATACGGCCTTACCACCTTCTAATACTGGGCTATAATTGATAACTAAAAGTTTTTTAAATATCAGATAGATTGCTGCCGCTACGCCTCCAGCCACACCAAAACACGCCAAACTCTTGCCCATCTTCTTTGAGTCTTTACCTTCTTTCGCCCAACGCGCCGCTGCCCAAAATATCGCAATTACCGCAGCCGCAATAAGTACACCAAGCAAAATATCCGTTATCTTACCCCAAACCTCATTTTCTCCAAAAAACGCAAAAATCACGTTATTCAATGTACCGAGCCCCACGTCTTTTCCGACCGAAGTCCCTTGTACGTCAATTAATCCCACCGCTGCAGTAAGCGCTACGGCTGCAGCCCCCCAAATAATAGTTTTAGTACCTCTCTTCATATTTTCATTATAGCACAAAAAATGGCGGAAGCGAGAGGATTCACATCGCAGATCCGAATCCGAACAACCGCATATTTTTGCCTAATTTGGCGGAAGCGAGAGGATTCGAACCTCCGAAGGTATTACCCTTACACGATTTCGAGTCGTGCGCCTTCAACCACTCGGCCACGCTTCCGCCTATAATTCTACCATATTCTCTTCTCAAATTCAAAAAAATATGCTATAATGTAGATGTCGTCTTTTTGGCGATGCTCATTTAATTTCTAGGTGGATGTTTTTTACATCCACACGTGTGCCCGTAGCTCAGCTGGATAGAGCGTTTGCTTGCGGAGCAAAAGGTCGTAGGTTCGAATCCTGTCGGGCATACCATTACCTAGAAATCAAAAAAGACCTCCCGGTCTTTTTTTGTGCTACAATAGAGCTATGAGCAGTAAATCCCAAAAACTACACGCTAAACTCTTAAACACCTATTACGGTCGCCCTATCAAAGATATGAAACTGGTTGCCATTACCGGCACCACTGGCAAAACCACCGTCGCGCACTTTGTCCATGAAATCCTCAAAGCTGCCGGCGAACAAGTCGCCGTTTTGGCCTCCGATCAACCTTTCAAAGTTTCTATGCTTCATAAATTTCTCAGCGACGCATGGAAAGCTGGCGCCAATTATGTTATCGTTACCACTCCAGTCAAATCTCTCGCTGCTAATGTTTTTTACGATTTACCAGTCCATGTTGCCGCCATGACCAACTTCGTCACTTCGTCTCTTACCGATATGTCACCCAAAGAATATCTCGACAACGAAAAAACCCTCTTCGATATGAAGCCCGAAATCGTCGTCCTAAATCACGATGATATGAATTACGAAACCTTTCAATCTTTTAAAGGCAAAAAATCCACATTTACGTTCGGCAAACAAGATTCTGATATAAAAATCCTCACCTCCAAATTATACAAAAAGGGAACCGAAGCTACCATTGCTCTTGATTCCGAAATCATCTCCGTTGCTTCATTTATCCCCGGCGAAACCACTGTCTCTTACATGGCCTCTGCTGTTGCTATCGCTCATGCCCTAAACATCAAAAACAGCCACATCATTGATGGCATCGCTAATTACGATCCCGAAGCAACTCTCTAGCTACTTTAATATCTTCAAAATCATGCGGTCCATCTGCACGCAAAATAGTTTTTTCGTGCCCTTTCCCCAAAATTAGCACCAAATCACCCTTGTGTGCTTTATCAAAAGCCATCTTAATGGCTTTTTTGCGATCTAGCTCCACAAATAAGTCTTTATTCATCACCTTACCAGCCTTCTTGGCGCCCTCAATAAACCCCTCCGCAATCTTCATCGGATCTTCGTCTCTCGAATCATCCTCGGTAATAATCACAATATCTGCTTCGCGACCCAAAATTTCACCCCTCACTGGCCGCGTTGATGGATCACGCCTTCCCGCACCGCCATGCACCGCAATTATTTTCCCCGAGTGCCCCGCCACCGAAGCAAAAACTTTCTCGATCGCATCTGGTGCATGCGCATAATCTACAATTACTGCAAAATCCTGGCCTTCATCTATTGTGTTCATTCGTCCTTCAACTGCCTCGAGCGCATAAATACCTCGCTGAATCTCTTCCGGCGAAAGCCCTAATCTCTCCCCCACACATACTGCCGCAAGAGAATTATATACATTAAATTCTCCTGGGATCCTAGTTTCAATTTTTATATCACCACACGAATATTTAACACCATTAACCCCCATTTTCACCCCTTCAGCACGCTTCTGACCTTTTTTTACGCCATATGTGATATATTCACTCGAACTCCTCTCAAACCAAATCGCCGCTTTATCATCCGCATTTATCACGCCAAACTTTGCCTTTTTAAATAATTTTCGCTTTGCGTCGCGATACTTGTCCATCGTCCCGTGATAATCTAAATGCTCGTGCGTCAAATTCGTAAAGACTGCTATCTCAACAGGGATGCCCAAAGTTCTAAATTGTGCCATCGCGTGCGAAGTCACTTCGAGCACCAAAAATTCAGCGTTCGATTCTGCAATCTTCCGAATTCGCTTATTCAAAGTTATCGCATCCACTGTCGTCATATGGTTTAATTCCGGCTCAAGCTCTTTTACTCCCCAAGCCACCGTCGTCATCAAACCAGTTTTGTGTCCTGCCTCGTTCAGCATTTTCCAAATCATAAAACACGTCGTAGTTTTACCATTTGTCCCAGTCACACCAATCACACGTAATTTTTTTCCTGGAAAACCATACATCGCCCCTGCCACCAAAGACTTCACAAAATGATACGGCAATACAGCCTCATTATAAAAGGGCAGTTTTTCAATCAATTCTTTCATATCTCTATTATAACACTAGCGGTAGTGTTTGAGGGAATCAATCGGATTTTTTGCTGCCGCCTTAAGCGCTGGATAAATTCCGAATATAATCCCCACAAGAATAGCCGTAAGGAATGTTACCGCCACAATCTCAATACTAATGTACGGCGCGAAAGGCGTTGCAATCGACATCAAGAATGCCAAAATATAGCCTAGTGCCAACCCCATAATCCCGCCGAGTATGGAAAGGATCAACGATTCAAACATAAACTGCATTAAAATATTCTGCGATGACGCGCCCACCGCCTTGCGAATTCCAATCTCGTGCGTTCTTTCCGCCACCGAAACCAACATAATATTCATTACACCAATTCCACCAACAAGCAGAGAAATACCCGCTACCACCGTCAACATTCCAGAAACAATATTAAACAACGAACTTGCTGGATGAGTAATTTCCTCACCGTATGCTACGCTAAAATTATTATCACCAGACTTTTTCTCGGTCAATTTCGACTTAATTTCCTCTGTCACACTACCAAGACTTTCAACATTTGCCGCTTTTACATTAATTTGTTGCACCTGTGCTACTCCGCCAATTTTTTCCATAGCCGCCGCCTCCAAAATTAATGCATTATCAAAATCAACATTATTCAAATTCACCGATTCTTCTACTTCTGAAAGCACCCCCACCACAATAAATCTCTCACCCATCACGGTTAAAGTCTTACCAATAGGATTCATTGTATTAAAAAGCATTAACGAAAGCGTATGCCCCACGACGGCAATATTATTTGTGTTCTCGTCGCTAATGAACGAACCAAATCGCATAGACAAAGGTTGAATTTTCAAAAAATCTTCGTTTGTGCCAAGTGTCGTCACAGAATCTAAAGTATTCTTTTCGGCCGATACAGTATTTACCGAGATAGCAATCGGTGCCGCTGCTGCCACATTCTCAATCTTTTTAATTTCTGCCACATCTTCCAATCTCAAATTACTCTTTTGATAAGAATTAGACATGGTTAGTTCTTCAATAATATCCGCTGTCATGTCTTTACTTGATGTTGGACGCACTACAATCAAATCTGCACCCATACCTTTTACTTGCTTAGCAATCAAATTCGAAATGCTTCCAGCAAGCGATAAAATCAAAATAATACTAGCGACTCCAATCGCAATCCCAAGACAAGTCAAAAACGACCTCGTACGATTTTCTTTAATCGACGTCTTCGCCAATCTCAAATGTGTCCTAAATAACATGCTCATTTACGCCTCTTTCCACCTTTTTTACGTTTCCTTCGTACTTCAATCGGTTGTGGTAAATTCTTATCTGCTACTGTTTTTACATCGGTATCAATCTGGCCATCCAACATATTGATCACACGCGTAGCATATGTTGTAAGCGCCGGATTATGAGTTACCATAATAATCGTGTTACCTTCTTCGTGGATTGCTTTGAGTTCTTCCATTACGATATGCGAAGACCTAGAATCCAAATTACCCGTCGGCTCATCCGCCAAAATAATCTCCGGATCAGATACAATCGCTCGCGCAATCGCCACTCGTTGTTGCTGACCACCAGATAGCTGAGAAGGCAAATAATATTCACGCTCTTGTAAATGAAATCTATCTAACGCCGCCGATGCCGCCTTAAGGCGCGCCAAATTCGGCATACCGGTATACACCAACGGCAACGCTACATTTTCAAGCACCGATAAATCTTGAATCAAATTAAAATTCTGAAAAACAAATCCTATTTTTTTAGCACGAATTTTTGCCTGTCGTCTCGAAGAAATCCCTGCTACATCCTCCCCATTAAGTGTATAACTTCCGCTCGTTGCTCTATCAAGAAGCCCAATAATATCAAGCAAAGTCGTCTTTCCGCATCCAGACGGCCCCATAATCATTACAAATTCCCCCCGTTTAATCGTTAAGTCAAAATCTTTAAGTGCAAAAGACTCGGTATCGCCATAGCCATACCTTTTTGTTATTCCTTCTAATCTTATTACTTCTTCCATACTTTCTAAAATTTGGCGGAAGCGTTCGCCCCTTGGGACGCGTCGCTGACGCCAAAAAACCTGTTTTTGGCGGAAGCGAGAGGATTCGAACCTCCGGTACGGTTGCCCGCACACACGCTTTCCAAGCGTGCTCCTTAAACCACTCGGACACACTTCCGTCTTTGAACTATTCTACCATATTCCACCCCAAAAATAAACCCCAAAAATTATTCATCTGGTGATATATCTAACACCACCAAATTCTCAATATGCGGCGTTCTTGGGAAAAAGTTGAAAGTCTTTATGCTTTTTATGATATATTTACCAAGTAACATTTCTATATCACGAGCCTGTGTTGCGGGATTACAGGATAAATAAATAATCCTTCTTGGTCTTACTTCAAGAAATTTCTCAATTAATTTCTTATCACACCCCGCCCTTGGTGGATCTACAATCACTGTCTCATCCGGCTCGATATAATCTAATGCATCCTCAGAGTTACATAGTAATGCTTTTGAGTCCAAAGAGCGTCCCCCGGAAGCATTGCCCACCAACTCACAATATGCTGCTTTGTTATTTTCAACCAGCGTAAGCTCCTTATCTCTCGCCACAGATAGTCCAATCGTTCCTACTCCAGCATATAAATCCAAAACTTTTTCTGTCTCCACAAATTTCTTTATCTCATTAAGTGCCATTTCATATACGGGCAAATTAATTTGGAAAAATCCATTTGGCGAATACGAATAGGGAACACCAAGAATTTCATCTGTCAGTTTTTCAAAAACCGGATGCGGTTTACCATTTTCGAACAATCCTCCAGACACTTCACCTTTTTGATTGCATCGCAAAAGTAACGATTGGTACTTCCTAGCCTCCTCTCCTCGCGCATTTAGTTCGTCGACAATTTGAAGAGCCCTCTCAAAAATCTCTGGCCTCTCAATTGAAGATGTCTCGATTGGTACCTTACGATGAGAACCCCGCTCATGGAAAGCAAGCCGAATCTTTTCAAACTCCTTATCATAATACAATGCATACTCCATCTTATTACGATAAGAATATTCCTGTCCATCCGTTAATATTTCAGTATCTATATCTATCTTTTGCTGCCGAAAAACCTCGCGCACAAGCTCCACCTTTTGTTGAAGCTCATAGCCATAGTCCATTATCTGCCAAGGTGACGTCGAAAGATAGCAATCATCCTTCGGTTTTACTCTATACTTTGATGGATTTTCAATTTTTTCCGCCACCGCCTCTACATAATGCGATTTTTTCTTCGTTATGCGATATTCCACTACATCTTCACCAGGCAAAGCATTCCAAAAGAATATTTTACGCCCATCATCAAGTACTCCCATACTTTGGCCACCAGGAATCATCTTCAAAACTCTAATCATACCCTTTATTATATCACACCACCCCTTTATTTTTCTCAAAAAGTATGTTATACTTTAATTATCTTATGTTTGCAGAAGAAATTCTCCGATCAAGCGAATTGGGCGCTTTGGAAAATAATCAAATTATTTCCCATGTTTCAGGAAAAAAGGTTAAGTTGTCTAGTAAAAAAGGCAAACTTAAAACCTTTAGCGCCAGCCTTTTTATTGTCGCAATTATTGGCGTTTTTGTCGCTTTCTTTAGCTCAGGCAATATTATTCCTTCAGCTATCAGCGAGCGCCTTATCGAGGAAACCGATGTCCAATATGCCGATGGCGTTGAAAGCAAGAAACTTGTTTTCCGTGAAGCCCTCGCCTCTGACACCATACCTGAAGATACCGCTAATATTATGCGTGAGCGTAATGTAATTGTCAATGGCAACACTCTAGAATTTAACGGTAAAACTATCACCGCCGATAATTTCATCGAAGAAGTCAGTACTGATGCCGCCTTTTATAATATTTTTACCGAGGCTACTTATGGTCGCGCTGCCTATTATTACGATGAAGCCGCCAATAAAGTCTTCCAACGCATTGGCACTAATCGCAATAATTACACTGCTGAAACTGATTTTACAGAAGTCATGAATGATCTCATGCAAGATAGTAGTGACATCAATATCAATAGTGTTGCAAAAGTTAAAAAGACTCGCACCAACCCCAACACTGGCAAAACCGAAACCTATTATACATACGACACTATTGGTAATAACGCCAGCTCCGCTTCCGCCACTGCCGCCGACCTCATCGAATCGGTCCGTCAAAAAAATCCTGCTGCTAGCGCCACCGAATCCGCACTTATTGCTGCCGATACTCTCCGCGTCGCCGACACCATCAGTCAAGAACAACGCTCTAGCCTCTTTTATGCTGCCTTCATGGAAAATATTAGCAAAATGAAGGCTGGGGAAGGAAATGAATCAAAAATTAATGAGGCAATGAACTATCTCTACGAATCCAAAACTATCAATGTTGTCGATACTACTACTGGTGAAACCATTGAAGTATCTGGCACGCCTCTCGATTCGCCTAGTCTCTATGCCATTCTTAGTGGTAAAACCGTCGATCCTAATCAAATCACAAATTATTCTACCGAACGCGTACTCACCACAGTCAAAAACCAGCTTAATCTTGCCGTAGCTGCAGACGGATCAGTTAATAATACCGTCCTAGATGTCATCAAAAACACTGTCGCTTCCACCACTACCAATATCAAAAGTACCATCGGCCGCTTTATTTCAGCCGGCGTCGAAACTGCCGCTACTGCAGCCGTAGCACCACTTGTTCCTACTATTTCTAGTTCTCTTATTGAAAACTCTTTTGATACTCTTGGTGGTATTGCCACTGGGGAATTGCTTGTCGAAGGCGCCATCAATGTTGGCAAATCTCTCGCCGTCTCTGGTAGTGGTGCTACTGCTGGTGACGCTACTGCGGTTGCCGCCTATCAAAATCTCACAACCTCCACTCTTGCCCTCGACGCCACCGCCGACCGCCTCAATCGTAGCCCCTTCGACATCACTTCCAAAAACACTTTCCTTGGCTCCATCGTCCACAAGCTTGCTGTTTCTCTAGCATCTTCATCTTCATTACTCACCACTCTTGCCACACTCACTCGTTTCACAACCAATATCTATGCTGATAGCCCTTCTACTTTCCTCAGTAATTATGGAACATGTGATCGTCATGCCAGTATTGGCGCCGTTGGTTCGGCTGGTTGTTCCGATATTGCTACCTTCGATACCTCCACCCTAAACAACACTTTTAACGACCCGGGCTTTATCAATTTCGTCAACCAAAACACCACTTTAAGTTCCAATGGTACCCGCACAATTAATAAAAACTCCGTTCTTGCAGATTTTATTCTCTATAACAACGAGCGCACCACCCCACTTGGCACCGCAGATGGTAGCATTCTTGAATCTCTACAAAGTGGCTCCTCAAGTTCGTCTTTTACCGCTGATTTTATCAGCATGATTAAATCCTTCCTCGGCGCTTCCGAGTCAGACAAACGCATCGCCACTGGCGCCGCCTTTGTTAATTCTTCCGCCAACTCCGATTGGGATACCTACAAATATGCCCAACGTTACGTCTCGCTCGCCCGTGCCACCTCAACTCTACGCCAGTACACTAATGATAAAACCGCTTACCAAAACATCAAATTCTTTGAAGGTTCCAATAACCCCGTTATTGCTTTTCTTGAAAATTATTACGCCGAAACTTCCACAATCGCTAATTTTTAGTGTATAATATATTTAAATATATATGAAACGAAGGTCAACATTTTTATATTCCTTATTTCTCATCTTTTTTGCCAGCTTTTTATCATTTTCTCCCGCCCTCGCCGCCATCGATTCTGGCACTCTTAATATCTATTCCCAAAACAACATCCTCTTTTATGACCCCACTTCTGCAGATTGTTGGTATTCTGGCTCCATCAATGTTTATGGCGACACAATTGAAGAAAAAATCTGGACAGGTCTCACCAGTTTTATGACACCAGAACAGGCAGCTGGAGTTATGGGGAATATGGCTCATGAAGGTTCATTTAATCCAGCTATGCACGAAATTGGCCAAAAAAATAAATATCAACCAGGTTTTGATATTGGTGCCAACTCTAGCATAGCTTACGGACTTGGTCTAATCCAATGGTCTTTTGGACGACGCATCAACTTAGTAAACTATGTAAAATCAACAGATGCTAGCCTAATGTCATATCTCGAAAATTACAATACCTATAGTCCAAATTATAGTTACGATGGCGCCAAATTTCTCGAACTTGCAGGAGACGATGTTACTAATCGCCTTATTGCTATTGAACTTCAATTCTTAAAAGATGAACTGGATAATAATGATTCCTATTCTGGTATCTATAATCAAAACTCTGTTTATGATGCAGCAAAATATTTCCTGGAACACGTAGAACGCCCACGAAATCCCTATATTGGCTCTCATCCAGAACGCGCCACAGATGCTCAAAAATATTATGATGCACTTCATAGTAAAAACATCAATAAAGCAGCCGGAGCCACTTCAGCTCTTGCTACAGACGGCGCCAATGTAACAATCATTGGTGATTCACTAACCGTTCGCGCTACAAATGCTATTCATTCCGATTCTAATCTTCCAAAAGCAGAAATCGTTGCTAAAGTTGGGGGAGGTTGGGATTGGGGAATTAACCAGCTCAGCTCTATCACTTTACGCGACAACGTTGTTTTTGCGCTCGGTACCAACAATACCAATGGTACTACCGGAACACTTACGGAATCTCAAATCGAAAAAGCAATTTCCATTATTGGTACAGATAAAAATATTTTCTTTGTTACTAATTATTCAACTAAAACGGATTATAGTAATAATAATTCATTATTAAAAGCTGCAGCGAATAAACATTCTAATGTTTATATCATTGATTGGTATGGTTCAGCTTCCGCAGACCCCTCTAAATATCTCGATTCAGATGGTCTACACGAATCTTATAATGATGGTATTAATCTTTTTGCCGATTTAATTCGTAATGGGGTATTATCCAATGTTACCACCTCAGGTTGTTCTGTTAGTGGCGAGCTTGCTAACTATGTCCTAGCTTACGCCTGGCCAGAACACCACAATGGTCCATTTGTGGACCGCATGCCCGCCTACGCTGAAGTAGTTGCCAAACGCCAACAAGAAGGGAAATATGTTGGCGGATCTGTCTTTGGTGTTCCAGGCATAGATTGTGGTGGTTGGGTTACTACACTTCTTAATGAAAGCGGATTTGAACCAGAATACAATAGCGATTCCGGCGGTACGGGAACACAAGAATCTTGGGTACAAAGTCATGGCTGGACTCGTCTCAATCCATCCGGCAACATTGATACTAGTACTCTTCAACCGGGAGATGTAGCCTTCACAGATGGCCACACTTGGGTTTATGTTGGCGAAATCAATGGTTTTGAAACTAAAATCGCATCTGCATCCTACGCTACAATTCCTCCAGCATATTCCTCCGCGCGTGCACCAATGGCAGGCTACGAAAGTTATAATGGTGCCCGCTGGTACCGCAAAGGAGCAAACTAATGCAAAATAATCATCCGATTATCACTAAAAAAACAATAGTGGTCGCTTCAGTTATTTTTGGCATCTTTTGCATTGTGGCTATTATTCTTGCCGTTATCAACAATTCCAACAACACCACCCCAGACTACAGTAATGAACCCGCTGAACTCCAGATTGCCAAAGGTAACAATGAACGTGAAAAGTGGCCAGTTATTACTAAATTACCTATCAAAAATTCTCTTTTCACCATTGGCTATATTGTAGATGAGCAGGAAAATCTCACAATCAATATCACCGCAAGCGAAACTTATATTGATATAGCTATTAATAAATTAAAAAAACTCGATTCCGAACTCTCAAAATATAATATTAAAATCAAAGATTTCGATAACCCTTTTGATATAGAACTCCAAGCCAGTACCACAACCACACCAAGTGATTTTCTACGTGAGGTTTTATCAAATGCTACGACCGATTTTACTATCAAGGCAGATACTATTTCTGGTGATTATTATTGCGCAGCTATTACTACTGGCAGTGAAGAAACCTATAATCTCGTAACTTATCACGCCATACTTAAGAAAACTAATAGCTCATGGATCCTTATGTCCACCCCTTACCCAATCTTAACCACTACCAACACACCAGACACACCAAGTGATATCCTTAACCTTACCAACAATCTTTAAACCTTCTCTACACTCGTAATAATCACTTGGTTATCTTTAAAGTTTTTTACCAAACATTTTCGTCGTATCTCATCCAACTCCGAAAACACATCATCCAGTAATACTACCGGCCTCAACCTCAATTCTCCATAAATCATCTCTGCCTCAATGAATTTTAAGGCTAAAATCATCGATCTCACTTCTCCGCGGGATGCCGACCCGTCCGCCTCACCACCATTAAAAACAAACAAAAAATCATCTTTATGTATACCAAAACTAGTATGTCCGAGTCTTAAATCCCGTTGATAATCTGCCTCAAGCAAAGATAAATATTTATTTTCATCATCAACCTCTGTTATAAGTTCAATTTCTACCGAATCCTCGTTTTTCGCAATTGTCCGGTAAACTTCGGTAAATCTCTTATTTATTGCTGTTAAAAACTTTTTTCTTAAACGATTTATTTCCGATCCATACTTTGCAAGCAGTATATTCCACGAGAATAACCCATCAGCACTCACAGAATCGCTTTTGAGTAGCTCGTTGCGCTGTTTTAAGGCCTTTTCATAACGAGATATTGCATTGTTATAGTTTTCATCCAACTGCCCAAAAATTCGATCAAAATAATCACGTCGTCGCGACGGGGAATTACTTACCAAATTCAAATCCGACGGCAAAAACAACACGACTGGATATTTATTTTTCTTTGGCAACCTTTTTGCTTTCTTATCTAAAAGCGTGAAAATTTTATCCTTACCATTATAAGTGGCTACCGTTTTTTCACCATTAACATATTCTAACTCTATTCTATAAAACTCTTCGCCGCGTTTCAAAATTTCACCATCCACCGCCCGAAAACTTTTACCTTGCATCAAAATATAAATCGCTTCAAGGACTGACGTTTTCCCGCAACCATTCTCACCCAAAATTAATGATGTTTCATCATTACAATCTAATTCGTACTGAATATGATTGCGGAAATTAACTAGTTTTACCGTCTTTATGATCATGAATTTAATGGCATCACAATATGTGTATATTTATCACCTTTTTTATTCTTAAGAAGTACCGGTGCAACCCTATCAGAAAACTCAAAACATATTTCATCTTCCTCTAAAGCATTTAAGGCATCCACGAGGAAACGAGAATTTAGAGTAATTTTACCATCTGCTTCAACCTCTGTTTCAATCTCAGAATCATTTTCACCAAATTCATTTGCTACTGATTTTACAGAGAAGATATTTGGGGTCTTAGCTTCACAAACGATCGAACCACCAACACCCCTAGCAAATAGCGCTGCCAACTTAGTCACTCTCGATAATTCATCGCGTTTTAATACAACTTTAATCTTATTATCCTTCGGTATAAGTTTGCGATAATCTGGGTAACTTGCATCAATCAATTTAGAAATTACTTCTATCTCACCCAAACGAAATCTTACCAAATCTTCACTAAAAGAGATTTCTATCTCTTCCATATCGTCACTAATCGAACGCATTACTTCCTGCAGGGAATTAGTTGGTACGATCGCCGCCACATCACTCTCTACTTTTTCAACAATCTTCCGTTCCGCCAAACGATACCCATCTGTTGCTGCCACCGCCAACACCCCATCCATCGTATTAAAATATACACCGGTCAGCGCAGGTCGTGTCATATCGTTGGAGCTGGCCACAATTACCTGATTAATTCCACTCTTAAATTCGTCTACCCCCATCTTAAATACAACCGCTTGTTTTTCGTCGATCTCTGGAAGTTCCGGGAAATCATCTGCCAAAGTTCCGTTCATTACCGAAGAGTATTTACCAGCCGAAACTGTTATTTTGGTATCTTTAGCTGAAATCTTAATCTTCTCACCTCTAGGTAAATTGGAAACAAATTCCGCAAGCAATTTTGCGGGTACAGTCACAACCCCATCAGAAGCATTAGAAACAGGTAAGAAATCAACTATCGCCATATCCAGATTAGTAGTAGTTAGTGTTACTTTACTATTATCAACCCTAATTAAAACATTATTAAGGACGGGCAGCATAGATCTACCACCAACTGCTACACGACTTACTATATTTAGTGCTTTTGCTATTTTTTCCTGTGTTACCTCTATTTCCATAAAAACTCCTTTCTATTAAATTATTTATAGTTGTAGTAATAGGCTATGTGGAAATCGTGGAAAAGTACCATTATAACAGGGGTGATTTTACTGTGTAAATCACCGTGTAAATCATTGGAAAAACCTGTTGAATACATTATTTTATTCACAGCTTTTTGTGTGTATACATTTTTTACACAATTTTTCCCACATTTTTCCCACACACTTTCCCCCAAACTATTCCACACATTTTTCCACAGGCTAGCCATAAATTTTCTCCTTTATCTCATCTATTTGGTCACGTAGTACAAAATTCAGCTTAATATCGCCCTCGATCTTTTTAATTCCGTGCATTACAGTAGTGTGATCTTTTACCCCTACCTCCGTTGCAATTTTTGGGGTAGACATCGAAAGTTCTTTAGATAGGATAAACATTGCTACTTGTCTTGCTGTTTTTATGTTTGCTACCCTACTTTTTCCACACATCTCTTTCACGGTAATCTGATAATACTTTGCTACTTTCTCTAGCACTTGTTTTGGTGTTGCTGTATGCATTTTTGAGCTTTTAGTTACACTCACAGCACCATTACTAATCAATTCAAGCGGTGTTACTCCGCGCACGTCAGCCATTAAGAGTAGCCTCGAAAATTCGCCCTCAAGATCGCGGATATTTGTATTTACGTTCTCTGCAATATATTCGATCGCTTCCGGCTCTACCTCGGCGCCCATAAACTCAGCTTTTGCCCGCAAGATAGCACACTTATCTTCAAACTTTGGTAATTGTAAATCAAATGCCCCGGCCCAAGTTAATCTTGACGCTAATCGCTCATCTACGGATTTAATTTGGCTAGGTAACCTATCTGAAGTAATAATAATCTGTTTATTTAACTGATACAGGTCATTAAATATATTAAAGAATTCTTCCTGGCTTTTCTCCTTACCTACAATAAACTGAAAATCATCAATAATTAAAACGTCGAGTTTCTGAAACTTCCTATTAAACTCTTTGCCTTTACCATTCTGAATAGAGTCAACGAAGTCTGAATAAAAATGCGAAATCGGCGTATATAAAATTTTTAAATCTGGATTACGCTTCAAAAGCTCATTACCGATCGCCTGTACCAAGTGGGTTTTACCAAGTCCGGGCCCACCATAAAGAAAGAATGGATTATAACGTGTTCCTGGCGCATCAATAATACTTCTTGCTGCTGATACCGCCAAATCATTGTTTGATCCTACCACAAAACTATCTAATGTATATTTCTCATTTAAGCCGTTATTATATCCCGAGAAAGCCTTTTTATCATTTTTAACACTTACTCTGGCGCGTTCACCTACCGCTGTCACTCCACTAGTGGTTTCTCGCGCTTTGATTCTTGGTTTGCTCGTAGATTTTACTACGAAATCTAATTCTTTAACCTCTACTCCATCCTCCTCTAGTGCCTCTTTAATAATATCAACATAGCGTGCCCTAAGTTGTTTCACATAAAAAGAATTCTTAACCTCAATTTTAATGAATCCATCATCAGATGAAAGAAGGGAAGTATCCTGGAACCAAGTAGAAAAATTTGCCTTCGATATTTTTTGCTCAATCTTCGCCAGGGCATTTTGCCATACGTTATACACTAGACCTCCTTTCCCCCTATTATACACCAAACCACAGACTTTTCCACAGGTTTTTCTCTAAAAAAATTCATTGTATAATATTTTTTCCATCAAACAGGGGTAGATTTTTCCACAGTCTCACCAAATACCCTAAAGTCCGTGTGGAAAACTCCTTGAAAATTGTGGAAAAATGGTGTATACTATAACAAGATTTTGAAATAATTTAAATTTGAAGGAATAATATGCCAAAACGTACATATCAGCCACACAAACGCCAACGCAAAGTTGAACATGGCTTCATGAAACGCAATGCCAATAAAAATGGTAAAAAGGTCCTTGCTCGTCGCCGTCTTAAAGGCCGTGCACGCCTTACTGCTTAAAAATGTTAAACTCAAAATATCGTTTTCATTCGCGGGGTGGAGTTCGCTACGTCTACCAAAAAGGGAAGACTATCCGTACTCCCAAAATATCTTTGGTTTTTGTTGATAATAACCGTGGCTTCACTCGTATGGCTGTCGTTATTTCAAAAAAAGTTATCAAATCTGCTGTGGGTCGGAATCGTGTGCGTCGCCGAGTTTACGAAGCTTTGCGACGTAATTTTGAATATATTCCCAAAAAACGCGACTATGTCTTTATCATCTATTCAAAAGATATTCTAAAGACGCCCTTCGATGATCTTGTAAATATTCTTGGTGACCTAGTCGCTGAGTCTAAGGTGTGCTATAATAAATCCAATGAGTAAAAAGAAGGTAATTGTTTGGTCTATCATTATCGCAGTCATTGCTGGCATTATTTATGCCGGTGGACTCTTTAATCTTATCGATATGATTATTGTTAGGCCTATAGTCAATATATTATTTGTTATTTATAACCTAATTGGTGATTTTGGTCTTGCCATTATCGTCTTCACTATTCTAGTTAAGCTCGCCATGTGGCCACTCATGAAGAGCCAGCTTCATCAAACTCGCCTCATGCGCAAACTCCAACCAGAACTCGCCAAGATTAGAAAAAACTGCAATGGTAACAAACAGCTAGAATCCCTCCAAACGATGGATCTTTATAAGCGATATAATGTTAAGCCGGCATCGTCTATCCTTACCCTCCTTATCCAATTCCCAATCTTTATCGCACTATTTTCAGCGATTCGCGTAATTGCTACTCCTCAACCAATAGATAACCTTAATAATCGTGCCTACGATATTGTCGCTTACGATGGCTCCATCATCAAGGAATTAAAAGACAAACAAACTGCCTATATTTCTGATCTCGCCAATGATGAAATCCCTGCGGAAGAAAAGACTGCATATGATTTTCATCCTCAGCTCTTTGGTGTTATTAATCTTGACGCTAAAGCCAGTGATGTCTTCATGAATTTTAGTTGGAGTGCAGTATTTATGCTATTCTGTGCTATTGCCGCCGCCGCAGTTCAGTATTGGATTGCTCGCCAACAAATGCCTTCTGGTAAGTCTGAAAAGCACAAGAAGTTCCGCGACCTACTAAAAGAGGCTTCTGATGGCAAGGAAATCGATCAGGCTGATGTTGCCAATATGACTTCAGGTCAAATGTCATTCATGATGCCACTTATGATGTTTATCATCATGTTTAATCTCCATGGCGCACTCGCATTCTATTATTTCCTCAACAACATTATTACGATTATCCAGCAAAAAATTATCCTAAAACGCGCCGAACGCGAAATGGATGACCTTACCGATAAAACAATCTTAAAAGAACTTAAGGGAATTCAAGAAGCCCAAGTTATTGAAAATAAAAAAACAGGCACAAAAATCACTCGTATCTCCGCAAAAGACAATAAAAAGAAAAGGAGATAATAATGAATAAAGATGAATCAATCCGCTTTGCGGCCAAATACCTCGAGGACTTACTTAGTTTCTTTGGTATTAATGTAGCGGTTTATTCCACGATAGATGACGAGGTTATTCAGCTTTCTGTACCGTCCACCTCGCTCAACTCACTTCTTATTGGCAAGAATGCCGATAATCTTCGTGCCCTGCAACATGTTGTTCAGGCCGCACTTATGGCTCGTGAGGCCGAGATTACTCGTGTTAATGTAGATGTTGCTGATTACAAGCGCCAACGTGCCGACCGTATTGCTGATAAGGCAGAAGGTTGGATTAAGCGTGTCCGTGAGACTGGTGAGCCAATGACTCTAAATCTCAACGCAGCAGATCGCCGAGTTGTTCACAAGCTAGCCGAGGATTACTCAGATATCACTACTCATTCTGAAGGTGAGGGAAGAGAGCGTCAACTTATTATTGAAAAGAAAGCTTAAAAAAATAACCCCCATCAGGGGGTATTTTTTAATACTCTATCCATACCTCGTCGGTAGCGTCACTAGTCTCTGTACTTTCTATATCTTCTTCTGGTGCTGGTGCCAATGCTTCCGCTACGCAAGCCCGGATTGCGTAAAAGTTGCCATCACCCGCCTGAGGCAAGACATATGAAATTCCGTTAATCATGCCAGTTGTAAAATAATAAATATTATTATCATAATCAACTAATGGAACTTGGCGCATTTTATCAAAGTCGAATTCATAGGTTAAATGAATTGCTGTCTTGAAATCTTCAATTGACATATTGGTACGCATATTGTCACCAAGTGTATTTACAAGACCTAGGAGCTCAGGAAAACCAAGATTAGCGTTATAAATCTGATCTTTGATACCGATCAAGATTTTTTGTTGACTATTACCGCGTGAGAAGTCACCCATTTTGGTTGTGTGTCTTGCTCTTGCAATACCGAGCGCCTGACGACCATTCAATGTCGTTGGTGCACCTTCCCAAATCGTTTCCACCATATTACCACCATCATAATTTAGGTAATCATATTCGATAGTTTCATCGGTTGTAATAGTAATACCACCGATAATATCCACAATATCAATCAATGATTCCCAGTTAACATGTACATAATATTGAAAATCAATTCCAAGTACATCATTAACCTTATTCATTAATGCATTAGCACCTGCCGCTTCATCATCGCCATATTGGTTATTACACCAATAAACTTCATTGATCTTACCAGTCGCCGTACAAGTAGGAGTTACCTTGAGATCGCGTGGCAAACTAATCATCACGATATCACCTGTCGCCTGATCGATGCTAATTGCCATAATGGAATCGGTTAACTGCGCGCCATCATGGGTACCGTTACCTTCATCGCCTTCCATATTATATCCGCTGGTACCAAAAGCTAAAATATTAGTCCGGCCATTTTCGTCGGTTTTTAGCGGCTCATAAGTCTCACTTGTTAGCGTGTTTAATGCATCCCAAATATTACCGTTACCACCAGTAATTTTAGCAATCAAATCATCACCCCATAATACTAACCACGTTACAAAGCCAAGCATAGCAAGCACTATCACTAATAAAATAGAAGTAATTATTATCCGTGTTTTAGACACTTTTTTCTTTTCCTTCTTTGGCTTTTTATCCTTGGCAACCTCCGCAGATTCCTCTGTGGCTTTTAGCTCTCCGCCATCAAAATTAAAAGAGGTTACTGGTTGTAAAAAATCCTCTGCCTTGGCTACGGGTTTTGAATCAGTAGCAGGTTCTTTAGTTTTTTTAACTTCAACTTTTTTTACGGTAGTTTTAGTAGCTTTAATTGGTTTAGCTGTTTTTACTGTTTTTGCTGCAGTCTTTTTTGTTGCAGGCTTCTTTACCGTTAGCCCATCAATTGATTTATTTTTTTCCATTAAGTATAATTATATCATATGACCATTAAGCTTACGAAAAAACAGCTCACTCTTCTCGATTTTCTCCAAGATTTTACAGAGGAAAACGGTTATTCGCCATCATATCGTGAAATTATGGCCGGCCTTGGCCTTTCCTCAGTTTCGGCAGTTGCAGAACATATTAATAATCTTGTAGGACTTGGTGTTATCAAAAAAATTCCCGGTGCCGCACGCTCACTTGAAATTATTGATTTTCGCCATGAGGAGACCGTTAATCTTTTCCGCGCGAAACTCATTTCTGCTACTCCCGAAGAAAAAGCCATTTTACAGCAAGCCGCCGACCTCCTTGATCTTGACCTCGAAAACTAGTCCCAAGCTTTACAAACCACCCTAAATTTGTTAAGCTTAAATTAGGAGGATTGTCTGATGGCAAAGAGAAAAAAGCAAAAATCACTTAAAACTCTTATTATTCTATTACTCTTCGCAGCCGCTTGTTTTGGCGTTTATTTTGCACTAGATTATTTTGCCCCCAACAGAAGTAAAGAAGACGCTACTACGGAATCGCCAGTTGCCGCCAAAGATGAAACTACCCCTGCTTCAGAAATTGAAAAAGATACACCAGTAGTTAAAGAAGAAGTTCCACAATATGATGGGGAAGACCCCAATGATTCCCCTGCGCTTACCGGGGTAATTACGTATTCTGGAGTCAATGGGAATCAAGCAATGATCCGTGTTAATATCGACCAATATCTCACTACTGGCACCTGCAATCTTGTTCTATCACAAAATGGCACCGCTGTTTACGGTGATTCTGCACCAATTATTGACGCCGCATCCACATCTACTTGCGAGGGCTTCAATGTTGCCGTTGCAGATCTTCCCGCCGGTCATTACGATATTGCCATCAATCTTTCGTCAGACGATAAAACCGGCACTATTTCTGGAGGAATTGATTTATGACGCAACGAGTTAGGCGTCATGACAAACGTATAATATATTTACTAGCGGCAGTTTTTGTGGCTACTTTTTCTTTTGCATTTTTAAACGGTCGTTTTGGTAATACAGAGGAAGATGCCGAAGCGGCCTCACTCGCTAATTTTGATGCTGGTAACATTATCAGTGATTATGTGATGGGGAATTTTAACTCAATGTCTGAATCGGATATTCAAAACTTCCTTACTTCCAAAAACTCTTGCAGTAATACGGATTACGATTATTACCGTGCGTTATCTAATGGTAGCAGCTATGAATGGCACTGGAAAGATGGGCATTTTGTCTGTTTATCAGAGGAGAAATTCGGTGATGGTGAGGTCATTGGCTCTGGTGAAACTGCCGCGCATATTATTTATCAAGCTGCACAGGACTACAAAATCAATCCACAAGTACTTATTGTCTTACTGCAAAAAGAAACTGGTCTTATTACTGACCCTATCCCAAATAATGGCGATTATCGCAAGGCAACGGGATATGGTTGTCCAGATACTGCAGCTTGTAGCTCAAAATATTATGGCTTCAAAAACCAAGTCCGTCACGCCGCCGCATTATTCCGTGATGTTCTCGATGGTGGCTGGACTAACTACCCATTAGGGAATACCTATATCCAATACAATCCAAATTCAAGCTGTGGCGGCTCCACCGTAAATATCCAAAACCTTGCCACTTCCGCACTTTACCGCTATACCCCATACCAGCCAAACGCCGGCGCCCTCGAAGCGGGTTATGGCACCGCCTACTGCGGCTCCTATGGCAACCGTAATTTCTATTTGTATTTTAATGATTGGTTCGGTAACAGTATGTCTAATGGTTTCATTAAGTTGGATACCCCGCGTTATTTTGAGATAACCGAAGACCAACCACGTATTAATCCATACACAGAAGAAGAATCGGAACAATCAAAATTGTTAATCGGTCAACAAATTAAATTCACTACCAAAATTAAACTTATGGACGGCACTTGGTGTTTTAGAACACAACATAATACCCAATATAATATAGTAGCGTGTTTACCTCAAAAATATCTTAAGGAAATTTCTTTAGCCTATGAAGATTTAAATAATTCGGAACAGGAAAAAATGATTCTTTATGATTCAGATAAATTTTACATTCGCGCCGAAGCGGAAGTCCAACATTTGCCACATTCAATCAAGCGTAAGTTTACCCAAAAAACTACTATGCATGGGCAAGTGTATTATATTACGGAATATGATGCTAGCCATACATCATCGGAATATGGCATATCGGAAGAAGATATTGTGTCATTCGAGGCAATAGACGAATATTATAAGATAGCAAATACTAATAAAATCAATATAGAAACAATGAATAATGGTTCTAGTGTGCAGGAGTCTACTACGCGTCATTTTACGAAAAAAATCTTTTGGAAAAACAAATGGTACTATCAAACAGAATATGACGATTTAGAGGATACGGTTTACGTTATTGACGCCGACAAGCTTTCAGATCCATATGTTTATATTGATTTCCAAAACCCTCGTGAGATGACGCTTATTCAGGACGTTGATCGAAAAGACCCAATTACGAATGAGTTATATGATACAATACATGCCAATACTACTCTTAGATTTACCACCAAAATTTATATTAATGGCGAATGGTATTACCGTACAGAACACAATACTGAACACAACATCAATGCCACAGTCCCCGCTAGCGCAGTGCGCGAAGTTAACTATTGAGTTAATGAGTAAATTTTCTTTTTGCTGCTTTAGCAAATAATTTTACAGTATCTTTAATGCCAGGATTTTTCGATTGATTATATTTGTAGCGTAGTACATCACAATCTAGTGACTCTTCAACCAACGTTGTTACCATCGTCTTAAATTCCGCACTTTCGATAAAATCTGCGTAATTCATATCACCAAGGAAAGATTTTTTTGAATCAAACTCAGTAAACGCCGAACATTTTTCTTCAAGATTCTTTTTTAGTTTAAGATATTTCGATGGATTTTTAGACGGATTTTCAAAATCGAAACAAGTTTTATTTTTCAGAAATTCTTTTTCGGTAACATGGTTAGTTAGTTCAATCAAACCTTCATAACGTTTTGGATCGCGGCCAGAAATTGCCAGCACTGGTGTACTTAGCGCTAGACATGGAAGCATACAATGTAGCCGCGGCGTCACTACGGCATATGCGGATTGCAATAAGCAAAGCCAATATTTTGCAATAGTTTCTTTTGTTTCTTCACTCAGGCACCTATCACGATTAGTATTCATTCTAATAATTTTACGATTGGTACGTTTTTTTATAGCATTGTATATCGCGTCAGACACATCGATTGCTAAAATAAACTCACCGCGTTTTATAGATTTTTCAGGCAACAATGTTAATGTCATGCAACCAGAAAAATAAGATTCTACACCGATTTGTTCTAAAAATCTTAGAGTTGGTAAATCTCTTGCGCCGACAGGACCAAACTTATTCAAATACTCTTTGCTTTTTGTTGATTCGAACGCGCGCATAATTGTTTTATTATCTTCGCCTTCCTGTTGGTCAATGTGCATCGAAACGAGTAATGGAATAATATCATTATTTGTTGGGGGCCAATTTTCTGGTTTATGTGTGAACCAGCCATTCATTATCATTTTTACATGGTCTCCAGCTTTGGTACTCGTTGCATCGATTTCGTCACGCTCAAAATAATAATCTACTTTTGGCAAGAAACGCTTCGCCGCCAAAGATTGTACCTCATCTCCAATGTTTCGCGTCGAATATTTAAACAAACCATATTTCATTTTTTAATTCCTTTAAGCATTTTACTTTTAATCTTAATTATTGGCGTGCATTTTTTAAACCATTTTTTACCAAATGTATATTCATTTGAATTTTTAATATCTTCTAACTCTGCCGCCAACTCTTTCACTTTAGCATCGCGATCATCGATCCACTCCGTCGTATCTGCCACCGCCCTATACCATAATCCCTCTTTAATGTGTTTTGCTTGAACCAAGATTTTGATCCACTCCGGCAACTCTTTAAACTTTTCTTGATATTTAGTATATGAATGATCTAAATCAACGAAAGATTCCTGAGTATGGTTCCAACGCTCCGCCTCGTCCGGCTCTTTTACGTATTTTCCGTACCGAGAAGTTAGGTCAAAGTCATATGTGGAAGAAATATAAACAACTGTTTTGCCAAATTTTTTTTCAATAGGATTTTGAAAACCCTCAGTCTTAAAATAATAATATGAACCATAAGGGAAATCGGTTACGAACTCTGTAGTTCCAAAAGGGCATTGCTTTAATAGTTTTTGGCGCTCTTTTTTCAACTCAGATATTTTGTTATTTGGTGGAGTTGAATATCTTTCATCAATCAGCGCCTGATGCTGAAAATGTTTCAACTTCTGCATAAAAACGATACGCTCGTTCGTATCATCTGGTAGGCCAACCAAAATTGTAATATCCAGAAATACGCCACGATATTTCTCTGGCGATTGTAAATATTCTGGCTCAATCAAAGTAGTACGATTATCGTAAAGTTTACCACCCAGCCACAAAAGTTCTTCAAATTCAAATCCGTCTGGCAATTCCGTACTTAATTTTTTAAATTTTTCAAAATCTTCAAAAGGCATGGCAATATCCATATCGTCATCCCACGGAATAAAATCTTCCCAAAAAATTGCGCCAAGAGTTGTACCCTGAATAGCAAAATATCTTAAGTTGTGTCTGTCGCAAATTTTTTTAAATTCGCTATAAATACTGATTATTTTGGCCTGTAAAGGCTTCATGGCGGATCTCATAACCATATTATAACACAGCCGCTTATCTTATACATGTGTTATAATAAAGATATGATTACTCAGCCAACATTATCAGTCATTATTACGGCGCACCACGAAGGTCTCTTGGCGCATAAAACTATGCTTAGTGTATTTCGTGCTCTTGACGAAGTAAAAAAAGGCGGGTACACCTACGAAATAATTATTCATATCGATAAAGGCGACCAAGCTACCATTGAATATTTTTCTCGCTACGAAAAATATAAAGACATTAAAATTATCAATAGTAATTTTGGTGACACTGGACCATCCCGCAATCGTGCAGTCCAAGAATCCGCCGGAAAATATGTTGCTTTTATTGATGCAGATGATCTTATCTCTGAAAACTGGTATTTGGATGGAATTAAACTTCTCGAAATAAATGACGATAAAACAATCGTTTGCCCAGCCGCAATTTTGACTTTTGGCAATAATGAGCAGAACATTCTTACTTTGCAACCAAGTTCAATATCTAGGGAAATAGACACCGTTACGATGATTGGCGAAAATTGTTGGAGTTCGGTTATTATGACTAATAGGGAATTATTACTCGATATTCCTTATCAAACACTAAGCAAAGGTTACGCCCACGAAGACTATCTCTTTAATTGTCTGGCTCTACAAAAAGGCGCTCATTTTATTGTAGCCAAGGATACAGTTTTGTTTTATCGTCGTTCGGCAAGCTCGCGTCTTTCGTCTAGCAATAATGAGCATGGTACTATCCCATATACGCCGCTATTTGACTTTAGCAATGTGAAACATTTGGGAACAGAATCTGTTGAAATTAAAGATTTTAAAACGCGACTTCGAGAAAACGGACGCAAAGCGTACAAAAAAATTCGAGGGAATAGTACGCTTAATTATTTTATAACACCAATTGCCAAAGCTACTAAAAAAATGCTCAATCAACAAACTCCGGCAAAAGTTCCACAATTCGTGATAGACGCATGGATTAAAGCTAACGCGGTCGATAGTCAACTTTACCCGTATAAATACTTAGTTAACCAAATCTCCACTTTTAGTGCCGACTGCCATCTTAACGCAGGAAAAGCCTTTTGTAGTCTAGCTAAGAGCGTCAACCACAAACCTGACTATATTTTTATCGTTCCATGGATTGTACGCGGTGGCGCCGACAAAGTTCTTTTTAATTATATCAAGGCCATGCAAGAGATTAACTCTGCGCGCAAAATTACCGTTATCACAACCCTGCCAGTCAAAAATCTTTGGGCCAAGCAATTGCCAGACGGCGTGGATTTTATTGATTTTGGCAATGTTGCGGATGGTCTTAACCCTTACGACCAAGACACTCTATTTACGCGATTAATTCTTCAGCTACGATGTAAAAATCTTCACATCATTAATTCTGAGTATGCTTATCAGTGGATATACAATCATCGGACGCTCATTAGTGCTCAACATTATGTAGTCAATGTCTCTTATTTCTGCTCTGAATATATTCAAGAAAGTCATCTTCAAGCAATACATTCTTATGATAACCCATGTTTATTTAATATCTATCCCATCGTCAACCGCATTTTTACGGATAACGCCACCATTATTCAAGATTCTGTAAATCGCAACGCTTTTGATAAGGATAAATTTATCGTCCACTATCAGCCAGTTTTTGACGAAGTCAAACCGTATCGTGAACATAAAATTATAAAACCAGTACATATTCTTTGGGCAAGTCGTGTTGTTAACGTCAAACTACCACAAGTTCTTGCCGAGATTGGGGCAAAATTAAATCCTAATGAATATGTTATAGATGTTTACGGTGAAATAGGTCCAGAAATATCCAAAAACATTTTTGAAAATTCACCCGCTATTAAATATCACGGTGCGTTCGATGGTTTTCATACCTTGCCAATTGAACAATCAGATATTTTCCTTTACACTTCTATGAATGATGGTGTGCCGAACATTATCCTAGAAGCTATCGCCGCCGGCCTTCCAATTGTCGCTAGTAACGATGGTGGGGTTAACGAAATTATCAGGGACCACGAAACGGGTTTTCTAATCGATAACCCCCTGGACGCTGACGCATATATTTCCGCCATCAAAGAAGCCATCAAGAATCCTTCTGCTCTCCCTACTTATGTTGCGAGCGCTCAAAAACTTCTCCAGACCCGTCATTCCTGGAGCAAGTTTGTCAAAAATGTCAAAAAAGATCTAGGCTAACCCAAAATAGCCTCAGCCAACCTCAACTACCCCCAATCTAAGGGTTACTATCTTGATATTTTAGCAAAAATATGCTAAAATAGTACATGAAGGTCACTTATTTTGACCTCTAGCATCATTTACAATATGTCTTAGTCGCACTCAAAAAATTGAAAGGAAGTGACTTGTTTTGAATTTAACAAAACATCAATTTGATTGTTTGGTCAACAAAGAATCAAAAACAATGGCAGAAATTGAAGCCCTGGAGCCTTACAGAGTGCAGCGAGCCATATTCTTGGCAGCTGGATTCGGCAGCCGATTGGCGCCGGTTACTCTTAATACTCCAAAACCACTCGTGCGCGTCAACGGGACGCGTATTATTGACAGTCTTATCGACGCCTGCCTTGCGGCCGGAATCGACGAGATTTATATTGTACGAGGCTATTTGTCTGAGCAATTCGACCAACTCCTCTACAAGTACCCCATGATACGCTTTATCGAAAATCCGTTTTACGATGCCGCCAATAATATCTCATCCGCAATGGTAGCTCGCTATCTCATGCAGAATTCTTACGTTTTTGAAGCAGACCTTCTCGTTTCCAATCCGAACATCATCAAGAAATATCACTATCAGTCCGACGTTCTCGGTATCTGGAAAGAACACAGTGAAGATTGGTGTCTGATGGTTGATGAAGCGGGCAACGTCTGTGAAGAAAAAATCGGTGGCTCACAGTGCTATCAGATGGTCGGTATCTACTATTGGAATGCTGAAGATGGTGCAAAGCTTTGTCATCATTTGGAGCAGGTCTATCGTGGGCCCGGCGGTAAAGGCAAATACTGGGAAACTGTCCCGAATCAAATGTTTCAGGGACAATACAAGATAGCAGTCGTTCCTTGCACTGAGCAAGATGTCGTAGAAATCGACACGTTCGATGAACTCAAAGCTATCGACAGTAGTTATGATAAGGGGGTGAAGTAATTGCGTAGTCTGCAAAAACAATTATCGCCTACACATGTTTGGGCGATAGCCTTCGGCTGTATTATCGGCTGGGGATCATTTATCAACCCGGGCAAGAAGTTTTTGCCAAATTCTGGCGTCGCAGGAACCGCTATTGCTATGGTGCTTGGCGCGTTGGTTATGCTTATTATTGCGAAAAGCTATGCCTACATGGTGCCGAAATACCCGAAAGCAGGTGGAGAGTTCACATTTACCAAAATGTGCTTTGGGCGTAATCTTGCGTATGTATGTGGATGGTTCTTGGTAGCAGCGTATCTTACGAATGTACCTATGAACTCCACAGCCATCGGACTCATTGTTGATGGCCTTGATGGTGCAGCGGATATTCTAAAATTTGGTTTCCACTACCAAATCGCTGGCTTCGATGTCTGGATGGGCGAGGTAATTCTCGCGTCCGCCATCCTAATCTTGTTCGGTGTAATGAACATTTTGGGAGTTAAAAAAGCTGGCTTTATTCAAACGATTTTAGCCGTTATGCTTGCAACGTGTGCTATTACGCTATGCGTTGCTGGAATAGCATCGGCAAAAGCCAAAGGCATCAATCTTGAACCAATCTGGGGATTCGACAAAACTGCCGGCATTAATCCCATCCATGCCAATAATGCTATTCCTGCCATTCTGGCAACTTTTGCAATTGCGCCATGGGCATACGTCGGTTTCGACACTATTCCTCAGGCCGCGGAAGAATTTAACTTCTCGCACAAGAAAGTTATGACTATCATGGGAATTGCTATTGCATTCGGTTGCTTTGTGTATGTTTCTAATAACACCGTTGCAGCTGCCGCATTAGCTAATTGGCCAGAGCGCGTTATGAACGGGGAATGGGTGCTTCTCATTGCCGCCGAAGAATTACTCGGCACCTTTGGCAAAGTTCTCATCGGCGTTGGAGTTTCCAGCGCTGTGCTTTCAGGTATCATGGGATTTTATCTTGCATCTAGCAGATTAATGTATTCCATGAGCCTGGACGGTTTCTTGCCGCAATGGTTCGGCCAACTCGGGAAGCACAACACGCCCAAGAATGCGATCGTCTTCTGTATCATCGTCTCCTTGTCTGGACCAATTCTTGGCCGTGAGGCTTTAGGTTGGTTCGTCGACATGTCGGCCATCGGCGCATCAATTGGCTATTTCTTTACCTGCGCAGCCACTTTGGTGACTGCAAAAAGAGACCACGACGGTGATTTCAGCCTCAAGCTTTCCGCGATTGTGGGTGTCATCTTCTCGATTATCTTCATCGTCCTTCAGCTCATACCTATTCCTGGGTTGAACGGTGTGCATTTTTGCAAAGAAAGCTATCTGATGCTTATCGTCTGGGTAGTTATCGGAATCCTGTTTTACTGTAAGCAAAAGAAATATTTTGCAACACAATAATCTTTCGACTAAGACATTGTAAAAATATCCCCCGTTCTCGGACGGGGGATTTTTATGCTACTTTGTAGATTTTTTGGTTGGCTTCTTTTCTACTTCTTTTTTCACTATAATTTCGTCAGACTCGACTTCCTTATTCTTGTTTTCGTCAATGTTTAACTTCTTTGCGACTTTATTTTTGGCTTTGCGGAAATATAATCCGATAAACGCGCCAGCCGCAATCGCAATACCAGCGCCAGCTTGAATTGCATAAGTCATGACTGATGGGTCAATGTAACC
>JAZUGS010000016.1:0-22794 GCA_045641305.1 Candidatus Nanosyncoccus sp.
TTACTTAAGTATAAACTTAAGCAAAAAGGAATAATTATGGATACTTTTACGTCGCTATCTCAGTTTGCGGCAAGTTATTACGCAGATGATTTTCTCGTGGCGACTGCGGCCAGTACTATTATGGGGGTTATTCTTATTCCAATAATTATCGCATCAGCTATTTCTGTTTTTATGATTATCTGTATGTGGAAGATCTTTAAGAAAGCTGGGAAAGGTGGCTGGGAAAGCCTCATTCCGGTTTATAATTTTATCGTGATGTTACAAATTACAGAGTTGCCGATGTGGTATATTGCTCTACTCTTTGTTCCTATCGCTCAAGTTTATGCTCTTATCAAAATGAATATTGAACTTGCCAAAAAATTTGGCCAAGAAGGAGGTTTCGCCGCACTTTTGATTCTCGTACCAGTTGTAGGCTATCCTATTCTTGCCTTTGGCAAAGATAAAGTCTATATGGGGAGTGGCCAAAATGTCAATAATAGTTATGCACAACAGGGCTATCAGCAAGCTCAATACGCCCAGCCACAATATGGTCAACCACAACCGCAATATAATCAACCCGTGCAACAACCAGGCGCAATGCAGCAACCTATGCAACAGCCAAAAGCACCAATGGATCCAGCAAAAAAGAAGAAGATCATCATGTGGTGTTGTATTGGTGGTGGAGTTTTGGTTCTTGGTATCGTAGCCGCTATCGTATTGCCAATTATTCTCCGCGTTGATTACTCAACTGCATACAGTACGGCAAAAGAACTTAAACCAAAAATTTACGAGATTTATCAAAGTTATGATTGTGAGCATGTCGTTGACTACCTAGATTCAACTTACACTTCCGCCAAAACCTACAACGAATATGTTGAGGGCTGCAAATCGTCCTTTGACCAATCCACTGCCGCACTTATCGATAAGCTTGGTGATGTCGATGGCGTCACTCGTGATGAAAACATCAAGGAGCAATTCGCTGCATTCAAAGCCGCCTACGAATCTGCTATCCCAGAGTCTGAAACACTTTACAGCAAATTAGAAATTTATGCTGCCCGCCACAGCTTTGTTGTCGCTGCAGATGATTTAAGTTATAGCTCATCGGATGCTGAAATTACTGCCGCCGCTAAGCACTTGATTGACTCCGGTAATGAAACCCTCAAAACCTATGGTGAAGGTTGGCTTGAAAAATACCTTGTCGCCGCACATGCCTACCAAGATTGGTATAATTCCACTGGCTACTTTGGCGAAAAATATGATTTAAAAAATTCGACCGACACCGAGCGCAAAAATTGGGTTGCCGCCAACAAGCCAGACATCAAAAGCGCATACCCTTTAAACTTTAATAACACGCCAAAAATGTACTCTGAATTTAGTAAATTGTATGAGCTTATTCGTACTACTTACGAAAAAAATTACAATCACGACAGCGGCGATTGCGTAGAGTTTCTTGGTGAAGTTATCTGCGACTAATAATTTACTATAATTTATACAAAGGAGCAAAAGCATGAATAATACAAAATCATCAACCGTAGCTGGACTACTAGGTATATTCCTAGGATCGGTTGGCGCACATGACTTTTATCTAGGTGGAACACATACAAAGAAGGGGATTATCCATGTCTGCCTGTTTGGCTCAGGGCTTGTAGTTGAAATTCTTGCATCTGCTATTTTGCCAAGCGCATTGTCGTTCTCGGCACTGCTTAGGATGGCTTGGCTATTTACCATTTTGGGCTATATCGCTACTGGATGTATGTCTGCCAGTGGCATCTGGGGACTTGTAGACGGTATTCGTATTTTGACTAAAGGCGATGCTGGCCTTGCTGCCGAAGGGTATGCCGTACCTCAACCAGTTATGCAACAACCACAATACGGTCAACCACAACAATACGGCCAGCCAATGCAACAGCCAGCTTCTATGCAACCACCTATGCAACCACAACAGTATGGCCAACCAATGCAACAACCAGGTTCAATGCAGCAACCGATGCAGCAACCAATGCAACCACAGCAAAACCAACCAGCAGGTAATCCAAATGAGCCAATCGTACCAACCCAAATGGGTTAAACCACTACGTGTATTTGTTTGGCTCGTAGTTATCATTCTTGCTGCTATTGGCGTAGGATTATATTTCGATGCATTTAAGACTTCTGCCTATACTACTGGTACACATGATCAGAAAATATTGGTAGCAACTTACTTTATAATTCCAGCTATTATTCTTGGAATTCAAAATTTAACTCTCGGTATTACGAGATGGTTTGTCAGGCGCCGTGATGAAAAATGGTCTGCCGGAAAGACTATCGGAAAACTCATTGGCGGTGGTATTTGGCGCGTGTTAGTAATTGCCCCAATTTCGCTTGTAGTATTCTTTACATTGCCAACTATGGTTGGCCATCTTGTCGAGCAAAATGTAGCAAATAACAAAAAACCGTTTCCGGAAGAGCTTGACATTGCTGAGCGATCACTTGAAAATGCCGCTAGTAATCTAGAACAGATGAGTGAGGATGAAATTCAGGAGGTGTTTGAAACGGCCCTACTCTCAAATATCGATTTCGATACTGATGCTAGCGGGAACATTAGTTCCAAAAAAACATTATTTTCACAGAACACTTTCGCCTATACCAAAAATCTTAAAGTTTTGAATAAAGCATACCTCTCACCTAATCGACATTTTATCGTATTTTATACTGATACTGGCGATGATGCTATTTCTGATGCTAACGCTCAAAAGCTTGCTGGTATGTTGGATTCGATTATTGAATCGTATAAATCCGAACTTGCACTAGATTTTGTTTACGCAAAGGAGACCGCAAATAGTGGTCGTGAGAAAAATGCCAAGAAAGTCTTAGCCGCTAACAACATCGATGAAAATGCTTTAGATTTTGCCATGCCTGTATACATTGCTAATCCGTATAAAAATGGTAGCAACACTCTTGCTAGCTATGCTGGTACGAAATTTAACGAACTCGGCACCAGTATAATTATTAAGCTTGGAGCACTCTTCGGTGAAGAAATATTTGAGCTTTATAATACGGCGGCCACATTTCCTTTTGTGAATATATTACCGAGCAACATTTCGGACGAAAGCCTAGCACTGGTAACTGCGCATGAGCTTGGGCATCATTACGAATCCACACATTGTAAGGCTGCCTTTGGCGGTGACTGCGATAACAACAGCACAACGGAACGTAAGATTTATAACGAAGGACTTGCCAACTGGTTCGCCACCATGACAATCAAGGATCAACCAGAAGATAATCTGCTTCGCAGTCACCACGCAATATATATCGAGCACGCCACGTGTGAGCCAGCCAATAAAATTGCAAGCGTTTTTGAGGGATGCAGTTCGACTGGCGAATTCCTCGGCTATCCGGCCAACGCCTTCATTTCGAATGTTTATGATGCTCTTGGCAGTACAACTGGAAAAAAAGTATTACTTGGTGCATTAGGGAGCGACGATTTTTTAAAATACCTAGATTCGGCAATTGAAAACAATGTCGGATCGGATGTCATGAAAAAACGACATCAAATCATGCAAAATCTTTCCGAGCGCAACTTAACCAATGATTACGGTGGCAGATATGCACTATATACAGATAGTTTACCAGCTAGCAAAGAGTTGCCTTGTTCAGACTTTTGTAGCGAAAAATACACCATCCCTTATGCGACTATTATGTATTTTGCCATGGCTCCATCTGAATATAAGGACAGGAAAATTACCTTTGAAGCCAACAATTCCAATGTATCGGCCAGCTTTGTTGGTAAGCGTAATGGCAAATTTGAAGTTATTTCCCATACGAACTATGGCGAACAAAACCTCGAGCATACAATTAGTGACGATTACGAAGTCGTGATGCTTGCCGTTGCTAATACTAGCTTCCAAAGCTATAACGAATTCCAAGTTAAAGTAGAAATCGCCGAAGTCGAAGAATTGTTAGATGATACACCCATCGAAGAAGCAGAGCTAGGTACTGGATGTTTTGATCTTGGAAAAGCAATGGGTGATTTAATGGACGCGAGTTTGGATCTTGCTAGATCCCTAGAGGAAATTCTGCATTCTGAAGAGTATTCACAATCGCTAGATGAGGCCGAAACTAATATGACCGAAGCTAAGACTGAGTTAAGCAAAAGTAATATTATCCTTTGCGAACAGCCTATCAAATCTGGAGTTGACTTTGATACCGCATTTAATACGTTTAGAAAAGTACACGATTTTGAAATTTTCAATTTCGCGCTCAATGAAGATGCGCGCATAGGTATTAGTGGTGGAGTTAATTTCGCCAATCGTATTGGCAAAATCTATCTAATAGTGGAAGATTCTGGACAGCTTCAGGCTATCAATATTACCGTAACACAAAGATAAATAAAGAGGGTATAATAGCAGCATGAATAGCCCAGAATTCTCACAAAATAATCCTAATCAAGAAATCTTTACCAGTCCTAATAGTACCGTGCAGTTTATTATTCGCACGCTTGGCCACGAGAAAGTTCAGGAGCTTTCTGATTTTGCCGATGCCCTAGAACGAGAACCAAGTAAGGATATAGATCTTGAACAATATGTGAAAGATTTCCGACATACGCTGTCGTGGCAAGATGCGGAGAACCTCAAGTCGTATACTAATCGTAGTTATAAATATGTCAATGCTATTGCTAGAGGTATCTGGGATTACGAAGAACTCGGGCCTAAAACCCCCGATCGTACTAGAGAATACGAAGCATTATCGGAAGATGTTAGTCAAATTATTACCAATTCGCCCAAGCTACCCGAAACTATCAAAACTTTTCGAGGTACTAATCTGGACCAATTTAGAAGTTATGGCATTAGCACCGTTGAACAACTTCAAAATTTGCAAGGGCAATTGTTCTACGAGGCTGGTTTTACTAGTACATCGCTAGATGAAGCGGGCAGCTTTTATGGTAAAAGTAATGCTGGTTTTTATCGTAAAGATTGTAATATTGAAATTGAATACAGGATTCCGTCTGGCTGCAACGATGGTATTCCTCTTGCCGACGATGCGCTGAGTTTTTACGCCAAAGACGAAGCGGAGTTTTTGATTGACAAAGATAGTATTTTCAAAATTCTAAGCGTTGAGACCCAAGAGGGTAAAGCGCATATCAAAATGGCACTTTTGCCAAAAAAATTATGGAATAGCTAGTCGCACAAAGTAAAGCGCCGTAGCGGCGCATTACTTTTAAGGAGGATTTGGTATAATGTGAGTAGTTCCGCCGCCTCCCAGGGCGACGGCAGAACTATGTGTTTGTGGTTGCTAGCTTAGGCTAGCAACTTTTTTAGTGTTTAAGTCTCTTAACTGAGAGTTTGATGCTGAATTTGAAGAATTTAAACTCTAAACTCATATCTTACTCCTTTGGAGGCTTCTGGCAGCCTGGGTCTACTGTTTTAATGAGGCCTCCTGACGTCTGGGGTCCCATTGTCCTGCACTAAAAATTTTAACGAACACGCTACTATAAAAGCATAGTTTGCTAAAAATGCAACCCCCAACGAGAAAAGCAAGCGTAAGCATATATATTATAGTATAATATATCTATGAACAACTTTGAACGCGGCCCAAATAATCCCAATGTAGAAGAAAATAACTCTCCGGAGGAAGCGCGTCAAACTTTGCTTTTGCGTGGCAAACGTATATTTGAATTATTCCGCCATCACGAAACCGAAAACCCACCCAGTGAAAATTATCTGCTCGCCGAGCACTTAGCGCCCAGCGAGACTCCATTTGGCACGCCGCGCTCTAACTCCAAAAAAGATCGTCAATTTGCATGCGGCATCAATGGTGAAGAATGTGATACTGACGAAGTTCTCCATCGTATTCTTACCGAAGGCCTTACTAATCTTGGCGACGCGTCAAGCGGTGCTATATATAAAGATCCGGATGTTTCAAAAACTGTTTCACCTTGTACAAATATGTTAAATACAGTGATTAATCTAAAAACTTCATACAAAGGATCGTCGGGTGCTGTACTCGTTCAAATTCCAATCGAATATTGCAATAAAGAAGGTAAAGTGAAACCCGGTATGGAAAATCAGGTTTATGACCACAACGAACTCGGTAATTCACGCATTAAGCCAGAATTTCTAGTTGGGTTCGTAACTAAGCCAACGCAAGGAAAGTGCGAGTTTAAATCTCGCGAGGAGCTTTTGTCTAGCTATGAAAATTCTCGGCATTGATCCAGGTATTGGCATTTGTGGCTTTGGCCTTATCAATATTTCGTCTACCGCTAAGGCCGATGCTACTTTGCTTGATTATGGTGCTGTCACTACTCCTATCAATACGCCACTCCCTGGCCGTTTGCAGGAATTATACGAATCGCTCACGGAACTTTTTGAAGAAACTTCGCCAGATGTCATTTCTGTAGAAAAACTTTTCTTTAGTAAAAACGTTACAACCGGAATTGCGGTAGCTGAAGCTCGTGGTATTGTCCTCTTGGTCGCCTCTCAACACAATATTCCAATTTTTGAATACACCCCAAATGAAATCAAAAAAGCACTAACTGGCTATGGCTCTGCCGACAAACACCAAGTTCAGGAAATGGTAAAGCTCCATTTACATCTTGAGAAAGTTCCGAAGCCCGATGACGCTGCCGATGCCATTGCGGCTGCTATCACTCATTCGCTACTTGCTGGGTCTAATGATTTTTCACATACTGCAAATAAAATAGACCATTTCGTCCCCGCTCGTCATAAAAAGAATGTATAATATAGATTATGATAGCTCATCTCAATGGACAAATTACCGAAAAATTCAATAATTCTATTATCATTGATGTTCATGGCGTAGGCTATGAGTTAACTATTACCGCACCAGATTTTGATAGCGTAAATCTTGGCGATGAAACCAAATTTTATACTTATCATCAGGTGCGAGAAAATGCCGAAGAATTATACGGCTTTAAATCTCTTGCCGCAAAAAAACTTTTTGAGTTATTAATCTCTGTTCAGGGAATTGGACCCAAAGCCGCTATCGCTATTCTTAGTCTAGCTCCGCCCGAAGAAGTCCGCAACGCTATTGCTAACGCCGATTCAGTATTTGTCTCAAAAGCCTCAGGAGTAGGCAAGAAGTCTGCTGAACGTGTGATTGTTGATCTTCGGGACAAAGTTGGCATCCCGTCTCATTATGGCGCTACCGAGGTCACCTTCTTGAAGCCCCAAGCCGCGCCCGACGAGGCCCTTGATGCGCTTATCGCGCTCGGCTTCCCACTCAAAGAAGCTACTGCTGCCCTTGAAAAAGTCGATCAAAATTTGCCAGTAGAAGAACGCATTAAATTAGCCTTGAAAAATTAATCAAGCTGTGTTAAAATAACAGGTAATTGTCTAATATTAAAGGTAAAATATGAGTTTTTCAATCCTAAAGCAAATCGGTGACGCGCAAAAGAAAAAAGCTGTTGTTGACGTCCGTTCCGGTGATACCGTTAAAGTCACCCAAAAAATTAAGGAAGGTGACAAATTCCGCTTCCAGGTTTTCGAAGGCGTCGTCATTCGTGTTGATCGTAAAGATTCTCACACTGCTCGCATCGTCGTTCGTAAAGTAACCTCTGGTGTTGGTGTTGAAAAATCCTTCTTAATTCATTCTCCACTAGTCGAGAAAATTGAAATCACCAAGCGCGCTAAGGTTCGCCGCAACAATTTGAGCTACCTCCGCGAACGCTCAGGTAAATCTGCTCGTCTTGCTGCTAAAGATTTCGACCGTGCTGCAGTTAATGATACAACCGTTGAAGAAGAGCCAGTTGAGCAACCAGAGCAACCAACTGAAGCTCCAGCCGAAGAGAAAAAAGCCGAAGAAACCCCAGCAGAAGCCTAACAAGATTAAAAATCGCCTTTAAAAAGGCGATTTTTTTGTGTTATTATAAAAAAATGACAATCTTAGGAATCGATGAAGTTGGTCGTGGTCCTTGGGCGGGACCACTTGTGATTGGTGCGGTAGTTTTACCAGCCAAAAAACCAGCTTGGGTTGACGAATTGACCGATTCTAAAAAACTTTCTGCAAAAAAGCGCGAATTACTCAGCGAAATAATTTTAAAAGAAGCTCTCACTACTGGACTTGGTTGGGTTTCAAGCAAGGAATTAGATGAAATTGGGCTTGCGCAAGCTCTTAGGCTCGCTACGCGTCGCGCCGTTGAAGAAGCCCGCAGCAAATATCCGCATTTTCACGAAATCGTCATAGACGGGACTATTAATTTTCTTGCCGACACCGCCTTGGCGCCATACGTCACTACTCTCCCTAAAGCCGATTTTCTCATTAAAGAAGTTTCTGCCGCCTCGATTATTGCTAAAGTTGCACGTGATCATTATATGTATGAGCTTGCAGATAAATATCCGGAATATGGTTTTGAAAAACATGTTGGTTATGGCACCGCTGCCCACAAAAAAGCCCTCGAAACCTACGGTCCTTGCCCCGAGCATCGTAAATCGTTTAGGCCGTTGGAGCGTTTCTTTTGCGAAGAGTATAAGCGTAGTGCAGCCGGAGCGCGAAGCGCCCCGCGCGTAACGCTCGAGCAAAAGAAATGCTCAACGGCTCTAGGTTCTCGTGGCGAAGCAGTGGTAGCAGATTACCTCGCAAACCTCGGCCACACCATCATAGCTCGCAATCATAAGACTAAATACTACGAAATCGACATTATTTCGATTAAGGATAACAACATCTATTTTACAGAAGTAAAATATCGCAAGAATCAATCTCGGGGGACTTCGCTTGAACAAATCACTTCAGAAAAGCTACGCCAAATGACTTTTGCTGCTGAATCATTTCTACAATTTCGCAAAGACCTTGCGTCACGTTGCAATCCAGTACTTGCAGCCGCTGCCGTCTCTGGCCCAGATTTTCATCTCGACAGCTGGTTCCCACTAATTGACTAGGTTGTGCTTGCTAAAGTCTAATTTTCGCAATATAATATAGCTATATGAGTTCTGCCAAAAATCTGAGCGAAGCCTTAAAAAATATAGAAAAGATAAAGCCAAAAAACCGCTTTTTGGAATGGACTATTTTCATTTTACCAATTATTTTTGTGTATCTTTTTAATATTTATGCGGTCTTAATAATACTAATTGGTTGGCTTATTTTTGAAAAATATTATTTCAATAGTCCCGATTTTAACACGATTAAAGATAGCTTAAGTGAAAACACTATATGACTGCTCTTTAACCGTAATTCGGAATGCACAAAACCAGCCCTTTAAGTATATTTGCAAATATTTTAATCTTAAGCAAGATGAAAAAACATTGCAACATTTTGAGGATATTCTCAATTCTTTTGCGGCAGCAGAACAAGGAAAAGAATTGCTTGAAAAAGAACGCGAAGAAATAATGGAAAAAATTTCCCCAAGAATTCCGTTATTATTCGTGAAAATACGGAAATTACACTACCATTAGTCTTTCTTCTAACTTGGCTGTTTGAAACATTCTAATCGTATTTTTTAATTCCTTTGGCACAAAAATTTTAATATTTTTATTGATTTGTTTTATGTTTTTGAAATATTTTTCTGGTAGTTCTGTCGTAAAAATCATAATTTCTGATTTTTCAAACATTTTTTCAAAATCTAGATAGTGAAATTCTGGATTGGATTTTATATTCTCATCGAAAAAACAAATTTCTCCTCGCCCGATTATTGGCTCTAAAGTCCTCGCAATAGAGCGTCCGACTTTGCCAAAACCTATGATGTCCGTGGGGCTACCTAAATATGGTTTGTGATTATTCCGCAAATATGATTCTATTTTTGAGACAAAACGATAATCGCGACTTCTAATTAAATCGTCTTTATCCACGTAATTCGTAAACATAATGCCATTATTATGGTCTGTCTCATGCTGAACGACATGAGCAACAAAGCCATCAACGATATCTTCGTGTTGACCACCTTTTTCGTCAAAATAATGAATCTTAATTTTTTTAAAACGCGGAACCATGGCATAAAGTGGCTCATTGTTTTTATCACGAATACTGCAACAGCCTTCCCACATTGGAATTTTATTGCCAAAAGTTTCAGTTATTTTGGTATTAATACAGATTTTTTCAAATGGTTTTAGATTTGGACGGTTTGGTGTCGGCTTGATTGCTATAACGCTCAAAGCTACTGGATATCCGACCTGCACTGCGCTCATCCCAACACCGTACTTACCATCTTTTGAAGTTTCTCGAATATCTTGGATTAATTTCTGGATGTGTGGCGATAAAATCTCTTGATACGAAAGCTCACGTGTTGATTCGTGAAGTATTCTATTTGGTTCAGTAACAACGCTGAGTATAGTCATCATTTATAGCATAGCATTTTTTATGATATAATCATAGAGATGGAAGAAAAACATTTTGAGGAGTGGATTAAACTAAAAGAAAAGCTGCATTTTGGTAGCTCTGTGCCAAAAATTTCTGATGGAGACGTCTGGTGGTGTGGATTTGGCGAAAATGTTGGTGTAGAAATCAACGGGAAAAGCGGACGTTTTTCTCGACCAGTAGTTATAATGAAAAAGCTTAGTCGTTATGGTTTTATGGGGTTACCCTTAACTTCGCAGGAGAAAAGTGGATCATGGTATACAGAATTTGAGTTTTTGGGTAAAAAAGAATTTGCGGCAGTTTGTCAAGCTCGCGTAATGAGCGTCTCAAGGCTATATGCAAAAATTGGACAAATTCCAAAATCAGACTTAGATATCATAAAGAAAGCGTTCCATGAATTATATAAGTAAAAAATGTACCCCTCCGAAGAGGGGGACGCGGGTATTCCCGAATATACTTTCATTATATCAAACATTAAGCATTTTGTCAATGATTAGAGAAAGGACATGTTGGTTATGAACTTGAAAGTTGGAATCTTGAAATTTTAAACCAACTTGCGACCACATACGTACCGTTCTCTTGTAAAGTCAAACTGCCTAAACCCGACCACGGAAAGCGTGGCTATTCTGACGCTTATATAAATAAAGTTAGAGAAAAGTGGTTTATCTCCAAATTTCATGTTGAAAATATTGTTCTTGAAATTCCGTCAAAACCTCAATTTGTTCGTCCGAAAAACCTTTTCCTTCTGGAACAATAATTATCTTATCGTCGTCATCGTTTGTACGATGAATAATTGCAATGCATTCTCCCTCAAATTCGTCAACTGGTTCAAAAACACCGAGGACATAGCAATCAATTTCTTCGCCGTCTGGCGCCATTGTCCCTGGTATATATCCATAATTTAGCGAATAGATTTGGCCGTTCTTTGGATGGGCCGAACCTAGGGGGCGGTCGATTTTGACTTTGATTTTTTGTCCAAGAAATTTCTTTGATTCCATAATCGAATTATTATCATTGATTTAAATATTATAACTTAATTTCGTATATTCTAAACTCACAATTTCCCCACTTCAATTTTGCTTCTTCGTCAAGGTTTAAAATAATCCGATGCAATCTTTTAATTAATCCCATGTGACTAACAACCAAAATATTTTTTTCATCATTTAACTTCTTTATTTTCTCGAAAAACTTTTCTGCCCGAGCAAAAATTTCTTCGTCGGTCTCCATGCTTTCGTCATTCCAGTCTGCTTCGAGATCAGTTTTTCCCTCGTTTTTCCCACAAAATTTCTCTTTTAGCAAATCGTCATCAACAATTTTACATTGGTTTCTCGTAATGATTTCTGCCGTTGTATGTGCTCGCCGAAGCGGTGAGGAATAGCAAACCGAAAATTCCACATCTTTTAATTTTTCGGATAGTTGCTTTGCTTGCCCTAGCCCAACTTCATTTAATGGAATATCGGTTTGCCCCATTATTTTGCCGTTTTTATTCCAATCCGTTTCTCCGTGCCTAGCTAAATATATCTTCATGCTATGATTATAGCATATTGTCAATAACCAAAGAAAGGATAGGCTGGTTATGAAATCGAAAGTGGAATCTCGATATTTTAAACCAACCTGCGACCACATATATACCGTTCTCTTGTAAAGTCAAATTGCCAAAGCTAAAATGTCGTAAGTAATATGATATAATATCAACATGGACTTTGCAAAAACTTCTGATTATTTTAAAATTTTGAGTAATAATTTCCCAGAATGGCTGAATGACTATATAAACACGGGCGAATTACAAACTCAAAAATATATCAGCACGACTTGCGGCACGATTTATTCGAACTTATTTGATAATAATACATTCTATTCTAGCTTAGACCATTCTATCGCTGTAGCACTAATAGTTTGGCATTTTACGCATGATAAAAAACAAGCTCTTGCAGGACTTTTTCATGATATAGCAACGCCAGCTTTCAAACATTGTGTAGATTTTTTAAACGGTGATCATTTAAAACAAGAATCTACCGAAGAACTGACAACCGAATTTATTGAAAAATCCAATGATGTTTTAGTCTTATTACAAAAAGACAATATTAGAGTTGAGGAAATTGACAATTATCATATTTATCCTATCGCCGACAATGATACTCCGAAGTTATCCGCGGATAGGTTAGAATATTCTTTATCCAATGCACTGTTCACTTATAAACTACTTGGATTGGATGAAGTTAAGAAAATTTATGATGATATCGAAATCCAGAAAAATGAATTTGACGAAGTTGAGCTTGGCTTTAAAACTAAAAGTATCGCGAGAAAATTTGTTAAAGTTACTAGCGAAATGTCCGTCATGTATCGCGATGATAAAACAAGATTTTCTATGCAATTTATTGCCGATGTTTTGAAGGGCTTAAAAGATGACGAGAAAATTACTATCAAACAACTTTATGATTTGAAAGAATCGGATATCATAAAAATTATTGAAAATTCAAAATACAAAGACGTATTTAATAAATGGCGCACTGCAAAAACAATAAATACTTCTAAAGAAAAGCCAAAAAATGTTTATTTTGTTCAAGAAAAAACCAAGGTAAGGTATATAGACCCACTCTGTCGTAATAAGCGAATGTCAAAAATTTGTGAAACCTCAGAAAATATGATTAGAAATAACTTGTCATACGGCATGAACAACTTTGTTTTTCTGGATTTTAATCTGTAGAAATGTTATAATTTATAGAGATAAAAGTTTAAAATTATAGGTTGGTTATGAACTTAAAGATAGGAATCTTGAATTTTTGAACCAACCCAGCGTTACTTAAATTGACAGAACGTGTCGCTTCTCGGCATAGCATTCGAGCCAATTTGATCGAGCTCCATCAGTGGTTTTAATTAAAATATTCTTGAAGCCAGTTTTTTTTCATACAATCTAAAAGTTCATTTTTGTCCCAATATGAGAAATATCTTTTGGCCCCAATTTTTCCCCCAAAATCGTCCCACTTCTCTTCAAATTTTTCTTTTCTTTTGACGCAGAGAGCTATTCTTCCATTGTCGTTTAATGCGTTAAATATTTTCTTAATTGCAGTCTTTGCTTCGTCTTTTTTTAAAATGGACTAAAACCGCCCAGCAAAAAATAAAATCATATTTATCGTCAAAATCGTCTGTAATTAAATTAAATTTTAGAGGGCTGAATCCTTCTTTTTTTAATATACTCAAAAAATAATCTACTACATCGCTGACGATTATATTTCGATAGCCAAGCGATTGGAATAACCTTGCATCTCTGCCATTTGCTGAGCCAACTTCGAAAATTTTAGCATCCCTATCCAACCCAACAAGATATCGTTTTATTCGTCGAATTTGTTCGTCGTTGTCAGCTTTCGCCTTAGGGTTATTAATAATATCTTTAGCATTTCTTTCTAGATATTTATCGCCATACTTTTCGTAAACTTCGATAGTCTCAGAATTTTCTCTGCTCATATTTTTATTATAACATTTTTTATGTTATAATTTATAGAGATAAAAGTTTAAAATAATAGGTTGGTTATGAACTTAAAGATAGGAATCTTGAAATTTTAAACCAACATACGACCACATATATACCGTTCTCTTGTAAAGTCAAACTGCCTAAGCCCGACCACGGAAAGCGTGGTTATTCTGACGCTTATATAAAAAATTAAAAAGAGGTTTTTAGAGCTACCAGTCTAAGTAAAAATTTTTAATTTTTTCCATTGTGCCATCGCTAGAAATTCTATCCCATTCCGTTTTATAAATGGATACTGTTACATTTTTGTCCATAAATGTTTTTTCAAAATCATCACGAGATTCAATTAATTTTGGATAATTGGTCCAAAGATTAAAGTGCCCATTTTCCCTGATTCGTCTAGACATATATTCATAGCATCTTTCAAAATGTTCATCAAATTTTTCAAGTTCTGGATAATTTTTGAGAGAAGTTGCCAATTGGCGTTTTGCCAGGGTTTCGACGGAAAAATCGCGGTCAGCGTCGGAAATAATTTCACCGTATTTGTTGCGTGGTCGTTCTTTCCTAGAACCGCGGTGGTCCTCGACGGCTTCAGCGATAATTTCGATTTCTTCTAGAGTAAAAAAGTCTTTCAGTTTCGGTTCTTTTCTAACAATCCTTCCAGATTCCTTTTCGTGATTTTCCCTATCAATTGCTAGACCGGAATCATGAAGCGCGCCGGCAATATAGGCTAAAGTTGTATTCAAATTGTAGAAATCTGCCATTTCTACTGCTAGTTCTGTAACTCTGCGGACATGCTCAACTCCATGAGAATAAAAATTTTCGTAGCGCGGAAATACTTCTTTTTCGACAAACCCAATAATATCATTATTATTAACAAGATTCATTGTACTAAATTATAACATTTTTTTGTGATATAATTTATAGAAATAAACTTAATATTTCACAGGTTGGTTATGAACTTAAAGATAGGAATCTTGAAATTTTAAACCAACCCGTTTTTCGTATGCCATTTTCCCAGAAAGTCCTTCTTCCAAGAAAAATATATTTTTATATTTTAATCCTTGTCAAATATTCTGCGCCATCTTCAGATTCGCCAACAATATATGCCCCGCATTTTTGCTGAACTTTTAAGGATGCTGGGTTATCTTTATGTACAGATAGGTATATTTCGTCTTCTGGAATTATTTTTTTAGCTTCTTCTATTGCTAATTTTAATCCTTCAGTAGCATACCCATGCCCTCTATAATCTGGTAAAATTCCATAGCCAATATGCCCTGCGCCTTTTCGGAGAAAATCATTTAAGTAATGCCTAATTTTAAAAAGTCCGACTATTTTATTATCGTCCCATAAAAAGAAATATGTATCAGGAACATGTCCATCTGGCAGGTCAATACCATTAGAGCGATTAATTAATTCTGGTATAATCGTTTTAACAAATTCTTCTTTGCTTACATCAGAATATTTATTTTCGAAGCCATTTTCGTTTCGCGGAAACTTTATTATTGCATTATATTCTTCATCTGCATCTTCCAAATTTGCTGCTTTCAAATATAGCATATCATCCTTTCGTACAACTTATAGGTTGACTTTAATTATAACATAAATCATGGTATAATTTATAGAGATAAAAATTAAGAAAATCACAGGTTGGTTATGAACTTGAAAGTGGAATCTTGAAATTTTAAACCAACCTGATTTTTATTCTTTTTAAAATAAATTTGGTCTATGAAAACAAATAAAACGCATTTTATGAATTCTTACTCTTTTTCATAGCTTCTATAGCTTTTTCCCTATGAAGTTCTTTTACTATTTCTATTTTATTTTTTGAATATTTAGATAAATTATCTATATCAGTAATAATTTCAGGACAATAAATATTATTGCTGTCTTTTAATGTTGCTGCATAAACAATCTTACTAAATTCTTCATACAATATCGCTCCCATACACATCATACACGGTTCACAAGATACATACATAACTGCACCCTTTAAATCGCCATATAAATTTTTATTTTTAGATGCGCTTTCTATTGCCTCAAGTTCTGCATGCGAATACATACTTGATTCAATTAAGGTTTTGTCATCGCTTCTGCCTATTATTTTATTGTCTTTTACCACTATTGCGCCATACGGGTATTTTGCTTTTTTACTTATGTCGATTGCAATATCAATAAATTTTTCATCCATGTTTTTATTATAACATCTTCTGTGGTATAATTTATAGAGATAAAACTTAATATTTCGCAGGTTAGTTATGAACTTGAAAGTGGAATCTTAAAATTTTAAACCAACCTGATTTTTATATCCCATTTCCATATAAAATCTATTTGCTAAGGCCGAGTCGCAGAAAGCGATTTATTGTATAATAAATATTATGCAAAAGAAAAAGACTGGAATTTTTATCGCTCCCGGACGCAAACCATGGCCCCACGAGATGCGTGTTGCGGAAATACTTTCTTTGGCTGGTCATTATGTTGAGTTTTTGGAAGAAGGCGACCTGCGTACAGCCGATATTAAATTAGACGGCATAGAATACGAGATAAAATCTCCAGAATCTTTTAATCCAAATACCTTTGAGCATAAATTAAAAGATGCCACAAAACAATCGCCAAATTTAATAATCGATATGTCTCGTATTAAAAAGGTTAGGGATTTGAAGGTTAGAAGTTTTTTAGTCAATCAAATGAGAAAACAAAAACAAATCAAAAAAATGATTATGATCACAAAACACGGTCAAATCATTGATATTTCTACACTAATTTGATATAATATAGGTATCGAAGTTCTTGCAGGGCGCAGTATGTGCTGAGCGCAAGAGCTTCTTTTTTTGTGCTATAATACATAATATTGAAAGTCCGTCAGGCGACGCTGGATTGCGTAGGTTCGGGGCTTTCTTTTTTATCTTTTTGCTAGTCTTTGTTTTAAAGTATTATACCGCTTTACAGATTCGCTATTCAATATATTATCCCTATCAACAATTTCGTATTCACTGTAGTCGATATTAGAATCAAATTGATCTGCTGTCAAATCGACAATTCGTCCGTCTATTATATTAAAATAATGGCTAATACCATCTATGTGCATTTTGCAGATTTCTCCACTAAAAATATCATTTACAATTAAGGACGTTATTGCACACATGCCAAAACTTTTATTTTTTTCATTCCATTTATCTACAATTTTCGGATAACATAGTTCTTTAGAATAACAATTGTTTAATTTTTCTTTTAGTCCTTCTATAGTTATACGCATTATTTTTTATTATAACATCTTTCGTGGTATAATTTATAGAGATAAAAATTAAGAAAATCACAGGTTGGTTATGAACTTAAAAATAGGAATTATCGGTCTTCCAAACGTGGGCAAATCGACATTATTTAATGCGCTTACCAATGCCGGTGCACTCGCTGCAAATTATCCTTTTGCTACTATCGAGCCAAATGTCGGCATCGTGCCAGTGCCAGACGCTCGTCTTGCTACTTTGGCCAAAATGTACGAAACCGAGAAAATCGTTCCCGCCACGGTAGAATTTGTCGACATCGCTGGACTAGTCCAAGGTGCCAGTAAAGGGGAAGGCCTAGGTAATAAATTCCTTGCCCATATCCGTGAATGCCAGGCCGTTTGTCATGTCGTGCGCGCTTTTGTCAATAATGATATCGTACGCGCCGACAATAAAATCGAAGAAGATATTTTAGCCCAAGCTAAAGACGATATCGACATTATCAATCTTGAATTACAACTTGCTGATGAAGAAACCAAGGCCAAAATTGCCGCCAAGAGAAAGAAAGACCCGCAGGATGAGAATATCCCATTTCTTACCGATAAGCCAGTGATTTATATGTTTAATGTTGATGAGCAAGGTCTTACCGATACTACTCTTCAAGACACACTCCGTGCGCTTGTTGCCCCGGCCGAAGCTATTTTTGTCAACGCAAAACTAGAAGAGGAAATGGCGGGGATGTCCCATGCGGACAAAATGGATTTTCTTGCAAGCTATGATGTTGAAACCGATGCCCTTAGTGAATTAATTAAGGCCGCCTACAAGACTCTCGGCCTCCAGGCATTCCTTACTGCGGGGAAGAAAGAAGTTCGCGCTTGGACTATTCGAAAGGGGGCTACTGCTCCTGAGGCCGCGGGCACCATTCATACAGACTTTGAACGTGGTTTTATTGCTGCTTCAATTTGTAATTACGATGACCTTACTCGGCTTGGCTCCGAAAAGGCTGTAAAAGAATCTGGCCTCATGCGCACCGAGGGTAAAACCTATATTATGCGAGACGGCGACGTTGTTGAATTTAAATTTAACGTTTCCAAATGATGAAGCTAGGCTATCGGACTAGACGCATCGTAATCATATTTGCATTGCTCACGGGTGTAGCAACCTGGATTTTTGCAAACCCCGAAAGTTATGATGTTGTCTTCGATGTGGCCGAAAATGATGGTAGCGAATATTCTGCAATTGCAACGACCGAGCCAGATTCTACCGCACCACTAGCCTCGGCCGTCCTCAACCTACTCGAGGTCAAAGGTCGTTCGCCTAAAACTAATTACGAGCGGGAAGCTTTTTACAATAACTGGCCTACGATAGATGGTTGTAATTTGCGCCAACGGATTATCAAGCGCGAGTTTGGTGAAACTGCAAAATTCGCGCCAGATGATGCCTGTACCGTGATTGCGGGAGAATACGACGAACCATATACTGGGGAACATAAAAGTTTTGATGATAAATCTACCATCAGTAAAGGAATTCAGATTGATCATGTGGTTGCACTTTCCGACGCCTGGCAAACCGGCGCCGATCTTGACCATATGGACTCTGCTACACGTTATGCTCTTGCCACTGACCCACTCAATCTGCTCGCGGTCGATGCTAGCACCAATCAAAAGAAATCCGATGGCGATGCTGCCACTTGGCTTCCACCTAATAAAAAATTCCGTTGCCAATATGTCGCTCGCCAGGTCTCTGTTAAATATAAATACAATCTTTGGGTCACCGAAGCCGAAAAAACTGCTATTTCAAAAATTCTCACAAATTGCCCAAACGAACCCGCCATCGGCATTAATTTGTGATATAATAGAAACAATAAATGGAGTTAATACAATGAAAAAATCTATCACTATGGTTGTTTGCGGCGCTATTATTCTCGCAATCGCAGCTTTTCTACTTGGCCAAAATTTTGGCGGTGGAGAAAAACTTGCTGCTCTTCCAAGACCTGAAATCTCCGAAGGTGAACGTGGGGAACTTGGCATTGATAAAAACGTCAATGAGGCTACAATCGATAACTACCTAGGTCGCTCGGACTCTGTCTACCGTGATATGCGCCTCTTGAAAGACCCAGGAAATTATGAAGCTATTGGTGGCGACTCTTATCTTTCTGGATTTGTTAAAGGCTTTGAGGTTGTGCCATTCCCATACCTTACTACCGTAGTTGGCTTACCAGAAGCTGTCGGTGAGAGCTATACGGGCCCAGTACTCTTCAGCACAGATAGCGAGGGGAATTATATTGCAAACTATGAAGAGTCTATGGATATTCTTGAATATCTCTTCCCTAAAGACAAAAATATCTTCCTTATGTGTGGCGGTGGTGGTTATGCTGGTATGACCAAAGCTATGTTAGTTTCTCTCGGTTGGGATGAAAATAAGATTTACAACACTGGCGGTTATTGGTTCTACGAAGGCAGCAACAACGTTGCAGTAAAAGCTGAACGTGATGGTAAAACAGTTTATGATTTCTGGAAAATCGCCTATCATGATATAGATTTTGCTAAACTAATTAAAATCAAGAAATAACCAGTTCGATGAAGCAGGACAAAACAAAACAAATAATCTTTCTTAGCCTAGCTGCATTGGTCGTAATCATTGGCGGCGTCCTCTTTGTGGGCGCCGCTAGTGGTTGGTTCGATAGCACTATAGAAAAAGTCACTTTAAGTGAAGAATATTTGCACGATGAAGAATCCTCTTCGCAAATGATTACTATAGACACCGCAAAATTCAACGAGATGATGTCTGGCGGAAAAACCTTTGTAGCGATTAGTCATCTCCCTACCTGTACGGCTAACATCCTTGCTTATCTCAAGGATTATGCGACGGAACACCACTTTGATTACTTCTACTATCCCTGGTCTGAACTCAAAGAAACCGCCCTTCACGACAAGATTCGGTATGCACCATCGGTCTACATTATCTCAAACGGCAAACTCATAACTTATCTTTCTGCCGATTCTGATGCTGACACCGCCAAATACAACGATTATGCCGAATTTGCTGCTTGGCTAGATAGTTATAAATACTGATATAATATAAATAATATGAGCAAAGAAAACAATAAAACACTAAAAGTTTACGATAAATTTGCAAAAACTTATCTCAAACAATCTGTCGAGCATTCAGCAAAAGATCCGGAAAAAGCCAAAAAGAAATTTGAATGGGTAAAAAACTTTTGCAAGCAAGGTTTTGAAACTCTACCAGAAAAAGCCAGAATTTTAGAAATCGGTGCGGCTAATGGCGAGAATTCAAAAATGCTAGAAGAATTCGGTTTTGATGTTACTGCTAGTGATGTCGCAGACGATTTTCTTACCGCTATTAAAAAGCAAGGCCTAAAGACAATAAAATTTAATTTACTAACAGATAGTTTTTCGCAAAAATATGACGGTGTATTTTGTTGGCGAGTTTTTGTGCATTTTACCAAGTCGGACTTGGAACTGGCGCTTAATAAAATCTACAGAGCACTAAATCCGAACGGCCGTTTAATATTTAACGTCATCAATATTGAATCTAAAGAGAATGTCCATAAAGGTTGGTATGACTTTCCTGGCGAATATCATATGGGTGCTGAAAGATTTTTCCAGCATTATGATAGGTCCGAGCTCATCGAAATTGTAGAAAAAGCCGGTTTTAAGATAATTACCATAGAAAAAACTGGAGGCAAAGAAAACAACAAATGGTTTTGTTTGGTCTTGGAAAAACCCGACAAGGTTAATACAAAAATAAAAGAATACGTAAAAGAGAATATTTTTCCAGACTACGACCCTCATGCCGGGCACGGCTTACCGCATATTAATTATGTGATTCGCCGCAGTTTGAATTTTGCCGAACAGGCTCCAGAGGTGAATATTGATATGGTTTACACTATTGCTGCGTATCACGATATTGGGCGAAAAGTTGATAATGAATACCACGAAATTGAATCTGCCAAAATATTCCTCAATGACGATTTCATGAAAGACGTTTTTAATGATGATGAAAGAAAACTAATCGCTGAGGCCATTGAGGATCATCGTGCTAGCTCTAAGCATGAGCCACGTAGTATTTACGGTAAAATTGTATCTTCTGCCGATCGTAACAATTCCGTCGAACAAATTTTGGATCGTATCTACGACTACACTAAAAGTTTGCATCCGGATTTTACAGAAGATGAAATTCTTGCGGATGCTTGCCTACATTTGCGTAAAAAATATGGCAAAAATGGATATGCATCATCCAAAATGTTCTTCCACGACCCAGACTATGAACAATTTATGCAAGATGTAGAAGATCTTACTTTGGATCCAGCCAAATATGCCCAGATGCAACAAGGATTTAACAGGGGAAAGACACATGAAAACGAATAATGCTAAAAACGTAATAGAGTATTGGATGCTCTGCGAAAAGCTTAAAGAAGTAGTAAGAACCGGATGGACACTTTGGCATGTCGAAAAAGATCGACTGGAGTCGGTTGCAGAACATATCTATGGGACACAAATGCTGGCAATTGCAATGTGGAGCGAGTATGGATATCAAATTGATATTAAAAAAATAATAACCATGTTGGCTTGCCATGAACTGGAAGAAATTAAAATTGGCGATATGACGCCTTTCGATGAGGGGTATGATGTCAAAAATGAAAACGGGCATTTAGCGGTAGCGCAAATATTGGAGAATCTAGCCAACGGCGATGAAATAAAAAAGTTGGTTTTTGAGTTTGATGCGCGTGAAACGATAGAGGCAAAATTTGCATATGCCTGCGATAAGATGGAGGCTAATTTGCAGAGCGCAGTCTACGATGAGTTTGTAAACTTGGAAAAACAAGCCAAAAACTACGCAATTAACGACAGCCTTGTGGATAAACATCTCAAAACCTCAGACGGATTTTGCGAGATGTTCGTAGGTTATGGACGTGATAAATATGAAAAAGTATTTGATGAAAACTTTAAAGAAGTAGCAGAACTGCTCATTAAAATAAACTCGAAAAAATCATTTAAAAAATAAAAATCGTGCAAAAAATAACAAAAAAAGGCTCCGCTAGATGACGTGCCCAAAACATTAGTACAATACCTTGCGCTCAAATTTATCTTGCTTGGTACGGACGGGTTTGGCGATGATAAAATATGAGGCAATACCCATCATAATATATAGAATAGTCCAGGCAACTGGAAATAGTTGTGTTCTCCTTATGGTTTCTATTTTAACATAACTATTTGGCTTTTTGCTAGCTTTAGACTTTACTCTACCCCTGTTTTTATCTATTTCTTGTAAAATTGTAAAAAAATATAAAAAATCTCTAAAAAAACCCTTGCATAAAATAAAATAGTGCGATATAATAGGCAACAGTTAATCAAGTCGTTCTTATCGACCTCTGAAATAAGGAAGAAATTATGCGAGGTAGATTTCATCTATTTGAGGTCGCCCAAAAATAATTTTATTTTAACAATTCGAATAACGATGAAAAGATTTTAAAATGACAGCATCTAGACAATCGAACTTCGATTGCTAGTTATGTCAATGCATAAAAAGGTAATTAAGGGCACTGATAGTGGATGCCTTGACAATCAATACCGAAGAAGGACGTAGGACTCTGCGATAAGCCTCGGGGATCTGAGAACGAGAAATGATCCGGGGATTTCCGAATGGGGAAACCTAATACAAGTCATGTTGTATTGCATTTACCTGAACACATAGGGTAAACAGCGGGAACCGGCCGAACTGAATCATCTTAGTAGGTCGAGGAAAAGAGAATAACCAATGATTCCGAAAGTAGTGGCGAGCGAAATTGGAACAGCCTAAACCTCAAGATAACCT
>JAZUGS010000017.1:0-94138 GCA_045641305.1 Candidatus Nanosyncoccus sp.
TACGGGGGTTATTTTGTGGGTTATCGATTATTTAATAACCTTGGTGATGACACCAGAACCAACGGTCTTGCCGCCTTCGCGGATAGCGAAGCGGTCGTTGTTGTTCATAGCGACTGGGGCCAAGAGCTTGACGTTGAAGGTCACTTGGTCACCAGGCATGACGATTTCTTTGTCGGCTGGGAGTTCGACTTCGCCGGTCACATCGGTGGTGCGGAAGTAGAACTGTGGTTTGTAACCCTTGGAGAATGGAGTGTGGCGGGCGCCTTCCTCTTTCTTCAAGATGTAAACCTGAGCTTCAAATTCGGTGTGTGGGGTGATCGGGCCCGGCTTAGCGATAACTTGGCCACGTTCGATTTGATCGCGTTCGATACCACGGAGCAAGAGACCAGCGTTGTCACCAGCTTGACCTTGGTCCAAGGTCTTGTGGAAGGCTTCGATACCGGTAACGACGGATTTTTGAGTGTCTTTCAAACCGACGATTTCAACTTCGTCGTTCATATTAACAACACCTTGCTCGATACGACCTGTAGCAACAGTACCACGGCCTTTAATGGAGAAGACGTCTTCAATTGGCATGAGGAATGGTTTGTCAAGATCGTGTTCTGGGATGTCAAAGTATTCATCCATAGCTTTGACGAGATCCATGATGGCTTGCTCATTCTCAGCATCGCCTTCAAGAGCTTTAGCAGCAGAACCTTTGATGATTGGAGCATTGTCACCATCGAAACCATACTTGTTAAGAAGGTCACGAACATCCATCTCGACGAGTTCGACGAGTTCAGGATCGGCGAGATCCATTTTGTTCAAGAAAACGATGATTTTTGGAACGTTAACTTGGTGTGCCAAGAGAACGTGCTCACGGGTTTGTGGCAATGGACCATCGTTTGCAGCAACGACGAGGATTGCGCCATCAACTTGTGCAGCACCGGTAATCATGTTCTTGATGTAGTCGGCGTGGCCTGGCATATCGACGTGTGCGTAGTGACGATTCTCGGATTCGTATTCCTGGTGAGAGGTAGCGATGGTGATACCACGTGCTTTCTCTTCTGGAGCGTTATCGATTTGGTCGTAAGCAACAGCTTTGTTGACTTCGGAAGGAAGTTTTTTCGCCAAAACATTGGTGATAGCGGCGGTTAAAGTGGTTTTACCATGGTCGACGTGACCCATGGTGCCAACATTAATATGTGGCTTGGAACGGTCAAAATTTGCCATTCTTTCTCCTTTTAATTATTTATTATGTCTGGAGCGCTAATAAAAACCAGCTCCAAAACTCTACCATATTATTTTAGACTATTTTGCAGAGATTGTAAAGAGGTTTTCTCTAAAAATTATATTCGTCTATGCGAATAGCACTAGCGGCGACACGGTTTTTGTTCCCGTTGTAGCAAGTAGACAATGTAATAAAATAGTTACTCGATGGAGTCAAATCGGATTTTGAAAGTTGATAGACATCGTCTGTGGGGTCAACAATTCTAGCATCGTAAATTTTGTAACGATATATGGCAGTATTGGTAATAATTTGAAAGAATTGATGATCATTGTAATACTCCTGATTCAGAAAATGCAAAATGCGACTAAACATAGTTTCGTCATCATCCATATTGTGGCCATAAATGATTGTGTTGGTGTCGGAAAAATCGGGGTGGTTACGACCATCGACAAAGATGGAACCGGCAATTGCGTATTCGCCAGTATAGGTGTGACGGAGATATGTGGAATTATCTCCGGAATATAATATCGGATAATTAATTGGTTCGTTTTCAAAATAAATCCAACCAATGACGTCTGGATTGATTTCTTGAAGTGCAGCAAGGTCGACGTCGGTTTTGGCTGGCCAGTCTGGGGTAATAATTTCTTCTTTGGGCTCGTCGTCGGTTGTGGTATAGGCTTCGGTTGTATTAGAATAAAAATTAGCCGACTGGATACGAGCAAGCTCGATGTCTTGCTCGTATATGCCGGCGATTATTGCGATGAAAATACCCGCAATAATGCTAGAGTAGCTTAATTTAAGCTTGTTTTGCCTTGAGAGAGACAAGGACGCCTCCAAGAGTTAGAGTAGCGGCAGCGCCAAAGAGAATGGCAGCAGAGGATACGCCAGTATCTGGAGCGACAAAGAGTTCATCTTCTTCTTCGGTTTCTTCGGTTGGTTCTTCCTCAGTTGGTTCGTCTTCGGTAGGTTCAATTGGTGATGGGGCTGGGATATTGGTGTAGGCTTTGATTGTAACGGCTACTTCATGCTGTGGCATCGTGAAAGTACCATCATCGGCAACGGCGATTTCGCAGACTTCACCAGCATTTTCAGGTTTGTCTTTGTCTTCATTACATTTTTTATCAAGGCGGTTAACAGTAATACTATCGATGTTATAATCGTCGCTTTTTGCAGTAATGGTTACGATGTCGTTGTTTTTCGCATTAGGCGTAGCATCGGTATTAATTTGACCGTTGATTTTAATGTCGACAATTTCTGCGGTAATGGCAGGTTCATCATCAAGATTAGTAGTAATGGTGATATCGCCTGGTTTAGCAAGTACGGCTGGTGCGATAGCGGCAGCAGAAACAGCTGCAGCGACGATTCCCGCAGTTAAAGTTGACAATTTTTTCATTTTTCCTCCTTCTACATTGGAATAATAATGTACTCATTATATTACTACACTTATAGGAATGCAAACATGAGCATTTTATTTTTTTGGATAAAAAAATAGACCTGAGATGAGGTCTATTTTTTCGCGGGTTTATTCCCTGTTATTTGGCGTTGCGTTTTTCGATAATCTCGTTTGCAACGTTTGGTGGGACTTCCTCGTAGCCGAAGAGTTCCATAGACGATGCGGCGCGCCCTTGGGACATACCACGAAGATCGGAAGTATAACCAAAGAGATTGGCAAGTGGACAGAAGGCCTTGATGAGCTTGGCTCCACCGTTCAAATCTTCCATTTCGTCGATGCGACCACGGCGAGAGTTAATATCACCGATAACATCACCCATGAAATCTTCTGGAGTACGAATCTCGAGCTTCATAACTGGTTCTAGCAGTACCGGGTTGGCTTTTTTGATACCTTCGCGAGTTGCGAGAGCACCTGCAAGGGTGAAGGCAAGTTCGGAAGAGTCAACGTCGTGGTAAGAACCATCATAGAGAGTGGCTTTGACGTCGACGACTGGATATCCAGCAATAACACCACCAGCGAGAGTATCTTCGATACCTTTTTGAACTGGTTTACGATATTCTTGAGGAACGACGCCGCCTTTGATTTGATCGATAAATTCAAAGCCTTTGCCAGTTTCGTTTGGCTCAAATTTAACCCAAACATCACCGTATTGACCACGACCACCAGATTGCTTAATGTGTTTACCTTGAGCTTCGGCAGTGCCGCGGATGGTTTCACGGTAGGCAACTTGTGGAGCACCAGTGTTGGCTTCAACGCCGTGCTCACGTTTCAAACGATCAATGATGATCTCGAGATGTAATTCACCCATGCCAGAGATGATAGTTTGACCGGTTTCTTCGTCGGTATGGACGCGGAAGGTTGGATCTTCTTCTGCCATTTTGGAGAGTCCGATACCCATTTTCTCTTGGTCGGCTTTAGTTTTTGGCTCGACGGCAATTGAAACAGGTGGATCTGGGAATTCAATTGATTCTAGATGGATTGGATGAGTTGGGTCGCAAAGGGTGGTACCAGTAGTACAGTTTTTGAGACCAACAACAGCGGCAATATCACCAGCACCGATTTCTTGAATATCAGTGCGGTCGTTTGCGAACATACGGACTAGACGACCAATACGTTCTTTGTCGCCAGTAGAGGCGTTAAGGACGGTGTCACCAGATTTGAGCTTGCCAGCATAAACGCGAATAAAGATTAATTTACCAACAAATGGGTCGGTTGCAATTTTGAAAGCAAGTGCGGTGAGTGGCTCACTATTTTCGGCTTTACGAACAATTTGGTCACCAGTTTTTGGGTTAGTACCAACGGTTTGACCCTGATCACGATCAAGAGGAGAAGGAAGGTAGTCGGTCATGAGGTCGAGAACTTTTTCGACAATCACACCACGACCATCGCCACCGGTAACGAGGAAGAAATCGCCATCTAGGACACGTTTCCTGAGAGCTGCTTTGAGTTCTGGAATAGTAATAGCATCTTCGCCTTCATTGAAGTATTTGTCCATCAAAGCTTCGTCAGCTTGGACAGCTTCTTCGACGAGCATAGAACGAGCGTTTTTGGCTTTTTCGAGCATATCTGCAGGAATTTCACCAACAGTAAGTTCTTTATCTGTGTAATCTTTGTAAGTGTAGGCTTTCATATCGATAAGGTCAACAACACCACAGATGTCTTTTTCGAAGCCAATTGGCAAATGAATTGCAACGGCATTCTTAGAAAGACGTTTATGAATTGAATCAAGAGATTTGTAAAAATCACCACCAATTTGATTAATCTTGTTAACAAAACAAACACGTGGAACGCCGTATTTGGTGGCTTGGTGCCAGACGGTTTCGGATTGTGCTTCAACGCCGTTTTTACCATCAAAGACGACTACGGCGCCATCAAGAACGCGAAGAGAACGCTCGACTTCGGCTGTGAAATCGATGTGCCCCGGAGTATCGATAATATTGATTTGATGATCTTTCCAATAGACGGTAACAGCAGCGGAGGTAATTGTGATGCCGCGCTCTTTTTCCTGTTCCATCCAGTCAGTTTCAGCACCACCAGTACCGCCTTTGACGAGATCAATTTTATGTTTTAAACCTGTGCGATAAAGGATCGCCTCAGAAGTAGTGGTTTTTCCTGCGTCAATATGGGCAATGATGCCAATATTGCGAAGTTGTGATAGGTCTTTTATACCGGCCATTTTGTTCCTTTATATTAGTGATTTTTACATTAAAAAATAGACTTTTTTATTTTAACATATCTATTAGAAAAAGAAAAGGGGTTAGAAATTATTTGAGATGGTTTTTTTAGAGGTAAGGCGTTTTTGCATGTAGTCGTGGGCATTTTGTTCGTATTGATTAATATAAGTGATGGCTGGTGCATTGTTGCCATATTTTTCATGAAGAGCAGTATTTAAGATAGCATTGGTGAGTTTCGGGTTTTTGGGCAGAACTGGACCATGGGAATAGGTGCCAAAAACGTTTTTATAATGAACTCCCTCGGTATGATCTTTGCCATTGTTTCCGTTGCCTGTGATAATGCGACCGAGTGGTTGAACTTGCGAACCAAGAAATGTGCGACCAGAATGATTTTCAAAACCAACAACTTCGCCGATATTATCTACTACGAATGAGAAATTACCGATCTGGCGTTCTTTGTCGCCTATTGTGTAAAAGTCGATTGCACCTACATAATCAAGGCGTTCCCCTTCCCAAGTTTGATAGTAATGCCCAAGCATTTGATAGCCACCGCAAATAGCAAGAAAGGTTTTGCCATTTTCAATAGCTTCTTTAATGGCGTGGTCGTTGCCCGTGTTTTTTAATTCTTTGCTAAGAATAGACTGTTCAAAATCTTGTCCGCCTCCGATAAAGAAAATATCATAGTCTTGCCAGGTTAATTTATCGCCGATAGTAAGATTGGTAATTTCGCATTTAATATTGCTAGCTTCAAGGTGTTTTGCCATAGCCTTAATATTGCCCAAATCGCCGTAGAGATTAAGTAAATCTGGATAAAGATGGCAAATTTTAATAGTATTAGTCATAAAACTCCTTAGTAATGACGCGTTCGGCGATTTTGCGACGAATTTCAAACATGGCGGTGTAGGTTTGGAAGACAAAAGTTTCTAGCTCTGACTCCGTAATAGTATTCAAAAGTTGGTCATAGTCATTTATGATGAAAACTTTTTTCATGTCGAAACCGGCGTATTCGAGGCGCATAGCGAGCTCGGCGGAGCGAATGCCAGTGAGGAAAATTTTATGGAAATTTTTATTCATTTCATGGGCCAATGTTTCGAAGTCAACGTCCCAAATCCATGAAATGTCAGTACCATCAGCGATGCGATCGTTTAATGCAAAAACGACTTGTGAAGTTTTTGGTTTATTGATAATTAAGTTGATGGCTTGATTGAAACCGGTTGGATTTTTGACAAGGAGTAATTTTAATGGTGTATTTTTGATGATGATGTTTTCGGTGCGGCCGAAGCTGGCGGTAGTTTGTTCGAGTGCGGTTTTAATGGTGGCATCTGGGATTTTCATAGCATTTGCTAGGGCGATGGCGGCAAGGGCGTTATAGATATTATAAGCGCCGGGAATGTGCAACTTAAAGCTGAAATTTGTGACGGCTTGTACTGCAATGACTGAACTTGCGAGATCGGCTTCTAGAATTTTAGTGAGTTTGACGTTTGGCTCTTCCCTTTTGTAACCACAGTTTTTGCAATAGAAATCACCAAGATGTGCAAAAGTGTGATAATTATATTCATAAGGATGTCCACAACGGATACAATAGGTAGCATCAGATAATTCGTGGGCAGTTTTTTTATAAAGTGGGCCCGAAGAACCAAACCACAGAATGGGTTTTTTGCGTTTATCGGCGACAACGGATGCGGTAAGTGAGCAATCGGCGTTGAGGCAGAGTGTGGCGTTTGGTTGATTTTTGATAGCAGTTTTAATAGCGTCTAGGGTATTGGCGACTTCTCCGTAGCGATCAAGCTGATCACGGAAAATATTTGTAACAACAATATAATCGACCTTGATGAGAGTGCTGATTTGTCGAAAAGCAGCTTCGTCACATTCGATGAGTGCATGTGTATATTTGTGTTTGTTGCATGCGCCGAGATTTTCGGCAAATGTAGCAATGATACCAGATTGAATATTGGCGCCAGATTTATTGGTGAAAAAATTAATACCGGCATTTGAGAGAATTTCAGCAATCATCTTGGTAGTAGTAGTTTTACCATTAGTGCCGGTGACGATAATGATATGAATAGACTCAGAAAGTTTGGTGAGGATTTGCGGGTCTATGCGTTTAGCAATGCGACCAGGTAGATTGGTACCACCGCGTTTCAGACGGCGTAGAAGCGAGCCGGTAATACGGCTAGAAGTGGTAGCGACGCGAGCTCTTAAATCCATGCTTATATTTTAACACAATTTACAATAAAGCCGTAACTCCATATGTAATGGATAGGACAATAGCGGCAGCAATGATGACGCCAATGGTAATAGCGATGAATGAACGTCGCTTTTTCATTCTGAGACAGCTCGATACGAGGGCACCGGTCCATGCACCGGTGCCAGGAAGTGGAATAGCAACTAAAATGATGAGACCAAGATAACCATATTTGTCTATGACGGATTGATGTTTGGTGGCTTTTTGTTCGAGCCAGGCAATGAATTTTTTTGTTAGTTTTTTATCACGAAGTAAATCGAAAATCTTTGGAACTAAAATTAAGAGAAATGGAATCGGGATAAGATTACCGATGATTGAAATGCCAGTGGCGAGTAACGGTGATAGGCCGAGTCCGACCCCGATAGGGAGCGCACCACGAAGCTCGATGACGGGCACCATGGCGACTAAGAGAGCGATTAATATTGACTTTATCGACATTTTGTGATACAATTAAATTTTAGACCCTTTAATCTAATTTTTGTTTTAAAATCTTTTGAACGGCAGAAGGATTGGCTTTACCATGCGATTCCTTCATGACTTGCCCAACTAGAAAACCGATTACTTTTTGTTCCCCGTTTCGATAGTCGTCTTGAGCTTTTTTGGTGATAGGATTCGCGAGAACTTTATCTACAATCGCTTCGAGTGCAGTAGTATCGTTTTCCTGAATAACGCCAAGTTCTTTAGCGATACTTTCTGTATCTTTGTAATGCATTTCGGGGTCGAAGAATTTGAGAAATACTTCTTTAGCGCCGGTAGATGAGAGCTTGTCGCCCTCTATCATATTGGCAAGATCTTCAAGTTGGGCTTTTGATGGTAATTCGTCATTAAGTAAACTTACATTTTCTTCTGCGAGTAGGACGGATGAGAATAGATTGGAAATTCTCTTGACGTATTTCGTATCGATTTCTGCTAATTTTGCAACTAATGATTCATGGTCTAATAAGACTTCAATAATTTCTTTTGTAATTTTTCCATCAAATAGATGTCGGTAATCGGTAGGCATAAGCGGGAAATTTTCTAGTTCTTTATCGATAAATTCTGCCGATAGATTAATTGGTGGTATATCTGGTTCTGGCATGTAGCGATAATCTTTGGCTTCTTCTTTGCTGCGTTGAGCGGTGGTTTCACCGGTAGCATCGGAATAGCCGCGAGTTTCTTGCTTAACTTTCTCGCCTTTTTCAAGAATTTTGGCCTGGCGTTTTATTTCGTATTCGACGGCTTTTTCGACGGAGCGGAAGCTGTTAAGATTTTTAATTTCAGCGCGAGTGCCAAGCTCTGCAGATTCTTCTGGTGCAAGCGAGATGTTGACGTCGAAACGCATGTTGCCATTATAAAGGTCGCCATATGATACTTTGGCAAAGGTCATGAGACGCCAGAGTTCTTTGCAATAATCGCGCGCATCAGCAGCGGAATGGATATCTGGCATAGAGACGATTTCGATGAGTGGGGTATCTACGCGGTTGAGATCAACGAGCGAATAGTTGTCATAATGAGTAAGTTTTCCGGCATCGCCCTCAAGATGGGCGTGTTCGATGCGTACTTTGGTGCCACTAGGTAATTCGACATATCCTTCGCCGATGATTGGGTGATAGAATTGGGTGATTTGATAGCCTTTCGGAGAATCGGGATAGAAATAATGTTTGCGATCGAACCTGGAAGATTTGTTAATTTTACAATTCATGGCATGCCCAGCACGAATGGCAAATTTGATTGCTTCACCATTGAGCTGGGGTAGCATGCCTGGCAATGCATAATCGATGGGGGAGACACAAGAGTTGGGCTCTTTGCCCCGAGCGTCGTTGTCGACGGCGGAAAAAAGCTTGGTTTTGGTAGATAATTGGACGTGGCATTCAATGCCAATAGTTGGAATGTATTTCATTAAATGGCTCCTAAATCTTTTAAGGCTTGTTTGTATATGGCAAGAGCATTCGCTGTTTGTTGATATTTAATTTCGAAATCCGAGTCATGCGCGAGGGCGTTGCGAAGTTTGTGTGCACGCCAAACAGCATTGAGATCAGTAAATCTGTCGCTCGATTTTTTGAGACGATCGCCCATAGTTTTGCCGGTGATACCAATTTCCATTAGTGCTCGGTCCAATAGTTTATCGGCCTGAATGATAACCAATGTAAAACTGGCGGGATTGTCTTTTTGAAGTTTGTTTTCTATGTTGAGAAAACGAGTTTGATAATCTTCGCGGTTAAAACGGTGATTACGTTTTCCCGTAAGTAAAATTGCAAGAAAAATCAAAACACCGACGGCAATAATTGCAACAATAAAAATGGCAGCACTACTATCCATTAGCGAAGTTCCTTGCTAAACTCAATAAGATTTTTATCGCTGCGGCGAGGGCCTAAAATTTGTAGACCAATAGGGAGACCTTCCTTAGTTTCGCCAGCTGGAATGGCTAGACCAGGAATACCAGCGAGATTGGTAGTAATAGACATGACGTCTTCGAGATACATAGCGACAGGGTTGTTGACTTTTTCGCCAAGTTTAAAGGCGGGATTGGGGGAGACTGGCATCAATATGAAATCGCATTCTTCAAAAGCTTTTTTGAATTCGTTAATGATGAGTGTGCGAGCTTTAGCGGCTTTAAGGAAATAGGCATCGTAAAAACCAGAGCTTAATACGAAGTTGCCAATCATGATACGGCGTTTATTTTCTTTCATGAAACCTTCGCCACGCGTATTGCCGTAAAGATCATCAAGATGTGAGCTCTCGTTAGAACGAAAACCGTATCTTATTCCATCGTAGCGACTGAGATTGGAGGCGACTTCGGCGGGCTGGATAATATAGTAGACGGCAAGTGCGTATTTTAGGGTAGGCATATCAAGCTCAACTATTTCGTAGCCTTTATTTTTTAATTCGTCACATTTAGTTTGTAAAACAGAGCGAATTTCAGGAGCGATAGCGTCATTGTCAAAACTTTTAATAATACCGATTTTGTGAGCGGGCTTGATACTAGTCTCGTTGTAAAAATCGGGAAGAGTGGTCATGTCTTTTTTGTCACGTTTGGCACAGATAGACATAAGTAAGTCCATGTCTTCGGGGCTTTTGGTAAAAAAGCCGATACAGTCGAGCGATGAGCCCATGGCGATCACGCCATAACGGGAAGTTGCGCCAAAGGTCGGTTTTAGTCCATAAATACCATTAAAGGATGCAGGTTGACGAATTGATCCACCAGTATCGGAGCCAGTAGCAAATTCTACGATGTCGAGAGCAACGGCGACGGCGGAACCGCCAGAAGAACCTCCGGCGACACGGGTTTTGTCGTGAGAATTGAGAGTTGGGCCAAAATAGGAATTTTCGGTAGAAGAACCATGGGCGAAAGCGTCAAGGTTGGTGCTGCCAATTAAAATTGCATCTTCAGCTTCAAGTTGCTCTACGACGGTAGCATCGATAGGACTAATAAAACTGGTGAGAATTTTGGCGCTAGCCGTTACTTCGGTTCCCTTTCTTAAAAAATTATTCTTAAGAGCGTATGGCACACCCGCAAGACGGCCAACTTTTTCACCACTCGCAATACGCGCGTCAATTTCGGCGGCTTTTTTTAAAGCCTCTTCTTCGTTTAGCGAGGTGAAAATATTGTAGTCGGCATATTGTTTGGCTTTTTTGAAAGCCTCTTTGACGAGACTAACCGCGGTAGTAGTTTTATCTGCAATTTTCATAGGACTTTTGGTACCTTTATCTGATTAAGTTTTTCTTCGGTCGTAAGTTGCAAAAGGGTGTCACGTTCGGCTGCTTGAGGGCATACATTATCGTCACGCCAGATGTTTTCCATTTCAAAAACTTGATAGGTTGGCTCGACTCCGTCGGTATTCAAATCTTTTAACTCGGAGATATATTTGATAATATTTTCTAGATCGCCTTTTAAGCTATCCATTTCATCTTCACTGAGTGAAAAATTGGATAAATCGGCGAGATGTTTGATATCTGCTTTTGTAATTTCCATTAGATATATTATATCAGTTATTTGATATTTTTAAAGAGGATGCGTTTGATGTAGTTAATAATGGGCTTAACTTCGTCGAGGTTTAAGAAATAACTAGCAATTAAATAGGCAGTAATTGAGATAGCAGAAATGAGGAAGAATTTTGGAATAGTAATAACTAAAGAATTATCGGTAGCCATAAGGGGGATAAATTTGGTCATTGAAAAAGCGACGCAGCCCGTGATGGCGGTAGCGAATAACATACGGATAAAGGATTTCCAAAAACTTTTATTTAATAATTGATGATGGGATCGGCGTTGAAGAATAGATAAAAGAATAATTATTTCAATCATTGCGCCGAGAGATTGAGCAAAGCCTAAACCATCAACGCCGTAGCCAACATTATAGAATAAAATGGAAAGACCAATGGTGAGGCCAATTGCGACAATAGAGACAATAAATGGTGTGCGAGTGTCTTGGTAGGCATAAAAACCGCGTGAGGCTATATGAAAAACGGAACGAGCAAAAATTGCGACAACAAGTGTTCCGAGGATACTGGCGATTGTGCCGTTGCTAGTATTGTTACCGATATTGCTAATGAAGCTAACTACGTAGCCGCGTGCAAAAAAGGAAATGGCAGCAATTGGTAGAGAAATCCAGATGATTGTACGCAGGGCGGCACGAAAAGTATCATAAAATTCTTTTTCATCTCCGCTGCCTAGTTGCTCGGTGAGTTTAGGAAAGAAAGCGGTAGAAATAGCAACACCAATGAGGTTAACGGGAACTTGTTGAAGGGTGGTAGCTTGGTCAAAAGCACGGAGAGCTCCAGCGCCCATGCGAGAGGAAAGGTTGGTGTTGACGAGAGAGTTTACATAATCAATTCCCTGGTCGAGTGAACGGGCCGGTAGGAGTTTAAGAATAGAACGAAAACCTTGATTTTTCCAATAAATTTTGAATTCGTAGTCGACGCCGAGTCCGAAAAGGCCAATAAGTGAAACCAAAAGTTGCATGATAGCACCAAGAATAACACCAAGGGCAACTCCCATGATTCCCCCCTCAAAAATCTGAACGCCAAAAAGGTTGATTCCGCCAGTAAAGCAAGTAATACCAATAATGATACCAATATTATAAATGGCTGGGGCAAAGGAATAAAAAACAAAACGCCCAACAGCTTGCTGAATTGATGTGATGACGGTAGCAATAGAGAAAAGGAACGGATTAATCGCAATGACGCGAGTCATGTTGATGGCGAGAATCATGCCGGATTCATCAAGACCTGGGCTAACTACATAGCGAATTAATGGATCGGCAAAAATCATGATAAGTACACTAGCAATGAGTGTTGCGGCAGCGAGAAGGTTGAGCAGGCTAGACGAAAGTTCCCATGCGGATTTTTTGTTGCCAGTGGCAAGACGTTGATTAAAAACTGGTATGAAAGAGACGGCCAGGGCACCAGAAGTTAAAATAAAAAACATAAAATCTGGAATGGTGAATGCAGCAGTGTAGGCATCAATGCCGGTTGGATATGTGCCGAGATAGTAGGAATTTAAAAGGCGATCCCGAAAAAGTCCGAGCAAAGCTGAAATAAGTGTTGAGCTTGCAAGAATGATTGCGGCAGATTTGACGGAAAGCTTCGCGTTGGCGAGAGCTACAACAGACTTGAAACGGAATTTTTTCATATATTTATATTATACACGAAAAAAATGTCTATGGATAAAATAGTGTTATAATGGTTATATGAAGAAAAAGAAAACGGATGTTATTTTACCATCAAAAAGTAAAAATAACTCGAAGAAGGCAAATAATCTTGTAAAAAAATCCAAGAAGCTATATTCGAACATTAGTGATAAACATAAAGCAAAAAAAGAGAATGAAAAAAAACGTCGTGCAGAAGAGCTAGCCAAATTACCAAAGGATCCCGTCAAGAGATTTTTCGCCAGGTTGCACCCTAAACGTGTATTTAAGTGGTGGTTTTCAAAGCGTGGCCAGATTGCAATTCTAAAATTTTTAGCTGCCTGTGTATTAATCGGGATTATTATTGTCGGTGGTCTGTTCCTCTATTACAAAAAAGATTTGGATGAAATCCGTCTTGATGAAATGGAAATTTCCGAAACGGTAAATACTTATCTCGATCGTAATGGTGAGTTGTTATGGAAAGATACTGGAAGCGAGGATTATCGTCTTGTTGTGGATGCTGATGACATTTCGCCCTACATGTATCAGGCAACAGTAGCGATTGAGGATAAGAATTTTTATAACCATCCAGGCGTAGATTTTATAGCTTTGATTCGTGCAACATTCTCAACCTTAACTGGCCACGGAGTACAAGGTGGTTCAACTTTAACTCAGCAGCTTATTAAACAAGTGTATTTTTCGGATGAGGCAGCAAGCGCAAATCGCGGTGGTTTGACGCGTAAGATTAAAGAGTTGATTCTTTCGATTGAGCTCGAAAGAATGTATGGCAAGGATCAAATCATTACGATGTATCTTAACCAATCGCCTTACGGTGGTCGTAGAAATGGTGTTGAATCGGCAGCCAGGACTTATTTTGGTAAGTCTGCTAAAGATTTAACTTTGGCAGAATCAGCTTTGCTTGCTTCAATTCCAAACAACCCAGGTGTATTAAATCCGTACAATACGTACGGCAACGATGCTTTGGTGGCACGTCAACAGAAAACATTAGACTCGATGGTGTCCATGGGCTATATCACTGAGGACGAGGCGAGTGAAGCAAAAGAAGTAGCAATTCTCGACACTATTAAACCAGAGTCGAGTCAATATTCAGACATGGTTGCTCCGCATTTTGTGCTTGAAGTAAAATCGCAACTTGAGGAGAAATATGGTATCTCGACAATGCGTGCTGGCGGTTGGACGATTAAAACTACGCTTGATAAGCGTGCACAAGAAATTGCTGAAGATGCAATTGAAGTTGGAAAAGACTATATGTATATGAATAATAGCGATAATCTAGCATTGGTATCGGTCGACGTGGAAACATCTCAGGTCATCGCAATGGTAGGTTCGAGCGATTTTTATGACGTGACTTATGGCGAATTAAACGCAACTACTGACGCTTTGATAGAACCTGGTTCGTCAATTAAGCCTATTTTGGATTACGCTGCCCTATTCCAAGAACGTGAAGGAATCAATTATGGTCCGGGTACAATCTTGAGAGACGAGAACATTAACTCTCTGTATTGCGCTGGCTATGTTGGAAGTTGTACGATGACAAACGCTACGGGTCAATTCTACGGCAATGTATCAATCCGTTTCTCGCTTGGACATTCGCTTAACATTGCTGCAGTAAAAGCCTTGTATATTAATGGTATAGAAAATTCACTAGAAGTGGCACATGCACTTGGTGATGTTTCGTACTGTAAGGATCGTGAAGACTATGGTCTTTCAATTGCGATTGGCTCCGGCTGTGGTGTGAGAATGGTAGAACACGCCAATGCTTATGCATCAATAGCACGCGGCGGTTCATACAAGGATTTGGCGTATGTACTTGAGGTAAAGAATTCGTCTGGGGATGTGATGGAGAGTTGGACTGATTCTCCAGCAGTTAAGGTGGTAGATGAACAAGTAGCATATATGCTAACGAGTATCTTAAGCGACCCTTCGGCGCGCTTTAGCATCTTTAATTATGGTACAGGAAGTGCAGGGTTTGTGGTGCCTGGTGTATGGACTGCAACTAAGACGGGTACAACCACTACGGCAAATTCGGCAGTAACAAAAGACTCCTTAATGGAAAGTTATTCGCCTGTTCTTTCAACGTTTGTATGGAATGGCAATCATGATGGTTCTGGTTTGTCCAGTAATACCCACATGGTGGCGGCAGCTACTACCGGCTATTATATGGAGCATGTACACAAAGAAGTGTATGAGCCGGATGGTAAATGGTCTTCTGGTGATCAAATCGCAAAACCATCTGGTATTCAGACATTAACTGTGAATGGACAGACGGACATTTGGCCAAGTTGGTTTAATGCTTCGAAAAACTCTGGCGTGACTAAAGAGACAATGACCTTTAATCGCTATACACATGCTTTAGCTACGGAGTGTACACCGGCAGAATATAGGATTGACATTGAAGTGACAAAGGTCACTGATCCGATGAGCAATAAAGACGTATACAATGTACCTGAACCATATGATAGGGACACAGAAGATAATTGTAGTTATACGCCACCTAGCGTTGCACTTTCGACAAGTGGAGATAAAATTATTGCGACAGTGCGCAAAGGTTCATATAATATTGACGGATATACATTATATGTGAATGGATCAGAAAAAGGTGGTATTTCTCTTAGCGGAAATGGAGAAATTCGTGGTTACACATTGGATGGTACAGAAACTAGTGTGAGATTCGTCGTTTCGGATTCTGCCGGGTTTGAGGCACAAGATGAGATGACCTTGACCCCGAAGCCGCGCGAGAAGGAATAACACGGGCAAAAATCATTTTACCGGCGGAAGTTTCGTGAAGTTTAGTAAATTCTACTTCAAGACTTTCGCCGATATGTTTTGCGGCGTTATCTACGACAACCATTGACCCATCTTTGAGGTGTCCAATTCCCTGACCTTGATTTGCGCTTTTATCAACAATTTTTATAATAGCTTTGTCTCCTGGCAAAAATTCATTGCGGAGTGCTAGGCTTAAATCATTAATATTGAGGGTAGAGATTTTTTCTGCTTCGGCAACTTTTATAAGGTTATAGTCTAGAGTCATAATGAAACCATGTTCTTTTTTGGCGATTTTGAGGAGTTCTTCATCGACTTTTTTGTTGTCGTCGCCGTCATCAAAGATCTCAACATTAAAATACACAATGCGTTCAAGCTCGTTGACGGTTTCTAAGCCGGCGCGGGCGCGGGCACGTTTTTCAGCATCTTTGCCGTCTGCGAGAAGTTGAAGTTCGCGAAGGACACTTTTTAAAATGATTAGATTATCGCCAATGAACCCAGTTTTGGCAATATTTAAAATGCGACCATCAATAAGTGCTGATGTATCTACATAAATTTTGCGTCTTGTATTGGTATTTAAAAATGATTGACGATCCTTAAAAATAAGAAACGTAGTTTCAGCAAAAATTACTAAAACTATAATTAAAATAAATAATTCCATGATAAGGTTGATTTTATCAAATCTTCGCCAAATTCCAAAGCATGTTCGTGATTTTTATTTAGCATCTCTTGATATTTTTGGATTAAATCTTGGCGGTTGGCAAGATTGGCAACATCGATAGCAAGATCATAGCGTGAGGCGGCATTTTTGCGAAGCATTTCAAATGGGGTAGTCGTAGAACCTTCTTCATTAAAACCGTGAACACGAAGACGCCCACGATAGGTGTAGTTTTCAAGAATAGTCTCAAAGGTCTCGGGATAGCCGTGAAAATTAGCGATGATTGGTTGGCGACTGGTGAAGGCATTATTATCATTAAAGTCGGCGATGGATAGTTTGTTATCGACGGTGCCAATGGCGCGATAAGACAAGGCGGCAATGTTGATAAAACGAAGCCTCAGCGTAGGAAAATCATTTTTGAGAATTTTGATGGCTTCAAGAGATTCTTTAGTAGCAATGTCGCCAGCGGCAGCAAAAATAATATCGGGGTTTTCGTCAGAAAAATCATCAAAGATGACGATGCCGTGATCCATAAGTTGATGTTTTGCGGTATTCTTGTCGAGATAACGAGGCTCGTCGATTTTATTAAATGTGGTAAGATTAACTACGTTTTGAGATTCGAGCATGTAGTTAAAAATTTCGGTAGCTGAAACGTCATCAGCCGGAAAGAAACAGTTAGCGAGATTGGCAGGATTAGCTAGAAGAGTTGAAATGAGTGCTGGTGATTGATGAGTGAAGCCATTATGGTCTTGACGCCAACAAGTTGAAGTAGAGAGAAGATTGACGGCAGGATATTTAGGACGCCACAAAACTTGATTACATTGTTTGATGAATTTGATTTGTTGCAAGAGTTGGCTAGTAATAATATTGAGAAAAGCTTCATAACTTGCGAGCATAGCGGGCTCACCATTTAAAAGATGCCCGGTCATAACTGAGAAAAGAACGTTTTCGGAAAGCATTTCAATAATGCGGCCGTTTTCATGGGCAGGCAAGTCCCAAGACTCTTTAGGGAGGGCCCAAGCGCGTTTTTCAACTTTGAAAACGGCGTCGAGTTTATTGGAAGTAGTCTCGTCGGGCGAGAAGAAATAAAAATCGGGATTCTTCGCAAGTTCCTTTTTAAGTAATTCGCCAATTTGTTGAGCAGGAGAATACGTTTCGGTAGTGTCGAGGGCCATGTTGAAAAAATCGTCTTCGCTTGCTTTATTCTTTCGTTCAAGGAAACTTGAAATAACGTTTTTAGACATGAAATCCCCTTTCTCGATCAAAAAGTTGTTCAAAATGATAAGATTTTAGCCAAAGTTCGAGGCTGGCAAGTTCTTCGGGGTTGGTAGCGGGGTTTTTGAGAGGAATTTGGTGAGAATTTTGATGGCGATTGGGGCCAGTTTTACCTTTTTGGGTTTTGAGGATGTAGAAGGGATACTCGGTTTTGGTGGCAAGTGCATTTTGAAATACAGCAGGGTCATCGCCATCAATGAGAATGGGGGTGAACCCAAACCCACGAATAAATTCGTTTAATTCCCTTTCGGATTTGCGGGCGTAAATGGATGGTGCAGAGATTTTGTAACCATTTAGATGAAGGATCGGTATAACTTTCCCATTGTTTTTACCGCTGAGGAGATTCTTGAGGTTGAGAGAGGCAATGGCGGTGGCGGTTTCGAGTTCACCATCGCCAATAAGAACGGCGATGATTTTTTCAGGATGGCCGAGCGCAACTCCATAGGCATTGGCGAAGCAGTAACCAAGCTCGCCACCTTCAGTGATGACGCCTGGGGTAAACGGGCTAGCGTGTGATGGGAATCCGTCAGGCCAAGAAAAGTTTTTGCAAACATATCTAAGGCCGTTATAATCAAGCGTTGCTTTGGCGTTGACTCTAGATAAATCACCATCAAGGAATAAATTTGCCTGTAATGCAGGAAAACCATGACCTGGACCAAGGACGAAAGAAAAATCTTTATTGTCGGCGTAAGCGGTTTTGAGATTGGCATAAGCAACGTTGATGCCGTGGCAGGTTCCCCAATGTCCAAGTAGGCGCGGTTTGATATGTTCTGGTTGGAGCGGCTGTTCGAGCAAAAAATTTTCCTTCAGATAAAGTTCGGCAACAGAAATATAATCGCAAGCGCGAATGCGGCGATGAATTTTTTCAATTGCGCCAATATCTAAGTTGCCCGACCCTTTCATATACGTATATTATAGCATAATTTGTTTGATTTTTTCGATTTCGTCACGCAGAGCGGCAGCTTTTTCAAATTCAAGATTGGCAGCCGCTAGTTTCATCTGGCTACCAAGTTCCTTAACAAGATTTGGAAGTTCATCTTTAGGGATTTTTTTAATATCAAGTTTATTTTCTTTGGCTTTTTCAGGAATGATGGCGCGAAGACCGGCAGAGATATCTTTTTTGACGGAATGTGGAGTAATATGATGGATATGGTTGTATTCTTGCTGGATTTCGCGGCGGCGGTTGGTTTCGGAGATGGCTTTTTCCATACTTTCGGTGATGTTGTCCGCATACATAATCACTCTACCTTCCTCGTGCCGAGCGGCGCGACCGATGGTTTGAACAAGTGCGGATTCAGAGCGGAGGAAACCTTCTTTATCGGCATCAAGAATAGCGACGAGAGATACTTCGGGCAAATCAAGCCCCTCACGCAAAAGATTAATGCCAACAAGAACGTTATAGACGCCAGCGCGGAGATCGCGGAGAATATCGCCACGCTCTAAAGTATCGATGTCAGAATGGATATAAGCGACTTTGATACCACGTTCTTTGAAATGGTCAGTTAAATCTTCGGCCATGCGTTTGGTAAGAGTGGTCACAAGTGTGCGTTGACCCTTAGCAACACGGCGATCGATTTCTTCCATAAGATTATCAATTTGCCCTTCAGAGCTACGAACTTCGATTTCGGGATCGAGGAGGCCGGTAGGACGAATAACTTGTTCGGCGGGTTTTGGTGAACTTTCGAGTTCATATTCCCCTGGTGTAGCCGACACATAAATAGCTTGATTGACTTTTTGGTTAAACTCACCATATGTTAATGGGCGATTGTCGAGCGCACTAGGAAGGCGAAAACCATATTCTACCAAGGACTCTTTGCGAGCGTGGTCGCCATTATACATACCGCGGACTTGTGGCAAAGTCATGTGCGATTCATCGACGATAAGAAGAAAATCTTTGGGGAAAAAATCAAGCAGGGTGCTGGGGGGTTCGCCAGGCTTGCGCCCATCAAGATGGCGGGAATAATTTTCAATACCTTTAACAAAACCAGTCTCCGCAAGCATTTCGAGATCGTATCTGGTACGTTGCGACAGGCGTTGCGCCTCTAGCAATTTATCGTGACGATTGAAATATTCTAGACGATCTTTAAATTCAACTTCAATGGCTTTGAGCGCGCGGTTGAGTTCAGCTTTTGGTGTCGCGTAGTGGGTATTTGGAAAAATATGAACATGGTCTGGTTTTTCGCGTATTTCAAATGTTAGTGGGTCGACGATTTTGATTTCTTCTAATGTATCAAAACCAAATTCAAAACGATAAGCAAACTCACCATTAGCTGGGAAAAGGTCAATAGTGTCGCCCATGATGCGAAAATTGCCGCGCTCAAAGGCGAGGTCGTTGCGATGATATTGCATATATATTAATTGTTTGACGAAATCGCTTTGTGAAATCATGCTCCATTTTCCATCGGTTTTCCAGAGAGGCAACGACATTTCAGAATAATGGGCAGGAGAACCGATACCGTATATGCAAGAAACAGATGATACTACGATGACATCTTTTCTTGTGAGTAAAGCCTCAGTGGCGCCATGGCGGAGACGATCGATTTCATCGTTAATTGCGCTATCTTTCTCGATATATGTATCAGAGGAAGCGATATATGCTTCTGGTTGATAATAGTCAAAATAACTAACGAAATAATGAACTTCGTTTTTTGGAAAAAAATCACGAAATTCGGAGTATAATTGTGCGGCAAGAGTTTTATTATGGGCCAAGATAAGAGTAGGTTTTTGAACATTGTTAATAATATTGGCCATAGTAAAGGTTTTGCCAGAGCCAGTTACACCAAGTAAAGTTTGTTCTTTTATGCCATTCAAAATACCATCCGTCAGTTGTTTGATTGCTGCGGGTTGATCACCAGTTGGTTGGTATTTTGAAACGAGCTCAAATTTTGGCATACTATATTATTATAGCACTAATTGTCTTTGGATTTCATGGTTGGAAATGGGACGGCTTCGCGGCCAGGAACGCCTTCGAGGAGCCAGAAATTACGTTCACTATTACCCCATCCACAAGCGGGTGGCATACCGTATTCAAGCATTTCGACAAAGTCGCGGTCGAGCATTTGGGCTTCATCGTCGCCAGCGTCGCGGGCAGCTTGTTGTTCTTCAAAACGCGCAAGTTGGTCTAACGGGTCGTTGAGCTCGGAGTAGCCATTACCCATTTCGGTGCCAGCGATAATAGGGTGGAAGCGTTGGGTGACAAGTGGGCTATCGGGGACGATTTTGGCAAGAGGACTTAAACTAAGAGGCTCTTCAATAAGCCAGTAGGGGCCAGCGGATGTTTTACGAATTAACTTCCAAACGTCATCAATAAGGTGGTTGGTGGTGGTGGAGCTATCGACTTCTTGGCCATTTTCTTTGAGGATCTTAACTAGTTGCTCGCGGTTTGGATTAAAGACATCGACGTCAAATTTTTCTTTGAGGAGATCGGCATATTTTACGCGTGGCCACGTACAGTCTAGGTTAATATCGAAGCCGCCAACATGAAATTCTAGCGTACCCCAAGTTTCTTTGGCGACATATTTAATCATTTCCTCGTAAAGTTTCATGCCGTCTTCATAGTTATCATAGGCGGCATAAGATTCGAAGGCAATATGTTCGGGTAAATGTTCGTCGTCGACACCTTCATTGCGAAAACGTGGACCAATATCATAAACACGCTCAAAGCCGCCACCGAGAAGGCGTTTTAGTGGTAGTTCGTGAGAAATACGAAGATAAAAATCCTCATCTAGCGCGTTCATATGGGTAACAAATGGAGTAGCATCGGCGCCGCCGGTAGTATGCTCGAGTACTGGAATGTTTATTTCGATAAAGCCGTGAGCATTCATAAAATCACGCGTAGCCTGCCAGAATTTGGAACGGCGAACGAGACGTTCGCGAACTTCGGGATTAACATTCATATCAACATAACGACGGCGGTAGCGCTCTTCTTTGTTGGTAAATTTTTCGGGAAGAGGACGAAGTGATTTGGTGAGTAGACGGAGATTACTTGTAAAAACGGAGATTTCTCCAGTTTGGGATTTCCCAACTTTACCGTTGGCTTCGATAAAGTCGCCGTTATCAAGTAATTTTAGAAAATTGATAGTGTCTTTGTCGTTGATAAAAAGTTGGATTTCTCCAAAGTAATCACGAATTTTAACGAAAGCGAGTTTGCCAAAAGAGCGAATGGCGACGATGCGACCAGCAACAACTACTTCTTGCTCGTTTTTTTCATCAAAATGATTAAGGATGTCGGAGATTTTGGTATTACGATAAGATTTTGCGGGATAAGGATCAATGCCTTGCTCGCGGAGGGTGTTAAGTTTTTTTAATCTTTCGTTGCGATAATCTTCTAATAACATATTAACATTATACCATATCTTGACTATATTAACAAAATATGCTATAATGAAATTATAGACTATTTAATGCTTAGGATTTTAACAGTTTTACCGTTAAAATCAAATGATTCCCCATTTTTACGGGCAAAAAGTGCTTTCCCAATAGGTGATTCGTTACTAATTTTTCCCTCTAATGGATTGGCTTCGGTGGGACCAACTAGTGTATAGGTGACGTTTTTGCCTCCAAAATCAATCTCGATGGTTGCTCCAAGCGTAGCTTGATTCTTTTTGCCACTTTTAATAATACTGGCGTTCTTTAAAATATCTTGAATCTCCAGGATACGGCTTTCGGCCATTTTTTGTTCGTTTCTGGCGGAGCTATATTCTTCATTTTCGGAAAGATCGCCAAAAGCACGGGCGGTAGCAATGCGCTCGGTAATGGCTGGACGATTTTTGATGAGTTCGTCGAGCTCTTTTTCAAGTTCTTTTTTGCCCTCAAGGGTAAGATTGATGCTTTTTTTAATCATAATCAATACTCCACATTAACTTATTAGAGTTTATTAAAAATATGAGGTAATGTCAATAGTTTTATAAGGATTTTTTGAAACTATCGAGGGAGAGAATTTTGGATTCCCCAGTCATGCGGGCAGTAATTTCAACGGAATTATCAGCAAGAGTTTTGTCGGAAATAACAATGCGATATGGAATGCCCATAAGTTCAGAATCGGCAAATTTTTCACCGGGGCGAAGATTGCGATCATCTAAAATCATTTCGTTTTCATGACCAGTGTAAAGTTCATTTGCGAGTTGCTCGCCTTTTTCACCTATGCCGACGAGATAATATTTGAATGGAGCGATATTTTCTGGCCAGATGAGACCTTTTTCATCGGCAAATTTTTCAGCAATAACGCCCATGACGCGAGATACGCCAATGCCGTAACAGCCCATATAGACGACTTTTTGTTCATTATTTTCGTCGGAGAATTTTAGGCCGAGGGGCTCGGAATACTTAAATTTAAGTTTGAAAATATTACCGACTTCAGCGGCGCGCGTCTCTGTAAGATCTTCCCTTTTGACGCCAAGATCGTCAAGAACTTCTGGTAGAAGTACTTCTTCATTTAGGACGATGGATTTATCCTTATTATAATAAACAGTGTCCTCGCCGACCGGTGTGAAGGTTTGGTATTCGTGTGAGTATTTAGAGAAAACTCCACCAGAAGCAAAGGTTTCAAATGTATCATCGCCAAGACCTAAACGATTGTAGATTCTGGCGTAGGCTTTTTCAACTTCGTGATAGTAATTATCTAAATCTTCTTCGGAGGTATGAAAACTATAGAGATCCTTCATCAAAAATTCGCGACCACGCATAATGCCGGACTTAGCACGAAGCTCATTTCGGAATTTGGTTTGGAATTGATAAACGGCGAGAGGTAAATCCTTGTAGCTTTTAACATAGCTTCTAAGCATATTAGTGATTGGTTCTTCGTGGGTAGGCGCAAGACCGAGCTCGCCACCAGCCGATAGTGACGTCTTAAACCAAATGTCAACTTTAGTATCATCCCAACGATCGGTTTTTTGCCAAAGTTCAGGATTTTGAAGAGTGGACATGAGAACTTCTTGACCATCAATAGCATTTAGCTCTTCCCTAATGATATTTTTGATGTTTTCAATTGTTTTTAATCCAAGAGGAAGATAATCGTAAATTCCAGCCATTTCTTTGTAGACATAACCGGCGCGCGTGAGTAGTGCGCCGTTTTTGGCGGTTTCATCTTTTGGTGCTTCGCGAAGAGTTTTGAAAAAAGTTTTAGATAATCTCATAGCAAAAATTATACTATGAAATACCGATGATGTAAAGGAGATAGAAGGCTACACCATTTTTTATCATATGGGTGAGAATTCCGGAATAGATAGTCCCAGTAACTTCTCGTAAACCGCACAGAACGACGGATAAGGCAAATACGTTGACTCCGACGTTCCACTGTAAATGTACAACGGCAAAGGCAAGAGACGTAAGAAGGATCGAACAAATAACGCCAGTTCTTTTACGAAGTTTGTCATAAAGCCAACCACGGAAGATTATCTCCTCAATGATAGGCGCAATGATAACCAAAATCGCAAAGGCAATAATGCGATCGGTGCCAGATGAAAGATAATTAAACCCGACGTCTTGGGCCTCAGCAGCATTAAACCACGGGAACAAGTTAAAAACGGCAACAAGCGCAGCACCGAGGAGAAGCGAAACAATAAAGCCAATAGGCGCAAGGCCAATGTCGGTCCAGGTGGGTGTATTGGTAAGACCGAGGCTTTCACGATTAGTGCGAGATTTTTTAAGAAATTTTTGAGGAACAAAAATTATTAATAACAGAGCAACGAGATAAGCGAGCGTAGAATAAACGGCACTCCAAAGGGGCTGACTAAGTGTGTCGGTGCCAAGCAACCAAATCATCGGGTAACCTACAAAGAGCTGTGAGGCAATGACAGCGCAGACTACCCAAATAATTAAGGCGAGTAGTGAACCTATTTTTCGAATAGCGGGTTTTTTCATCGAAAAATCCTTGTAATGTCGAGAACAGTGACGACAGCCATAAGTGTAAGCAGGATGACGAAAGCACGAGCGACGATTTTCTCCTCAACGGATTTGTCGAGTTTCTTGCCGCGGAGCTTATAGATGGCAATCAGAAGCCAACGACCACCATCAAGCGCTGGAATAGGTAGAACATTCATACAGGCAAGAGAAACCGAAATAAGTGCAGTAAGAAAGGCGAGATTGGTGAGGCCGGTGGCGGTAAAACTAGGAAAAATAATTCCGATAATGCCTATTGGTCCAGAAACCGAATCGCCTGCAGCGGCAAGGGCTGCTTGACCATTTTCACGAACGACGGTATCAGTACTAAATTGACTGACTGCTCCAGAAACAATATTCCACAGCATCATTCCGACGCCACGAAATGTTTCACCCGTAAGTTGTGCGGTAACACCAATACCAACGATTGGGGCTGACCAGGTAGAATAGGATAGAATTTGATTAGACTTCATGGTAATACCTAGGAGATATTCTGAATCGGCGGGATTGAGCTTAATGCGATAATTGTTTTCGGTATCGTCTTGATGACGAATAAAATAATTGACATCTTCGCCAGCATGTGCGGCATTATAGTCGGACATATCGTTTGTGGAAACAAGAATTTGCCCGTCTGCGGAAATGATTTGATCGCCAGCAATAAGTCCAGCTTTGTCGGCGGGAGAGTCTTCAATGACTTCTACAATGGAAATAGGTTTAGTGGCCAATGTGGTATCGGAAGCAATCGTGAATTGATTTTCGACAAAAGTTGGCATGCCGGTCCAGGCTAGAATGGTAAAGATAATAATTGCAATGAGCCAGTTTACGGCAACGCCACCAAATAGGATTTTGGTTTTAGACTTGAATGAGGCGTTCCCGAATGTTCCTTTACGATCGTCTGTAGCGGATTCTCCATCCATTTGACAAAATCCACCAATGGGAAGCCAGTTGAGACTAAAAACAAGGCCATCTTGTGGTTTATTCCAATCTTTGCGGTTAATTTTAGCCCATTTACCAGTTTTTTTATCTTTTACCCATGCAATTGCTCGCGGTGGGAAACAGATACCAAATTCGAGGACTTTGACGCCGTTTTTTCTGGCCATAATAAAATGGCCAAATTCATGGGCGGTAACTAAAAACATTAAAACAAAGAGACCAACAACAATTCCTAGAAAAGTTTCCATAAGTATATTATAGCATTATTTGCCAAAACGACGTTGACGTTTTTCGTATTCTTTATAAATTTCTTTGACGTCTTCCGGTTCCATATCTGGGAAATACTTTTTAAGGAAGAGAAACTCAGCATAGGCAGCGCGCCAAAGCATAAAACCAGAGATGCGTTCTTCCCCACTGGTGCGTACAATCATATCGCAGGGCGGGATTTCGGGATGGTAGAGATGTTTGGAAATATTGTCAGGCGAGAATAATTCATCAATGGCTTCTGGTGTAGGTGAATAGCCTAGCTGTGGATGAATCTCATAAACTAGAGATTTTGCTGCGTCGGCGATTTCTTGTTCTCCGCCATAGTTAAAGCAAAAGCAAGCAGTTAGACCGGTACAATTCTCGGTCATTTTTTCAGCTTTTTCCATGAGGCTGATAAGTTTTGGGTCAACATTTTTGCGTGAACCAAGAATTAAAAAGCGGATGTTGTTTTTGGCCATTTTTTCGGCAAATTTAAGAATGTAGGTGCTAGCGAGCTTCATAATATATCCGACTTCATCTTTTGATCGTCCCCAATTTTCAGTACTGAAGACATAGAAGGTAAGATATTTTAGGTCGGTTTTTGCAAACTCAGAAACTAGCATTTCGATGGTGTCGAGACCTTTTTTGTGTCCTTCTAATGTAGGAAGATTTCTGGCGCGTGCCCAGCGACGATTGCCGTCGGCAATAATTCCAAGATGTTCCATTAAATTTTCATAATCTCCGCTTCTTTTGCTTTGAATTCTGATTCGACTTTGTCACTGAATTCTTTGGTCATGTCGTCGATTTCTTTCTCGGCACGTTTTTTGACGTCTTCAGAAAGTTCGGCCGCGGCCTTGATGGCTTTTCTAGCGTCTTCACGAATATTACGAATTGCAACTTTTGCATCCTCAACTTTGGCGGAAGCAGTTTTGACAATTTCACGACGACGTTCTTCGGTTAATGCTGGGATGGGTACGCGAATCATGCGGCCGTCATCTGCTGGATTAAGCCCGAGACTGACGTCGTTTCGGATAGCGTTTGCGATAGCTTGAATAGTCGAAGGATCAAACGGAGTAATAGTGAGCATGGTGGCATCAGCAGCGGTAATATTTGCAACTTGATTTAATGGCATATACTGACCGTAGACTTCGGCTTTGACACCGGATAGCATATCTGGATGTGCACGACCAGTGCGAACTTTTTTCATTTCGTCCTTAAAACGGGTAATAACCGCTTCCATTTTTTTCTTATCTTCGCTTGTGTCAAACATAAAAACTCCTTTTTATAATTATAACATAAAAAATAAGGACAAATAAATCAAAAAAGTTTCTCTCAATAGTTTTGCTCACGATTTGCTTGAGCCTTACGGCTTTAAATGTACAAAAAAATAAGAAAAGATTTTTTATCGGGAGCACTCCGGGACGCTAGCCCAAGTCTTACTCCCTCTAAAAAACTTTTCTTATTTCAGTTTATTCAGTGACGCCTAATTCGATACGTTTGAATTGGCGGACGGTGATATTTTCGCCGGTTTTGGCGATATTGTCTTTGATGAATTGCTCAACGGTTTTGGTATCGTCGAGAATATATGGCTGATTTAAGAGAACTTTGTCGGAAAAGGCTTTTTTAGCTTGACCTGCAAGGATTTGCTCTTTCATATTTTCTGGGCCTTTGAAATTTTCTTCAAGTTCTTTCATCTTGGCAGCCTTAACTTCTTCAGGGATATCATCTTCTGAAACGTAAAGTGGAGCCATTGATGCTACCTGCATTGCAAGTTGATGAGCCATGGTTTTGAATTCATCGGTTTTAGCAACGAAAGAAGTTTCACAGTTAACTTCGATAATGGCGCCAAGGCGACCGTCGTGGATATAGGATTCAATTAAGCCTTCACGGGTTTCACGATCGCCGCGTTTTTCAGCTTTGGTAAGGCCTTTTTTGCGCATAGCTTCTAAGGCTTTGTCGAAATCGCCGTCGGCTTCGACGAGAGCTTTTTTAGCATCGGTAAGACCAACGCCGGAAAGTTCTTTAAGTTTTTTAATTTGGTCAATGGTAATTTCTGCCATTTTGCCTCCTATTTATTTTTACCTTCTTTGATTGCTTCGACGAAGTAGTTAAGAACGAGAGCTGTAGCCTTGATTGCGTCGTCGTTCATTGGAATGACGTGGTCGATTTTGGTTGGATCGACGTTGGTATCAGTAAATGCAAAGACTGGGATACCGAGAACGTTAGCTTCTTTGATGGCGTTCTTGTCTTCGAGGGCATCAACAACGATAACGCCAGCTGGCTGCTCGGTCATATTCTTGATGCCGCCATAGCGTTCATTTAAAGTGTCGATTTCTTCTTGAAAACGTTGAACTTCGAGTTTGGAATAGCGTTTTTCAAGTTCGCCAGAAGCCATGCGGCGTTCCAAATCTTGGAGTTTTTTGATTTGGTGATTAACAGTAGTAACGTTAGTTAAAGTACCACCAACCCAACGGACAGTAACATATGGCATGTCGACAGATTCGGCGGCGGCCTTAACGGTTTCTTTCATTTGCTTTTTGGTACCAACAAAAAGAATTTTTTTGCCGCTTTTGACAATTTCGGTAACTTTTGGCAAAGCGACTTCGAGAGCTTCTACGGTTTTCTCGAGATTGATAATGTGGGCATCTTGGCGTTTGCTATGGATGTATGGCGCCATTTTTGGATGCCAGCGACTGGTCTTGTGACCAAAGTGTGCTCCTGCTTCAAGCAGAGCTTTCATATCGACACTAACTGTCATATATGATTTCCTTTCCTTTTACTCCAGGTCTATCATAAAGACAGGAAACCTCCCGGAGCTGTTTCATTAAAATTAATACCGTTCTAGTGTATCATAACTATTCACAAAAATCAAGAGATATGATATAATGGTCGGTAATTATGAGTAAAAAAGAGTTACATCCTAAAGATTATCGCGACGTCGTGTTTTCCGACGAAGCGGCTGGCTTTTCGTTTTTGACTAAATCTACTGCGAAAAGTGAAGAGACTATTAAATGGAAAGATGGTAAAGAATATCCATTGGTAAAGATGCAGATTTCTTCTGCTTCCCACCCATTCTTTACTGGCGAGGAAAAGATTATCGATACCGAAGGTCGTGTCGATCGCTTTAAAGCTCGTGCCGAGAAAGCTAAAGCTTTGAAAGATGCTCTTGGTAATAAGGCCAAAAAACTTGCCAAAGAAGTCGAGAAAAAAGCTAAAGCAGCTGAAAAATAGTCTGCGAATTTAAAAAAAACAGGCGCCCTCGCAGTGGCGTCTGTTTTTTTGTGTCGCTTAGCGGCGTCGGCGAGCAGGTGATTTGCGGCGAGATTTGTTGTGGTTCTTGATGGTAAAGATAAGTCCTAGGATAGCAACTGAGAAGAATACGATAAGACCAGTGAGTAAATAATCTGCACGGGAAATATTGAGTTTTTCAAAGAGGGCACCAGTATCTGGGGTGATTGGAGTAGGCAATGTATCGTAAGTTAGTGAGAATGTATATGGACGATAAAGGGCGTCACCTTCGACATTTAATGGGGTAGCGATTAGGTTGTAAGTGCCAGCTTTAACGCCGTAATCGCTAAATGGTAGAGTTAAATCTTGATTAGTAAATACTGTGTCAATAAGATTGCCGTCGTTGTCATAGAGATTAAATTTATCGTTTTCGATCTTGACTAAGAATGTGATATCGTTTTTGCCATCACCCTTTGGCACGACTAGCTTAATGCCAGCGAGCGAGCCACCTTCGTAATATTCAATGTGTAGAGTTGGGTCATTGCTAGCCTCATCTTGCGTAGCGGTAAGGATAGCGGGTATGTATTCAAAATAGACAGAGTCTTCAGCGTAGGCGCCAGCATTGGCATTGGCCGGTGCGGCGGGAGCTTTTTTGGGCGCAGCCATAAGGAAGAAGCGAGGTTCTTCTTCGGGGGTTTCTTCCTCTTCTTCTGATGAAACGGCGGTATTGATTCCTTTGAAATTAATCACAAAGTCGCCATAGCCATATTCATCAAGGTTTGGGATAAAAACATCGGAGCCAGGTGCGTAGTCTGGGAAGAGAGTGTAAACATCAGAGTATGTTTGGATATTGCCGTCCATGTCTGTATAGGTAAGGTCGGCGGAGATTGACTCAACGTTTTCGTATTCAAATGCAATGTCGTGTAATGGCGAGACGAATATGGAACCGTTGGCCGGAGCGGTAATGTTGATATATGGTGTGCTACCTACTACCCGAACCTGAATGGTATCGGTAATGCTGTCGGCAGCAGAGGCTTCTGGGGATGGCAAAGTTGCGGCGAAAGTAGTAGATGCTACAACGAATACCAGCCCTAGGAGTCCGAAAAAGTTTTTTTGTGTTTTTTTCATACTCTACACTCTTTTATGTTTAATGTTTATGTTGGTTTTGTAAAGATAATCGCTCGCAACGATTGCCAATCTAGACCATAAATCTGGAACGGCGCTCTTTACGCTTCCTGATTATGATTATAATCCAAATAATTATAACTGTCAATAGAATTAACATAATAATTATGATAGAAATTGGCATGATAAGGATGACGCTACTAATTTCTTGATCTTCTCCTGCAGCAGAGACTCTCCATGTGGCGTTGAAAAGGCCGAAAAATGGCGTATCGTCCCATTGATCCGACAGGCTGAGCTCAGTTTCAGGAATTACGGAAACAGCTGTAGTTGTGGAGTCAGACTCATAATAGACGTTACCAAAGATACTACGAACTGTTAGCGAGCCAGTAGCTGTAAAATCTACGTTGCCAGTATTTTTAATTTTGGAAGTGGCATTAATTTTGGCTTCGTAATTCCCTTCTTTCGTAACAAAATCTTTACTGACGCTCATATTTGAAATTTCGGCTGTTCGAATGGTCTCGCCGGTCGCACGGCCGTAAACAATAAGACCTGGACTGGCTTCGGTCTTAATGCCACTGGCATTTAGTGAGCCAGATAATGTATGTGCAAAAATGACAGCATATTGGCCGCCGGCTGGTAAACTGCCAGGGGTTTCAATGCGGTAAAAAACCTCTACGGTTTCATTGGGACCAGCGGTAAAGGTGGGTTTTTCAACATAATTACCGGAGCTATCTTTGAATGAAATCCAACGCGTGATTTGTGTGTAATTGTTTTCTTTGGCAAAACCTAGGCGATATTCATCATCGGTCTCGGAATAAGTGTAAGAATATGGCGCAGCATAGACTTCGAAGTCCATATTTGAGGATCCGCCATTAGTAACACGAAAGCTGTAATCATAGGTATTATTGGCTGAAAGCGAGATAATATTACTGACGGGCGTAATGCTAATACTAGTGCTTAGATTACCGTTGTCTTCTTCGGCGAAAACGTACGCGCCCCAATTGATACTGCAGCCAATAGTAGTAAGAGCGAGAATTAAGATAGCAAGTAAGGATTTTTTCATTTTTCTCCTTTTAGCGACGGTAATGATTCCGACGGTTATTGGCTTTAACTTTGGCGACAATTGTAACAATTATAAGTATGATGGCGCCGAGAATAGTAGCAATGAGCCAGAGTGGGCAGACAACGACGACTTTTTCGACGGTAGAAATGTCATCAAGGTACTTGACAGTGTGTTCGGCCTTAAAAATGCCGACAGCGGGCGCGTCTTGCCATTTGGTGGAATAATAGTGGGTGGTTTCTGGCATGATGAGTTCGACATCTGGGTTCTCTTCGTTCGTGTAGATTAGCTCATCTGAAAATGCGGAGTAAATTTTTAAGGTGTAAGTGGCATCGCTATGAACATTACCAGTGTTTTGAACGGTGGAGGTGGCAGCAAATGGTGTAGTGAAAGATATAATTGGCATGGAGCTTTCGAGGACGGAACCGGTTTCGACAGCATTTCCAGCAACGGAGGCATAGATGATGCTGGCAATACCGAAGGTATTTTGGATGTTGAGACCTTGACCAGAGTTTGTTTTATGGTCTTGCTGAACGTTGATTGTGGCGTATTGCCCGCCAGCTGGAGCGTTGTAAGGGACGGCGATAGTGAAATAGATGGTGTCGGTACCATTGGGCGCGACGGTGCCAGTATCAGAATAGAACGAAATCCAATCTGTAATTTGATTGTAACTAGTAATAGAGTCGAGGTCGCTTTCGTAAGTTTTATCAATGACATTATAAGGGCCAACGGATACTTTGTAGTCAAGATTTTCGGTAGAAGCGACAGGATTGGTAACGTTGATGCTACCAGTGTAGGTTTCACCTGGGCGCAAAATGATACGTTGATAGGTGGGGGAAACGATAAAACCATTTGCTAGGCTATCATCGGCATAAGCGCCAGGATTGGCAGTAACGGCGGCAATACCAAGCGTGGCAATAAACGCTGCAAATAATTTTGGTAATATCTTCATTTTCCTCCTTTTATTATAACTATTTTAACATATTATTCGTGAGCGCAGGTGAAATTTTGGGACTTTAATTGTGTTTCGACTACGCTTTCGGTGAGTTGGTCTAGATTTGTGGATTCATTCAAGAAAAAGATTGGCAATACAGAAGGTACAAGCTCACTCATTTCGGCATAAAGAGACATTTTGAGTGAATCTTCATGAACAGTGAAGGATGGGGTGTAGGATTCAGCGTTGAATTTATGTGCACCGGCATAAATATTGTAGTTAGCGTGGAGTGATGCTTCGGCGGTTTTGGCAAGGGTCGGAGTAGAAAAGGTGCTATTAGATTCATAGTAGATATTATTTAATTTTTTATCTAGAAAAAGAGCGTAAATCTTGTAAGATGACTCTTCGCTGTTAATATTTAGAAGTGGATCTTTAGGCGTTTTGGTAGTACAAAAGAGAGATGATGAAATAGCGGACTCAGTAGCAGGTAAGGTAGTATTGGTGGTGTGTTGGCTAAAAATAAGCCAAAGGATAAAAGCAGTGATGAGAAAAATAATAGCGCCAACTATCCAATAAACAGCATGGGTTTGGCGTTGGTGTTTTTTAGAAGGCATAATTTCCATAAGAAGATTATAGCACAAAAAAATACCACCCCGAAGGGTGGTATTAGTATTTATTAAGCGGTTGGTTTAGTCTTGTTTGCTGGATGAACAAGCGTATAAACAACGCTACCGGTATAGGTATCGGCTTGTTGGTTGGTACCCACATAGACTTTGTAAGCAGTAGAGAATTTACCAGTTGTGAAGTTTGTTGCGCTGTTTTCTGATGTGGCAACTTTATCGTAAGCGGATGGAACTGGTGCCCAGGCGCCATAGTTGATGGTGTCATTGACGACTGTGATGTTGGATCCTTCTGGTTTTTGAATCATAAATGCCCATTTTGAGGTTGTACCAGATGACGGGAAGGCTTCGACTTCGCCGTCAGGAGCGGATAGCGTAGCGATTGGGGTGCCGTTGCCTGCTGGCGCCATGGTCGTACCACCATCGCCTTTGGCATAGACAGACCAACCGTCTAAGTCGTTACAAACGACACTAACCGTAGTGCCGCGATTAGGGGCTGAGCTTTCGCTCGTTAAGCTCCATTCATGAGTGGTGCCAACAGCCATAGAGGCAACACCGCTACCACCATCTCCGGTAGTGAGACCAGCAATTGAATCTACGGTTGTGAGATCATCGCTGGTTTGTGACAAACCACATGAACTATTCACTGTTACTTGGACCGAATCGGTAAAAGTATCTATTTCGGTTGCAAATGAGCAGAGTGGCGTAGCCAAAACAGCTGCTGCAGAAGCGACGCTAGCGCTGATGGCTAAAGCTTTCTTTTTCATTTTGTGTGTTTCCTTTCGTTTTTATTTTTGTTAGTCGTTATGACCTTTTATGTCTCTATTATACATAAGCGGAATATAAATGTCAAGAGATTTTGGCATAAAAAATATGTCGTGTATTACGACATATTTTATTGTTTCTGTCAATGGTGCGCCTGACTAGACTCGAACTAGCACAGCCGTGAATCTGGCCACTACCACCTCAAGGTAGCGTGTCTACCAATTCCACCACAGGCGCATAGTTGCATTATAGCACAGTTTTTTGGAAAAGTCTAGGGAGTAAGATTGAGAGTATTTTTTACAACAGACCATGTGGTGATATTGCTGAAACGATCTAATGGAGTGACTAGGTGAGTATCTTCGCTAAGCGCGCGCGTATTTTTATTGTAATAATAATTAAGATTGGATTGATATAAACCAATAGCCGGAACATCGTCTATCCAATAATCTAGGAATGATTCGTACTTTGCGATACGAAGCTCGTCATCGAGTGTAGCACGAGCACCGAGTAATAAATCGTCAACCATGGAATTTTTATAATTACTTAGATTAAGACCAGCAGAAGTAGCTTGCGAAGAGTGGTAATATGGTAAAAGATCGGGGTCGGCGCCAAGTTCAATTTCATAGATTAAAATGTCGTAGTTGCGATTGGAAATAATATTGGTAATGAATTCTTGATTTTCTTCGTAAACGGAAATTTCAGCAGTGAGACCAAGCGCACGAATCTGTTCGGCAATTGAGTTGGCGACGATTGGCAAATAGCTATAGTTTACGGTAGCAATGTTAAATGTGGGGGTTTCCCCTTCTAGCAAATCGGTAAGCTCGTCTCTGGCGATGTTGGCATCATAGTTAGGAAGGGTTGGATAATTTGTGAGCGAGATTTGTGAAGACGCTAGTGGATAATCCAGCGGGGTAGTATCTGAGGCAATATCGCGAATTTCAGAAACATTAATCCCTTGTCGGATAGCGTTACGAATAGAGCGATTTTTGATATATGGGCGAGAGGTATTGAAAAAGGCAAAGGCGCCAGAGCTTAGGCTGGCATTTTTCTCATAAATTTGTCGAGAGATAATTTGACTACTATCGGTATGCGTTAGCTCGGCTGTAGCTGTAATGGAGCCAGAATTAAGGGCGGAAATGATGTTTGCTTTATCAATAAAAGCATGGACGGCAAAGCCACTGAGTAAAGTGGCCCCTTTGTAATAATAAGGATTAGAGGAGAGGTAGACAACTTTTTCACCTTCGGCGGAAATGGTCTGCGTGGCATTAAATGTGAACGGACCAGAAGTGATCGGGGCGGTACTAAAGGCATCTTCAATCAATGTTTTGGGGTCGGCATTTTCAAGAATGTGCTTGGGGACGACTGGAATGTTGAGCGCAGAGATAAAATCGGCATAGGCGGCGGGTAGGGTGAAGACAATTTCGCCATCTTCGTTTTCTGAAACCTTAACGCCAGTGAGGTTGGAATCGTAGATAGAAGAAACGTTGGAATTTTTGATAAGATTAATGGTAAAGATAACATCTTCGTTTGTGAGTGGTTCACTATCTGACCATTTGAGTCCATCGCGAAGTTTGACGGTCCAGACTTTGCCGCTATCATCCGAAGTGATGGAGTTGGCGAGGCCAAGACCAGGGTGGCCAGAGTAATCAATTTCGGAGATTGTAGCAAACATAAGACGGCTGAGGGTCTTTTCACTAGATGTGGTAGCAAAGAGAGGATTGAGTGAATTAACTTTGCCAAGTGTAGCTTCGGTATAAGTGCCACCACGTGAGAAGCTTTGCTCCGAGTAGGAATCTTTAAACCAAAAAGCTTGAGTAATGGCGATTAGAATAAGTGCAGAAACAAGTAGAATCCATTCCAGAACGAGCAAACGGATGTCTTTAATATGAGAAAAGCGTTCTAAAAAATTAGCCTTGATATGCTCTTTGCCGTTTTCGCCAGCTTTTTGTGAAGCTCGAGAAAATCGTCGAAGAAATTTTTGCCCACGCTTTTTGAGAGAATCTTTCATATTATGATGGAATTAAGAGAAGCCCTAAAATTGAAAAAACGAAGATGCAGGCGAAAACAATAGTGGCAATGAAGAGGGATTTTTCGAGACCACGACGAGTGGTGTAGAGTTCTCCAGAGCTGCCAAAACCAGCACCAAGTGAAGCACCACGTTGTTGTAAGAGAACAAGAATGATGGTCAAGATGGCGGAAATGAGGGTAATAACTTCGAGTAGGGTTCCTAATTGCATAAATAACTCCTTATGACTCTATTTTAGCATAGATTTTCGTTTTAATAAAGAATGGTAGGTGATGGCGAAGCGATGAGCTTCGTCGTCGATACGCTTGATGAGCCGCATGATATGGGAAGAATCAGGTAAATCGTAGTAAGAATAATCGGCAGTAACAATATGCATCTCCTCTTTTGAAATGCCAACATAAGGAATACCGGTGGGCGCAAGAATGTCTTCGATAGCACGAAGCTGCGGTGCGCCACCATCGATGAGGATAAGATCTGGATAGTCCCATTCTTTATGTTTTAATCGGCGAGTGAGGACTTCTTTCATATTGGCAAAATCATTGTTTTTGTCTTCTTTGATTTTAAACTTACGATATTCGTTACGCGCGCTGGTGCCATTGATAAAGACTACCATCGATGCAACAACGTTAGTGCCGGATTGATGCGAGATGTCGTATCCTTCGATGCGGCGAGGTGGATGGTCGAGGCGTAGAAGGTTTTGAAGTTGCTTGAGGGCTTGATCGGAAGAGATATCAAGGAATTCTTTATCAGAAAAGACAATTTTCTTTTTAAGTTCTTTTAGGCCCATGAGCTGATTGCGGGCTTCGGCGGCGAGTTCATAGTTCCCCTTTGAAGCTTCGTCGTACATGGTTTTTTCAAGGTCTTTCAAAAGTTTGTCACGATCTCCTTCAAGGTAGCGGATGAATCTTCTTAAGTTTCTTTTGTAATCTTTGGGCGTGGTTTTATTAATTTCAATACCGGGCGTAAGGCCAAGGTCGGTGTTGAGCGATTTTTTGCCATCGTAGGGCTTGTCGTAATAAGGAAGAATTTTGCGTAGTACTCGAATGGCTTTTTCAACGGCGGATTTACCATAAAATGGGCCAATATATGTAGCCTTGTCATCCATTGGTGTACGCGTGAAGGAAATATAAGGTATTTCATTGTTCATGTCTATGCGAACATAAGAGACGGTTTTGTCATCACGGAGTAAAATGTTCCATTTTGGCATATAGCGTTTAATCATCTCAGATTCGAGAAAGAGCGCATCTATTTCGGTATCTACTACGATCCAATCGGTATCGTTTATTTCTCTTACAAGAGCTTCGGTTTTAGGGTCTTTTGCAGATTTTTGGAAATATTGGCGGACGCGATTTTTTAGAACGGCAGCCTTACCAACGTAAATAATTTCTCCCGTTTTATCTTTATGAAAATAGACGCCTGGTGCGGCGGGGAGAGTTTTTAATTTGGCTTGTAAATTTGTATTCACCCCTATATTATACCACAAGGTTATGATATAATAATGGTTATGGATAATTTGAAAATTACAGACATTAAAGCAATGGAGGTGTTGGACTCTAGGGGTAATCCAACGGTAGAAGCTGGCGTGCAGCTTGAAAATGGGGCTTTTGGAAAGGCGATTGTGCCGTCTGGGGCTTCTACTGGCACATTAGAGGCGTTGGAGCTTCGAGACGGTGATGAGAGCCGTTTTGGTGGAAAAGGGGTACTAACGGCCGTTTCACACGTTAATTCCGAAATTGCTGGAGCATTGATTGGACAAAAAGCTGAACAAAAGACCGTAGATAGCATTATGTTGGCGCTTGACGGAACAGAAAATAAATCTAAATTGGGTGCGAATGCAATACTTGCGGTTTCTCTAGCGGTAGCGAAGGCGGTAGCGCGGGCTAAGGGTGTACCATTTTATCGTTATGTGGCAGAACTTGCAGGTACAGAAAATGCAATGTCTTTGCCGATGCCAATGATGAACGTGATGAATGGTGGCGCGCATGCAGATTTCGCAACAGATATTCAAGAGTATATGATAGTGCCAAGAGGTGCCAAAACTATTGATGAGGCGGTACGAATGGGTGCTGAAGTGTTTCATACACTCAAAAAGGTGCTGTTAGAACGGGGATACCCAACAACTGTAGGCGACGAAGGTGGCTATGCGCCAAAAGTTAAAAATGGCAATAATGAACCGCTTGAGTGTATTGGGCTTGCTGTAGAAAAAGCCGGCTATCGTTTTGGCGAAGATATTGCAATTGCGATGGACGTGGCAGCGAGTGAATTTTACGAAGATGGCCGTTATATTCTGAAAGCCAACGGCGAACAAAAAACTGCTGAAGAGATGATAGCGTGGTATGAATGGGCAATTACGAATTACCCTGTAATTTCGATTGAAGATGGTCTTTCTGAGAATGACTGGGCGAATTGGAAGATAATGACAGAAAGGCTTGGAAATAAAATACAACTAGTAGGAGATGATTTGTTTGTGACGAACACAAAACTTCTATCACGCGGCATTGAGGAAGGTGTGGCAAATGCGATTTTGATTAAACCAAACCAGATTGGCTCGCTATCTGAAACGATTGATGCAGTAATGATGGCAAAGAATGCAGGTTACAAGACGGTAATTTCACACCGTTCAGGTGAAACCGAGGATGTTTCAATTGCCCATCTTGCAGTGGGTCTTGGTGCTGGACAAATCAAAACAGGTTCCCTATCGCGTAGCGAAAGAATTTGTAAATACAACGAATTGATGCGGATTGCAAAAGCAAACCCAGATCTTAAGCTTTCTTAGCTGTCCGATCAAGCATTGAAGCTTCACGAAAGCCGTCATAAAAACTTTCGGAAACCTTGGGGTGACCGACTTTATTGGCGGCTTTTACCACCTCTTTGATGTCGTTGGTTGCAGTAACGATTTGGGCATCTTTTGGACTGACGAGGCCCATCTCCACCATTTTCTTAAACATTTTTTCGTCATTTTTCCAGAAAGATTTACCGATAAGAAAAACTGGCATTTTCGGCATTTTTTTCTCTTGCATTAGGCAAAGAATTTCGGACATTTCGTCCATTGTGCCAAAACCACCTGGGAAGAATACGAAGACTTTGGAGGCCATAGCGAGCATGACTTTGCGGGCAAAGAAATATTCGAAGGTAATACAATCGCTGAGATAGGGGTTTGGGAATTGTTCGTGTTGAAGGGTAATGTTAAGACCAATCGAACGTCCGCCATAGTCAAAAGCACCATGATTAGCAGCCTCCATGATACCTGGACCACCACCGGTAACTACAGCATGACCGTTTTGTGCGAGCATAGCGCCGAGTTCGTAGGCGAGCTTGCAATATTTATCACTTTGCGGGAGACGAGCGGAGCCAAAAATAGTAACACCTTGCGGGAAAGTACGGAGGGTCTTGAGTCCCTGACCAAGATCCTTGGCGTAGGCTTGGGCGCGTTCAAGGTCGGCAATTGAAAGTTTTTTGAGTAAATCTTGTTCTTCTGGTAACATATAGTTCCTTGGTTAAATTTTTTGAATTGGCATTAGGTGAAGTGCTTTTTTCTTGGAGATAAAGTTGGAATTTCCGCCAATTTGGCCAACTACCGAGGTGGCATTGGCGGACGCAAAGATAAGAGAATCTTTAAAGTTGTGGCCGTCGGCATAATGAGCCAAGAATCCTGCGCCAAAAGCATCTCCGGCGCCAGTGGCGTCTTTTTTCTTTACATCCTCGTAAATGCCAAAGCGATAGGCTTCTTCGCGATTGCTTGCGATGCCACCCATGGCTCCGTCTGTAATTATGACAGTCTCGACATAATTATTCAAGTGGGAAAGTAATTCCGTAAGGATAGCGCCGGGAACCAGTTTTGCAGCTTCGGTTTTATTGATGTACAAAATATCAACATCTTCGAGGAGACCAATCAGTTTTTTGGGTTGGCCTAGTTCATCTGGACCGGGATTGAACATAACCTTGGCCCCCCCTAGATGCGCTTGTTCAAAAAAGTCACGAAGAATGTCCATGTCTCCATAGGCTGTGGTGGCGTAAATCCAGTCGGGATGGATAAGGTCGAGGTCGGTGGCGGTATAGCCAGTGGTAGTTTTTGCGGCGCCGTGGTGAGTTAGTGTAACATTGGTGCTAGAGTTTGAATCAAGTAAAATAATTGCAGTACCGGTAGGCTTTTTGGGGTCAAGATAGAGATAGCTACTGTCAATGTCTTCACGATTGAGGGCACTTAAGATCGTCCCGCCAGCAATATCCTCGGCAATACTACTAATAAGAATGGTCTCATGGCCATATTCTGCAAACATCAACGCAGCGTTCACTCCACCTCCACCCACTTGATAAGAGATTTTATCGACAGTAACTTTTTGATTAATTACGACTGGCGGTGGCGTAAAATCATTATGGTCGATGAGATAAATGTTTTGAAGGGCAGCGCCTAGGCTAACAATACGGGACATTAGAGCACCACTCCATTCTTGTCGATTTCGGCAACCATGGTCTCAAAGGCTTCTTCGGGGTTTTCGGCGCCGATAATGGCGGAACCAACATTGATGACATCTAAATCGGCGTGAGCAAGTGCACGAATATTGGAGAGATTAGCGCCTCCGTCCCAACCGATTTCAACCTCGGGTTTCATATTACGAATAAGTGGAATTTTTTCTATTTGCATGAGATTAGCTGTGCTGCCTCGTTTTCCAAGCTCTCCGGCAAAAATTAAGACATGATCGGCGGCTTCGATGTATTGTTTGACGGCTCCGGGATAGGTAGAAGAAAGCAAGGCTACGCCAGTTTTGATGCCGGCTTCTTTTAGTGTATTGAACGTTGGTAATAAATCCTCGGCGGCTTCTGCATGTAAGATACAGAGTGATGGATGAAGTTTTAAAATAGTGTCTAGGTATTCTGATGGGCGGGCGGCCATAAAATGTAAATCAGCTTCCCAGTTGTTTGGCCACCAAACATTAGTGAGATCAAGGGTGGTACTAGGCGCGAATTCACCGTCGGTGACATCTATTTGGATGCGGCGAGTAAAAGCATTTAGAGTCTCGGCTTGAGCACGATAGTCTTGTTTATTGTCGGATAAAATAGTTGGTACGATTGATACGGTTCTAAGCATAGTCTCCCCTTTCGTCGAGACGATTAATACGACGAATATACTTTTCTTCGTCTTTAAATTTAGTAGTTAAGAATACTTTGATTAGCTTTTCCATTTCAGATAAATTGAGAAAATCGGCCGAAAGGCAAAGAATGTTGGCATTGTTGTGCTCACGACTAAGTTTAACTAGTTTGGGCTCGGTAGCGGTAATAGCGCGAATCCCTTTAAAACGATTTGCCTGCATGATCATGCCATGAGCAGATCCGCAGATGAGAATGCCAAAATTGTCTGGGTGTTCGCGTACTGATTTAGCAACAGCGATGGCGGGGTCATTAAAATCATCATTTTCGGAGAAAACATACGCGCCGGAATCCTGCACAAGGATACCATTTTTGCGGAAATATTCAAGTAACTGAACTTTTTTCTCGTAACCACGATGATCTGCGCCAATGTAAATCATAGATTAACCTCCTTGCCAAAATCCACTGCGAGTTCGACTAAACGATTGGAGTACCCCCATTCATTATCGTACCAGGCGACGATTTTAATCATGTCGTCGCAGACTACGTCGATAAGAGATAGATCAATGATACAAGAATGTGGGTCGCCAATAAAATCGCTAGAGACGAGCGGTTCATCGGTAACACCGATAATCCCTTCGAAATATGGTTCTTTGGCAACTTTTTTGAATAACTTAGCTAGTTCCTCTTTGGTAACTTTACATTTTAGGACAGCCGTAATGTCTGCAAGAGAAACTACTGGGGTGGGGACGCGAATAGAAAGCCCGTTAAATTTGTTGGTGAGTGTTGGAATAGTTTTAGCGGCGGCTTTTGAGGCTCCAGTAGTAGTAGGAATAATGTTTTCGGCAGCGGTGCGAGCTTCACGAAGGTCGCGAGCAGGAGAATCAAGAATGCGTCCGGAGTTAGTATAGGAGTGAACAGTGGTCATCATGGCTTTTTCGATGCCATAGGCATCCTCTAATACTTTCATAATTGGAGCAATGCAATTGGTAGTACAAGAGGCGTTCGATAGAATTTGATCAGTTTTTTCGACGGTTTCTTCATTGACGCCGAGGACAATGGTTTTGATTTCATCGCTTTTTGCTGGTGCGGAAATGACGACTTTTTTGGCTCCAGCTTCAAGATGTTTAGCTGCGCCATTTTTATCAGTAAAGAAGCCAGTACATTCAATGACCACATCTATGCCGAGTTTTTTCCAGGGGAGAAATTTTGGATCTTTTTCGGCAAAAACAGCGATCTCTCTAGTTCCAACGATGATGGAGCCATCTCCTGTGGAAACTTTTTTATCGTATAATCCATAAGACGAATCGTGTTTTAAGAGGTGTGCGAGGGTAGTGGCATCCGTTAGGTCGTTGATTGCGACTACTTGAATATCGCGACGAGAAAGCAAAATTTTAAGGACATTGCGCCCAATGCGCCCAAAACCATTAATCGCAACTTTTAGCATAAGCTAATTATAACACAAAAAAATACCCGTGAAGGGTATTTTTTGTAGGTTGTAACCAATTTAGGCGCGAGCAAAGTGTGCGAATGCGCGGTTGGCTTCGGCCATGCGGTGGCAGTCTTCTTTTTTCTTGAAGGCGGCGCCAGCTTCATTGTAGGCGTCGACAATTTCAGCTTCAAGACGTTTGGCATAAGGCATACCAGAACGAGCACGGGCGGCTTGCACTAGCCAAGAGAAGGCAAAGTGGAGCTGACGATGACCGGAAATTGGGAATGGAATTTGGTAGTTAGCACCACCAACGCGGCGAGATTTAACTTCGAAATCTGGACTGACGTTAGCAATGGCTTTTTCCAATACTTCCACTGGATTTTCGGATTTAAGTTTCTTGGCGGCACCTTCAATGGCGGCATAAACAGCGCGTTCTGCTACCTGTTTTTTGCCGTCAAGCATTGATTTGTTAATCAAACGCTGAACGAGAACAGATTGATATCTGCGATCTGGATTAACTTTTCTCTCGAGAGATTTAGTAGTTTTGCGTGGCATAATTACTTACCCTCCTTTTTTGCGCCGTATTTAGAGCGGCCTTGTTTGCGACCTTGGACACCTTGAAGATCAAGTGTGCCACGGACAACATGGTAACGGACACCTGGAAGATCTGGAACACGTCCACCACGAACAAGCACAACGGCGTGCTCTTGGAGGTTGTGACCTTCACCACCAATGTAGGCCCAAACTTCTTGGCCATTAGTAAGGCGCACGCGGGCAACTTTACGCATAGCGGAGTTTGGTTTCTTTGGAGTCTTGGTTGTTACTTTGATACAAACACCACGCTTCAATGGGGCGGCTTTTTCGTAACGCTTGGTTTTCAAGGTATTAACGATAGAGCCAAGAGCGGGTGATTTAGATTTTTTCGCAGCACTTTTACGAGGTTTGCGAATCAACTGATTAATAGTTGGCACAGTTATTTATCCCTGTTTAATTGATATTTTCCCTGATTTTTGTACAGCAATAAAAATCAGGATGAAACTCTTTTACTTATTATACACCTATTTTTGTGATTTGACAAGGAAGTTTAAGGTTTCTTCAATGATCATGCGATTTTTGATATCCATGCGGACGTTAGGATTTTTGAGATTCTTGATAGCTTCTGGGGATTTTTTGTAAACGTCACGGAGTTCGGCAATTTTGGCTTCGACGACTTCATCTTTGACATCGATTTTATTGTCGCGAGCAAGAATTTGCAAAGCTAAGGAAGCTTTAACGCGAGCTTCGGCGAGCTTCTTGGCCTTTTTTTCCCAAGTTTCAGCAGTCTCTCCGCCACGTTTAAGATATTCTTCAAAAGTTATACCTTGGCTCATGGCGTTGCGTGTGAGATCATCCTTGATGAGACGGAGTTGGTCATCGATAAGAATTTCAGGTGCGGAGATTTTAGATTTTTTAACAAGGGCGCTTACGAGATCATCTTTGTATTTTTCTTCAAGACGATGATTGTTCTGTGCTTCAATATTTTTCTTAATGTCAGATTTTAACTCGGCTAAAGTCTTGAATGGGCCGCATTTTGTAGCGAGTTTATCGTCGATTTTAGGTAGGGTAACTTCGTTAACTTGTTTTAAGAGAACCTCGAAAACGGTTTTAGCGCCGGCGAGCTTTTTCATGTGATAATCTTTGGGGAAAGTGAGTTCGAGATTAAATTTATCACCTGGTTCGTGGCCAACGATTCCTTCTTCGAAGCCTGGGATGAAAGTTTTGGAGCCGAGAGTTAGGTGGTAGTCCTTAGCGGAACCACCGTCAAAAGCTTTGCCGTCTTTTTTGCCGACAAAATCAATGATAACTTCGTCGGTGTTTTTGGCGGCGCGCTTAATGGCTTTCTTTTCGGAGAAAGAGTTGGCGATATTGTCTAAGACTTGTTTGATGTCTTTTTCGGCGACGGTGTATTTTTCGAGTTTGACGCCGAGATTTTTATAGTCGCCGAGTTTGATTTCGGGAAGAATATCAGCGGTAGCGGTGTATTCAGCCATTTCGCCTGGAACGTATTTGGTGACGTTGACGTTAGGGATGGCGAGAGGCGATTTTTCGTTCTTGGTGAAAGCTTCAATCACGGTGGAGCGAACGGCAATATCGATAGTTTCAGCGTTAAGGTCGTTTTCTGGGATAAATTTTTTAGCAACTTCGGTAGGAACTTTTCCTTTGCGGAAGCCTTCAACTTTAATATCTTTAGCTAATCTTTCTAGAGCTTTTTCGCTAGCGGATTTAAGATCTTTGGCATCGAGAGTAACTTTAATCTCGATACGAGTGTCGGACAACTTTTTGGCCGTAGTTTTCATGTAGTAACTCCTATAATTTTGATAATTATATCACAATTTTTGCAGAACTGGTAGCGCGGAAATGATTGAGCGTGAAGCGGGTATCTGCGCCGAGTTTGATTCCAGGGTTTAGGATGTTATTTTGATCGAAAATTTCTTTAATATCGTTATAGAGCTTTTTTTCTTCATCAGAGAGTTTCGAGTTAGTGATGAGAGCCTTAACACGGCCCTCTGGAGAACCGCCAGTAATGGAACCTTCTTGACGATCAAGAATATAGGCACCAACTTTTAGAAAAGTGACGGCTTTTTTCTTGAAATCAGGATCGGAGAGATCAAAAACTGGGCGAAGACTGTAGTTTGATGATGAATAAGAGCCAAAAAGTGGTAAATCGAGTTTTAACTTGGACTCAAGCACATTGAGGTCGTCAATAAATTTAGGCAAGTTGTGTGCTGGAAGATAAAAATCAGTAAGGAGTGGAATCCGCTCACCGCTGTGAGCAACATAAAGGAAGTTGGTGATTGAATTTTCGAATTCATCAAGCACGAGACGATTTTCTGGTGACTCTATAATGCATTTTGCGGTGCGTGGAAGCACTTTGGCAAGGCTGTTCAATTTGCGAACGATAATGTTGGTCTTTTCATCGAAACTAGCAAAGACCACGAAACCCGATTCTAGTTTTCTAGTGATTTTGCTGAGATTCTTGCCGGATTCTTCGGCGGTCTTAAGAACACGGAGGTCACAAATATCAAGTTCGCGGGGTTTGATCTCGTTGAGGGTTTCACAGAATTTAAGTGCGGTTTCAAGCTTGGGGAAGGTGGCAACAACGCGCGCTGGGCGTTTTTTGAGTGGAACGGCGCGAAGAATGACTTCGGAAATAATTCCGAGCGAACCTTCGGCTGAGAAGAAGAGTGGCAAGAGATCGAGAGTATCTTTGCGGCTAGCATAAGCAATTGTGGAATAACCAGCGGAGCTGGTGTTTTTGGCGCGGAGATTTTTTAGTAAATCGGTATTTTGCTGAATAAGTTTATAAAGTTTGCGATAGATGTCGCCCTCAAGGGATTTTTTGGTGGCTTTTTTGGCGACAGCATATTTACTAATACGACCAGTTTGGATACATTCGCCATTGGCGAGAACGATTTCGGCGCGTTCGACAAAATTCATGATGCCGCCGTATTTGCCAGAATAAGAATCGGTTGGGCAGTTGGAGATAAGGCCGCCAATGGTTTCGTTTTCGTCTGTGCCGATGGGGATGGTGAGCCCGCTAACTGAGAGTGCGGTGTTGAGTTCGCGCAGGGTGATGCCGGATTGAACACGAACTAAACGCTCTCTGGCATCGAATTCCATAAGGTGATTGAGCTTTTCGGTAGAGATAATCACGCCGTTGCCGAGATCGGCGCCCATTTTGTCAAGGCCAGAGCCGCGTGCGGTAACGCCAACTTTGATTTCCTTGGTGGATAATTGATTGAAAAAGCGCATCAGCTTGCAGATGTCATCGGTAGATTCGGGCAATGCAATAAGTTTAGGTGTGATTTTAAGGATGGAGCGGTCGACGGAATAAGCATCAAGTATCTCTGGCGCGTCGAAAACGTTGCCAGTAATTAACTGATTAAGATACTTGGTGATTTTGCTCATGCTTATATTATAGCACAACATTTTTCAATTTTTGGCATGAAAAAGCCTGCGATTTTTGTTACGCAGGCTTTAGGTGCTTAGGAATAGACCTCCTCACAAAATAACCTAAAAATATACGAAAGGTCCCAATTGTGCATATCGTAGAGATAATTGGCGTAGTCTTCCAGTACTTGGTAATCTGGATAAGACATTTCGCCATTTTCGGTAAAAATACCGAGAAAATAATCTCTGATGTATTTTTGATATGCAAGATCTAGTATGGATTTTTCTTCCTCTCCGATTTCTGTTTCATTGATGGTATTGTAGAGAAAAAACAGGCTACGATTATAAATCTCTGAATGTGCGTCATCGACGCAGTGGACTAGTTTTTCGTTAAAAAATAAACGGATAAAGAATAAAACTAGTGCAAAAACAAAGATAATTATTGTAGCAAAAAGAAAAAGAGATGGTATAGTTTTTAGTGCAGGATGCAACGCTTCTTTAGCGCAGAAGTAGGATACGAGCAATACAAGTGCGAGAGTACTGAGTGCTATGATAGCCAGAGATAAAAGTTTCTTGATGCGAATGTTGTTTGCGATGATTTCATCGTCCATTCTGTAGGCTTCCGAGAGTCGTTCGTGTGTCATAATTTTGTCCCCCTTCAAAATTTTCCTATGTTTTGAAAATTCTTGCTCGACTTTAACTTTGATAAGAGTGGATTATCAAAGGATGTCGCTTATCCTATTATACAACTTCGATGTAAAAATGTCAATTGTGGTATAATAAGATAAACGATAGGAGAACTATGGAAACCATCAGAAAATGTGACGTTTGCGGGGCAATTTTGGAGGAGGACGACTACGCCGTTAACCTCTGCAAGATTTGTCAGTACAATGCGACGATAAAGTTGGGGTAAGCATGAAAACCCATCGATTGTTGAAAAGATAGATAAAAGAAGTAGTATCCAAGGATTGAAGATTGTGTATTAGGGGTAATTTTGAGGATTATTAGGAGTTTTTATGGTATAATATATAATATGACAACACATGAAATGAATTTACAACCAAAGTACTTCGATTTCATGAAAGACGGAACAAAACGTATTGAACTCCGCCTCTATGATGAAAAGCGAAGCCAGATAGAACTTGGAGATATCATTGAATTCTCTAAGTCTGAAAATGATAAATTAAAAGCTGAAGTTATTGGTATTCTTCGCTACAATTCTTTTAAGGATTTGTTTGAAGATTTTGATATTTCTATTCTTGCTGATGCTTCTATGACTAAGGAAGAATTGTTAAACGTACTCAGCGAATTCTATACTCCGGAAAAACAAGCCCAGTATGGGGTTGTTGGTATTCGCTTGAAGATGCTTTAAAGAAAGTAAAAAGCACCCTCAGAAGAGGGCGCTTTTTTGTTGAGAGATTAGCCGTTGAAAACATGCTCGCGAGAGTGGTCATTGTAGTAGCCGTCGGCAAGAACCTGTGTCTCAACCCAACCATACTTTTTGATGACTTTGGCAAACTGATCCAGTTTGTAGTCGGCAATCGTGATAACCGGGCGAGTTGTTCCAAGCCACGCAAAGCATTTTTCGAGTAATTCGGTAGCGATTCCGCGCTTACGATACTCAGGCTTTACGAAAAGCGTACTGATTTTCCGCTCTTCGGTGTCCTTTTTCAGAATTGCGACTGCCGCGATTTTATTATCGATATAACATGTGATAATTTCGCGTTCGCCATCAAAAATGCCAGGGACGTATTTGCTAAAATAATGGTCGCAATGGTCAGGATAATCCTTGCAGATCCAGTCGGTTGCCATATAAGCTTCCGCAATAATCTTGGCAAATTTCTTATTTTCGCCGGCTTTAAGTAAATCCGAAGCCTTATAAAACTCACGAGAAGGTTTTTCGTTTGTTTTAAGCTTTAGCTCAAAGACATACACACCGAGCGACTCTTTGTCCTTCGGGTAGATTTTCTGAAGCGTCTTGAGCGCTCCATTAAAAGTCATACCGGGAAGCACACGATCGACACCTTCGACTTCGAGCATCCTCTTGAAACTGTCGTAAACGGCAACGCGTTTTACGTCGAATTCATTCGGACCGTAGTTTTCGAAGGTTACGGTGTCACCCTGAAGAACCTTTTTAATCTGCGAATAACCTACGCGGATTTCAAGGCTCTTTTCTCCGTTTTTGAGCTGACGGAAATACTCTTTTTTGACTCTCCAGACGTGTTTTTTCGTCATCGTTAATCAACTCCTTTTAAAGATCGATAGTAGCAGTAAGGACTGCTCCACCTATTATTATATCATAAAACCATTAAAAATCAATTATAAAACAAAAAAAGAACCGTTCCAGTTCTCTTTCCTTGGTGCCCGCGACTGGACTTGAACCAGCACACCTTTCGGCATATGCTCCTAAGGCATACGTGTATACCAATTTCACCACACGGGCTTACTTATATTCATATTATACCACAAAAACGCAATAATCCCCCAACTTTGGGGGATTTGTAGATTTTATGCGGATTTTTTTGACAAATAGAGAGAGGAAGCGTAGGTAGTAAAAGCGCCAGCAAGAAGTGCAATTGGAATGAAATCTTCTGGACCGGTATCTGGGAGATCGTTTGCAGTTTCGGTGGACTCAGTAGTGAAAACTGGGGTATCAGCTGAGCTTGCGCTGCTTGTGCTATCTGTGGAAAGATTGCCAAGAGAAGTTTGATCCTCAGATTTTTCGGATTTTTGGGATTCTTTAGATTCGTCAGTCTTTTGTTCATCGGATTTTTGCTCACCTTCAGTTAATTCGAAAGAGGTGTTATTGGTGGCGGTATCAACGGAATTTTTGGATTTATTGACTGCAACAACAATAATTGCAATAATCAAAACCAAGATAATTGCAACAATGGCAACTGTAGTTAAGATAATTTTGCGGCGCTCTTTTTTCTCCGCTTCGTATGGATAATTCATTATAAAACTCCTATTTATCTAGTTATACCACACTTTTTGGACGAGCGCAATACCTATGAGGGGCGATAGATAGAAATGTTGGCAGCAGCATAAGAATGAGTAGAAATCAGGGATAATTTCGGCAAAATGGGGGGAGTTTTAAGGTGCGGATGAGAGAGCGCAAAAATGCCACCATCAGTGAGATAAGGGGTGAGGTGGGCGATAATGTCTATATTGAAGTTGTCATAAGGGGGATCAGCAATGATGACGTCAAATTTATAGGTGAAAGTGGCGGCTTCGGCTGATTTGACAATGATTTCGGTTTGTTCTTTGGCAGTTTCGCCGAGTACGGAGATATTTTCAGCTATAATTTTGGCATTTTGGGCCGATTTTTCAAGAAAAATTACTTTTTTTGCACCGCGAGAAAGACATTCGAGCCCTAGACTACCTGTACCAGCAAAAGCGTCTAGGACGCAACTGGATGGTAAATACGAGGAAATCATGTTGAAAAGGGCAAGTTTTTCACGAGAGCCCATAGGATGGGTATAATTATTGTGAGGCTCTTTAATCGAACGGTGTTTATAAATTCCAGAGATAATTTGCATATTAGTTAAGAGTAGTTAATTGCTGATATTTTTTGATGTTTTGCATCAATTCTTTATATTTTAACATATTTTCTTGGTTTTGCAAAAATATCTCGACGTCGTGGCGGGCGCGGGCGATAAGGCGGGTGTCTGAAAAAGAGGCAATACGGAGATCGAGCGCGCCATGTTGCAGTGCGCCATAGATTTCACCTGGACCGCGGAGTTCAAGGTCGACTTCGGCGAGATGGAATCCATCATTGGATTTTTCGAGCTCACGAAGGCGACGAGTAGGCGTATTGTCGCCAGAGATAATAAGATAGCAAAAAGAGGCATCTTTGCCACGTCCAACACGACCGCGGAGCTGATGAAGCCCAGCAAGGCCATACCCTTCAGCATTTTCGATTGCGATAAGTGTGGCATTGGGAACGTCGACGCCGACTTCGACAACGGTAGTAGATACGAGGATATCGATTTCATGCGACGCAAAACGCGTCATAATATCGTCTTTTTCGGCGGGTTTCATACGGCCATGAAGATAGGCGATACGAGCATTTGGAAAGATTTTTTGGAGATGTTTAGCTTTTGAGATTACGCTAGTTTTTGACGAATTTCCCCCTATAGAATCCTCGACTAGCGGGCAAATCCAATAAACTTGATTCCTTTTTTCCAAGGCTTCGCTGATGGCTGGATAGAGAGATTCTTTTTGTTCTACTTCGGTAAGAATTTTGGTGGTGATTGGCTGGCGCCCCTTGGGGAGTTCGTTTAAGATTGATACATCAAGATCACCAAAAACCGTGAGCTGCAGCGAACGCGGAATGGGGGTGGCAGTCATTGTGAGTAAGTGTGGTGCGGTTTCTTTGGGAGATTTTAAGAGTAGCTTGGCGCGCTCATGAACACCGAAACGGTGCTGCTCGTCGATGATGGCAAGGCCAAGATTGTTAAACTCGGTATCGTCGGTTAAAATAGCATGCGTGCCAATGACGAGATCGATTCCCCCTTGTTTGATAGCGGATTTTAACGTAGGTTTATTTTTAGTGGCACCAGTAAGAAGTGCAACCTTGATACCAAACGGCTCAAGTTGTTTTTTTAGTTTTTCGTAATGTTGGTTGGCAAGAACGGCGGTAGGTGCTAAAAAAGCAGTTTGCACATGGTGGGTAGCAGCAGCATAAGCGGCGAGTGCGGCGACCATAGTTTTTCCTGACCCCACATCTCCCTGTAAGAGACGGTTCATTGGAATGGGGCGCTCAAGGTCTTGAAATATTTCCCAAGTAGCAAGACGTTGCGCATTGGTGAGTTTAAAAGGTAATTTGTCAACAAACTGTTTAATGACGGGGGCTTCAAAGGGAATTTTTTGAGATTTTAGTTTTTGATTTTCTTGCTGGTTGAGTTTGGCGGCAAGAATAAATTCGAATAGCTCTTCGTAAGCAAGATAAGTGCGTCCATCTTTGGCCTCCTTTTCGGAATGCGGAAAATGGATGGCGAAAAGCGAATTTTTGCGAGTTCCAGTAGCGACGCTAGGAAGTAAATCGGGGATTTCGGCAAATTTGGAGCGAGAATTATTAACTAAACGTTCGAAATCATGACTCTTAATGCTACTGTGGGCCACGTAGATGGGCTTAATTGGCGCGATATGGTCAATCTCGGTTGCCAGAGCGGCAGAAGGCGAAGTAAGCTGGTAGCGGCCATTTTTGAGGTCAAAAAGGCCGGTAAAATAATATTCTTGACCGGAAATAAACTGTTTGACGCGGTAGGGTTGATTGAACCAGACAACTCGAATTGCTCCAGAATTATCGCGAATCACACCTTCGGTAATCACGAAATTGCGTCGGCGGGTGCGGCGAGTTACGAGGCTATCAATTTTACCCTTAATAACGACATTTCCGGGCTCTAAATCGGCGATACGCACGGGGGTTTGGAAGTTCTCGTAGGTCCGAGGAAGATTGTAGAAAAAATCTCGAATAGTTTTGATGCCGGATTTTTGAAGAATGGCAGCGGTTTTTTCACCGATTCCCTTTAGCTCAGTAACAGGGGCATCGAGATCCATTATTCGGCTACTCCGGAATGATCGGCGCGCCATTTGGCGATTTCGCCGTGATTGCCGGAAAGAAGAATATCAGGGACGGTCATACCGCGAAAATCATATGGTTTGGTGTATTGAGGGTATTCAAGATTATTGCCATTAGAAAAGCTCTCAATAGCGGCGCTGGTTTCACCTCCAAGAACACCTGGAATAAGACGAACGATACTGTCAATCATAATAAGTGCAGGAAGTTCACCACCGGTAAGAACATAATGACCGAGAGAAATTTTATAGTCAACAATTGAGAGAATGCGTTCATCGTAACCTTCGTAATGAGGACACAAAATAATGTAATGACCACCTTGCTCGCTAAAAGACTGAGCGGTTTTTTGATCCCAGAGTTCGCCAACTGGGGTTGGAAGAATGACTTTGGCGTTAGGGTCTTTGGCTTTGACGGACTCAATAGCGTTAAAGACTGGTTCGCAGCGTAATAACATGCCGTCGCCACCACCATAGGGTGTATCATCGACGGATTTGTGTGGACCAAGACCGAAGTCGCGTAGGTTGACAAAGTTGAACTCGGCAATCCCCTCTTTGACGGCTTTCCACATCATAGAAACTCCAAGATAAGGCTTCAAGGCGTCTTCAAAAAGAGTAATGATGGTGAATTTAATTTTGGGATTTGCCGAATCTGCCGTTGTTTGCATGGAATTATTATAACATCTTTAACGTCAATGAAAAAGAGGCGACTCGCGTCTGCCTCTTCCCTGCGCTGATGCGCGCCCACCCTAGGGCACATTGGTTTGTTTTAATCCGCTGTTTGTTTTTATGTAGTCTCCACACTCCACTTGAATAATCAGTGGAACCCTGTGAAGCGTATCAGCTTATACTTATAATAAAGCATAAACATAATGATGTCAAGCGATTTTTTGGAGATTTTTTAATAATCTTCAACTAGAGTAAATTCTTTTCCAGCAATAGAGATAATAGAATCGGGTTTGGCACCGCGCGTGGTTAGTTCGGCGCGAATACCGAGCTTTTTCATAATGTCGCGAAGACGGTTGACGCTAGCGTAGTTATCGAGATTGGTGCGGCGGGCAAACTTTTCGATTTTTTCACCAGTGACAATAAATTTGCCGTCTTCGGTTTGCTCGACTTGCCAAGAATTTTTGAGGTCGTGAGAAGACAAACTAATGGTAGGGATGGCAGTGGCGCCTAAAGTCGAATTACTATCGCTCAACCTCGCTTGCTCGCGCCCGTCGTTACGGGGCTCACTCACTTCGCTCGCCTCGTAAGGCTCGCGGGGCATGGTCTCGCGATGGTCAATTCGACTTTTGCCCAAATTTGCCCTAAGTTCGCGGAGGAGGTGTTCTGTTCCCTGATGTGCGACGGAAGAAATAGTGAAGATTTTGGCGGCGGGGTTGATTTTTAGAATAGCATTTTTTTGCATTTCGATAATTTCGGAATCGACGCCTTCGCATTTGGTGAGTGCGATGATTTCTGGACGATCCTTCAAATCGGAATATTTTTCAAGCTCTTTACGGATAGTTTGATAGGCTTCGCCTGCATCATTGTTGTAAATATCGATAAGATGCAAAAGCACTGCGGTGCGGTCTACGTGGCGGAGAAAAGCGTGTCCGAGCCCCTTACCTTCCGATGCCCCCTCAATAAGGCCAGGGATATCAGCAATAAGGAGATCTTTACCATCAATAGTTGCAACGCCAAGATTAGGGGTAATGGTGGTAAACGGATAGTCGGCGATTTCGGGTTTTGCATTAGAAACTACAGAGAGAAAAGTAGATTTACCAGCGTTTGGTAGACCGACGAGACCAACATCTGCAAGGAGCTTTAGTTCAAGTTCGGCCTCGAATTCATCGCCCGGCTCGCCGACTTCGGCAACGATTGGAGTCTGGCGGGTGGAACTTTTAAAATGCGCGTTCCCGAAACCACCATCGCCACCTTTGGCAATAATTGACTCTTGACCGTCTTGGATAAGGTCGGCAATCACCTTGCCGTCGCGCTTAACGACGGTTCCAACAGGGACATCCACGATTAAGTCTTTGCCGGAGCGCCCAGCAGAACGGGCACCAGCACCGTTTTTGCCATCTTCGGCAGTAAGAATTGGGGTAAAACGGAAATCTAGAAGGGTATTAGTATTTTTGTCGGCACGAAAAATGATAGATCCACCTTTGCCACCATCGCCACCATCTGGCCCACCTTTGGGGATGTAAATTTCGTGGCGAAAAGATACGGCGCCATCGCCGCCTTTTCCGGCTTTTAGATTAACTTTTGCAGTGTCAACAAACATAATACTTTAATTATAGCATAATTTTAATCAAAAGTCTAATGGATGTAGTTAAAGTTGCCAACAGCGGAAGCTGGAACCGTGGAGCGTGTAATGCGTCCGGCAACATAGTTATAGTTGGCTTCTTCTACTACGATAGAGCCGTCACCATTGACCTCAACAACTACGCCGACGTGGCCATAATAACCGTTTGGAGTCTGGAAAATAGCACCGACCTCCGGGGTGCGGTTAACTGTGTAGCCGTCAGCGGCAGCGGCGTAAGCCCAGGCGTTAGCGTTACCCCAGTTTTCTGGAATTGGGCTAAGTGGTGAGCGACCACTGACGTTGCGATACCAGGCAGCATAGCCAACACACTGACCACCGCCGTAATAATTATAGCCAATAACTTGTATATCTTGACGTTCGGAAGTATTACCGAGATAAGAATAGGTGTATGTAGGGCGTACTACTGGAGCAACGTATTCTGGGCGTTCTTTTTCTGGTAAAGTACCATTTTTGATGACAATGCGCATGCCGTCTGATAAGCCCGAGACTTCAAGGTCGTTTAACGCGATAATTTCAGCAACACTAGAGCCGTATGTACTAGCAATTGAATCTAGAGTGTCGTCGTCTTTGACGACATAAATAATACCAGGGGTGCTAGGCAGATAGAGCACGTCGCCATCAGAAATAGAGGTATTCTTTAGACCATTTGACCAACGAATTTGGTCGGTGGTGAGACCATATTTTCTAGCAATATCGTCCATATCTTCACCCCCCTCAACGGTATAGGTAATAATGCCGCGAGAAAGCCCAGAGGTATCAACAAGGTGTTCTTTTTCGAGCTTGCCAGAGGAAGTTTGACCAGCAGCATACATGGTGGTAGTGATAACGTAGTTGGAAGCGACGTCGTTGGCACTGGCAAGATTCATGGCGCTAGAGAGGTCGGCAACAACATAGAGTTCAGTGAGCTGATCGGTAGAGACTTTATAGCCATTGGCGGCAAAAGCACTGAGGCTGAGCGCGGTATCAGCGTTAGTCTTATCGAGTGAGCCAACAAAAACTAGGCCGAGGGTAAAAATTCCCGCGATAAGATAAGTGATAAATTGTTTAGTGTTTTTCGTCATAATGAAACATTACAGAGATGAAGACAATGGTCGCGGACGTTGATGAGATGTTCTTCCTCTCTATAGCTATAATACATCATACCATCGTCTCCTGTCAAGAAATAAAGATAATCATTATCGGACGGCTCGGCGACAGCAAGGAGTGCTGATAAGCCAGGATTAGAGATAGGGCCACAAGGGAGCCCAAGATGATTGCGAGTATTATAACAGGAGTCAATGTTGACGGCGGAAGCATTATCAGTGTAAACTTCGCGATTAGGGTCTTCGATGTCAAGTGCATAAGATACGGTAACATCACTGCCTAAAAACCAACCACCATTTAAGCGATTATAAAAAATTTGCGCAACAGTGGGTTGTTCGGTAGAACTGGCTTCTTTTTGAACAATAGAGGCTAGCGTAATTCCCTCATAGAGTGAAAGATCGTGTTTTAAGAAACGAGCCTCGAGGTCGTTTTCTTTAACAATTTGCTCGGTTTTTTTGAGAAAAGTTTCGATAATTTCTTCAACGGTGACAGTTTTATAAAATTCATAGGTCTCACCAAAAAGATATCCTTCAAGAGTGGCGCCAGAAGGCCTGTTGGCGAGTATCGGATTGGCATATTTTTTGGCAAAAGCAGTTTCAATTTCGGTGTCAGAATAGCCAATTTCGATGAGATTTTTTTTGATTTCAAAGATATTTTCACCTGGACGGATAGTAAAATTAAAAACTTCAGCTTGCATAGCCGCTTCTTCACGGGCGTATTCTTCGGCGCGGAGCTTGGCGCGGTAATCTTTGATGAGTAGTATGCCGCCAATTGTAAGGAGAATGACAATAAGGATTGCAGGGGGTATAACAAGTAGTTTGGTGACAAGTTTTTTGGATTTAGTGGTAACTTTTTTTGATTTTAGCATGGCTTTTTTAGCTTGTTTTTTGATTATGTTGGTATTTGTTGGTGTTTCGATGGTTTTTTCATTAAAATTTTCAATAAAATCTTGTAAAATAATTGAAGCGGCTTCGGCGTCGATATCGCCTTTCTGGTAGGTTTTTTTGCGGGATTTGAGTCTACGTTCGGCCTCGACAGAGGTTAAAGATTCATCTTGAAAGCGGATTTTTGCGTTTGGTTGTTTATCTAACAATGCTTTTGCAAAATTGCGAACATAGAGAGATTGCGCCGTTTCGTTTCCTTCGTTACTACGAGGAAGTCCCAGAACGAAGAAATTTGTGTCATAAACGCGCGACAGGCGAGCGATTTCCTGCCACTCTGAGCCATCTACAATAATTGTGCCGACTGGTACGGCGATACGGGTGTTTGAGTCTGCGCGAGCGACGCCAATACGTTTCTCGCCAACATCGAGTCCTAGAATACGCATAAATTAGTTATTTTCTTTCTTTTCTTCAACTTCTAATTTGACGGTAATTTTGGCGGTGTCACTAGGTACCGAATTGACCCAGAAGAAGGATTTTTCAATCGAAACAGAGCTGACGCCATCGATAGATTTAAGGTCATGCTGGACATCTCCCAGACCTTTACCTTTGGCATTTTCAACGATGTCGTTTTCGGTGACTTGAGGACCAGAAGCGTAGGATGTTTTGAGCTTGCCAGTGGTTGTATCGTCGCTGGTGCTAAAGTTTTCAATAAACGGATTGTTGATGGAGTAGATTTTTTGGTCGTCGCCGAGTTTGGCTTTAGCCTTGATAAACTCTTCGATTTTGGTTTTATCAACGGCGTTAATGGTCATCGTAGTGACAGTTGAGATGGTAGCTTTGCCGTCTTTGGCCTCTTCGCCAATGGCGGGGGAAACGGTGACATCGGCGGTAGATTGTTTAAAGCTGCTCTCGATTATTAGTAGTCCTTCTGGCTGACTTTCGATAAAGGTCTGCTTATTGGCCTTATTGTTATCTGCGAGTAATTCTTCTTTGGCTTTTTTGACATCATCTTCACTGACGACGGTGATGGTTTGATCGGTGCCGCCAGACATGGCAGCATCAGAGTAAACACCATCAATGCTGGCGTTGGAGCGCCAACCAGAATTGCTGGCGGAGATATTGTATTCGGTGCCGGATTCGGTGGCGGTAACGGGTACGCGAGCAGAGATTAAGCAACCGGAATTGAGAAGAGTGATAGGACTGTTTTCGTTATCGCAAGAAGATAGGCTAGTGCCATCATAGGATAGCGCAGCACCTTCATTTGCAACATAAGAGCGACCATCATAGGTAAAGGTTGAGCCTGCGGCAATTTGAACTGTGCCACTTTGACGGAAATATTTATAGATAATAACGGCACCAGTGGCTTTCTCGCCAATATTCTTAGTGCCGGTAGCTTTAAATTCGTATTTACTGGGAGTTTCGGACTTTTTCTCTTCGAGGTAGAAAATGCCATCAACGGCTTTTTCGTCTTCTACTTTATTGACGAATGTAACATTTTCGGAGAAATTGTTTGAGGTGGTGCGGATGGTGACGGAAATGGTGACGGCGGGAGCGATTACAAAAGCCCAAATTAATGCTAGTATAAGAATACCGAGCCCGACGGCGCATAATATAGCAAGTTTTTTGTGAGTTTGAATCCATGCGACGATAGGATTTTTAGAGACGGATTCGGTTTTTTTGGTTTTTTTAACTATTTTAGTGTCATTGTCTTCTTTGGCATTTTCGTCAAGATCTTCATCGTCATTCTCTAAGTCTTCGTGTTTATCTGGTTCATCATTGTTGTCGGATTTGATATTCTTGACCTCGGTGGCATCTTCGGCGACGGTTTCGGTAATGACGGTGACAACTTCTTCTTTTTCTAGAGAAGGAATAGAGGGTGCGGTTTGCAAATCTTTGGTTACAGGAATACGAGCGGCAGCAGCAAGTCGCAAAATGCCTTCATCGGTAGTAACAAGGACTACGGTTTTGCCATTGTTGTTGGCGGATTTGCTAATAAGTTTGATATTAACCACGCTACGAAGTACACCGGCTTTTTCTGGCGGGACGAGCGCGACGATTTTTTCCTTCGAAGATTCGAGTTTTTTGATGATATCTGTGATATCATCCTCGGGCTCGATATAAATGACGTCTTTATTCATACTTAAAATATACCACATTTTAACTTGCTTGTGTTAAAATAAAGTAAATGGGCTTATTTAAAAGAAAAAATGGAAATAATAATTCAGCTGAATCACAAGGCTTGCTTGCGATGACGGCTTTGAATGCGATTGCGGATGGCGTGGTTATTACGGATCGTAGTGGTGTGGTGAAATTTATTAATCCTGCCGCAGTAGTAATGACGAATTGTGGGTCGGCGGCAAATACTTGGGGGCTGGATTATGGGTTACTTCTTAAATTAGAGTCAAAAGAAGGCGGTGAAATTGCCGAAATGGAGAATTTGTTTGTTAATGCAATGAAGGGTGGCCAACAATTGATTGCTTACAAGGGGGTTTTGGTTCAGCAGCAAAGCAACAAACGAATCCCGATTGCGATTTCGGTAATTCCTACAGAGAGTCAGGATCGGATTATAACATTTCGTGATATTACGAAGGAACTGGAGGAGGAGGGTGCACAAACTGAATTTATTTCAACAGCATCACATGAAATGCGAACGCCGGTTGCTTCAATTGAGGGATACTTGTCGCTTGCATTGAACCCGCAGACAGCAACGATTGATGAGCGCGCGAGGGGATATTTGACTGCGGCACATGATGCATCGACACATCTTGGGCATTTGTTCCGCGATTTATTGGATGTAACCAAACTAGACGATAATAGATTGAAACCTCGACCTGTACCAGTGGAAATGATTAGTACGGTTAAGCAACTCGCGGATAATTATTTGGCCCAAATTCAAAATGCCAAGCTAAAGTATCAATTCGGTGGTACCGGAGAAGGTGTGCTTGGTGCGCGGCGGGTACAGCAGACGGTGTATGGTTTTGTGGATTTGGGTTTTTTGCAAGAAATTTTAGGTAATTTGATTGAAAATGCGATAAAATATACTCCAGAAGGGGGTTCGGTTTATGTAAATGTGCTTGGGGATGGAGATCGCGCATTGATTAATGTAACCGATACTGGAATCGGCATCTCGGCGGATGACTTGCAGCACATTTTTCAAAAATTTTATCGTTCGGATAATTCACAAACGCGTACGGTGGGTGGTACTGGGCTAGGGCTTTATCTAGTGAAGCAACGAGTAGAAGCGATGGGGGGCCGCGTTTGGGCAGAATCTGGGTTTGGTGAGGGGTCAACATTTTATGTTTCCCTGCCGCGAATTACGGGCGAAGAATATGAAAAACGTCTGATTGCTTATCAGCAAGCACAAATGCAGCAGGCGCAGCAATTAGCACAGATGCAGCAACAGGTCCAACAACAAATTCAACAAAATCAAATTAATAATCCTAGTGGAGGAACACAATGAGTAAAATTATGATCGTTGAAGACGATACTAGCCTGCGCGAGATTTACAGTATTCGTCTGACAGCCGAAGGTTACACCGTAGTAGTGGCCGGTGACGGCGAGGAAGCATTAGCTGTGGCAGTGCGCGAGAAGCCTGATTTGATTTTGTCTGATGTGATGATGCCGAAGATTTCGGGTTTTGACATGCTAGACATTTTGCGAGCCACGCCTGAAATGCAAGGGATTAAAGTGATTATGATGACGGCCTTATCTTCTGAAGATCAGAGGCAGCGTGGCGAAAGACTTGGCGCAAATAAGTATTTAGTGAAATCACAAGTAGGAATTGAAGATGTCGTTAACGCTATCCATGAGGTATTAGGTGATGCAACCAATGCAACAGCCAGCAATGCAGCCGCACCAGCGCCAACCGCGCCAGCTAGTGCAGCAGCTCCAGCAGCTCCAGCAAATCCGGCTCAATAAATTCTTAGCTGAGAGATTGGGTTTGTCAAGACGAGAAGCAGATGAAAAAATTACTGCTGGTAAAATTTTGGTGAACGGTAAAGCGGCGAAGCTGGGGGATAGGATTGACAAAAATGATAAAGTGTGCTATAATAAAAAGATAGTGCCATTTTTGGCAAGCTATTCTTATCTGGCCTTCAATAAGCCTGTGGGTTATGTTTGCTCGAGACGGGCGCAAGGTGCGGCGCCGACGCTATATGATTTATTGCCTGAAAAGTATCACCATCTTAAAACGGTTGGAAGGCTGGATAAAGATTCTTCGGGCTTGATTCTTTTGACGAATGATGGTGATTTTGCTTTTGAAATGACGCATCCAAAGTTTTATAAAGAAAAGATTTACGAAGTAACTCTTGATAAGGTTTTGGAACCTTTGCATCAACAAGAAATTGCGGACTTTGGGGTAAAGCTTGAAGATGGGGTTTCGAGATTTATGGTCATAAGAAATGAAAAGCATGACGACCGAAGACATTTTATAGTTATACTTAGTGAGGGTAGAAATCGACAAATTCGTCGAACTTTTGCGGCTTTGGGTTATACTGTAGTTGGATTACACCGTGTTCAATTTGGAAAGTATCAATTGTCTGGTTTAAAACCTGGTTGCTTTGTAGAAATCACGAAATAGAAGAAGGGCTATTTTTGCAATAATTTAGCGAGTTTGTTTTTGAGACTATTGTTTTCGGGGGAAGAAATAAGAGTATCGAGTCCAACACGCAAAAGACCGATAGCTGTGACTAGGGAGCGATTGAATTCTGCAGGAGCCTTGAAGATAGTGTCTGGAATATCTTCTAATGTGATAAGTTGAATGAGCGGGCGATGCGAAAAAGAAGTGGCCTTATACCAGTCGGAAGTGGCGAGACTTTCTTGGATAGCGCTGGAATCGGCACCACCGCCACAGAGGAAGATATTACTAGGCAAAGTGCCAGCAGCTTCGATGTCCTCAAGTGCAACTTCGACGCCAGTGAGCCAAATTTCGGGGTTGGTGTTAGCCTCGTTTGCACCAATACCGAAAGTTTCAGTACCGATGATACCGCCATCATCTACTACAGCGATATCTGTTGTACCACCACCGATATCAATCATGATGCTTGAAAAATTGGAATTAGTGTCATCACCGAGGCAGGCGCGACAGACAGCAAAAGGTTCAACGGCAATGGTAAGAAGCTCAAGATTTAGCTCGGCGCAGACTTTCTCAATAGCAGCTACATGGAGCAATGGGGCAAATGCGGTATAGAATTGAATTATGACATCAGAACCCTTAAAGCCGATTGGATTACTGATTTTGTATCCATCGATAGTGAGAGAGACGATAGCGGAATTAATAAGGCGGACTTCTATATTATCGTTGCCGGTTTCGAGCGCGACGGTTTTTCGGGCAACGTCGCCGGATTTTTGTTGGACTTTTTTAATAATTTCATCCATTTCGGCGTCAGTAATAGGCTTGTTGGCGTTTGCGCGGGTATAATGAACGGTTGTTGTGTTACCTTTAACAAGTTCACCGGCAATGCCCACAACGACAAGTTTGGCAGTTTCTCCTGCGGCTTCTTCTGCGGCAACGAGCGCATCTTCACAAGAAGCAACAACGGCAGCAATATCTGTAATAGCGCCAGCATGAGTACCATTTTTGGCTTGTTTTGCCCTGCCGGTTCCAATTATCTCAAGACTAGTTTTTTTGGTACGTGCAATCGCTGCCTTGACGTACTCAGTACCTATATCGAGAGCCAAAATTGTATTCATAAGCTCATTATAACATATTTTTATTCAAGAATAGCCTTGATGCGACGAACGCCAGCAGAGGAAGACTCCTCTTTGGTGATTTTAAAATGACCAAGAATGCCAGTATGTTCAACATGTGGGCCGCCGCAAACTTCACGAGAAACTGGAGTAGCCTCGTCACCAATAGTGTAAACAGTGAGTTTTTCAGGGTATTTATCCCAGAATTCACCATGGGCTTTTAGGGTATTTTTAGCATAGTCTTTGTCGTATTCGGCATAAAAGACTGGGAGGTCGGCAGAAATCCATTCGTTGACTTGATTCTCTACTTGTTTGATTTCTGCTTCTGTCATTTTGTGGTCGAGATTAAAATCAAATCGAACGCGATCGGCGGTAATATTGGAACCTTTTTGTACCGCATCGGCACTAATGTGTTTCTGGAGTGCGGCAAGCATAAGGTGGCAAGCGGTGTGATACTTTACGGTTTGTTCGCCATGGTCTTCGAGACCACCTTTGAACATACCTTTTGAGGCGGTTTTGCTGCGTTCGCGCTGCTCGTTTAAGGCAGCATCAAATTCGTCGTGGTAATTTTCGGAGAGTTTGATGTTTTCACGGAAACATTCTTCAATAGAGAGTTCTAGCGGAAAACCGTAGGTATCTTGGAGCTTGAAGAGATCGTAGCCGCTTAGCATTTTTCCATTAGACAATCGTTTTAACTCTTTAAGTCCTTTTTTAAGCGTTTGACGAAAAGCGTGTTCTTCTTTTTCGAGCGTAGCAAGTGCAGATTCGCGGTGGGTTAGGATGCTATCTGGCAAATCTTGATAATTTTGGGCGATAATTGGGATGATTTCGGTTAGGAAATTATCGGAAATGCCAAGATCTAATGCGCGCAAAATAGCACGACGAATTAGGCGGCGCAGAGCGTATCCCTGAGTTTTGTTAGACGGCGTAAGGCCTTGTGCGGACAAGAGATAAGCGCCGCGCAAATGATCGGCGATAACACGCATTTCATCGGTGTTGGTGTCGTAAGATTTGCCGGAAATTTTCTCTAATTTATCGATGATAGGTTTGAGTAGTGAGATTTTGAAAACGTCAAAACTGCCAATAGCTGCGGCGGCGATGCGCTCCAAACCGCCACCAAAATCGACATTCTTTTTCTCGAGTTCTTCAAAAGTGCCATCTTCTTTGCGGCGATATTGCATAAAAACTTGGTTGCCGATTTCCATGAAACGAGCACCGTCGGAGGCAGGATGAGATTTGCCGTATTTTTCGACGTCTTGTTTATCTTCGCCAAAATCATAAAAGACTTCGGAGTCGGGACCGCAAGGGTCGCCAATAGGGGTAGTTTCGATGCCACCACCGCGGGACCACCAGTTTTCGTGGTCGTCATAGAAGAAGATGCGTTCACCTGGTTTAATTCCCCGTTTGTCACCATTCTCTGCAGAATCTATTTCGGCAATTTTGGCTTCAATACCAGCCTCTTTGAAAACTTCTTGCCAAATAGTGGCAGCCTCGTTGTCGCGAGGGATACCATATTTTTCGTTGCCAATAAAACAAGTGACGTAAATTTTTTCTGGGTTAAGCCCAACTTCTTTGGTTAGAAATTCAAAGAAGTTACGAATTTGCTCTTTTTTGAAATAATCGCCAAGTGACCAGTTGCCAAGCATTTCGAAAACTGTGGTATGTCTGGGGTCACCAACATCCTCGATGTCTTGAAGGCGCATAGACGGTTGAGAATCTGTAAGCCGGGTGCCATCTTTGTGGGGTTGACCCAAGAGGTAAGGCAAAAGTGGCTGCATGCCGGAACCGGTAAACAATGTTGTGGGGTCATTTTCGAGTACGAGCGGAGCTGGCGCAATAATTTTATGTCCGTTTTTAACTTGAAAATCTAAGAACTTTTGGCGGATTTCATTTGCATTCATAGGGATAATTATAGCACACTTGACGAAGTTTTGAAACGGTGCTAAAATGAAATTAACATAAGCAAAAAGGAAAAATAATGGCACAAACAAAGAAAAAGGTTGCAACTAAAACTGCAGCAAAATCTGTGAAGGTCGCTAAGAAGCCTTGTTGTAACAAGAAGGCTTGCCAAAGTAAGCAAGAAAAACCAACAAATAATATGTTTTTTGTGATTTCGATGACTTTTCTTGCGGCAACTTTATTATTCGCTGATTTAATTATGATAATGGCATAAGACCATTAGTCTTCAACAACAATCCCTCCGCCGAGGCAGATGTCTTTTGAATAAAAGACGATTGACTGGCCGGGGGCGATTTTTTTGATTGGTTTTTTGAAGGTAATTTTTTCACCGTTAAATTTAGCGGAGATAAGCGGGGCGCGATGGCGAATTCGTACCTGCAAATCTTCTGATGGTGCGTCCCTCAAATAGATGTCTTTTAGCTTGAGCTCAGTAGTCCATAAGTTATCAGCGTTGAGATTTTTGGAAACATAAATAATGTTGTTCGTAATATCTTTTTTGGCAACATAAAAAGGCAACCCAGAGCCAAGTCCGAGCCCGTGACGCTGACCAATGGTATAAAGAATCGCTCCTTCGTGGTAGCCGAGTTTCTGATTGGTCTCGAGTTCGCGAATTTCGCCAGGTTTTAGATCGATGAATTCAGCAAGAAAATCTTTCATGTTTGCTTCGCCGACGAAGCAGACACCCATAGATTCTGGTTTATGAGCATTTTCGAGACCATATTTTTCGGCAAGTTTTTTGACGTCGGGTTTTAGCATATTCCCGACTGGAAAAATTGTGCGGGAGAGGACTTCGGGATGGACGCGGTAAAGGAAATAAGTTTGATCTTTGTTCTCATCGACTGCTTTGAGTAGCTTGGCGGGTCCTGCCGCCTGCGCAACTCTTGCATAGTGACCGGTGGCGATAAAGTCGGCGCCCTGCTCAAAAGCGGTTTCAGCGAAAAGCTTGAATTTAATTTCTTGATTACACATGATATCTGGATTAGGAGTATTTCCCTTTTGATATTCGGCGAGCATGTAGTCGACAACTTTTTGTTTATATTCGGTTTCAAAATCAAAAATTTTAAAATCTATGCCGAGTTTAACGGTAACACGCTTGGCATCGGCTAAATCTTCGGCCCAAGGACATTTCATGCCGGGAAGATTCTTACTCCAGTTTTTCATATAAACACCGACGACGTGATATCCTTGATCTTTTAGCAATGCTGCAGAAACTGAAGAATCGACGCCGCCAGACATCCCAACGTAAACAGTTTTCATATGTGATTCTCCTTGATGCGTTTTTGTTCAGAGATGATAGTTTGCTTAATAGCTGTTGCGGCTTCGATAATATTTTTTTCGTCGTTGAGTTTACCAAGAGTGATACGGAGCGAACCAGCAATTTCAGTATCGGAAAGACCAATCGCGGTAAGAGTGCGAGATTTGATGCCTTTTGATGCGGAACAGGCGGCACCAGTAGAAAGGTAGATTTCCTGATTTTCGAGCGCAAAAATTAAACGTTCAGCGTCCAATTCGGGAAGAGAGATCGGTAAGAAGTTGACGAGTTGATTTTTAGGGTTACCCAGAAAGATAATGCCGGGGATGTCGGATAGGGAGTTTTTTAGGGTTTTTCGGAGAGATTCTACGCGCTTTCTTTCGGAGTTTAAATGTTTTTCGGCTTCACTGATAGCAGTAGCAAAACCAATAACGCCAGGTACATTTTCTGTTCCAGAGCGAAGACCCATTTCTTGTCCTCCACCGACATTAAGAGGCTGGAGCTTTACATTATGGCCAACATATAAAGCGCCAACTCCTTTTGGTCCATAAACTTTGGCCGAATTAATAGTAAGAAGGTCGATACCTAGGCGACCAACTTTTATTTCGATGAGGCCTAAACCCTGTGAAGCGTCACAATGGAAGTATAGGGGAGTTTTTTCGTTGTTAAGGCTACGCCTTAGGCGTTCGGCCTTAACGAGTGCGGCAATTTCGGCGATTGGCTCAATTGTGCCAAGTTCGCCTGAAACCAGCGTAATGGATATAAATTCGATATCTGGCGTAAGTTTTTGTTTGAAATCTATAAGATCAATTTGGCCGTATTTATCGACTTTAATTTCTTGATAGTCGAATTTTTTGGCATTTTCATAAACGGAAGCATGTTCGATACTGGAAATAAGGACTTTAGCACCTGGTTTTATGGCGTTAAAAGCCAGGTTGATAGATTCGGTGGCCCCGGCAGTAATTACAAGATCGGCTCCTTTGGCGCCAATTACGTGCGCAATTTTTTCTTTGGCGGCTTCATAATCTCGGCGAACTTTGGTGGCAGAAAGATAAGCAGCGGAAGGGTTGAAAAAATTATCCGAAAAATACGGGAGCATAGCGTCTAGCGCTTTTTGAGATAGCGGTGTAGCCGCAGCATGATCAAGGTAAATCATGTGTATATTATAACATATTATGCTTAAAAATAAAATGAGGGCTTGGCCTAGCAAGGTTATATTAGTTTCTTGGTGCAAAAACAAAAAGAGTGCTATAATGGAAAGTGTTTAGGAGGTTCCAGTGAAAAAATGCTTTGATGCTGAAAAGTATTTAACTTTACAGAAAGCCAAAATTAAAGAGCGCATCGCGATGTTTGATAAGCTCTATATTGAGTTTGGCGGTAAGTTAATAGATGATCAGCACGCCGCAAGGACGTTGCCAGGTTTTTTACCGGACCTCAAAATTCGTTTATTGCAGGAATTCAAAGATCAGGCAGAGGTGATTTTATGTATCAATGCGAATGCAATTGAAAAATCAAAAATTCGTGCCGATCATATGATTTCCTATGAAACAGAAGTACTTAGACTGATTGAATTTTTGCGTGCAAAAGGCTTGATGGTGTCAAGTGTGGTAATTACCCTTTTTGATGGACAGAAAAAAGCAAAGGATTTTGCAAAAAAGCTAGAAGACTATAAGGTAAAAACTTATTTCCACACTTTCACAAAGGGCTATCCAACAGATGTGGATACGATTGTTTCAGACGAAGGCTATGGTGCAAACCCATACATCGAAACTGCTAGGCCGCTCGTTGTTGTGTCGGCACCAGGTCCTAGTAGTGGGAAGTTGGCAACATCTTTGTCGCAACTTTATCACGAAAATAAGCGCGGCGTTAAGGCTGGTTATGCGAAGTTTGAAACATTTCCGGTGTGGAATTTGCCGTTAAAACACCCTGTAAATTTAGCGTATGAAGCGGCGACGGCAGATATTGATGATAAAAATATGATTGATTATTTTCATTTGGAAAAATATGGTGAGACAGCAGTAAATTATAATCGCGACCTTGAGACTTTTCCTGTGCTCCGCGAGATTTTGACACGCGTGATGGGGCAGAGTATTTATCACTCACCAACCGATATGGGCGTAAATATGATTGGCAAGTGTATTGTAGATGATAAATTGGCATGTGAGGCGGCAAAAGCCGAGATTGTGCGCAGATATTATCGCGCGCTTGTTGATTTAAAAAAAGGCTTAGTAGACCCGGTGGTGCCGGAGCGTATTAAGCTCTTAATGAATGAACTTGGGATTACGGAAAATGATAGAATAGTGGCAAAAAAAGCAGAAGAAAAGCGCACAAGGGCTGCAGGATTGCCGAGTGCTTGTATTGCGGTTGGCAGAAAATATATTATGGGTAGAAAAACGGGTTTCTTATCACCAGTATCAAGTACCATGTTAAACGCGATTAAATATTTAACAAAAATTCCGGATGAGGTTGATTTAATTGCCCCAACGGTTTTGGAGCCAATTCTTGAAATAAAAAATCGAACGTCAAATTTTAAAGAAAGTTATTTAAAGTTGCCAGAAGTATTGATGGCTCTTTCGATTTGCTCAACAACGAATCCGATCGTAAAAACAGCATTAGATAATTTGGAAAAATTGAAGGGCGCAGAATTTCATGCTACCCATATGGTTACCGATGGCGAAATGGTGGTGTTGTCGAATTTGGGAATTAGTGCAACATCTGGTACAGAAGCTGATATTAATTAGCTTCTGTATCTTGCTTTGCGGGGACAAAAATGACAGTTTTATCGTTTTGGACGAGCGTAAGGGTGTTTGTCGATTGGTCTAACGAGAAAATATATTCGTTTTCGAGATTATAACCCCATTTGGTCTCAATTTTCAGGGTGTCATCATTGATGGCCCAAAGAAAATCGTAATCATTAACGTGGTTATTAGTGGTAAGCGTGCCTTTACCGATTTCGGCAAACTGCCAAATTACGCCTTCTGCGTCTTGTTCTGCCCAAGTGCCAATTTCAACTAAATATTCAGCGTCATCCGTGTCGGGTTTTTTAAAAATGTTAAATAGCAAAAATGCGACACCGGCAATCAAAACGACAAGTCCAGTGATAAACACAATAAGAGAAATACGTTTTTTATTCATAAGCTCATTTTAACAATAAAGCTTGGTTTTGACAAGTTGGAGATAAGAGCGGGCAGCGGTGCAAAAATTGTTTAATTCAGCACCGTCGATTTTTTCATAAGCTCCACCAGTAGGTTTTTTAAATACTCCAGTAGGGCGGACTTCATAGCGAATAGTAATTTCTTGCTTGTTGCCTAATTCATCATACCAGTTCTCGTGCCAAAGCCAAACATTCTTTTTGGCAATGAAGAATTCACGTTGGTGCCCTGCGGGAATTGGGCCAAAAAGAGTGCGGCCAAGTGCAGATTCGGCGTTGACGAGGTCATCATAGGATGGACGACTGGAATAACTAACGGGTTTTAGGAGTTCTTTAAGCGACATTGCTCGATTTCCTCCGAAATTTGGTTGAGTTCGCGATAAAGATTGAAAGTCTCGGCCGTGGCATCAAAATTGTAGGCTTCGCGTTTGGCGAAGGATGGGATTTTAAAAATGGAAGAGGTTTCTTGCATTTTTTGTAGTCTCCTGCTCTATAATTTCAAATGGTTGGTCGAGTTTTGAGGCAAGCCAAGCGGCAATTTGCTTAACATACCCCGGTTCGTTAATTATACCACGAAATGGAATTGGAGTCAAGAAAGGCGCATCAGTCTCGAGAAGAATGCGATTAAGTGGTGGAGTAGGGAGTGTAGAGTAAGTAGCAAGGCCGTTAATGCCAATATAAAAATCGGTTTCATTTAGGATGCGCTTAAGATTCTTTTTGTTGTCAGAGAAAGAATGAACAACTCCACGTATTTGGGGAAAATTTGTGATAACACCGAAAAAATCATCAAAAGCTTCACGAACGTGAAAGCTGACCGGAAGATCATGCTTTAATGCGAGTTCTAGCATAGTGTTTAGGAGCTTGATTTGCTGGTCTCGGCTAGTTGTATCATAATGATAATCAAGACCGACTTCACCAATAGCGATAGGTGCCGGAGAATCTAAAACTAATTTTTGCTCGAGCGTTTCGCGCGGGGCGCTTTGCGCTCCGGCTGCACTACGCTTATACTCTTCGTAAAAAATAGTTTTAGATTCTTCGGGATGTATGCCGTAGGTCCAAAAAACATTATCGTGCGTAGCTGCGAAATCACGGGCAGCAAGGGAGTCGGCGGGGTCTGTGCCAATGCAAATGATTTTTTCGATGCCATTTTGGTGTGCGCGCTCAAGCATATCTTCGGCCTGTTTGTCGGTGAAGAATTCTTTATCATGAAGATGGCAATGTGTATCGATTAGCATTAGCTATTTCCTGTTAGGCACGATTTTCGCGTTTTCGCTTGATCGGATCAAGCTGGCGCTTGCGGAGGCGAAGAGATTTTGGTGTAACTTCAAGGAGCTCGTCGTCGAGCAAGAAATCAAGACATTGCTCAAGAGAAAGTTGAGTATATGGGGTAAGTTGAATTGCGCCGTCGGAGGCATGGGTACGCATGTTGGTGAGTTGCTTTTCGCGACAGATATTGATATCGAGATCATCTTTTTTATTGGAAAGACCAACAATCATCCCCTGATACGCGGGAACTTGTGGTGGGATATAAAGAATACCACGAGCTTGAGCAGCATCAAGAGCATACGCCGTTGAAACACCGGATTCAAAAGAAATGAGTGCGCCGTTACGTTCTGGTTTGTATTTGCTCTCGACTGGTTTATAGCCATTAGGAATGCTGGACATGAGGCAGGTGCCTTTGGTGGCGGTAAGGAGGTTGTTGCGAAGACCAATTAGCGCAGCGGTAGAAATTTCGTAAGTAAAACGGGTGGCACCAGTGGAGGTAAGCTCCTGGCTTTTTAGTTCGGCTTTTCTAATGCCAAGTTCTTGGGAAACGGCACCAACAAATTCAGGCTCAACTTCGATCGTGAGGTCTTCGATTGGCTCGCATTTTTTGCCGTCAATTTCTTTGTAGACAACTTCTGGACGACCGGCTTCGAGCTCGTATCCCTCACGACGCATAGTTTCAATCAAGACGGAAAGGTGGAGCTCGCCACGACCAGAAACTTTATATCCAAGACCATCTGGAGTGATTTTAAGTGCGATGTTGGTTTCGAGCTCTTTTTCGAGGCGTTCGGCAATTTGGCGTGAAGTTGTGAATTCACCCTCTTTGCCTTTTAATGGACTAGTATTTGGGCCAATGTAGATAGAAAGTGTAGGCGGTTCAAGTTCGATTGTTGGGAGAGCTTCAGGATTATCGCCTGTAGCGATAGTATCACCGATGTTGGCTTCTTGAATTCCAGATAATGCAACAATATCGCCAGCAACAACCTCTTCGGTCTCTTCTTTGCCAAGGCCACGATAAGTATAGATGCGGTCGATTTTGGCGGTTTTTACGATGTCGCCACGCATTATCTTTACTTGTTGACCTTTTTTAAGTTTGCCACGGAAAATTTTCCCAATGCAATATTTGCCGAGGTAATTGTCGGCGGCGAGTGCAGCAACAAGCAGTTGGGCACCTTTTGAAGCATCTTCGTCAACTTTTGGTGCAGGGATATCATTAATAATGCTTTCAAAAATGACATGTAAATCGTCGTCGAGAGTGGTAGTTTTGCCAGCTTTACCATCGCGAGCAATTGCATAATAAATAGGATAATTCAGCTGCGATTCGTCGGTAGCAAGTTCCAAAAAGAGACTTTCAATTTCGCTTTTGACTTCTTCGATACGAGCAGCTGGTTTGTCGATTTTGTTGATAACGACGACTGGGCGAAGCTTGAGGCTAAGAGCTTTTTGGAGAACAAACTTAGTTTGTGGCATCGGGCCTTCTTGAGCGTCGACTACAAGGATGACGCCGTCAGCCATATTAAGAGTGCGTTCAACCTCACCGGAAAAGTCGGCGTGGCCAGGGGTATCAATGATGTTAATTTTGTAACCATCATAAAAGACGGAAGTTTGCTTTGCAGTGATCGTAATTCCCCGTTCGTGTTCTTGGTCGCCAGAGTCCATAATGAGGGTTTGAGACATTTCGGCTTGATTGTCGCGGAAAGTTTTGGATTGTTTTAATAGGCCGTCAACAAGAGTAGTTTTGCCATGGTCGACGTGCGCAATAATGGCGACATTTCTAATTTGGTTTTTATCTAAAGTCATTTTTTAATTATATCACGTTTTTGGTAAAAAATCCAGTATTTGGGGCTTTTGGGATGATATCTGGCGCAGAATTATCTGTTGAGGTTGGAGAAAGCGGTGGTAGGGTAATGGTGGTGCTTTCGCCGCGGATGTTATCGCCGAGCGGCGTTAATGTAATGGTGTTGTCGGTTGAGAAGTCCAGATCGGTGAGGGTAATAATGTGATTGGTGGTATAACCAAGGATTGTATCATTTATAGTGATGAGGGTTTTGGTGGCGCTCGTCGTGAAGGAGATTTGATAAGCGTTGTCCTGCGGTGTAGTGGCAGTGATAGTAAGTGTTGGTTTAAGTGTTAGCGAGTTAACTAATTCGACACGCGGAAGACTGTCATATCGTTCCATAACAAAGTTGGTAAGTGAGCCGCCAATATCGTCAAAATCAGAGAGAGCAAGGCCATCGGTGGCGGCAGCGAGGCCCTGATAACTGTCGACATATTCCGGTGTGGTGAGAATGTAGAAATTAACTGGGTCGATGGAGCGACTGAGCGTGACGACTTCGTCAAAGGTTATTCCGTCTCGGTCGGGCGAAAGAAAATCGGCATCGGTGATTATGACAAGTGATTTAGTGGCGCCATAGTGCCACTCAAGGTCGGTCATGACATGAAAGGCAGCAGAAAGGAGAGATTCTGGCGTGTCGCCACCACCATCAGGCCTAATACTATCGAGCTTCGTGACAATAGTGTCTAAATTGCAGTTTGTAAAATCGCAATGTTTGACTGGTTCAAATGGGTCGGCGAGATCACGATATTCATAAAGGGCAACGCGCCCACCATTTTCGAGAGTTTGGCGGGCAAGCATGAAAGCTTCCATTTTGTATTTTTCAATCAGTTCTCCCATAGAACTGGTAGTGTCAATTAAAATCGCAGTATCATGCGGAGACGTAATGGTATTGTCGAGGTTAAAGTGGGTGGTGATTTTGTCGAAAATGACGCGTGAAGCATCTTCATAGAGCGAATCAGAAATATATGCGAGGTGATCATTTAAATTGAGGTGGCTACTACAAAAAATATCAGACTTATTACACCAAGTTCCGAGTTTGCCTACGAAACTTAATGGCTGATAGGGTTCGTAGCTGCCGAGCAGACCTTTGTAGGCTTGGCAATCGGGAACGTAGGCGCGATAATCAGAGAGATTTTGATTTTTGCAAGCGGCAGGATATAATCCTTCCCCTTCGGGGAGATAGATTTTGGGGTCGCCAAAAGTGGCGGGCTAGATTATCCGATCAGCATTGAGTGAGCCAAGAGCTTTTGAGACAACCATGGCACCTTGTGAATATCCGCCAATGACATATTTAGTATTGGCGCAGGACGAATTGTTAACAAGATTTGTGAGTTTTGCGACGCCAGAATTAACGCTGGCACCAAATTCGTAGGCATCGCCGCCGCTAATTAGAGCGCCTAGCGATACGCCGAAATTATCAAGGCCGACTGCAACGGCTGGATAATCAAGATCAATAAATTCATAGGTAAGGTCGGTAGTTTGGAGTTTACTTTCAATGGTGGACTTGTAGGTAAGATAGTTCGGATCTTCGTTTAGTGTGCCACCAGAGCCACGAGCAAAAACGATGCGAAGATCTGGACAACTAGTAGCACTAGTAGGATTAGTAATAAAATGTGCGCTGCCGAGGGCGCTAAATAAAAATAGTAGCTGAATTTTATGGGTGATTTTTGTGGTCATAAATTCTCCATTAATTAATTTGGAGAATTGTAAACACAGGTTATTAGATTTTGCAACCGCATGAGCTGTAGAATATGATATAATAGAGGTGAAATGGAGGAAAAATGACAGAAAAACAACGCGAGTGGGATGCTTATTTTATGAAAATTGCTGAAACAGTTGCGCTTAAATCGAAAGACCCGTCGTCGAAAATGGGTTGTGTAATTGTGGACCAAAATAAGCGAGTGGTTTCACTTGGGTATAATGGCATGGTGCAGGGTGCAGACGAAAGTAAAATGACGCTGAGTGAGCGACCAATGAAGTATTACTTTGCAATTCATTCCGAAATGAATGCCCTGATTTTTGCGAAACGTGATTTAGCGGGGTGTACGGTTTATAATAGAGTGGCTACTTGTGAGAACTGCTTAAAGTATTGTTTGCAGGCCGGGATTACGCGTTTCGTATATGAAGAATTAAGGGTAAAATCACATTCGACAGATGCCAAACATTCAATGACGAATATCGAGACTGATGAAGCTATTGTACGGCTTTTGACGGCGATGCCACAGGTAGAAACATTAAATATTAGTAACGGTAAAACCTATGTAGAAGATATTATTGATTCTTACGACAAGGATTCGGCGGAATATAAGCGATTGATAGCTTGGGTGAAATAAATAGTTTACCACTCGATTGGCTCGTATCCCCAGGATGCGAGTTTTTCGTTACATTTGGAAAATGGTTTGCTACCAAAAAATCCGGCGTAGGCTGAAAGTGGTGAGGGATGAGCAGATTCCAAAATGTAATGTTTCGTGATGTCGATGAGCGGTTTTTTGGATCTAGCGTCGCGTCCCCAAAGAATAAAAACTAGGTGTGGCTGAGTCTCGTTAAGGTATTTAATAGTAGCTTCGGTGAAGATTTCCCAGCCTTTGCCACGATGCGAGCCGGCTTTGTGCGCTTCAACTGTTAGGACGTTATTGAGTAGTAAAATGCCTTGTTCTTGCCAATGCCCAAGATAGCCAGATTTATTGAAGTGATGGCCTAAGTCGCTATCAATTTCTTTGTAGATATTGATGAGTGACGGTGGAATTGGCGCGGATGGCGGAACCGAAAAAGCAAGACCGTGAGCGGCACCAGGTGTGTGATAAGGGTCTTGACCCAAAATGACAACTTTTATTTTGTTAAGATCGGTAGTAAAGGCCGAAAAGACTTGGGTTTTCTTGGGAAAAATTGTGGTTTTATCGTAGGCTTCGTGTAAAAAAGTTGACAGTTCTTTGAAGTATGGTTTTTCGAACTCAGATTTTAGAAAAGGTTTCCAAGAGTCGTGCATGCTATAATTTAAAAAGTTGTTTAAGTTTTTCAAAAATTTGTTCGGGGGTGCCAGTGGCTTCGAGGGTGGGGATATTAAAATCTTTTGCTACGGTAAGGTAGGCTTGATTTAGCTTATGTTGGAAATCTTCTCCTTTGGATTTCCATATTTCGGTTTTTCGGCCGCCTTGAGCGGCGAGACGAATAGCTTGTTCCTCATCTGAAATGGTAAAAATAACAGTTTTGTCGGGATGAAAATATTTATCTGGCATAATAAGCTTGTGTACTTTGGTGATTAGGTTCCGACTAACTCCCCCACCATAGCCTTCATAAATTATAGTAGAAAGCCAACTGCGCGTAGTAATAACTACGCCACCTTCTTTAAGGACGGGTTCAGCTAAGAGGCGCCATTGATTATATCGATTAACGAGATAAAGCAAGACTCGCGTACGATGGTCGATAGGTTGTTCGGAACCATAGTTGAGACGTGCAATCTCGGCAGTGAAAGGATCTTCGGATGCGGTGCCGGATTCGGCATAGTGTACGACAGTTTTGCCTTGCATACGTAAATAATCTGCAAGTAATTTAGCTTGCGTATCTTTACCGGTGGCATCCTGACCTTCTATAGCAATAAGCATAACATACCTCGCTTTTTCTTTATTATATCACATATTGAGGCGCAATTAATTAATCTTCGGCAAATTGGGAATTATAAAGTTCGGCGTAGAAGCCGTCTTTTTTGAGAAGCTCGTCGTGCGTGCCTTGTTCAACAATATTACCATCTTTCATGACGAGAATAAGATTGGCGTTTCTAATAGTAGACAAACGATGCGCAATTACAAAAGATGTACGATTTTTGGTTAGTTTATCAAAGGCAGCTTGAACCATTTGCTCTGTGCGAGTGTCGACATTAGATGTGGCCTCATCGAGAATAATCATTGGCGGGTTGGCAACCATGGCGCGAGCAATCGTAAGTAATTGCTTTTCGCCAGCGGAAATATTATCAGAGTCTTCATCGATTACAGTATGATAGCCCTTACTGAGGGATTCAATAACGTGGTCGATATCGCTGACTTTGGCAGCAGATTTAATATCATTGATAGTAGCGTTATGATTACCATATCGCAAGTTGTCGGCAATGGTGCCGGAGAATAGCCAAGTATCCTGAAGAACCATTCCAAAGAGGCTGCGAACGCTGGAGCGTTTCATGTCGCGAGTGGAGACGCCATCAATTTTAATATCACCAGAATCTGGGTCGTAAAAGCGCATTAATAGATTAATCATAGTTGTTTTGCCAGCGCCAGTTGGACCAACAATTGCAACTTGCTCTCCCGGATTAACTTTTGCAGAGAAATTTTTGATGATAGGGTTTTTCTTGTCATAACTAAAACAAACGTTTTCAAACTCAACTGCGCCTTGAACTTTTTGAATTTCTACGGCGGGGTCTTTGTCTGGGGTTTCTTCTGGTTCATCGAGAAAATCAAAGATGCGCTCTGAAGCAGCGAGGAGTGATTGGATAGTAGATACCGTAGAGGCGACTTCGGTGATTGGGCGATTAAAGCGTGAGACGTATTGAATGAAAGCCTGAATGTTGCCAATGTTGATTTGTCCATCGATGACGAGATAGCCACCGACAATACAAGTTGCAACATAACCTAAGTTTGTGAAGATATGTGTGACTGGCATCGAAAGCGAAGAAAATACTTGGGCTTTCCATGCGGCAGTGGTGAGTTTTTGGTTGGTCTTACCAAAATCACGCTTGGCGATTTCTTCATAGGAATTTGATTTGATGATAATTTGGCCAGAATAGCTCTCTTCGATTTTGCTATTGAGGGTACCGAGTGTATTTTGTTGTTCGCGGAAATATTTTTGCGCAAAACCAGCAATTTTGCCAACGACGAAAACGGAAAGTGGCACTATAACAAATGAAATAAGAGACAGCGGGACGGAAATTGTAAGCATGATGATGGTGACGCCAATGAGTGTAGTGACACTGAGAGAGATATCTGCAATTTCTTGCGACATTGAGGTCGTAAGAACATCAATATCGTTAGTCATGCGGGAGATAGTGTCGCCAAATTTATGTTTATCAAAATATGAAATAGGGAGTTTTGATATTTTTGCAATAATTTGTTCGCGAAGACCTTTGGTATATTTTGCGGTGGTGACGGCAAGAATATATGCTTGGGCATAATTGAGTGCGGCAGAAGCAAGAAACAATGCAATAGTGAGAACCGCTTTTTTACCAAGAGTAAACCAATCAAGCTCAGGAAAAGTTTCAAGCGCAATAGTAGTCATATCGCCAAGAATTTTAGGAGTAAACAATCCAAGTACGGCAGAGCCAATGGCAAGAAAAATAGAAATGATTATTGGTGTGCGGAAAGGTTTAACAGAGTGTAAAAACTGTTTGAAGGCATGTTTTTTATTGGATTTTTTAGTATTATTCGGCATATGCCTCCTTTAATTCGAGCGCGTACTCTTCTTCCGAAAATTGAGACTTAACGATTTCATTATATACTTTGCAGGTTTTAAGCAATTCTTTGTGGTTCCCTTTTCCAACGACTTTACCGTTGTCGAGAACGACGATTTGGTCGGCATCCTTGATAGTGTTGATGCGTTGTGCAACAATCAGGACGGCAGAATCTTTGGTAATAGGTTTTAGCGCTTCACGCAGCTTGCGATCAGTTTTCATATCGAGGGCCGAGAATGAATCGTCGAATATGTAAATATCAGGTTTTTTACAAATAGCACGGGCGATAGATAAACGTTGTTTCTGACCGCCAGAGACGTTGGTGCCGCCCTGTGCGATATGCGAATTGTAGCCCTCGGGAAGTTTATTGATAAATTCGGCAGATTGTGAAACTTTAGCGGCAGTTTCAATTTGTTCTTTGGTGGCGTTTGGTGCGCCAAATGAAATGTTGGAATTTATGGTTCCAGAAAAGAGGATGCCGCGTTGTGGGACGAGACCGATTTTACTCATCAAATCGGCTTGATTATAATTACGAATGTCGATGCCATCAATAAGGATTTCGCCAGCTGTAGCTTCGTGGAAACGTGGAACAAGATTAATGAGTGTAGATTTGCCAGACCCAGTAGAGCCAACAAAAGCGGTGATTTCCCCAGCGGTAGCTTTAAATGAGATATTTGAAAGCATTTTTTCTTCGGCTTCGGGATATTTAAAATCAACATTTTTAAACTCGACGGATGGAATTTTATCGGGAATGCCTTCGGTTTGTTTTTTCCAGTGGATATGAGAGGTTGTGTCAAGAATTTCGTTAATACGGTCGGCAGAAACGTTGGCACGCGGAAGCATGACAAAAAGAATTGAAAGCATGAGGAACGAAATCATGATTTGTGTAACGTATTGGGCGAAGGCGGACATGTTGCCGAGATAAGCAAAATCCTTGGAAAGAAGCGAGATACCGATCCATGAACAAAGAAGCGTGGTGCCGTTGAAAATAACATTAACAAGCGGGTTCATGAGCTCCATTGTTTTATCGATGTAGACAATAAGGCTGGTTAACTCGTTGTTGGTCTTCTTAAATTTATCCTGTTCGTATTTTTCGTTGTTAAAGGCACGGATGACGCGAAGGCCGGTAAGATTTTCACGAGTGAGGAGGGTGACTTTATCGATCATCTTTTGGAAAATTTTGAATTTTGGAATAATGAGCGACATGATAAGGATAATAGTGCCAGCAATTGCGACGGTAGCAACGGCGATAATCCAGGTCATATCGGGCGCCGTTTGAATAGCCATAATGATAGCAATAATACAAAAGAGAGGGGCGCGGAGCATCATGGATAACATCATTGTGGTAGTTTGCTGAACTTGGTTGATGTCGTTGGTAGTACGAGTAATGAGTGAAGCGGTGCTGAAATTTTTCATATCGGCAACGTTAAATGTGAGAACTTTAGAAAAGACGTCATTTCTAATGTCGCGAGAAAAGTTGGCGCCAATGCGGGCGGAGAAAAAGCTAGAAATTAAAGTTCCAATAGCGGAAATAATAGCAAGCAAAATCATTTGTATGCCAATAGCCCAGATTACGTCGGAGGCACCTGGCACAATTCCGTCATTGATAATTTCGGCCATGAGTGCTGGGAGACGGAGTGTGCAGTAAACTTGGAGTGCGGTTGACGCGAGCAAGACCAAGACCTGCCACCAGTATGGCTTGAGATATTTAAATAGTTTAAGCATAAATCGTGATTCTATTATAGATGTTTTATTTACTTTGTCAATCGCGGATTGATTTAATATTTGGATATTCTTCAATGAGGACGCGGATACATCCGGCGATTGGGATAGCGATAATGGCGCCGAGAAGACCAAAAGAATACATACCGATAATAGTTGCGCAGAGGATGACTACGGCAGGAAGACGCATGGCGTTGCCTTGGATTTTGGGCGCGATAAGGTTGTTTTCGATTTGAATGTAAATGACATAGGCAACTACAAATACTATTGCGGCGATAGGATTAGAAAAAGCGAGGACGACGGTGACAATACAGGAGCCGATAAACTGGCCAAACATTGGAATGAGATAGAAAATGAACGAAATAAGCCCCATAGGTATCGCGAGGGTTGGCGAGAGTCCGAAAGCAAGAGTAATAATAAAGACAAAGAGCATAGTGGCAAAACCATCAATGAGTGCGACGAGAACTTGATGTGCAACATAGCTTGAAACTACTCCGCCCATGCGAGAAACGACGTGACGAGCAACATCGACGGATTTTTTGTCTTCTTTGCGAGTGCCGAGGTAGTGCCAGACTCTGTCCATAATTTTTGGGCCTTCGATGGAGAAAAGAAGTGTAAGAATGAGGACGAGCATAGCTTTAATTATGACATCGGAGACGGCACCGATACTTGTGGTGACAGTGGTACCAAGATTATTGATAATATTGTTGGAAAGGTTTGTGAGGGCGTGGGTGATTTCACCTTGAAGATTTTCGATGCCGAGATTTTGACCAAAACGATTGATACCGTTCCAGCCGCCGATACTAGTCTCGAAGGCGGTAGGAATTTGTTGAATAAATTTTGAAGTCTCATTGGCGACGACTGGGCCAATGATAAGCATGATAGCGATTATGAAAATGACGATTATAGAATATGCCAGTATTGCTGCGGTGGTTTTATTGCCGAGAAAATTGTTAAATTTTTTAACTAGGGGCTTTAATGCAAGTGCGAGAAAAATCGAGATACCGATAATTATTAAGCCCGTAAGTGATTGATAAATAAAAGCAATAACAAGACCGACGCCGAGCAAAACAAGCCAAAAACGAATAAACGTTCGTGTGTCGATATCGATTACTGTTTTAGACATATGACCTCCTTAATGGTTTAATTATATCATAGTTTTTGTTATAATGTATAGGATGAAAAAAGTTTTATTGCATACTTGCTGTGCGCCATGCAGCGTTTATTGTATTGACGAATTAAGAAAAGAAGGTATTGAGCCCACGGTTTTTTGGTTTAATCCAAATATTCATCCGTACATGGAATACAAAGCGCGACGCGGTTGCCTTAAGGAATATGTTGAAAAAATCAATGTTGAAAGTATTTTTTATGAAAAATATGGGTTAGATGAATTTTGTAAAAACGTGGTATCGGACATTCCGAATCGTTGCGTTAACTATTGTTATCGTGTGCGGATTGGTGAAACGGCGAGATATGCAGCTAAAAATGGTTTTGATGCTTTTTCTACGACGTTGCTAGTTTCGCCATACCAAAAACATGATGAATTAAAAGCAGTGTGCGAAGAGATGGCGCAACTTGCTGGTGTGGAATTTATTTATCGAGATTTTCGTGTCGGCTTTCGCGAGGGACAAGAAAAGGCTCGCAAACTCGGTATGTATATGCAAAAATATTGTGGTTGTATTTTTTCAGAAGAAGACCGATACCGCAAACAGATTGAAAAAGACCTAAAAAGTGGTATAATATAAAAATGCTCGTTTCTGACTATAATTATGATTTGCCAGAAGAACGTATCGCTAAATTCCCGCCTAAAGAACGCGGCACGACACGTCTTTTGGTTTTGAATCGCAAAACTGGCGAGACAAAAGATTTATACTATCGAAATTTAGATGAATTTCTAAACGAAGGAGATGTGCTAATTTTGAATGATACGCGCGTGATGCGTTCGCGTTTATTTTGTTCTCTTGACGACGGTCGCAAGCGCGAGTTGGTTGTTCTGGAAAAGCATGGCAACGAGCCACAGCGTGTTATGTATCGCGGCAAACTACATGACGGCGATATTTTAACTGTCGATAATAGCACCGAACAAGTTATAATTAAACATATTTTGGGTAATGGCATTGCCGAGGTTGAATCTAAAACAGACTTAAATATCTTAACCGAAAAGTTCGGCAATGTACCTTTGCCGCCATATCTTCATCGTGATGCTTCAGAAAGTGATAAAGTACGCTATCAAACAGTTTGGGCTAAAAATATGGGTTCGGCAGCAGCGCCAACAGCTAGCCTCAATATGACCGAGGAACTATTAACCAAATTACGACGAAAAGGTGTTAAAATTTGTTATTTAACTTTGCATGTGGGGCTCGGCACTTTTTTGCCAATGCGCAGCGATAAAGTAGAAGATCATAAGATGCATTCCGAGTGGTTTAATATTCCTGACGAAACTCTGGCTGCTATTAAAGAAGCAAAAGTAAATGGACGCCGTGTGATTTCGCTTGGTACTACAGTGGCACGCACATTGGAATATTATGCTAAAACCGGTAAAACTTCTGGCGAAGACGACATTTTTATTTATCCTGGTTTTGAATTTAAAATGATTGATGCACTACTAACGAATTTTCACGCACCAAAATCAACTGTTTTGATGTTGGCGTCGGCATTCGCAGGTTGGGAGAATTTGCACTCAGCGTACAACCATGCCGTGACTGAAAAATATAATTTCTTAAGCTATGGAGATTCAATGTTTATATGTTAAATGATGGACATTTGAAGTATGAAATTGTAAAACGCGATGGCTTGGCAAGAGTCGGTAAAATCATTACCCCACACGGAATAATTGAAACACCCGCCTTTATTGGGGCGGCTACTCGTGCAACTGTCAAAGCTTTAACTATGGAGCAAATGCGTGAGCTTGGTTCGCAAGCGATTTTGGCAAACACTTACCATTTGTTTTTGACGCCAGGTGCCGAATTGCTAGAACAGGCGGGTGGATTGGCGGAATTTTCTAGCTGGCATGGACCAACTTTTACGGATTCAGGCGGATTCCAAATTTTTTCCTTGCCAGATGTTAGAATTTCTGAGGAAGGAGCAAGATTCAAATCCCATATTAATGGTGATAAATTTGAAATGACGCCAGAACTTTCGATGCAGACACAATGGAAAATTGGCGCAGATATTCATATGGCTTTTGACCATTTAGCAAAATCTGATAATCACGACGACATGGAAACTGCAATGCATAGAACGCATCGTTGGCTAGAACGTTGCGTAGCTGAACATGATAAATTGTATAGTGAAGCAGCCAAAAACAAACAAAATGAACAGTATTTGTATGCTGTAGTGCAGGGTGGAACTTTTCTTGATCTTCGGGCTGAATCAGCAAAATTCGCAGCAAGTCAGCTAGTCGATGGTTTTGGAATTGGTGGCGTATTCACGGCGGAAGGTATGGCAGAAATGCTCAAAGTTGTGAACAATATTTTGCCAGAAAATAAGCCACGTCACTTGCTTGGTATGGGGCAAGAGCCAATTGATTTATTTGATGGCGCCGAAAATGGTTGTGATACTTTTGACTGCGTCGGTCCAACACGCATGGCGCGTAATGGTTCGCTTTATACTTTAGATGGTCGTATTAATATCAAAAATGCTAAATATAAAACCGATTTTACGCCAATTGAGGCCGAGTGCGATTGTGCTTGTTGCCAAAAATATACGCGTGCCTATCTGCATCATTTGTTTAGAACCGACGAGATTACGGCTAAAATTTTAGCCTCAATTCACAACGAGCATTTTGTGGTTTCAACTGTCGATAAAATTCGCCAAAGTTTGCTTGATGGTAATTTTGCAGAATATAAAAAAGAATTTTTGGACAGATATTATTCAAAATAAGCCACAAATACAAGCTTTACGTTAGAGGTAAGATTTGACATAATATAAATAGTTCCACCATCTTCCAGAATATCTTTGGGAAAAATTTTTTCCCACTTGGCAACTTTGGTGATATCGTCGACTTTGACACCAATAAACGGTCCATTGGCTGAAGTCAATAGTTATGCGAGATATTGCCAGATTTGGCCAGAGGGAGTGTCTTTAACGGTGATTCCCTTTTCTTCGAGTTGGCTGCGGAGAAGATCGGATTTTACCCAATCTTTGGCGGCGCGAGCTGTCGCGCGCTCATCTAAAATGGATTTTTCGGATTCGGAAATATCTGGTGAATCATTAATGAGGTTTAGACCAAATAGTTCGTCGACGGATTGCCAATCAGCAATAGTGAGATTATTGTTATCGATAACAGCAAAGGCTTCGGCAGAATTAAGATCGTCTGCGAGAGCCAAAAAGCACTTTTCGAGGGACGGGTCGCTTGCGCCCGTTGTTACGGGGCGCGCGCCCTCATCCTCGGTCGTGACCTCCGGAAGCCCTCGAGAAAGTGCATTTTTGGCTTCGAATTGGCGCAATTCCGCGATGCGGTTGCGCCAGGCAAGACGACGGGCATGGGCGGCGGCGAGGCCTTCAAAAGTAAAATTGCGTTCACCGCGATAATGACCTTCGAGTACCCACATCTTGAAATCCATCGGCGAAAAACCACGCGCTTTAATATCGTCTAACGAATAAACATTACCAAGGGATTTGGAAATTTTTTGACCAGCAATATTAATGAAATTACAATGGAGCCAATAGTGCGCCAGATTTTTTTCGGAAATAGCGTAGGTCTGGGCGATTTCGTTGGTGTGGTGGACGGGTATATGATCAATGCCACCAGTATGAATATCGATAGGTTCGCCGAGCTCCTCGTGAATAATAGTTGAACATTCGAGATGCCAACCTGGGTATCCTGGGCGATTTAGATAATCCCAACGCATGGCGTGATTTTCGCCAGGCTTGATAAATTTCCAGACGGCGAAGTCGGAAGGATTTTTCTTTTCATTGTTAAATTCGACGCGGGCGCCAGCTTTGAGATTGTCGAGATTTAAGTGAGCGAAATCGGCATAAGTGGGAAATTTGGCAGTATCGAAATAAACACCATCGGAGGTTTCGTAGGTATAACCATTTGCAGTCATGGTGTCGACAGCTTTTTTGTCAGCTTCGATATAATCAGTGGCGCGAGCAAGAATGTCGGGCTCGGTGAGATTGAGCGCACGAAAATCTGTTAAGAATTTATTAATATATATATCGGCAATTTCCCAAACGGTTTTATTTTCCCTTTTGGCGCCTTTTTCGAGTTTATCTTCACCTTCGTCTGCGTCAGACGTAAGATGTCCAACATCTGTGAGATTGAGGACGCGCTTGACTTTGTAGCCAGAGGCTTTGAGGGTGCGAATGAGTAAATCCCAGTAAATATATGAAGTGAGATTGCCAATATGGGCTGTAGAGTATACAGTGGGGCCACAAGTGTAAATTTTGACTTCCTCAGGGTTTTGAGGCTTAAATTCTTCGATTTTGCGAGTTTTGGTATTGTATAATTTCATAGCTATCCTTTATTAAAATCACATTCTTGCAGTAAATCGGGTACTATATTGATGAGATCACGAACAACATCGTCGTAGGTTGTATCGTAAGTACGAAAGCCAGCAGCAAATGGATGACCGCCGCCACCGAAATAGCCGGCAACTTTTTCGGCAATAGGAGCGTCGGAGGAGGTGCGGATTTTGCCAGTAACTTTGCCGTCTGGATAGGTTTTGATGGCGATGGCAACTTTTACGTCTTCAACGAGGCGCATCTCTTCGAGGATCAATACATTTGGATTGTATTCGTCGGAATATTCACGAATGTCATCCCATGGAATATGGACGGTGGCTAGTTGGCCATCGAGCGAATATTCGATACGTTTAATAAGGTCAGCTTTGTAATCCAAAATACGAGGAGATTTTTTCATGAATTCACGACGGGACTCTTCGAGATTGGTGATGTTTGCTCCGAGTTTGGTAAGATTTGCAGCTGTTTCAAAAGTTTCGGCGGTGACGGAGGAACTCGTGAGACCCAAAGTATCAGAGAGGATGCCCTGGAAAATGGCTTCGGCGGCAGGTTGGCTAATGGCGATATTTTCGGATTTGGCAATTTGATAAATTACGTCGCAGCATGCAGGACGTACCTCGATGACGGAGTCGTGTGGAAAATCAAGGTCATCAGTAGTCTCGTGATGATCAATGACAAAAACTGGAGTACTATAAAGACAATTTTTGATAGCCGAATCATCAAGGAGCTTGGAGAGTAAAATCGTGGCAGCAGTATCAACGACAATATAGCCATCGGCTTTGTAGTCAAACTCATTGGTGACGCGTGACCAATCTTTGAAATAATGTAAATATTTTGGAATGTCAACTGGACAATATAGGGCAATATCATGGTCTGACAGTAAATAATCGAGCGCAATTGCGGAACCAAGCGAGTCTCCGTCTGGATTTTCGGCCTGAATAATACAGAGGCGTTTTTTGTCTTTAATAAAATCTGAAAATTTTTGATACATATTAATATTATACTCTATTTTTATGATATCATAAATATATGAGCATTTTTAAGGCAGATAGATATTTTGAGCGCTTCGAAGACGTGAGCCCAGAGGTTTTAAAAGAAGAAGAAGTTAGACTTTTGCTATGTGATCTTGATAATACATTGAAAGTGCGACGTGATACTGAACCAGAAGATAATTTGCATGAATGGGTGAAAAATTGTACTAAAGCTGGCGTGAAGATTGTGGTGATTAGTAATAACGGCAAAAAGAAAAAAATTCAGAAGTTCTGCAAGCCACTTGGCGTAGAGCCAGTATGGTGGGCAAAGAAGCCAATGAGCACAAAATTAACTGAGGCGATGGTAAAATATGGATTTTTACAGAGCGAAACAGTAATGCTGGGCGATAAATGGTCGACCGATATACTTGCGGCGCGTTTTGCAGGTGTGCGGGCATGGAAAGTAGATCATCGTAAACATATTTTGAGTGATGAGGAAAAAATCCAAAAGAAAGAGGCTTTTCGTGAATACAAAATTAAAAAGAAAGAGATTAAGAATGGTAAAAAATAAGACATTTAATTTTCCGACAATTTTGACACTAGCTAGAATTGTTTTGGTTGCACCTTTGATGATTTTTATGTTTAGTGATAATGAAGCATTCAAGATCCCTGCGCTTATTTGTTTTGTAGTGGCAGCCTTAACGGATAAATTGGATGGTGATTTGGCACGTAAAAATAATCAGGTGACGGAGCTGGGCAAGTTTCTTGATCCACTAGCAGACAAAATGTTGGTTAATTTGACATTTTTTGCATTGGTAATGAAAGGTATAGTGGCACCATGGGTTTTTGGCGTGATTCTAATTCGTGATTTCGCAGTGGATGGAATGCGAATGATGGTGGCACGCAAAGGTGAAACGGTGGCAGCTTCGATGATCGGTAAATCAAAAACAATGACACAAATGATTGGTTTGACTATAATCATGTTGAGTTTGATTCTTTCGAATGGTGTGTTGCTTACGATTGGTACTATTATAGTATATATTGCAGTAGCTTTGACGTTGTGGTCGGGGGCTGACTATTTAACTAAAGGATACAAGAAAGTAATAAAAGCATAGTGGCGGTAAAGGCGAGAGAGTCTATGCGGTCTAAGTAGCCGCCATGACCTTCGCTGCCACCTACAAGTAATTCAAGCTTAGTGAATAATGGATACTTGATAACGTTTTCGTTGCTATCTTTAATGTTGAAAAAGCGCTTTAACAGACTCTCAAATAGGTCACCGACGAGTGCGAGCAGTGGGCATAACCAAAGAATGGTGGTATGACATAGATGATATTCGTTAGCGTCGCCTGGACCGGTAATGCAAGCGAACAACGAAGTAAAAACTACCAAGATTAAAGCAGTAAGAAGACCGAGGATAGTTCCTTCCCAAGTTTTATTTTTGGAAACGAGTGGGAAAGGGCGAGATTTTTTGAAGATTTTGCCGCCAAGCCAGCTACCAAAGAGATAAGCGAAGACGTCGTAGCCACAGACGCCAAGAATAATTACGACTATAGTGAGGGCATCTTGCTTGGAGATAAAGATAGTGCTGGCAACAAGGCAGGCAATTTCGATTAACGAAAAAATGATACAAAGCGGAAGATTACTACGTTTTGCAGGCTTGGCGGATTTGGCTTGGAAATTATAAAAGAAACTAAATAATTCAAGTGAAGCAATAAAGGCAAAAGTGCCGAAGAAGATCTTGAACGGAATACTGTCAAAAGTAAAAAGAAAAACGGCAGCGATAATTAGTAAAAGAATTGAAACGCTAAAACGGACTTTAAAATTCTTGTTCATAGAGCTCCTTTTCTTAATTATATCACTAAAATCGTGATAAAATAGAAAGTATGTTAGAAATTATTTATAATAAGATTCGAAATGTTGTGCGCAAAATTGATATGAAATTGGCGCGAGCGAAGTATGGTTATATTGAGAAGCTGCCGAGCGATATTCATTATTTTGAAGGCGGACTTTACGATGCGATTTATGAGGCATCATGCAAATGGCCACACAATACGGCAATAGAATATTCAAATAGACAATTTACCTATAAGGAATTAATTAAGCGTATTGATAAAGTGGCGCGTGGACTTAAAGCTCTTGGCATTGAAAAAGGCGATCGGGTGACGATTTGTATGCCAAATACTCCGGAAGCCGTGTGTATGTTTTATGCAATTAACGAAGTGGGCGCGGTGGCAAGTATGATTCATCCATTATCTTCTGAGACCGAGATGGAGGATTTGCTTAAGAAATCACATTCTAAAGCGATGCTTTGTATTGATATAGCTTATCCTCGTGTAGAACCAATTTTGAAAAATACAGAATTGGAACACGTGATTGTGACGTCTGCGACTAAATCAATGGCATTCATTGTAAAAGTAGTCTACTGGTTGACTAAAGGGCGCAAGAACCATATCAAGAAGAGTCAGAAAGTTATGCGGTGGGAGAATTTTATTTTGCAGGCCAATAAATATATTGGTAATCCGCACGCAAGGGTGAATAGTGAAGATCTGGCGGTGATTTTGTATTCTGGTGGTACGACGGGTAAGCCAAAGGGCGTGATGCTTTCTAATTTGAATTTTAACTCACAGGCTTTGGTGTCGAAATATTACGCACCGGATATTTTACAGTCTGAAGGTTCGTTTTTGACTTTTCTGCCAAACTTCCATGCTTTTGGGTTGGGTATATGTACGCATATTCCATTGTATTTTGGGATGCGGGTAATTTTGATTCCTCAGTTTTCGGCTAAAAAACTAAAAAGCTATGTAAAACAATATCATTTTAGTGTACTTTGTGGTGTGCCGACTTTGTATGAATATATGACTAAGATGAAATTTGGCAAAAATGATCTGAAATATATTAAAACGGCAATTTCTGGTGGCGATGCTATATCTTTGCCACAAAAACAAAAAGTGAATAAGTTTTTGCGCGAACATGGATCATCGGCGGATTTAAGAGTGGGGTATGGGTTAACTGAGGCTTCAGGTGTGGTGGCGTTTTCGCCCGTTGGCATCACGAAGGCGGCAGATGTAATTGGCTATGCGTTGCCGGATTGCAAGTTTTATATTCAAGACCTTACGACTGGTAAAGAGGCAGAAAATGGCAAGGATGGTGAAATCCTGCTTTATGGGCCGACTAATATGTTAGGCTATCTTGATAATAAAAAAGAGACTGAGGCAGCCTTTACGGAAATAGGTGGAAAGAGGTATCTGAAGACGGGCGATGTGGGCTTTATCGATGAAAAAGGATTACTTCATTTTAAGTCGAGGCTGAAACGGATGATTATTACTAATGGGTATAATGTTTATCCGTCACAGGTTGAGGAGGTTATTATGACGTCTCCTGCGGTTGAGAAATGTGCCGTAGTGGGCGTGCCGGATGCTTTGCGGGGCGAGATAGTGAAAGCATTTATCGTCTTTAAAAAGGATAAAGATACACGCGCCAACCGTAAGGAATTGACAAATATTTTGAAGAAAAACTTAGCAAAATATGAATTGCCACGCGAGTATCGCTATGTGCTTGGTTTGCCACTTACAAAAATGAATAAAATTGATTTTAAGGCTTTACAGCAATTAGACTAAAAGTCATTTAGTTTCATAGATTAGTGCGGTTTTCTAATGCGGCAGAAAGCGTAATTTGGTCTGCATAAGAAAGGTCAACACCGAGTGGCAAACCACGGGCAAGGCGAGTGATTTTGAGCTCAGGATATTTTTCATGAAGCATTTTTTCGAGTAAAAGGGCAGTAGATTCACCTTCGACGGATGGATTTGTTGCGATGATGATTTCGGCGGCAGCATCGGTGGCGATGCGGTCAATAAGCTCTTTAATGTGTAGCTCGGCTGGAGTGATGCCATCGATTGGCGAGATAGCCCCACCAAGGACGTGGTAGACGCCATGAAAACTGCGGGTTTGCTCGATGGCGTAAATATCGAGCGGTTCTTCAACGACTAGAATTGTAGATTTGTCACGGTCTGGATCGGAATAGAGGGGAGATACATCGTCCGAAGCGTCGATAAAAGCAAAAGTGACAGGGCATAATTTTACGCCGGAATGAAGGTGAGTTAGAGTGTCTGCAATGTTAGAGGAAATATTAGGATTGGATTTAAAAAGATAGTAGGCATAGCGTTCTGCCGTTTTGGGACCAACGCCGGGCAAATGGCCGAGCGCTTCAATAACATTCTCGAGAGATTTAGGTAACATTATGTAAAATAGTGATAATTACATTCCAAAGTTGCCGAGACCACCCATGAGAGGTTTCATTTTGTCCGTGGCAATTTCTTGAGCTTTAGCAAAACCGTCGCGCATACAGTTCTCGATCCAACGTTCAAGTTCATGAATATCGTCTAGATCGACACGCTTAGGGTCGATAGTAACTTTTTTAACTTTTAATTCCCCGTTGATTTGAACTACGACGGCACCATCACCAGCCTCGACTTCAACGACTTCTTTTTTTAGCTCTTTTTGGGCTTTTCTGAGTTGATTCAACATTTTCATTTGGTCCATAGTTTGACCCATTTTAGTCTCCTTTTTTCGTGTATAGATATATTATATCAGAGTTATCGGATTTTGCCGAGGTAATAATGCGAGAAAGTTTATAACCGGAAGGGGTCTTTTCGGGTTTGCCAAGAATGGCAAGATTATCAGCATCGGTAGTATCAGTTGAGGTGATGACATCTAGGTTCGTAAAATCTTCAAGAATGTTATAAAATTCGACATGGTCTGAAACAAGAAGAGTTTCATTGTTTTGTAAATTTTTTTGGATAATACTAAGAGTGTCAGAGAATTCGCTTACGACATTAGGATTATAATGATAGCCGTAAATGTATTGTAAAAGTCCTGGAATTAACATAAAACTAAAAAGCAACGTGAGTGGTATAAGTGCGGAAATGCGGGCATAGGGGTTTTTGGGAAATAGGCCGTACCATTTTTCGAGGAGATATTTGATGCCGTGAGCGATTAAAATAGAAAAAGGCAAAATGAAGAAAGTGACGGCGTTATGATTAAAGCCAGTAATAAGTAGAGTAAAGATGAGCAAGAGAGATGCGATGGAGTTGCGGGAAGCAAAGAAACCTTTGGTGGTAGAAAATAGACCGATAAGTACAAGTGCAAGGCTGGGGAGGCTTACTAGTGGAGACAAGAAGACGTTTTCGCTTCCTGTACGCCAGGAGAATAGAGCAGTGAGTCCTTCACCAATATTACCGAAGAAGGTATCAATAGTGCATTCGGTGGAGAAAAGAAGCTCTAGGATAGTATCTGGACGATTATAGATACTAAAACCCAATGCTGTAATGCCACCAAGAACCAGCAGGGCTGTGAGAATTAGAGGAATTTTGGGAAGGTTTTTAACAATAAAACGTAAATGTGGCTGTGAAATGACAAAAAGAACGCAGAAAATTGCAAAATAAAGCATATATGGCGTGAAGATGGCAAATAGGAGTGCTATGGCAAAAAGGATAGAATATATAGGCTTCGGCTTTTTTTCGCCTTGAATTTTTGAACCTAGCCAAAGGAGTAAGGTTGGCCAGAAAACAATCATAATAAGCGGAGTTCCCGAGCCAGCAAGAAAGAGAAATGGAGTAGAAAGAACGACCAGACAGGATGCAAGCAACGAGACATTGGATTTAAACCAGCGGTTGAGAAGAAGTATAAAAAGAAATCCAAGCAGGAGACCAATGATTATACTAGGAAGCTTGATGGTGTAGGCGCTAAGACCGAAGAAGCGAATGGAAAATTTTTGCAATAAATGATACGGGAGATCGATAAGCGAGCCAGAAGTAATAGCGTCGAAGCCGAGATTATATGAGGACGTAGCGGAAGATATTTCGTCATTTGTGATGCCGCTATTAGCAAAAATTGGCAGGCTAAAGAGCAGTACAGTAAAAGCGAGTCCGAGAATAATGTAACCGATTAAAAAGCGATAACGATAAAGAAAAAGTTTAGATACTGCAGTTTTTTTCATGTAAGACTATTATAGCATAAGTCTGATTTTTCTTGAAAAAAAGTTCTTGACAATATGTGTGCGTAGGTATAATATAATATTAATACTATATGTAGACAGGAATGCGAGGTAATGTCTGAACTACCAGAAAAACAAATAAAACGCTTACGAAGTCTCATCACGGATGCAGAGACTAGCCTTTCTGCTGCAAAAGAATTGTTGGTGTCAATTCTTGGTGATGGTGGTACGATTGCTGCGCCACGAGAGACTGTTCTTTCTAGTCCAGACGGCAAAGTGATTGAAGGCATTTTTGATGGTCAGATTATGATTGGTCCTGATGGCAAAAATTATCCTGTTCCTGCCAACTATGCTTCAAAGTCTAAGCTCGTTGAGGGTGACATCATGAAGCTGACAATTACTGACGATGGCAAGTTTTTGTACAAGCAGATTGGCCCGGTGGAACGTCGTACGGTGATTGGGACATTGACTCGCCATGATGATAAATATTTTGTAGAGATTTCTGGTAAAGAATATCAAATTTTGTATGCCTCTGTAACTTATTTCCACCTAAAAGAGGGTGCGCAAGTAACAGTGACGATTCCGGCAAATAATGAAGATGCCACATGGGCGGCTGTTGAAGCTGCGTTGTAATGAGCAAGGCACTATATCGTAAATATCGACCAAAGGCACTTGCGGAGGTGGTGGGCGAGGAGCAAGTGACGGATGTATTGGCGAAATCTTTGAAGTCGGGAAAAATCTCCCATGCATATCTTTTTGTGGGACCTAGAGGTTGCGGCAAAACATCCGTAGCAAGGATTTTTGCACATGAAGTAAATAAATTCAAATACGAACTAGAAGATGATTATGTGGATATTATCGAGATTGATGCGGCATCGAATACGGGCGTAGATAATATACGAGAATTAAGAGAAAAAGCGGCAATTGCGCCATCAAAAGGTAAATACAAGATTTACATTATCGATGAAGTACATATGTTGTCGAAATCAGCATTTAATGCCTTGTTGAAGACTCTGGAGGAGCCGCCGGCACATGTAATATTTATTATGGCGACGACAGATGCATATAAGGTGCCAGTGACTATTACTTCTAGAGCGCAAACATATACATTCAGGCTTGCTGATGAGACTACGATGTTTGGTTTTTTGAAGTCGGTATGCGAGAAGGAAGGAATTAAAATTTCCGATGATGCAATTAGTGTTGTAGCAAGGCGAGGTGGCGGGTCGTTTCGTGATTCCCTGTCGCTACTTGATCAAATTTCTACGTTGTCGGATGGGGAGATTACAAAAGAGCTAGTGGTCTCAGCTTTGGGTTTGCCAGAAGATGAAAAAATAGAAAAAATAATAAAAGATAGAAGTATTGAAGTCTTAAAAGATCTATTATCGTCTGGAGTGAAAGCAGAGACGATAGCAGAAGAAATGATTGGGAGGATTATATCAAAGCCGGAGCTTGGGCTGGATTTGCTACCGAAATTGGTGGAGGTGAGAGCGCCGTTTGCGGAAGCGAAGTTATTGGTGGCGCTGTGCGGTGACGATGCATTTGTCGGCGGACGCTTGCGCCAACCCGTCGTTACGGGTGGCGCGTCGCTTCATTCGCTCCCCGTTGGTCGCGAACACCGCCTCGTAAATACATCGTCCCCCTCTCAATCTGCTACCGCCGAATTCTCATGGGAGGAGTTTTTGGAGCGAGTGAGAGGATTGAATGACGCAATACATAGTCAACTAATGAAAACGACTTATAAATTTGCCGATAATGTGTTGGATATTTTTCCAGACAAAAAAATCACGAAGACAATTCTTTCGCGTGATAATAACAAGCGAATTTTGGTGGAAGCAGGCGGTGGAGTAAAAATTACAATTCATGAAGTAGGTGAGTTATCTGTAGAGTTGCCAGAAAATAGCAAAATTTCACAAATATCTGATATAATGGGGAGGGTGGAGGAGGTGAATAGTAATGGAGGAACAGTCCCATTCTAGAGGAACAAGTGAATCTAAGGGGGAAAGCGGTCGTATTCCGCCACAGGATCTTGTGGCGGAAAAATCGCTGCTTGGCGCGGTAATGCTTTCAGACTCGGTGTTACCGGAAGTTTTGACGATTTTAAGGCCAACGGATTTTTATGAAAATAGGCACCAGACAATTTATAAGGCGATGATTAGTCTGTATGATCAGCATAAACCAATTGATTTATTGACTTTAACGTCGGAGCTCAAAACAACAAAGGAATTAAAAAACATTGGTGGTGCGCCGTACCTGACGGAACTAACTAATTTTGTGCCAACTGCGTCGCATGCAAAGGCTTATGCTGAAATTATTGAAAAAGCGTCGGTGCGTCGTAAGTTGATTAAAGCGGGATCGATTATTAGTGATAAAGCGTTTGAAGATGATGCAAATGTAGATGATTTGATTGGTGCGGCCGAAAAGGAGCTTTTTGAAGTCTCGGATAAAATTGTAAAAAGCGATTATGTGCCGATGGAAGAATTATTGGCGGACGCATTTGATAGAATTGAAGAGTTGCACAAAAACAAAGGCGCTCTGCGCGGTCTTAAGACTGGTTTTCGTGATCTTGATAAAAAAACTGCGGGTTTTCAAAAGGGTGATTTAGTAATTATCGGCGCGCGTCCGGCGATGGGTAAGACGACTTTTGCGCAAAACTTAGCATATAATATAGCCACAATTAATAAAAAAGGTGTGCTGTTTTTCTCGATGGAGATGGCGGCGAATGAAATTATTGATCGTATGATTTCGGATGTGTCGGGAGTGGATAACTGGAAAATGCGAACTGGTAATTTGACGGATGAAGAATTTTCGAAAATTGGTGATGCGCTTGGCGAGATGGACGAGATTCCGATTTATATTGATGACACATCGTCGATGACGATTTTGGAACTTCGCAATAAAGCAAGGCGCGCGATGCACGATCATGATATCGGAATTGTAATTGTGGACTATTTGCAGTTAATCCAGGGTTCGGATAGATATAAAGGTAATCGCGTGCAAGAGGTGACAGAAATTTCGCGTGGCTTAAAGATTCTGGCGCGTGAGCTAGAAATTCCAGTAATTGCTTTGGCGCAGTTGTCTCGTAACGTAACTGGGCGTGATGACCCGAGGCCAGTGCTATCGGATTTGCGCGAGTCTGGTTCGATCGAGCAGGATGCTGACCTTGTGATGTTTCTGCACCGTCCGGATTATTATCGGCAGAATGATGATAATTATGAAGAAACGCATATCACGGAACTTTTAGTTGCAAAGCATCGTCATGGTGCAGTGGGCAAGATTGAACTTTACTTCCATCCAGAACTTCTCAGGTTTATGTCGCTCGATACGACGCACGACCATGAGTAGGTATGTGTGTGGTTGTAATTTATTTTGTGCTGTGCTACCCTTAGCTAGTATAGATATGAGAAAGAAAGAACGTTCTATAATTGTACCAAAAGAAGTCTATCCTAAGCCTTCTATTCGTGAAATGTCTGCCGCATACATTTTGCTTGAATATTTTAATGAAAATGTAAAGTTTATTGCTAGAGACAATAATAAAACACCCGACTTTTTAATTGGTAATAAGTATTGGGAACTAAAATCACCAACTGGGGACGGTAAATATAATTTGCAGCATACTCTTAGAAATGCAGCAAAACAATCCGAAAATATTATTATTGATGCTAGATTTTCCAAAATGCATATTAATAGGTTAAAAAACGAATTAAGTTACCAGTTAAAACGATCTAGAAATATCAAATGCTTGCTTTTAATAGATAAGCAAAAAAATGTAGTTGAAATTTTGTAGTAAGTACGATATAATAAGCATATCGATAGTCCGTCAGGCAACGCTGCATTGAGTAGGTACGGGACTTTCTTTTTTTGGGATTGAACTGAAT